>CAYTGL010000012.1:0-26451 GCA_964437335.1 uncultured Chromatiales bacterium
CTCCAGTCCCTTGCCGACCTCTTCCCGGATTCCTTCGAGGACTCGGAGCTGGGGGAGATTCCGAGGGGGTGGGCAGTGGGCGCGCTTGGCGACTTCCTGTGCCAGCGCGTGGAGCGTTGCTCTGCATCTCCAGAGACGGCTACTCGTCCGTACGTTCCGATCGACTGCATTTCGCCGAAGTCGCTCTTCCTCACCGAGAGTAAGTCCGGAGACGAGGCACAGAGCAGTCTTACCAAGTTCTACAAGGGTGACATCTTATTCGGGGCAATGCGCCCATATTTCCACAAGGTGTGTATCGCCCCGTTCGACGGAACGACCCGCACAACAGCGTTCGTTCTCTATCCGCGACAGGCTGACGATTTCGCTTTCGCGACATTGCAGCTGCACCACCCCGAAACGATCGATTTCGCGACCCGCCATTCTACGGGAAGCACTATCCCCTATGCGGTTTGGACCGATTCACTGAACGCCATGTCTGTCATTGGCCCGCCATTGGATGTCCGCAAGGCATTCAATCGGTTGATGAGACCAGTCCTGCTCCGCATTCCTGAGCCTTACTTCGAGAACCGCGCGCTTGCCACCCTGCGTGACACGTTGCTGCCCAGGCTCATTTTTGGAGATCTGCGGGTGAGAGGCACGGGAAGCACATAGAGGATGAATGAAAAATACTCGCCGAAAAATTGACCTCTATGTTCTTTCGCTGGGATTGCTATTTGTGTTCTTCCTGATCATCTCAGCAGAACTTCCAGATTTCCCTTTTTCCTACAAAGATCCGGAAGCGTGGAAACATCTGGCAATAAGCAATCCATTGCCGATTTTGTCCATGCTGGCGCTACTGTACTGCTTGTTCGCTTATCTGCGCTTTGACTTTGATCTAAAAGGCGCAAGGGATATACCGTTTGAGATAAGAAAAATTGACGATATCAACTATGAACATCTGACATTCCTTGCAACTTATGTTGTTCCCTTGATCAGTTTTGATTTTGGTAGTGGTCGGCAAATGATTGTGCTAGCACTACTTCTGGTCGTTATGGGGATTATCTATATCAAGACCGACCTCTTTTACGCGAATCCGTCGCTAGCCCTTCTTGGCTTTCACATATACCGCGCCAATGGCAGCTTCAAGAATGGAGAAAGAGAAGGAATCATCCTGATTTGTCGAGGGCGGCTAACTGAGAAACAGAAGGTCTCTTACATCAAATTGGATGAGAGGATTTATTATGTCCGGGGAAATAAGGGATGATTGCGGACGATCTCAAGGCTTCCTTGCAGTTATATTACAATGACTATGCCGACATCGGGGTTTCTGTTTATGCTGTGCTGAAGGGTCATGAAAACTCTGTACCTGTCAGGCTGGATATTGAAGCGGATGCCCTGGATGGTCTGAAAGATCTATTCATGCAGAGTTTGCGTGAAATGATCTCCGATAAGAGCGAATTATGCTTGCTCAACCTGTCATCGTCGGACGAGCGCCTCGATGCAATTTATGTTTACGATCTTGAGATACCGGCAGAGCTGTCTTCGCTAGAAACAGTGATTGCTCAAGATAGCTTGCCCTTGTTGAATCTTAATGATCAAAATCTATCGTCAATAAAGGCATTACTGATAGAGATTGGAAATAATGTTGGTCAGATCGTTCTGTATAAGACCATGGCGCCAGTAAATATTTTTGGAAGGAAGGGTTTCTTCCTTAAGAAAAAGAAATCAGCAAGTCGTCTTGAGAGATTGGATGATGAATTTCTTCGTGTCAGCGCCGGATTCCAGATGCTCCGCATCAACGACACTTTGTTGGTGGTTGATCTTGGTGCATTAGAAAGAAGCTTTGGTTTTCATGAAGTGATAAAGAGAGAAGCTGCTCTGGGGATCGGCGCTATCGAGGCTTCCAGTCTGGTTGAAAATCCAGGTGTTCTGCATGAGCTTCTTGAAGATGTTAAATATGCAAGAAGGTTAACGAAAGTGGCCAAGTCGTCTCCGGTCCTGAAGGCGGGTGTTTCCAACGACAACATTATCCGGTTCTGCCAAACCTTTCCGAATCTTTCCGGTAGGATCAGATTTAATGAGGCGCAAGACAAAATTCTATTGGATACCAAGGTCTCAAAGGATTTGTTTATCAAGCTTTTGATGGATGATTTTCTTACTTCTGAGCTAACAAATTTCCATTATACGAGTGTAGCAAAAGACAGCGTGGATGAAGGAATCCAGGAAGATGCGTAAGATGCGAAATCAGGCCTTATTACACAAACGTGAGATTTTAGGCAGTTGTTACGGCTGAGATGACCCGCATCCTAATTAATCCCGAGTGCTTACCTGGGCTCATGAGCACGTCAGGCTAGACGCGCTCGCGCTGGCGGACCAGTTCCCGAAGCTCAGCGAATGGGGGGAAGACGACACGATGCACCTGAAAAACGTCTTTGATAACGGGGAACTGGAGGAGACGGCACTGCTAAGGATTTCTTAGTAGTTCAAACCGAGGGCAAGCAGCAGGTCCGGCGTAATCTGAAGTACTACAACCTTGACGCCATCATCTCCGTCGGCTACCGGGTTAATTCCCGCTATAGAAGCTTACATTTGGCCGCGATAAAGCCTTGCAATCAGCCGCTATCAACGGGGTCGAGGTGGACATGGTGATCGAGCGCGGCGTGACCCGCCTTGCTGGCGTTGAAGTCAAGGCGGCCGCTACCGTTACCAAGGGCGATTTTCGCGGACTGCGCAAGCTCAAGGAGGCCGCCGGCAAGCGTTTCGCCTGTGGCGTGGTCCTGTGCGACGGGGAAACCAGTGCCGGATTCGGCGACGGCATGTACGCCGTTCCCATCCGCGCGCTGTGGGAGGCGGCGAGCCACTGAGATCCACCTCAGCAGCCAACGCCGCCCCCCTCAGGCCCGGTATATTTTGCCTCTTGTGCGCCGCATTGGGTACTCTTGTGGATATTTTCACGGGATGTCTCGGGGGCGTGGGCATGAACAGGGTCGAGGTGAAACCAGCTTTGCTGGCATGGGCGCGTTTGCGCTCCGGGCTGGAGCCCCTCGTGCTGGCCAGGCGCTTTCCCAAATTGACGGAGTGGGAGGCAGGCGAGCACCAGCCTACCTTGCGACAACTCGAGGACTTCGCCCGGGCGGTTCATGTCCCGATCGGTTATTTCTTCCTGTCTGCACCCCCGGATGAGCCGCTTCCGGTCCCGGACTTTCGAACCCATAGAACGCGAGGCGTCGTTCGCCCAAGCCCGAACCTCCTGGACACGACCTATCTCTGCCAGCAACGGCAGGACTGGTTCCGTGATTACGCCCGCATGCATGGAATGGCGCCGCTCGACTTCGTGGGTAGCGCGCGCGTGCAGGCCGATCCCGTTCGCGTGGCTGGGGTGATGCGGGAGAGGCTAGCTCTGTCGATAGCGGAGCGGCAGCGGATGCCGACCTGGACCGATGCCCTGCGGCAGCTCGTCGTGAAGGCCGAGGATGCTGGGGTGCTGGTGATGGCGAGTTCCATCGTCGGCAGCAATAGTCACAGGAAGCTGGAGGTGGAAGAGTTCCGGGGATTTGCTCTGGCTGATGATCTTGCGCCACTGGTGTTCGTGAACGCCGCGGACAGCAAGGCTGCCCAGATGTTCACCCTTGCCCATGAGCTGGCCCACATTTGGTTGGGTGAAAGCGGTGTCTCCGATCCCGATGCCGGGCATGTTTCCGATCAGGCTGTCGAGCGCTGGTGCAATGCAACGGCGGCCGAGTTCCTGATGCCGCTCGTCGATTTGCAACGGGAGCATCGGCCCGGTGAGCCGGTGGCGGAGGAGATCCAGCGTCTCGCGCGCAGTTTCAAGGTCAGCACGCTGGTGGCCCTTCGTCGACTATTTGATGCTGGAATCATCGATCAGCCCACGCTCAGGCGGAGTTACGGTGAAGAGCTGGCGCGCATTCGGGAGATCGACCGGGGCGTAAGTGGTGGTGGCGATTTTTATCGCACGCTCGGGGCGCGAGTTGGGAAGCGCTTCGCACGGGCTGTACTTTCCAGCACGCTGGAAGGCCAGACCTTGTTTCAGGATGCGTTCCGCATGCTCGGCCTGCGCAAGACCTCCACTTTCTACGAAGCCGCGCGGGAGCTGGGAGTGATGCAGTGACCTACGTGCTCGACGCGAATATCTTCATTCAGGCCAAGAATCTGCACTACGGACTGGATTTCTGCCCCGCGTTTTGGGACTGGTTGCTTGACAGCCATGCCGCGGGTCGGGTGTTCAGCATCGACAAGGTGGCCGATGAGATCGCGGCGGGTGATGATGAACTGACGGCGTGGATGCGTGAGAAGGGGAGCGGTATGTTTCTCAACACCGATACCGGTGTCGCCGCGCGATTTTCCGAGGTGAGCGCCTGGGCTACAGGGCAGCGATACGAGCCTGCGGCGATCAGTATATTTTTCCAGGCCGCTGATTTTTACCTTATCGCCCATGCCATGGCTAACGGCCATGTCGTCGTGACCCACGAAGTGCCCGCCAATTCCCCCAAGCGCATCAAGATTCCCAACGCTTGCATCGGGCTCGATCTGCGGTTCATGACGCCCTACGAGATGCTGCGCCATGAGCGGGCAAGGTTCGTGCTGGGGCGGTAGTATTCATTTAGGTCGTTCGGCAGAAAAAGCGCCGGTTGTTTCGCAACTTAATGAAATAAAAAGAATTTCCTGTTTTGGCGCAATTAGCCTCCGGTGTTCGGGAGCCAAAGATCGCTTGGCATTGGCCGTTATTCAATGGGTTAGCAGCATGTGCAAAATTTGCACAAGCTCAAACCGAGGACTGGGCCAGACGCTCGCGCCTGTCCGATGCCTGAGTAATATTACTCAACACATTGAGTAAGTTGTAATGAGCTATCAGCATTTCCACAGTTAGAACGGGCAAGCAATATGCAAAAAATGCATATTGCAATTTCCGACAAGCCGGTCGAGTTCTACAGCCTCGATGTCATTATTTAAAGGTATGCCATTGGAGATTGGTACGGCGAACAAAAAGAATAGACGTGACAATGAGCTGCTTATTTAAGGCTTTCCCTGAGGACGTGTCGGAATGACCTCATTTACCGAATCCGTTGTCGAAGACGCCGCCCTCGCCTGGCTGGAGTCCCTTGGCTATTCGGTGCTGCACGGCCCGGAGATCGCCGCGGGCATGACCGGTGCCGAGCGCGGCGACCCCGGTTACCGCGACGTGATCCTCGAAGGCCGGCTGCGCCAGGCGCTGGCGCGCCTCAATCCCGCATTGCCCGCCGAGGCGCTGGAAGACGCCTTCCGCAAGCTGACGCGCAGCGATGCGCCGTCGCTGATCGAGCGCAACCGTGCCGCGCACCGGATGCTGGTCGATGGCGTGACGGTCGAGTATCGCCGCAAGGACGGCTCGATCGCGGGCGCGCAGGCGCGGGTCATCGACTTCGATGCGCCCGACGGCAACGACTGGCTGGCCGTCAATCAGTTCACCGTCGCCGAGGGCCAGCACACGCGCCGGCCGGACATGGTGCTGTTCGTCAATGGCCTGCCGCTGGCGGTGATCGAACTCAAGAACCCGGCCGACGAGAACGCGACCGTCGAGGCCGCGATCCAGCAGCTGCATACCTATCAGGCCCAGATCCCTGCGCTGTTCGCGACCAACGCGGCGCTGGTGGTTTCCGACGGCCGCTACGCGCGCATCGGCGCGCTCGGCGCGGGCAAGGAGTGGTTCAAGCCGTGGCGCACGATCACCGGGCGTGAGGACGCTCCGTCGAAGCTGAGCGAATTGCAGGTGGTGCTCGAAGGGGTGTTCGACCGGCAACGCTTTCTCGATCTGGTGCGGCATTTCCTCGTGTTCGAGGATGTTTCATCGGCGGGAGGAGGCGGCGGGCTCATCAAGAAGATGGCGGGGTATCACCAGTTCCATGCAGTCAACGTCGCGATCGAGGAGACGTTGCGTGCGGTGCAGCAGGTTTCGCTCAAAAACTCGCAGGATGAGCAAGGTCGCTATGAGGCGGGATTGAAGCCCGGTGGCGACCCCGGCGACCGGCGCGTCGGCGTGGTGTGGCACACGCAGGGATCGGGCAAGAGCCTGACGATGGCCTTCTACGCCGGCCGCGTGATCCTGCACCCGGCGATGGAGAACCCGACGCTGGTGGTGCTGACCGACCGCAACGACCTCGACGACCAGCTCTTCGCGACCTTCGCCCGCTGCCGCGATCTGCTGTACCAGCCGCCGGTACAGGCGGCCGACCGCGCCGACCTGCGCGAGAAGCTGAAGGTGGCGTCCGGCGGCGTGGTGTTCACGACGATCCAGAAGTTCTTCCCGGAGGAAAAGGGGGATCGGCACCCGGTCCTTTCAACGCGGCGCAACATCGTCGTCATCGCCGACGAGGCGCACCGCAGCCAGTACGACTTCATCGACGGCTTCGCCCGGCACATGCGCGACGCGCTGCCGCATGCCTCGTTCATCGGCTTCACCGGCACACCGATAGAGCAGACCGACGCCAACACCCGCGCGGTGTTCGGCGACTACATCAGCATCTACGACATCCAGCGGGCGGTCTCCGACGGCGCGACCGTGCCGATCTATTACGAGAGCCGGCTGGCCCGGCTGGAGCTGAAGGAGACCGAAAAGCCGCACATCGACACCGAGTTCGAGGAAGCGACCGAGGGCGAGGAGGTCGAGCGCAAGGAGAAGCTCAAGAGCAGGTGGGCACAGCTTGAGGCCGTGGTCGGGTCGGAGAACCGGATCAGGCTCATCGCTGGCGATTTGGTGGAGCATTGGGAGCGGCGACTCAGCGATGCCATGGAGGGAAAGGCAATGGTGGTATGCATGAGCCGGCGCATCTGTGTCGATCTGTACGACGCCATCGCCAAATTGCGGCCGGACTGGCATCACGAGGACGACGGGCGCGGATCGATGAAGGTCGTGATGACCGGCTCGGCCTCCGATCCGCTCGATTGGCAGACGCACATCCGGAACAAGGCCCGGCGCGAGGCCTTGGCCGCGCGTTTCCGCAACCCGAAGGACCCGTTCCAGATCGTCATCGTGCGCGACATGTGGCTGACCGGCTTCGACGCCCCGAGCTTGCACACTATGTATATAGACAAGCCGATGCGCAGCCATGGCCTCATGCAGGCGATCGCACGCGTGAACCGTGTATTCAGGGACAAGCCGGGCGGGTTGGTCGTCGATTACCTGGGACTTGCCGACGAACTCAAAAAGGCGCTCGCGACCTACACCGAGAGCGGCGGCACCGGCAAGACGGCGCTCGATCAGGCCGAGGCCGTCGCGGTGATGCAGGAGAAGTACGAAATCTGCCGCGATCTGTTTCATGGCTTCGACTGGTCGGCGTGGATCTCCGGTACGCCGCAGGAACGGGTCTCATTGCTGTCAGCCGCGCAGGAACATGTTCTCGTTCAGGACGATGGAAAGAACAGGTTGTTGCGCGCGGTGACCGGGTTGTCGCAGGCCTTCGCGCTCGCGGTGCCGCACGAGGAGTCGCTGAAGATTCGTGACGACGTCGGTTTCTTCCAGACCGTGCGCGCCGTGCTCGCCAAGGGCGCGCCGGGGGAGCGCAAGACCGACGAGGAGTTGGAGCATGCGATCCGGCAGATCATCTCGAAGGCGGTGGCTTCCGATGAGGTGATCGATGTGTTCGCCGCCGCCGGGCTCAAGAAGCCGGATATCTCCATTCTGTCAGACGAGTTCCTGGCCGAAGTACGCGGCATGCCGCAACGCAACCTCGCCGTCGAGCTGCTCCAGAAGCTGCTCAAGGGCGAGATCAGGTCCCGGTCGAGGCGCAACGTGGTACAGGCGCGCTCCTTCGCCAGCCTGCTGGAGCAGGCGGTGCGCAAATACCAGAACCGCGCCATCGAAACGGCCCAGGTCATCGAAGAGCTGATTCAGCTTGCGAAAGACATGCGCGCCGCCAACGCGCGCGGCGAGGCGCTGAAGCTGAGCGAGGACGAGCTGGCTTTCTACGATGCGCTGGAAGTTAACGACAGCGCGGTCAAGGTGCTCGGAGAGCCGACGCTGGTGGGCATCGCGCGCGAGCTGGTGGAGACCGTGAAGAAGAACGTCACTATTGACTGGACAATGCGCGAGAACGTGCGTGCGCAATTGCGGGTTATCGTGAAGCGGATATTGCGGAAGTATGGGTATCCGCCGGATAAACAGGAGAAAGCGACGCAGACAGTGCTGGAGCAGGCGGAGTTGCTTTCGGGGGAGTGGGCTGTTTAAGTGGGTATTCCAAGCAGGCCATCTATCGACAGGTCTTCATCGATCAAAGGCCAGTGAATGCCGTATCCGGATGGTGAAATCTCGAATTGCTGTTGCTCCGCTTCGCTTGCCGCTGCGAGCGATGGAGATATCTTTTGCAGGTCTCTTTCGATGGCCTTGCCATCGACAACGAGATAAAGGATCCCGCCTTCAATTCTTACCTGGCTGACCTCGTGGTGTTTCTTCATGCTGTAGCTCCTTATGCGAAATCCTCAGGCTTCCGTGCCGCGCCGTGCCAACTACCTGTACCTTCGAACCACCCCCACCACCACCCCAAACACCTCCAGTTCCCCCTTCGGCCGAATCACCGCATAAGCCTTATTCTCCGGCCGCAACACAAACCGCCCCCGCTCCTGCCCGAGTCGCTTCAGCGTGAACTCGTTCTCGATGATCGCGACGACGATATCCCCGACCTTCGCGGACCGGCCCTTTTCGACGACGACGAGGTCGTCCGGGAGAATCCCCGCGTCGATCATCGAGTCGCCTCGCACGCGGATCAGCAGGGTCTTCGACGGATTGCTGACCAGGTATTCGTCGATCGTCAGATTGTCCGCCCCGGTGTCCGCCGCCGGATTCGGCAGCCCGGCCTGGACGCTCTCGGCATAGGTACGCTCGAAGAATCGTGGACCGGGCCTGAGCCGTTGCCCCGGCGCGCTTTCGAGCAGCCCCTCGGCTTTCAGGCGCAGGACCATGCCCGCGACCGAGGCCTTGGAACGCAGGCCAACGAGCTTGCCGATCGCGGAATAGGAGGGCAGCACGCGGTGGCGGGCGTAGTAGTCCTGGAGCTTGGCGAGATATTGACTATCGTATGACATGCAGATTATGCTACCGAACGAACGTTCGCATAGCAAGGATATCCGGGGGAGATCAAAGATTCTGTCTATAACTTAATGAAAATAATGGATTTCTCTCATGATCCAGCGGAGGGGTGATGAAAGAACAGCGCTTTGGGGGTAACTGGACACAGGAAAAACTTGAGCGGGTACGGAAATATTTGTGCGCCTATACGACCATATTTGCGAAGAATCCCCGCGCGCAGTTTTTCAGACCGATTTACGTCGATGCCTTTGCCGGGTCGGGATACCGGGCGGGTGATCATCAGAAATCATCGGTACTCGACATGTTCCCTGAATTCGATGATGAGGATACCCAAAGATTCGTTAAGGGCAGCGCCCGGATCGCACTTGAGGTGAACCCGCCATTCAAAGGATATCTGTTCATTGAACGGAGCCAGAATTTCGCGGAGGAACTTCGCAGACTCAAACAGCAATATCCAGAGAAGGCGGACCTTATCGAGATTGTTGAGGCTGATGCGAATTCATATCTGCTGCGGTGGTGCGCTGATACAGATTGGCAATCCACGCGAGCCGTGGTTTTTCTGGACCCATATGGCATGCAAGTCGAATGGTCGGTGATTGAGGCAATTGCAGCGACCAGGGCTATCGATTTATGGATATTATTTCCCATCGGTATGGGTGTGAATCGATTATTGACCAAGGGCGGACCGCCGCCGGAGGTGTGGCGACAGGCCCTTACAAGAATTTTCGGCACCGAAAGCTGGGAACAGGCATTCTATGAGGCCGAGCGTACAATGGACCTGTTTGGCGGAGAATCGGTACAGCACATCAAGCGGGCGGACTTTAACAAGATCGGGCGGTTTTTCGTGGATCGTCTGAAAACGGTTTTCGCGGGCGTATCGGAGACGCCGCTACCACTGATGAACTCAAGGAACAACCCTTTGTACCTGCTCTGTTTCGCGGCGGGAAACCCGAAAGGCGCGCCCACGGCATTACGTATCGCCAACGATATCCTCAGGGGATAGCGATGACTACGAACTCGAAGATCGAATGGACGGAGCAGACTTGGAACCCCACCATTGGCTGCACCAAGATCTCTCCCGGCTGCAAGCACTGCTATGCCGAGGTCATGGCACGGCGGTTACAGGCGATGGGAGTATATGGCTATGAAAACGGATTTCGCCTGCGGTTGATGCCCGAGCGCCTTGCCGAGCCTCTGGAACGTCGGAAACCGACGATCTATTTCGTGAACTCGATGTCGGACCTGTTTCACGAGAAGGTCCCGTTCGACTATATCCACCGGGTATTCGAGGTAATGAAGCAGGCCTCGCAACATACCTTTCAATTATTGACCAAGCGTGCAGAGCGAATGGCGGAGTTTTGTCTTGAAACGGATGTGCCGGCCAATGTCTGGCTGGGCGTATCGGTTGAGGATATCGAACACGGTGTTCCGCGTATCGAGATATTGAGGGGAATTGATGCGAATGTGCGCTTTCTGTCCGTTGAGCCGCTGCTCGAAGACCTCGGCCAAATTAACTTGGCCGGGATTCATTGGGTAATCGTCGGTGGTGAATCCGGCTTTAAGGCGCGACCAATGAAGCGTACATGGGTGGATAATATCAAGCGCCAGTGCGATGAAGCGGGCACGGCCTTTTTCTTCAAGCAATGGGGAGCTTGGGGTGCGGACGGCCAGAAAAGATCGAAGAAGGCAAACGGACGGCGGTATCGTGGTCGGATTTGGGATGCTATGCCGATAGCTCTGTAGCTGGGACCGAGTACTGCCTATCGCCCCGACTCGGTCATCGCCTTCTCGAGCAGAACAATAGGGGACAGACCACAGTTTCCCAGGATCGAACCGTTGAGGTGATAGTCATGAACCCCAGGGTCAAGAATGTCATTGCGTCACCGGACTATTTGCTGCACATCGAGTTCACGAATGGCGAGCATGGCGTCTACGACTGCTCGCAACTGCTGTCTTTTGGTGTATTCAGGGAACTGAAGGATCCCGAATATTTCCAGCAGGCGTCGGTCCTCGATGGCACTGTCGTATGGCCGAATGAGCAGGATATATGTCCTGATACCCTGTACCTCGATTCGTCCAGGAACGTGCCGCAGGGAGCCGAATCCCGATATTCATAAACCCCGATCTGGAGAACCTCCATGAAGATGTCGATGTACCAAGCCTCGGTACCCGTATTCGCGCATATGCTGAACAATCTCGCTACCATCCTGGAGAAGGCCGCCGCCCACGCCGAGGCCCGCAGGATAGACACCTCGGTGCTGGTCAACGGCCGTTTGTATCCCGATATGCTGCCCTTGTCGAAGCAGATACAGATCGCCTCGGACAACGCCAAGGGTTGCGCGGCGCGTCTGGCCGGGCTGGAACCGCCGAAGTATGAAGACACAGAGACGAGCTTTCCGGAACTGGTCGCTCGGCTGCGCAAGACCGTCGCCTACCTCGATACCGTGAAGCCGGAACAGATCGACGGTTCGGAGGACAGGACGATCACGCTGAAGACGCACGCGGGTCCGCTGACGTTTACGGGCATCGCGTACCTGCTGGAGCGCGCGCTGCCGAGTGTCTTTTTCCATGTCACGACCGCCTATGCGATCCTCAGGCACAACGGCGTGGAGATCGGCAAGGACGACTTTCTCGGGAAGTAGAGCGGTAACTGGGACAGGTGTATGGTGCCGTCACGGATTCCAGCATAATATGGAAGACCCTCCCGGAGGGAGTTCCATGGCCCTGATGCGACTCTGCTGTCTTCTGCTCCTGCTTGTGGTGTGGCCCGCGTACGCCGACGATGTCGATCGCGAGCTCGCCGAGGCGCGGGAAGTTTTCCTGCGCGCCGTGGATGGTGAGAAGCGGGCTGTGCGCGATGCAACCCTTCGCTTCAGGACATTGAGCCAGGACCATCCGCAGGAAGCGGTCTTTATTGCCTATCTGGGTGCCTGCACGACCTTGCAGGGCAGGGATGCGGCGAACCACATCGACAAGGGCCGTCTGACCGAGAGTGGTCTGCGCGAGATCGACCGGGCAAGGAAGCTTCTGTCGGCGGACACCGACCCCGTCCGGTACCTCGACACCCTGCTGGTGGCGGCGAATTCCTACATTCATATCCCGACCTTCTTCAACCGCCACCAGGAGGGCAAGCGGCTGTTGCAGGAGGACATCCTCGCCCATCCTGCCTTCGAAGAGATGGCGGGCGGCTTCCGGGCTGCGGCTTATATGGCCGCCGCGCTGGTTGCGCAAGGCGAGCGGGATGAAGAGGCCTACCGGCGCTATCTGGAAGAAAGTGTCGCCGCCGACCCCGAGGGCCGTGACGGCCGTCTCGCGAGCAGGCTTCTCGAAGAAGGCTAGCGCCGGACCGCGCTTACTTATACCTTCTCACCAACCCCACCACTACCCCAAACACCTCCAACTCCCCCGAAGTCACAATTTGTGATCTTGAAGTACGTAGCAAAATAAGCTACATTCGTAGCTAAAATGAAAACACAGGCCTCCATCGATCTCGCTACCCTGTTTTTCGGCGCCTACCGTCGTCAGGTGCTGGGCCTGTTGTTGCTGCATCCCGATGAATCGTTTCACTTGCGCGAGATTGCGCGGATTACGAATACCCAGCCTGGTACCCTTCGGCGCGAGCTCTCGCAGTTAACCGAGGCCGGCGTGCTGAGCCGCGAGAGGGTAGGTAATCTGGCGCGTTACCGGGCCGATCCGGCGTGTCCGATCTACGAGGAGTTGCGCGGGATTCTGAAGAAGACCGCCGGGGCGATCGATGTATTGCGGGAGGCGCTGGCTCCATTCGGTGACAAGATCTCCGCCGCTTTCGTTTATGGTTCTGTCGCGAGCGGTGGGGAGCGCCGCGCCAGCGATATTGATGTCATGGTGATCGGCACGATTTCCTTCGAGGAGGTTGTACAGGCATTACATCCTTGCCAGGAACGGTTGCGCCGTGAGATCAATCCGAACGTCTATGGCCGGGATGAATACAGGAAAAAACGCCGGGAGAAGGACTCATTTTTGTCACGGGTGCTGGAGCGCCCCCGTTTGTTTATTCTAGGGAGGGAAGATGACCTTGGAAAATCTGGTTCGGATCGGAAAGCTGGCGCCGCATGAGGTCTCACAGGAAGAGATCGCACGGCTTCTGACAGCGGTAAATCGAAACCTGAAAGACGCGCGCAACGAGGATATCAGTCCGGAAGGGCGTTTTGATCTGGCGTACAAAGCAGTGATGCAATGTGGTCTCGCTGCGTTGATGGCAAGAGGATTTCGCCCGTCGACCAGCGAGCCTGGTCATCATGCAACGGTGATTCAGAGCCTGCCCAAGACAATTGGGCTATCGAGCGAACGCATGGCGGTTCTCGACAAGCTGCGCAGGAAAAGGAACCTGAGCGACTATACCGGTGAAGGGGTTAGCGAGGAAGAGACTGCCTCCTGTTTGCGAGCGGCGCAAGATCTGGCGTCGATACTGGAAGCATGGCTACATGAAAATCACCCTGAATTGATCGGTTGATATCAAGAAATATGACCAGCGGGCTTTGTATTCTTGAAGGAACCCTTGCCCTCTTGAAGAGGTTCGAATCTGATGACCTCCTTATCGACATGGCGCGTCAGCACGATGTCGAGATACACCGTCTCGTTCGCCCTGATTAGCTGGCTGAACTGTCTGCCGGTAAACCGGAATTCGCAGGGCAGGTACCCTGCGAACCCCTGCGGCGGCTTTCCGGGGATGCCAAGAGATGGCCGCGCAACTACCTTTATGCCCAGTTCATTCGCATTCACCAGGACATCGTAGTTCATGTAATAGGTAAGCGCCTGGCTTCTGGGATTCTTCTGATGATCGACGTGGAAACCCTTTGGCAGCCGGTCAGGTCGGAAGCCGTCGCCGAGAAGGATGAGATCGTAGTCTCCGATCGCGCGTCCTTCATTGTCCCGGACCCTGAAAATAAACATCACGAAGCGCTGAGGCGTTCCGCCATGCTGCGCTGCATTGTCTGTTTGCGTGCTGGCGGTTAGCGTATCCAGGTCCGCAATGCGGTTTTCGTAATCCGCGACGTTCCTGACGGCCAGGCATTTGACGATCTCGGAGACTACAGGCTTCGTGGATGCGTTGTTCGGTGTAACGCTTCGCATGATGCCTATCTTGTTTCCCGAATGGCTTGCTTTGGGTATGACGCCGAACGGCGTCGCCGGCGGACGGGATTTCTGTCTGGGAACGACCTTCAACACGTAATTACTGTCTGCGCCTTCAAAGCGTTCCTCGGTCTGCTTCAGGCGCATGAAGGTATAGTTCAGGTTCGCGCCGGCCAGCCGCACGACCCCGTCCGATCCCTTCTCGACGAGATAACTGTTCACGAAATCGTAAAAAGACTTGTCTATCGTTTCTCCGCTGAGGACAAACGGATAAAAATGGGCAGCGTCCAGATGGTAGCCGGTGAAGCTGTCCTGCAGATCCCATGCTTCGCTGCTGCCGAGACAGAGCCAGTTGAGTACTCCCTCGCCGGGCTCGATACCCTCGAACCATGATTTGATGCGGCCCACCCGGCTTCTTCCGATGACGGCCAGCGCGGAACCGTGGTTGGCGGGTGCCAGCATGACCAGGTGGCGTAACGGACATTGAGCCAGCTTGTCGGAGCCATAAAACATATCCACCCACCGGCGTACGATAGGGCCGCCGGTAGAATGGGTGATGCAGGAAAACGTGCTGACCCCCTTGAGATCATTCTGTATCGCGAATTCCATTGCGCGGGCTATATCGTCAAGCGTCACTTCATCATGAAAGCTGATGTAGCGGCCCAGAAAAATATGCCGGGTTTCAATTTGCAACCCGCTTGCGGAGGCGGCTGCCTGTATGGCCTCGGGCAGTTGGCCGTAGGTATCCTTGCTGGTCACGCTCCAGCCATGTACGAAAATCAGAATCATGGTGTTCGCCCTGGGCGCGCTCCTGCGGTTTGGCGAGGTGTTGAAGATCCCTGGATATGGAGGGTATGCTAATCAGCGGGCGTTCGGTGGTCAAGGGAAAGGACCCGGCTCGTGACGCCCCATGATATCCTTTGGTTTTGGATCAGATAGTCCGAACCCCACTCCGGAGAGCCCCTATGAAGATGTCGATGTATCACGCCTCGGTACCCGTATTTACCCGCGCGCTGAACAATCTCGCCCGCATACTGGAAAAGGCTGCGGCGCACGCCGAGGCCCGCAAGATAGAGCCTTCGGTCCTGATCGGAGCGCGTCTGTATCCCGATATGCTGCCTTTGTCGAAGCAGATACAGATCGCTTCGGATAACGCCAAGGGGTGCGCGGCGCGCTTGGCCGGGCTGGAGCCGCCGAAGTATGAAGACAACGAGACGAACTTTCCGGAACTGGTCGCGCGTCTGCGCAAGACCGTCGGCTATCTCGAATCCCTGAAACCGGAACAGATCGATGGCTCGGAGGACAAGTCGATCACACTGAAGACGCACACCGGACCGCTGACGTTTCACGGCGCCGCCTACCTGCTGGAACGCGCCATGCCGAATGTCTTTTTCCATGTCACGACGGCCTATGCGATTCTCAGGCACAACGGTGTCGAAATCGGCAAGGACGACTTTCTCGGGAAGTAGCTGACAGGCTGAAGCGGCTATGGCGACTTCGGATAACGACAAGCTCGACAAGATAGTCAGCGAGTCGCGGCGCGCCCGTGATGATCGGGAACAGGGTTACCGTGAACGGGCGCTCAAGATGTATCCGCATATTTGCGGTCGCTGCGCTCGTGAGTTCACGCGCGTGAATCTGCATGAGCTGACTGTGCATCATCGCGATCATAATCACGGCAACAATCCCCTCGATGGCAGTAACTGGGAATTGCTGTGCCTGTATTGCCACGACAACGAGCACCAGCGGCAACTGGAGGCGCAGCGGGGCAATACCTCAACGGCCGGCAGCAAGGGAGGGGCCGCCACTTTCAATCCGTTCGCCGACCTCAAATCCAGACTGGACAGCAAGCCGAAAGAGCGCTGACAGACAGGCTTGATCCCGTGTGAGTGTTTCGCAATCCGCCAGGGCTTCCATGGGACCGCTGTTAACCCTGTCAGCGCATGAATCATTGCTGTCGGCGCTGTCCTCCGGCGTACCCGAAATCGAGTGTTCTTTCGACCTGGGCCGTTCTGTTACGACCGCTGCCGTAGGCGATGAAGGCTGGGTTTGGCAAGGCCGCTCTTTTCCGTATCTCGAAAAATGCAAGGAAAGAACCATCTATCACTGGCTGGATGGGGCATTTCACCCGGCGCAGCGTTTCACGACGTCGCTGATCAAGCTGGTGCCCACGCAGTGGGGCCCGCCGACCTTCGAGATCGATGGCATCAAGATGCTGCCCACCGCGCAAACCTCTCCCTATGCTGACGCAGAATACAAGGTCGGGCTGATTCAGCCGCGCGGCAAGGTGATCCTGGATACCTGCGGAGGCCTGGGATATTTTGCCGCGTGGTGTGTGCAGCGCGGAGCGGAGCAGGTGCTTTCCTATGAGAAGAATCCCGACGTGATCTGGTTGCGGCGCCTGAATCCCTGGTCGCCCGTGGCCGATGACGTGTTGACCCTGATCCAGGCGGACATTGCCGAGCAGATCGCAACGCTATCCGAAGGTTCGGTCGATGCCATTTTGCATGATCCGCCGCGCTTCGGTACCGCCGGAGAACTCTACTCGCAGGTGTTTTATGACCAGATGGCCCGGGTGCTGAAACGGAACGGCAGGCTGTTTCATTACACCGGAACGCCGAACAAGTTGACCAGCGGCCGCGATGTGCCCAATGAGGTTGCAAAACGTCTGCGGCGTGCGGGTTTTGTCGCGGAGTTGAGCGGTGATGGTGTGCTGGCGACCCGTATCAGGTCCTGATCCGGCACGCAAGCGCAAGCGCGCGTTCAAGCTGCTCGCGCGGCGTATAAAAGTGAGGGGAGAAACGGATGCCGCCGCCGCGCCGGGCGCAATGGACGCCGCCGTCGCGCAGCGCTTGGAACAGCCTCGCGGTGTCTGCCCCGGTCCGGCGGAAGATGACGATGCCGGAGCGCCGCGTCCCGTCTGCTGACGAAATCAACTCGAGGCTGTCCGCGGCCTCGATCAGTTCAATCAAATGACTGCTGTTATCGAGCACCGCCCGTTCGATATTTTCCATGCCCAGCTCGAGCAGCAGTTCGAGGCTGGCGTTCAGGCCATGGATGCCGAGCATATTGGGGCTGCCGCATTCAAAGCGCCGGGCGCTGCGGGCGATGCTCCAGTCGCGGCGATCATAATCGCCGACGGCCTCGACCATATGCCAGCCGTACTGGGTCAGACGCAGGCGGTCGCGCATCGCGGGGCGCGTATAGAACAGCGCGACGCCTTCGGGTCCGAGCATCCACTTGTGTGCGTCGGCGACGACGACATCGGCCTGGATCGCATCGACATCGACGGACAGCGCGCCGACGCTCTGTATCGCGTCGACGCAGAACACGATGTCATGTTGCCGGCAGAACGCGCCGATGCGGGCGAGGTCCATGCGCAGACCGCTGGCGAATTGTACCGAGCTGACGGTGATCAGCCGCGTACGTTCGTCGGCAAGCGCAAACAGGGCGGTCTCGGGATCCGTTCCGGAATCAGGCGTGTCACCGATCGCGGCCTGGCGCAATTCGACGCCCTGGTCCGCGAGCGATTCCCAGACGATTCGGTTGGACGGGAACTCCTGGTCGGTGGTCACGATGTTGTCGCCTGCCCGCCAGGGCATGCCGTAGGCGACGATGGAGAGCCCTTCCGAGGTGTTCTTCAGCAGTGCGATATCATCATCGGACGGGGCATTCAGCAGCGTTCGTGCGCGCGTGCGCAGCGCGGCTTCGGTGGCGGCCCAGCGCTCGTAATGGATGGGGCCATCCCGGTAGTTCTCCTGAGCGAAGGCCGCGACCCTGTCCGCGGTGCGTCGCGGCCACGGGGAAATACCGGCGTGGTTCAGGAAGAGGATGTCTTCACGCGCCGGAAATTCGTGCGCGATGGCCTCTGCCCATTGCATCGGATTGATCAGTAACCGCTGCGATGATCCTTGCCGGGAACCGGCTGGCCCGACAGCACGGACCAGAGCAGGTATGCGACATTCTCGGGCACCACGACGGTATGCCGGTTGTTTGAGTCGAATAACAGTTCACGCAGCGTCTTGCGCACTTCGGCGATTCCGGTCATGTCGAAGATCATGTCCACTTTATCGCCCTGGCCGATGATTTCGTCCAGGCTCAGTACGGGGATTCCGGAGGACTCGGCCTTGCGGCGCCCCGGAGTATCGTGCTTTTCGCTGACGCAAACGATCTCGATCCCCTGCTTCTGGCGCCCGAGCAATTGTTCGAGTACCACAGAGCCGATTCTTCCCAGGCCCACGATAGCGATTTTTGCGCTCATTTCCCGCCTCCTCAAGCGTCGTTTTGTAATGAGTCTATCGACCGAAGGCGATAGTAATTTATATTTGTCGCCGGATAATACCGTACATAAAATGAGATACCTTGTACAGGAATAACGGGGCACCATCCTTTTAAGGAGTATCCATGACAAACCGAAACAATCAGCCCGACTGGGACAGGATCGCCGAGAAGTTTGATGTCCTCCTGCCGCAGCTCGCGCCGGTTGGCGAAGCGCTGATCGAGGTCTTGCAGGTTGCGCCCGGCGACAGGGTGCTCGATATTGCATCGGGCACCGGAGAACCGGCGCTGACGCTTGCGCGCAGGCAGCCGCATGCGCAGATTACCGGCATCGATGCCGCTGAAGGCATGGCGCGTGCCGCGCGGCGAAAGGTCGCGGCCGAACGGCTTTCGAATGTCTCTTTTCAGGCGATGGCCGCGGAGCGCCTGGATTTCGCCGATCACAGCTTTGACAAGGCCTTGTGCCGCTTCGGTGTGATGCTGTTCGAGGATCCGCTTGCGGGTTGCCGCGAGATTCGTCGCGTACTGAAGCCCGGCGGCAGGTTCGCGCTCGCGGTATGGAGCACGCCGGAGCTGATGACTACGCTGCACTGGGCCGTGCGGGCGTTCCGCGGTCGCGTGCCCGATGATCGGCTGCCGCCGATCGAGATCGCCACGCGGCTCGGTCGGCCCGGAGTGCTCGATGCGCTGCTCAATGAGGCCGGATTTTCACGCTTCAGCGTCACGCCGCGCCGTTTCGATTACCACTATGAATCCTTCGAGGCCTACTGGGACGCGATGGAGGCCTCCGAAATCAACCGGCAGCAGTTCGACGCGCTGCCCGAACACGAGCGGAAGAGCGTGCGTGACGAAATTGCGTGCTTCACGCATGATTTCCAGACCGATCACGGCCTGGTCATCCCGCACGAGTATCTGCTGGCGACCGCTACGCGCTGAACGGAATCCGGTCATGAGCCGTCACAGCGCGGGGGTTCTGCTGTATCGCTACAGGGACGGCATGCTCGAGGTGCTGCTGGCGCATCCCGGCGGCCCGTTGTGGGAAGGCCGTGACGTCGGCGCATGGACGATCCCGAAGGGCCTGTTCGATGACGACGAGACGCCGCTCGCCGCGGCGCGTCGCGAGTTTGAGGAAGAGACCGGTTTCGCGGTGGACGGCGACTTCATCGCGCTCGGCGAACTCAGGTTGCCGAGCGGCAAGGTCGTCCATATCTGGGCGCTTGAGGGCGATCTCGATGCCGACGCGATCGAAAGCAACCTGTTCACGATGGAATGGCCGAGGGGTTCCGGGCGGATGCAGGATTTTCCGGAGGTCGACCGCGGCGCCTGGTTCGATCTCGAGATGGCGCGCGTGAAGATCTTCAGGAATCTGGCCCCGTTTCTGGATCGTCTGCTGGATGCGATTGAAGATTGATTCGCCCGGTTCAATCGCCAACCAGGCTATCTCGCCTGGTCCGGTTGCGCAGGGGTAAAGACTTCATTCACGCTGCTGAAGGTCAGACCGGCGCCCGGGCCGCCGGCGATCGTGTAGATCCTGCCGTCGAGGGAAACGATGCCCATGCCGTGGCGAGCAGTCGGCAGCGGGGACAGCGCTTCCCAGCGGTCTGCGGCGGGGTCGTAGCGCTCGACGTTATTGAAGGTCCGTCGCCGTTCGCCGAAGGTCTCGCCGCCGAGTACATAAATTCGCCCGTCATGGGCGGTGACGCCGACGCCGCTGCGGCCGGTCGGCAGATTCGCCGCGCGCCGCCAGGTATCGGTCGCGGGATCGTAGACTTCGTTTACGGTCATTTCGAAGTCATTGCCGGCGCGACCGGCGATGACGTACAGCTTGCCACCGGCGGCGGCAGCGCCGAGGTGGTCACGGCCGGTGAACATGTCGCGGCGGCGTTCCCAGGTATCGGTCGCGGGGTCATAGACCTCGAGGGTCGCGACCGAGGTCTCGCGATCCGTCTTGCCGCCGACGACATGGATCTTGCCATCGATGACGGCCGCCACGACCGAGCCGCGCGACGTCGGCATCGGCGCGCCGCTTCGCCAGTCACCGCGTTTCAGGTCATAGACATGCAGCTTGTCGGTCGGGTTGAACGCGTGGTCGCGATAGCCGCCGATGATATAGAGCTTGCCATCATGGTAGGCCAAGCCCGCATGATGCACGCCGGCGGGGATATCGCCGAGTTTCTCCCATCGATCGGCTTTCGGGGTGTAGACATACATCGCCCGCGGCATCGACGGCTGCATGGTTCCCTGGCTAAAACCGCCGATCAGATAGATACGCGCGCCATCGGTCGTCGCCGTGACCTCGGTGCGCACCTCCGGCAGCGGCGCGCGCAACTCCCATCCGCCGTCCGCGGCAAGGGCCGGGGCGGACATGAGCATGATCATCGACGCGAAAATTCGGGACCGGATCAGCATCGCATCATCATCGCAGATATCCGGACCCGAATAAACAGGGGATAAGCTCAGCCGCGGAAGGCGGCGTCGGATTCGAGGTATTCGGTCTCTTCCGGGGTGCTTTCACGGCCGAGGATCGCGTTACGGTGAGGGAAACGGCCGAAGCGGCGGACGATGTCGCGATGGTGTAGCGCATAGGACGCATTGTCGAGGTTCGCGGTGGTGTACAGGCGCACCGATTCCTCCTGGATATCGAGCCGTTCGCTGTGCATGAAGGGCATGTACAGGAACGCCTTTTCCCAGCCGTCGAGGTACCGATCGAAGCCGCGCACGATCGCCGCGCGCGCGATGCCCAGGGCCTGTTCGTCGTTGGCGTAGGTTTCGGGTCTGCCGCGGTACAGGTTGCGCGAGAACTGGTCGAGGACGATGACCAGCGCCAGCGCGCTGCGCGGATTCTTCGCCCAGTCGTCGAATTCGCCGGCGGCGGCGCGGCGATGCAGCACGCCGAAGCGCCGGGCAATCTCGCGGTCGATCTCGCCGGACGGTTTGAACCAGTGTGCTCGCGTCGATTCCGAGAACCAGAATTTGAGGATGTCGTCGGGCGTCATCGGGATGTCCGACCCCGCCACAACAGCGCAACGCCGATCACGGCGGAC
The DNA here is from genome assembly GCA_964437335.1 of uncultured Chromatiales bacterium. Taxonomy (GTDB): domain Bacteria; phylum Pseudomonadota; class Gammaproteobacteria; order SZUA-140; family SZUA-140; genus JAITWN01. Next base: position 21,493 of record CAYTGL010000012.1, read on the forward strand.
AGCAGCGACGCGGCGAATACCGCGATCTTCGCGGCCGCGAAGTCGCCGGCGACCGGAAACGCCTGCCCGGCGATGAACAGAGACATCGTAAAACCGATACCGGCCAGCGTGCCGGCGCCGACGAGCTGGCGCCATGAATACGCGGCGGGTTTGTCGGCGAAACCGGCGCGCACGGCGAGCCATGAAAACAGTACGAAGCCGAGCGGCTTGCCGACGAAGAGTCCGGCGATGATCGCGAGCATCAGTGGCTCGTGTCCGCTGAACACATCGGTCGTGATGACGACGCCGGCGTTCGCGAGCGCGAACACCGGCAGCACGAGCAGGCTCGAGCGCGGCGTCACGTTCCGCAGCATGCGGTCGGCCGGGGATTCGAGGCGGTTGTGGATCGCGTCGAGCGCGCGCAGCGTCTCGGCCGACGGGCCGTGCCGCAACTGCTCGCTGCCGTGCTTCGCCTCGGCCGCGAGGATCAGGTCGGCCTGGACCGCGAGCGTCCGGTAGTTCGGCGGCGGCCGCGTCGGGATGCAGGCCGCGAGGACCACGCCGGCGAGCGTCGCGTGCAGGCCGCCGCCATGGACGCAGATCCACAGTACGATGCCGAGCAGGACGTACGGCAGCGCGCGGTACACCCCGGAGCGGTTCAGCAGCGCGAGCGCGGCGGTCGCGGCGATCGCGTAGACGAGCCACGCGAATTGCAGGTCGCCGGAATAGAACACCGCGACGACGACGATTGCGGCGATGTCGTCGACGATCGCGGCGGCGGTCAGGAAGATGCGCAGCTCGATCGGCACGCGCCGGCCCATGATCGCGATCAGCGCGATCGCGAACGCGGTGTCGGTCGCAATCGGCACGCCCCAGCCGTGCTGCCAAGGCCCCGGCGGGATGATCAGCAGGTAGAGCAGCGCCGGCACCGCCATGCCGCCGAGCGCGGCCGCGATCGGCAGCGCCGCCGAACGCCGCGTCGCGAGGTGGCCGATTGTGAATTCACGTTTGATCTCGAGACCGACGACGAGGAAGAAGATCGTCAGCAGCGCGTCGTTGACCCAGTGCAGCAGCGACATGCGGAAGTCGTGCTCGCCGAGCACGAAGCCGAATTTGGTGTGCCAGAACGCGTCGAAACCGGGCCCGAACGCCGAGTTCGCGAGCAGGATCGCGAGCACCGTCGCGATCAGCAGCAGCACGCCGGTCGACGGGGCCCAGCTCGCGAAGCTCAGCGCCGCCGCCTGCACGCGGTGTCCGAGCGAGCCGAGCAGCGCGTCGGACAGCGAGCTGTCGTCCCACGGTCCGTCGTAGCGGCGGCCGTTGATGAAGAAGGTCGGCGTGAAGCGCACGCCGCTCGCCCGCGCGCTGCCGGCATCGGCCTCGACGCGCGCGCGGGCCCGGTCGAGGCGCTCCGCGTCGGCGGGATCGTCGGGCTGCGCGAGCCCGAACTCGATGGCGGCGGCGCTCAGGTCGTCCTCGTTCAGGCTTTCCGAACGTGTCATCAACGCGACGTGCGCGTTCCAGAACTGTTCGCGGGTCTCCGCGGTCTCCGCGAGCTCGGCGGCACGCTGCGCGATGTCGCTGCCGGTGATCGGCCGGTGCCGGAACACGTAGCGCAGGCGTTCCCCGAGCCGGCTGCGGATCCCGGCGATATGCTCGTTCGCCGCGCGGCAGTGCGGACAGTCGTAACTGCCGTATTCGACCAGCGTGATCGCGGCGCCGGGCGCACCGAGGATGTGATCGCGGTCCGGATCGACCGGACGGTCGAGGCGATTGTTGCTGTCGGCTTCCATTGGTTTCGGAAGGGATTCAGGATTCGTGAAAGAGGACAAACTCTTCCGAGTATACGGAAGGATCAAGCCCCGTCAAAAGGGTCAGACCCTATTAATAGGGTCTGACCCTTGGTTCTAGCGGCGACCGAAACTGACGGAATAGGCCGCCGGCCGCGCGGACAGGACCGGATCGTCCGACCCCGCGATCCCGTCGGGCAGATTCAGCGGGCTGAACATCAGCGATTTCTCGACGGTCTTTCCGTCCGGCAGCACGCCGTCGAGCGTCAGTATCCCCAGTGTCACCTGGGGCCGGTCATCCGGCCATACGGCGGTGGCGTTATCGACCACATCGCCCGGCGCGGCCAACTGGACCGATATGCGGAACTTCACTTTTTCCTTCGACAGCCGGGCCGGCAGTTCTTCCATCAGGTAGTCGGGCGCGGCCGCGGTGGCCTGTTCTTCGGTCAGCGACTGCTCGCCGGCCAGCGGCATGATGCGATAGCGGCCGTAACGGGTTTCGCCGTTCGCGTTGGTGAACGCGAACGCGTTCACGCCGAAGAAGGCCTTGGTCGCGAAACTCGCCGGGGCCGGCTTGGGCGTGGTGACGAATTTCAGCGCCGCCGGATGGGATTCGAGAAACCGTTCGATCGGAGAAGGCTTCGGCGCATCGGGACCGCTCGCGGCGACGGCGTTCAGGAATTCCAGGAACTCCTCGGGCGTCGCGACCGGAAATCTGTTGATCCCGATGCTGACGATATCGGTCTCGGTGCCGTCCGCGAGCCGGAAACGGATCGCCATGCCGTATGGCCGGGCGTTGGGGCTGGCGTCGGGGATCGTCGGCACGCCGGTCGCGGTGGAGAAGCGCACGATGACCTCGCTGGCGGCCTTCTGCAGATGCGGCGCCTTGCTGAGGCCGGCGGCGCCGGCGTCGGGCGTGAACGTGCCGCGCGCCATGACGCCCTTCGCGTGATTCGAGCGATGGCCGGGGTAGGGGCCGTGCGCCAGCGCGGTCAGCGTATCGACGAGCTGCTCGACGACGGGCTTGCCAGTCTCGCCAGCCGCCGCCGGGTTCGCGTCCGCGGCGTGAGTCGCGGACGCGCCGAGAAAGAGCACGAGCGCAAAAATCCGGGTTGCCAGTACACGGGTTTCCGAAGTCGACATTTCGATTCCTCCTTGATTGTTGGGGAACGCTGCCTGCCTGGATCAATGTATCAGTAAGGGTATGCCCCTTTTGGCTTATCTGCTTTCTTCAACGGGATCAAAAGACTCCGGATCCCTGGATTTGATGCGCTCGGCGAGCTTGCGCAGCGCGACGTAGAACACCGGCGTCAGGAACAGGCCGAACAGCGTGACGCCGATCATGCCGAAGAACACCGCAATGCCGAGCGCGTGGCGAACCTCGGCGCCGGCGCCGCTTGCGAGCGCCAGCGGTATGACCGCCGCGGTGAACGCAATCGAGGTCATGATGATCGGGCGCAGGCGCAGCCGGCAGGCCTCGAGCGCGGCTTCGACGATGCCCATGCCCTCTTTTTCCTTCTCGCGCGCGAACTCGACGATCAGGATCGCGTTCTTGCAAGCGAGCCCCATCAGCAGCACGAGGCCGACCTGGACGAAGATGTTGTTGTCACCGTCGGTCAGCCAGACCCCGAACAGCGCCGCGAGCAGGCACATCGGCACGATCAGGATGATCGCGAGCGGCAGCGTCCAGCTCTCGTACAGCGCCGCCAGCACGAGGAACACGAGCAGCACCGCGAGCGGGAACACGACCAGCGCGGCGTTGCCCTGCGTGACCTGCTGGTAGCTGAGGTCGGTCCACTCGAAGCCGATGCCGGCCGGCAGCACCATCGGCGCTACGCCCTCGACGACCTTGATCGCCTGGTTCGACGACAGCAAGCGCGGGTCGGCCTCGCCGAACAGGTCGGCGGCCGGATGGCCGTTGTAGCGGATCACCGGGTCCGGCCCGTAGCCATGGTCTATGCGGACCATGCTGCCGATCGGCACCATCTCGCCGTCGAGATTGCGGGTATGCAGCCGGCCGATATCGTCGATGTCGGCGCGGAATTCGGCGTCCGCCTGCGCGATGACCTGGTAGGTCTTGCCGAAGCGGTTGAAGTCGTTGACGTAGGCCGAGCCCAGATACACCTGCAGCGTCTCGTACAGGTCGGTCAGCGAGACGCCCTGGGCCTTCGCCTTGGCGCGGTCGACCTCGGCGTCGAGCTGCGGTACGTTCGACTGGTACGACGTGAACGGGAAACCCATGCCCGGCACCTGCGCGAGCGCGCCGGACAGCCCCATGACCGCGTTCTGCAGCTCGTTGTAGCCGAGCCCGGCGCGGTCCTGCACGTACAGCGAGTAGCCCGAGCCGGCGCCGATGCCGAGGATCGCCGGCGGCATGATCGCGAAACCGAAGGCCTCCTGCACCGACGCGAATTTCATGTTCAGCTCGGCGGTGATGTCGACCGCGCTGCGGTTGCGCTCGCCGAAGCTGTCGAGGCCGAAGAACACGGTGCCGGTGTTCGGCGTGTTGTTGAACTGCATCGCGTTGAGGCCGGGGAACGCGACGGCGTCGCGAACGCCCTCGGTCCCGAGCGCGAGGTCGCTGATCTTGCGCACGACCGCTTCGGTGCGATCGAGCGACGCGCCGGCCGGCAATTGCACGCCGCCGATCAGGTACATCTTGTCCTGGGTCGGGATGAAGCCGCCCGGCACCGAATAGAATATCGCGCCGGTCGCGACGAGCAGCAGCACATAGATTCCGAATACGATCCCGCGCCGGTGCAGGCTGCGCGCAACGCCGCCCTGGTAGGTGTCGCTGCTGCGCTTGAAGAAGCGGTTGAACGGCCCGAACAGCCAGCGTCCGAACAGGAAGTCGATCGCGCGGGTCGGTGCGTCCTTCGGCGCGCCGTGGGCCTTCAGCAGCACGGCCGCGAGCGCCGGCGACAGCGTCAGCGAGTTGAACGCCGAGATCACCGTCGCGACCGCGATCGCGACCGCGAACTGCTTGTAGAACTGGCCGCTGACGCCTTCGAGGAACGCCATCGGGATGAACACCGCGCACAGCACCAGCGCGATCGCGATGATCGGCCCGCTGACCTCGCGCATCGCCTGGTGCGCGGCCGCGAGCGGCTTGAGCCCGTTCGCGATGTTGCGTTCGACGTTCTCGACGACGACGATCGCGTCGTCGACGACGATGCCGACCGCGAGCACG
>CAYTGL010000012.1:26461-75206 GCA_964437335.1 uncultured Chromatiales bacterium
GACACCGGTACCGCGATCAGCGGGATGATCGACGCGCGCCAGGTCTGCAGGAACAGGATCACGACCAGCACGACAAGCAGTACCGCTTCCAGCAGCGTCGTGATGACCGCGCGGATCGATTCGCGGACGAACACGGTCGGGTCGTAGACGACCTCGTACTCGACGCCCTCGGGGAAATGCCGGGACAGTTCAGCGGTCTTCGCGCGCACGCCGTCGGACAGCGCGATCGCGTTCGAGCCCGGCGCCTGGAAGATCGCGATCGCGACCGCCTGATCGTTGTTCAGCAGCGAGCGCAGCGCGTACTCGGACGCGCCGAGCTCGAGGCGGGCGACGTCCGACAGGCGCGTCATGCGGCCATTCTCGCCGGTCTTCAGTACGATCGCGCCGAACTCCTCCTCGGTGACGAGCCGTCCCTGCGCGTTGATCGTGATCAGGAAGTCGGCCGCCTCGGGCGTCGGCGGCGCGCCGAGCTGGCCGGCCGAGACCTGGACGTTCTGTTCGCGCACCGCGCGCACGATGTCGCCGGCAGTCAGGCCGCGCGCCGCGGCCTTGTCCGGGTCGATCCAGATCCGCATCGCGTAGTCGCCGGCGCCGAACACGAAGGCCTGGCCGACGCCGGCGACGCGCGACAGCTCGTCTTTCATCCGCAGCGTCGCGTAGTTGCGCAGGTAGATCGCGTCGTAGCGCGCGTCCGGCGACAGCAGGTGCACGACCATCGTCAGATTCGGCGACATCTTTTCGGTGACGACCCCTTGCAGGCGCACGGCCTCGGGCAGTCGCGGCAGGGCCTGGTTGACGCGGTTCTGCACCTGAACCTGGGCGAGGTCGGGATCGGTGCCGGACTCGAAGGTCACCGTGATCGCGAGGATGCCGTCGCTGCCGGCGACCGACTTCATGTACATCATGTTCTCGACGCCGGTGATCGCCTCTTCGAGCAGCGCGGCGACGGTATCGGCGAGCACCGTCGGATTCGCGCCGGGATAGACTGCCCGCACCTGCACGGTGGTCGGCACGACGTCGGGATATTCGGTGATCGGGAGGTTCTGGATCGCGATGATGCCGGAGACGAAGATCACGATCGACAGCACCGCCGCGAAGATCGGGCGATCGATGAAGAATTTTGACAAGTCCACTGCCGGCGGCCCTCCGGTCAGTGGGACATCGGTCCGGGCGGACCCTGGGGCATCGGCGGGGGATCGCCCATCGCGATCTCGTGCGCCTGCACCGGCATGCCCGGGAAGAACACCTTCTGCACTCCGTAGACGATGACGCGGTCGCCGGCCTGCAGTCCGGACTCGACGACGCGCAGACCGTCGATGATGCGCCCGAGCCGGACGTCCTTGCGCATCGCGGTCCCCTCGGGGCCGACGACGTAGACGTATTTGCGATCCTGATCGGTCAGCACCGCCTTGCCGTCGATCAGCATCGCCTCGAACGGATCGCCGGCGAGCAGTTGTACGCGCGCGAACAAGCCCGGCGTCAGTATGCGGTCCTTGTTCGGCAGTTTCGCGCGGGCGCGGATCGTGCCGGTCGCCGGATCGACACGGTTGTCGACGAAGTCGAGCTCCCCCTCGTGCGGGTAACCGGACTCGCCGGCAAGGCCGACCCGCACCGGGTAGCGCGCCTCGCGGCCGCCGGTGCGCTGGCCGTCGCGGCCCATCGCCTTGTAGCGCAGGTAGGTCTGCTCGTCGCCCTCGAAGTAGACGTAGACCGGGTCGAGCGAGACGATCGTCGTCAGCAGCGTCGCGCCCGGGTCGGCGGAGACGAGGTTGCCGGCGGTGACCAGCGCGCGCCCGGCGCGTCCCGCTATCGGCGCGCGCACCTCGGTGAATGCGAAGTTCAGCGCCGCGATGTCGGCGGCAGCCTCCGCCGCGCCGATGTTGGCCTCGGCCTGATCGAGCGCGGTCTTGCGCTGATCGAATTCCTCGCGCGAGATCATGCGGGCCTCGAAAAGCTTGCTGGCGCGTTCGAGATCGGAGGACGCAAGCGCCCTCTGCGCGCGGGCGCTCTCGAGCTCGGCCTTCGCGCGCGCGACTTCGGCGCGATAGCTGCGCTGGTCGATGACGAACAGCACATCGTTCTTCGCGACCTCTCTGCCCTCGACGTAGTTGACGCGTTCGATATGGCCGCTGACGCGCGGCCGCAGCTCGACGAACTCGACCGCCTCGACGCGGCCGGTGAAGTCATCCCACTGGTTGACCTGTTTGACCAGCACCGGCGCGACGCTGACGTCGGGCGGCGGCGGCATCTGCGGCTCGTTCGCGGCCTCGCCGCTGCATCCGGAAAGCGCGACGATTACGGCGGCGCCGATGACTGCGAATACATGTTTGGAGTTCACGACGTTTCCTCGATCACACCGGAGGCGGTTCAGGCGGCGGGGCGCGCGCTTCGACCCCCGAAATGGACAGACCGCAAATCATAGGACCAAGCCGCCCGCCCGTCCAGTGAAGATTCGGATCGCCTGTGGGATAATCGATCAACTGGTTCGCCGCCGGATATCTGCGGCGTTTCCGCGCGACGAGAGAAAAACCATGAAATACTTGTGCCTGAATTTGCAACGACGAGGAGTGACTCCATGAAATATGTCGATGGATTCGTTTTGCCGGTCCCGAAGAAGAACCTGGCCGCCTACCGCCGGATCGCGCGCAAGGCGGGGAAGATCTGGCGCGAGCACGGCGCCCTCGAATACCGGGAATGCGCCGGCGAGGATCTCAACATCAAGTTCGGATTGCCGTTCCCGCGCCTCGTCAGGCCGAAGGCCGGCGAGACGGTCGTGTTTTCGTGGATCGTGTTCAAGTCGCGCGCGCATCGCGACCGGGTCAACGCCAGGGTCATGAAGGATCCGCGCCTGGACATGGTCCCCGGTGCGATGCCGTTCGACTTCAAGCGCATGTCGTACGGTGGGTTCGAGGTGTTCGTCGATCTCTGATGGCCGTCGGATTGCGCTGTTATGACGATGTGATGAAACCGGTCATCGCCTGTCTGCTGTCGTTGCTCGCGTGCGGTATCGCGGCGGCGCACGCGGCGGTTGCGTTGACGCCGGAGCAGGCCCGCGGGATCGGCGACAGGATCTGGCATAACGAAGGGCTCGGCAAGGTCGAGAATCTCGCGGTGTGGAACCGGGGCGAGGATTTTCCGTCGTTCGGGATCGGACATTTCATCTGGTATCCGGCCGGCGCCGGCGGGCCGTTTCAGGAGAGCTTCCCGCAACTGCTCGCGCATCTGAAGCAGACCGTGGCGCTGCCGGCCTGGCTCGAACGCGCCGAGGGCGCGCCGTGGCGCAGCCGGGATGAATTCTACGCCCGCATCGACAGCCGCGAGATGAACGAGTTGCGCGCGCTGCTGCGCGATACGATTCCGCAGCAGGTCGAGTTCATCGTGCGGCGCATGGACGCGGCGCTGCCGAAGATGCTCGACGCGGTCCCGGACCCGGCGCGGCGCACGCACGTCGAACGGCAGTACCGGCGCGTCGCGGCGGCGCCGAACGGCCTCTACGCGCTGATCGATTACGTCAATTTCAAGGGCGAGGGCACGTCGCCGGACGAACGCTATAAAGGAGAGGGTTGGGGCCTGCTGCAAGTGCTCGAGCAGATGCGCGACGACGGCCGGGACGCGCTGCCGGAGTTCGTCCGCGCCGCCGACCATGTCCTGACCCGCCGCGTCGCGAACGCCGACCGCGACGAGTCCCGCTGGCTGCCCGGCTGGCGCAACCGCCTGCGGACCTATCTCGACGAATAGACGCGATCCGCCCGCTGAACACGATCCGCGACCCGCCTGCTAGAATCCGCTCATGACCTGGTCGATGACTATCACCTTCCTCGGCGGCGTCGGGCTGTTCCTGCTCGGCATGAAGCTGATGACCGACGGACTCAAGGTCGCCGCGGGGAACGCGCTGCGCGAGATCCTCGCGCGCGGGACCGCGACGACAGGACGCGGGATCCTGTCGGGCATCGTCATCACCGCGATCGTGCAGTCGTCGACCGCGGTGACCATCGCGACGATCGGCTTCGTCAACGCGGGCATGATGACGCTGTTCCAGTCGGTCGGCGTCATCATCGGCAGCAACGTCGGCACGACCGGGACGAGCTGGCTCGTCGCGCTGATCGGCTTCAACGTCAATATCCAGGCCCTCGCGATGCCGGCGATCGCGCTCGGCATGGCGCTGCGCGTCACCGGCGGTCGCTCGCGGCGCGGCGCGCTCGGCGAGGCGCTGACCGGCTTCGGCGTCTTTTTCCTCGGCATCGACGTGCTGCGCGATGCGTTCGGCGACATCGGCGACCGCTTCGATTTCGCGCGCTTCGCCGGCGACGACGTCGGCAGCCTGCTGATTTTTTTATCGATCGGCATCGTCATGACGGTGCTGATGAACTCCTCGAGCGCGGCGCTCGCGGTGATCCTGACCGCGACCGGCGCCGGCGTGATCCCGCTGAACGCCGCCGCGGCGATGGTGATCGGCGCGAATATCGGCACGACGTCGACGGCGCTGTTCTCGGTGATCGGCGCGACGCCGAACGCGAAGCGGGCGGCGATGGCAATGATGTTCTTCGCATTGGTGGCCGGCATCATCGCGTTCGTCGCGCTGCCGCTGCTGCTGGCGGCCAGCAAGGGGATCGCGGGCCTGCTCGGGCTCGATCCGCAACCGGCGATCGTGCTCGCGATCTTCCATACGATGACGAAGCTGACCGGCATGGCGATCGTTTGGCCGCTGACGCCATGGCTGGTCCGCCGGCTCGAACGGAGGTTCGTGACCGCCGAGGAGGACAAGGGCCGGCCGCGCCATCTCGATCGCAACGTCGCCGGCACGCCGGCGCTGGCGCTCGAGGCGCTCGGGCTCGAACTGGCGCGCATCGGGGAGATCGCGCGCGGCGCCGCCGCGGCCGCGATCAGCGCCGACGGTCCGCTCGGTGCGTCCCTCGAGCAGGACGAGGCGGCGATCGACCGCCTCGTGTTCGCGGTCGGCGAGTTCGCCGGCGAGGCGAATCGCAGCGCCGATCTCCCCGAGGCGGTTGCCCATGCGTTTGCCGACGGGGTTCGCATCACGCAGTATTACGACGACATGGTCGAGCGCGCGCTCGCGATCGACCGCGGCGGCCGGGAGGAGATCCGGGACGAGGCGCTTGCGGAGAGCGTCAACGACTATCGCCGCCGGGCGGCCGGACTGATCGGCGCGACCGACGCGGCGCTCGAGGATTTCGATGCGAAACGGCTGCAGGAGGTTCATCAGCAGAGCGAGGCCGCCTACCAGGAGGTCAAGCAGAGTCTGATCCAGGCGGGTGCCGCGGGGCGCATTCCGGTCCGCCACATGGTTTCCAGGCTCGATGAGTTGTCGAATATCCGCAGGGTCCTCGACCAGGCCGTCAAGGCCGCCCGCTACACCGACGGGTTTTACAAAGTTATGGGCCGCAGCCGGGGACCGGATCTGGTAAAATAGCCGGCATGAGCGAGGAGGGAGAGATCGTGTCCGACGACCCGGCGGAAGCCACTTTTGACGAGGCGGCATGGCGCGCCGTCGATCTCGGGAATCATCTGGCCCAGGTCGATGAAGAGGCCGACGTCTGGGACATCGCGGACGGCCTGCTCGCCGGTGCGATCCAGTACTGGCTGTATTCCCGGGAACCCTGCGACAATCCGCGCTGCGAGGACTGCGCCGCGTTCAGCACCGCCGAGCAGCGGCTCGCCGCGTTGCAGCGTCTGGTGCGCCAGTATGCGGAGGAAAGCGAATACTATCACTCGCAGAACGACGCCAATGTCGGGCGGGCCTGACCCGTTGCTCAGTCATCGCTGTCGTCGCTCCAGTCTTCGTCGCTGACCGGTTCGAATTCCACGCCGGTCTCCGCAGGGAGATCATCCGCGTTCTTCATGTAGTGCCTGTCATTGACCGCCTTCTGCCTGCGGCCTGTCGGCACCGCAACCGGCTCGATGCGGAACTTGAAGCTGCGCCGCGCCTTCGCATACGCATTCTTGAGATCCTGTACCAGGCCGGCCTCGTCGTTGCGCAGTTCGCGCAACTTCGGCTCGACGATACCGCGATTGTAGGTCAGGATTTCATTTCGCTTCAGATTGAATAGGTACAGCGTTTCCGGATTGCCGGTTTCGAGCCGCTGATCGACGACGACCGGCGTGCTTTTGTCTCCGGCTTCCAGGTATCCGCACCATATGAAATTCTTGGGCATGGCTGCACTTGCTCTGACAAAGGGATAGTCGACCAACACACTTGGCGGCAAATATATTTCGGGTCCCGATGAAATTGCAATAGGCCCCGATTCCCGCCAACAGCTTGCGCGGGCCGCCGCCCGGTGATATCCGGTGTAAAATGGCGGCGACAGCGATTCAGCTTCAGACAGCGGAGGTGGCGGGATGGTTCGTTGCGGGACTTCCCTGAGGAATGTACTGTTAATTTGCCGGCGGTCAGCAGGGGCCGCTATCCGGTGAGGCCGCAAACTCCCCTCGTCGCGGTCGATATCGTCATCGAGTACGGCGCCGGGCCACGGATCGTGCTGATCGAGCGGCGCAATCCGCCCCGTGGCTGGGCCCTGCCGGGTGGATTCGTCGATATCGGCGAGACCGTCGAAGCGGCCGCGGTGCGCGAGGCCCGCGAAGAGACCGGGCTCGAAGTGGCGCTCACCTGCCTGCTTGGCTGTTATTCAGATCCGGACCGGGACCCGCGCGGGCATACGGCCAGTCTCGTATATGTCGCCTCAGGCCGCGGCGAGCCGCAGGCCCGCGACGATGCCCGGCAGGTGCGCCTGGCCGATCCCGAAGATCCGGGCGTGGCGCTCGTGTTCGACCATCCGCGTATCCTGGACGACTATCGCCGTTATCTCGCGACCGGTCGCGCGCCGGGCTGGCATCCGCAAGCCCCGGTGTGACATGGTCATGGCAGGCGCGGCCCTGGCTGTTCGAAAGGCGCGAAATTTGCTAATAAATGCAATTGAAACGGCTACTAACGAGGGGCAGCGGAAAGATGAGCCTGCGGCGGGATGACAGGGTCACAGGCTGGCGCCGGCGGATGCTGGCAGCGGTGGTCGCCCTGCTGGCCGTGGCCTGCGCCGAGGCTGGCAGCGACAATGGCGCCGGTAGTAACGGCAGCGTCAATGGCGCCGCCGTTGCCTGGATCCTGATCGACAGCCAGAAGCGGACGCTGACGGTGATGGAGGATCAGGGGCGAGCGCTGCAGGTCTTCGAGAACGTGGCCTTCGGGCGGGGCGGCGTCGCGCCGTTTCGGCGCTCCGGCGATGGCAAGACGCCGACCGGGGAGTTCTATGTCGCGTGGATCAACCCGGACAGCCAATTCCACCTGTTTTTCGGCCTGGACTACCCGAGTCCGGCCCATGCCGAGGAGGCCTATCGCCAGCGGGTCATCGATGTGGATACCTATGTGACGATCCGCGAGGCTCACTACCGCCGCCGGCTCCCGCCGCAGGATACCGCGCTCGGCGGCAATATCGGGATCCATGGCGTCGGGGTGAACGACCCCAATATTCACCGCTTGTTCAACTGGACGATGGGCTGCGTCGCGCTGACCGATCAGCAGATCGAGCAACTGGCTACGTGGGTGACTCTTGGCATGCGGGTCGTGATTCGCTGACGTCCGTCGTCACGCAGACTGTCTTTTCTGCTCAGACTGCCAGGTGCCGTTGGCCATCGTAACCTCGATGACCTCGGTTCCCTCGTACGCCGGAAGCGCCGGCTTCAATTGCTTCGTCTGGCGGGGGTGTGCCTGGCGATGCTTCCTCAGGATCTTCTCGCGCGCGAAATCATAGTCATCCTGCGTCAGGACCTCTTTCTCCAGCAGGCGGCGGTGTTCAACCAGCTCCGCGCCGAGTTTCTGGTAGGGCTTGCGCGGGTCATGCTTGTGGGCCGCCTGGATATGCTGGATCAGGGTGCGCAGGAAGGTCGTGAACTCGCCGCGCGCCGGCGAGTTGTTGACCATCTCGAGGAAGACAACATCGCCGCTGACGCTATGGAAGCGAACCAGGTGGCGTGAGCGCAGCATGAACACGCAGAGCGCGAGCAGCGTTGCGCATCCGAGCGCGATCGTGACCGGCAGCCAGGGTTGCGCATGCCACGGTATCGACGCGAAGCCGCTCAGCGCGACCATGAACAGGGTCGCCAGCGCCAGCCCGCCGGCGATGTACAGGGAACGCCAGTCGATGATCGAGAGCAAGTGCGGCGTCGGATCGAGAAAGCCGAGGTCGATCCAGTAGCGTTTCGCCTTTTTCCATGGCTTCTTCTGGTGTACCGAGAGGAACCGGTCCTCAAAGACCGTGTAGTGGGCCGATTGCAACTGTTGATGACTGACCTGGAACAGTTCGAACATCTCGGAAGGGAGCGGGATCCTGCCGCTGGCCTCGGTGCCCAGATGGATCTCGTCGTCCGCTTGCTGGGAGTAACTGGCATCTGGTGGGGTTGCAACGTTCATTTGTACCCGGCCTCCGCTGATGTCGATGTGACTGATGGATATTATCGACATGCGACGGAGTTAATCCGTGACCGAATTGACATTTCGGGGAGGGCGGGCTTTGCCGGTTCCTGCCGGGGTCAGCCCCCAGAGGGGGCTGCCGCGATTGTCCGCATCGCTTCGCGAAGGCCGGCGGCCAGCAGTGAGGGCAGGACGCGGGCAGTGGCGGGCCGGATCAGCAGGCGCTGGTTGAGTTCGAGCTCGACGCCGGCGTAGACAGCCGGCCTGAAGCGGGTGCGCAGGTAGCGGGTCAGGCCGTCGCTGACGCCGCGATACGGGTAGTTTCGGCGCACGATGAAATCGCATTCGCGTTCGAGCGCCTGTTGCCAGGCTCGGCATGAGCGGACTTCGAGCCGGCGCGCAGGATCGTAAAGCAGCGCGATGTCGGCGCGGCGCGTGACGCCTTCGAGCGTCGGCGTGAAGCTGTGCACGGCGACGTGCAGCACGCGCCGCCCGGCCGCGATCTGCCCGGAGATACGGTCCTCGACGCGGTTGCGATGCGGCAGATAGTGACGCGCGAGGATCCGTTGTTTGTCCGCCGGCGGCAGCGCCCGCGTGATTTCCGAGTAAAGCGCGGGATGATGCGGCGAGCGGTTGAGATCGATCAGCAAACGCGAGGTGTCTGCATATAACAATGGCGTGCCGAGCCGTCGCGCGAGGGCGCGGGCGCAGGCCAGCGCCCCGATGTCATAACCGCGGTGGCTGTTCAGGCTGGCCTGCTGTCCTCGAAACAGCGTGCGCCAGGGCGCCGGTATCCGGTTGCCGGCGTGTTCACAGCTCAGTACCAGCGCAACCGGATCCGCCATCGACAGGGTCCGGTTCAGCCGTCGAACAGCGTGCCGGCGGCGAGGCAGTCGCACAATCTGCCGTAGACGCGCATCAGCGCATCGCGTGACGGTGCGGGGCCAAGGGCATCGCCGATCCGGCGGGCGAGGGCGCCACGCCGCAGATAGAGGTCGAGGATCCGCCGCCGGGCAGGGTCCACGCCGGCAGCCGGCAGGGCCTCCATCAGGTGCTGCCACAGATCACGCGCGCGGCAGGGTCCGCGCTCCGGGTAGCCGAATGCGGCCAGGTAATGTCGGTCTGCGATGATCGCCTGGTCGGCGTCGTTCACCGATGCAAGGAAGATCGCTTCGAGCGCCCGCGTGTCCCATTCCATTAAATGTCTGATTCCGCACCAGGCCTCATCGCCGAGCGCGCGGACGGTCTCGACGATCAGCGCGGCGAGCGCGATATCGGCGGCCGGACACTCCTGGGTATCGAGCACCCGGATCTCGATTGCGCTGCGGTCGAAGCGCGCGATCGCACCGCGGGCGTTGACCCATTCGTGACGCAGCACGCCTTCCGGGTCATGCGGCGCGAGGTCGTCGTAGATTCCCTGCAGCAGGCCCTGTTCATATTCGCGGCGGGAGTAGACAGGCTCCGGGATCACATGACCGCTGATCGACGGGATGCGCCGCGCGTTGCTCCGGTAGACCGCAAGCCGGTTATCGAGCGCGCCGGTCGGTTTACCGTCCATGATCGGAGAACTCGCGGCGAGCGCCGGCAGTAGCGGCAGCGCGAAGCGAATCGCCGCGTGGAGGCGCGCGAATTCGGCGTCGTTCGCGAACGGAAGGTTGATGTGCATGCTCTGCAGGTTCGACCAGCCGTGTCCCCGGCAGTCGAAAATCCGGTTGAAGGCTTCGTAGACCGGGTTGTGTTCATGCGGCCACAACCGCGTCTCCGTATGAGGATCCATCCACGGATGCATCGCAGTCGGCATCAGGCGGCCATTGGCGGCTTCCAGCAGATTGTTGATGCGGGTGATGTCATGCTGGAATGCCGCGTCGAGCCCGTCGAGAGACGGCGCCGGGCCATTGGTCTTGAGCTCGATGACATGCAGCGCGAGTTCGTTCGACCACGCAAGGGTTCCGGTCTCGAACTCGTCGACATAGTCTCCGGCGACGGCCTTCAGTAACTGGTCGGAAACCGGCAGCACCGATAACCCGTCACGGTCGACGATCATGTATTCGATCTCGATTCCGTAGACTTCAAAAAGATGCCAGTCCGCCTTGTCCTCAGCGCGGTTTTCGCTCACCCTTGCGCTCCTCGATTCGGGTCAGGATGCCGTTCATGATGATCGTGTACAGCTCTTGCTTCAGCATGCCGTCTTCAGTGCCCGAGTCGATGTTAGGGTTGTCATTGATCTCGATGACATAGGCCTTTTGATTGATCTCCTTGACGTCAACGCCATAGAGGCCGTCACCGATCAGGTTCGCGGCTTTGAGCGCGGTGGCGACGATATGGGGTGGCACTCCGTCAAGCGCAACCGCCTCGGCCCGCCCTTCGCGGGGTTTACCGTTTTGATTGTGCTGGATGATCTGCCAGTGCCGGCCGACCATGTAGTACTTGCAGGCGTAGAGCACCTTGCGATTGAAGATGCCGATGCGCCAGTCGAACGCGGTCGGCATGAAGGCCTGGGCAATGATCAGGTCGGACTTGTCGAGCAGTCGAGTCGCCGCGGCGATGAATTCCGCGCGGTCGGCGACCTTGACGACGCCCTGGGAGAAGGCGCTGTCCGGCTGCTTGAGGATACAGGGCAGAATGATCGACGCGGACATCGCCGGCATGTTGCCGCGATTGATGATCGTCGTCTGTGGCGTCGGGATGCGGTGGCGCGCGAGAAGTTCGGTCAGATAGACCTTGTTCGTGCACTTCAGGATTGAGTCCGGATCGTCGATGACGACGAGGCCTTCGATCTTGGCGCGACGCGCGAAACGATAGGTGTGATGATTGACGCCGGTCGTCTCGCGGATGAACAGCGCGTCGAATTCGGCGATCCGTCCGAAATCATTCTTGGTGATCATCTCGACATAGAAATCGAGCTGCTGGGCCGCGCGGACGAATTTCCGCATCGCCTTGGCATCGGAAGGCGGTTGCACCTCGGCAGGGTTATGGAGGATCGCGAGATCATAGCGGTCTGTCTGGCGGGTTCGCCGCGGCGAACGCTTGCCGGCGAAGTACTCGCTTGCGCTCTCGATAACGAAAGACTTGTGGTCGTCCGGAATATCGTTGGTCGCGATCGGCCCGATGCTCTGCAACTGCCAGTTGCGGTTATGGATGAATCGAGCGCGCAGCAGAGGCGCCGGAAACAGGTTGAACAGGCTGAGGCTGAGACGTTCGTAGCGCCGCGCGAGATTCCTGCCGAAATAGATGCTGAGCACGAACTCCTCGGACTTGATCGGCGCGAGGCTCTTCTGGACCAGTTCGAACAGGTCGTCGGACACGAAGCGCGTGATGGTCTGCGACTTCATATCCTGTATCGTGTTGACGCTGGGCAGCGGCTTGTGCCCGCGCGCCTCGGCGAGCAGCGATACGTAATAACCGATACTCTGGTAGCGATAGGAGCGCGTCAGGTTGAACACCTTGATCCCGCGCATCTCGCTGAAGCGGGGATCTGAAAGGTAGGCCTTCGCGGCGACGACCTCGGCGCCATGGATCTGGAGCGGCCAGTCTTCCGGGTTATTGACTACGATCAGGATCGACATGAGGCCTGGGAGCGGGCTTTTTTGTGGACTCGATGATCAGCAGGTTCGCGTCGTGGGTCAGTATGCCGAGCAGGATCGCGCCGATCACCCGGTCGATATTGATTTCATAGTAATGACTCTGCGCCATTGGATTCGGATGCATCGGATCGATGATCTGGACAGATCGGGACTGTGGTTCATAGTCGCCAAGGATCACGAAGTGACCGCTGGGCTTGCCGCGGACGTCATCATACACCGACTCGGGACCGTACTCGCGAGATGACTGGTACAGGTAGGTCGCGCTGAGGCCGGTCAGGATCGGAATGCCCCGCTTGAGATAGTGACGTATCAGGCCGCTGGTCAACTCCTCGAACTCGAGTTTGCCGCCGAGGTCAAGGAATTCGAGATAGCCCTTGGTCGCGAGGTCTATCGAAGGCTTCTTGCGGAACTTCATCTGACGGCGCAGGCGGTCCTTGAGATCATCGACGACGGGATTGAACCAGGACAGATCGAACATCTGGAGGTTGTAGGTGTAGATCGTCGCGCGGTAGCCGCGCCGCAATGCATGGCAGGCGAGAAATACCGCGAGTGTACCGCCGTGATCGAGCCGCTCGATCTCCTCGATCACCTGCTCGAGCGGCAGCTCATCGTCGAAGTAGCGATACATCGCATGCAGGCAGGTTGGTCCGCAGGTCGTTTCATCGGGCTGCGGCAATATGTCGATGGCCATCGGGGTTTCCATCACGCGATCGCTGTCTCCGGGACCGGGTCTGACCCTTCGCTACTTCGCGTGCACTTTATATCAGTTTGACGAATTTGCCGAGATTATTCCGCAGCAGACGCCGCTGCCGGATCCACGGATCCTGCCAGGGCAAGCGGGCCTGCATCAGACCCTGGCACAGGCGCAGCATGCCGGCGACGTCATCCGGGCTGACGAATTCGGGCGCCGGGCCGCCGGACCCGCGGCAGTCCGGGCCGCCCTCGAAGCCCTGGTTGTGATAATTGCCCAGCGGCACCGACAGGCCGATCGCAGGGATACCCCATGCGGTCATCGCGGTGGCTTCGCAGGAACCGCCATCCATGATGCGGCGCTGGTGCGCATCCGGCAGCACGCGCGCCGCGAGATCGGCAAGTACCTTGAGTCCGCCGGGTTCGAAGACGGTGCGGCGGTCACCGAGCCGCACGACCGGTCCCTTGCCGATCTGCGCGCCAGGCAGCGTGCGGGAGGCCTCGAGACTGATCGCGATGAGCGGACGCCGGCGTTGCTGCAGCCAGCCGGTTTCGAGATGGCCGACCGCGCCAACGAATCCGATCTCCTCCGCGCGCGTCAGCAGGCCGATGAACGGCCGCTCGCCGGACGCGGCATGGCGCCACAACCGGCGCGCCGTCTCCACGATCGCAAACACCCCGACGAGGTCGTCTGCCGCCGGACAGTAGAGGCGGCCACCGCTACGCCAGACCGGGGCGCGAAAGTCGAATCCGCCAAACAACGTGCGCGCGGCCGGGCGATCGCGCCTGTCAAACAGGCGCGCCGGCAGCCGAATCTCCGCGCTCTCGATCGCCCGGCCGCCCATGTTGATTCGCGCCTTCGCCAGCGTGCCGCTGCCAATGACGCCCGAGTCGTCGGCAAGACGCATGCGGGCGCCGGCCAGGTGCCGCACCGGCGAACCGCCATACCAGCGGATCTGCAGGCGGTTCGGCGCGAGCCAGCGGACACCGTGAAAGCCGGGGTGATCCATATGCGCGATGAACAGGCGTAGCGGCGCTTCCGAGCGCCGGCGCAGCAGCCGCAGGTAGTCGGATTCCGATGCGGCGCCGACGACGAGATTTCCGACGGGGTCGACGAAATGCGGGATCCTGCTGCTGTCGAGATATTGCCGGATCCAGCGCCCCACATGCTGTTCGCGAAACGGCGCCGTCGGCAGGGACAACAATTCCGTCAGGCGGGAGAGTTGCGTCGGGTTCAGGATCTCACCTGCCGCCCAGGCCCAGGCTTGAGCTGAACATGAAGTAATAGAAATAGAGAGCGACCGCAATCACGATCGTGACGATCAGGAGGATGATGCCGATGCGACTGCCACCCGGCCTGTTTTGCGGACGCGGCGATTGCGCTGCGCCTTGATCCGGTCTGTTGCGTGTATCCTGAGTATTCATCGATGCATCCTGAAGAATGTCAATAGCGTATTCTCCCGGCGTTTCGTCCGGCACAGCGGCATTATAGTACACTGGGCCGTCTCGTCCCACCCGGCGCCTCGCCGACCCGCGGTTTCCGCACGCTGCCTGGTCTGATAAGCTGAGGCGTCATGAAATTACTGCCCATTGACCATGCCTATGTTCTGGATCTGCTGAAGTCCCTGCTGACGACGCCGAGCCCGACCGGTTATACAGACCGCATCGTGCACCTTGCCTGTGAGCAACTCGAACAGCTCGGCATCAATTACGAGGTTACCCGGCGCGGCGCAATCCGCGCAACGCTGAAGGGGGCGACGACGAGCCCCGTCCGCGCGCTCGCTGCTCATCTCGACACCCTCGGCGCGATGGTCAAGGAACTGAAGCCGGACGGCCGGTTGCGCATCGTACCGATCGGCCACTGGAGCGCGCACTTTGCCGAGGGCACGCGCGTAACCCTCTTCAGCGACCTGCGTTCGTATCGAGGTACGATCCTGCCGCTCAAGTCCGGCCATACCTTCGGGCCGGAGATCGACCGGCAAGCTTGCAACTGGGATGATCTCGAGGTCCGCGTCGACGAGGTCGCCTACAGCCTCAAGGACCTGATGCGACTCGGCATCCATGTCGGCGATATCATCGCAATCGATCCCTGTCCGGAGTTTGCCGAGAATGGCTACATCAATTCGCGCCATCTCGACGACAAGGCCGGTGTTGCGATCCTTTTCGGCGTCGCGAAGTCAATCGTCGACGCGGGCATCGTCTTGCCGGTAGATTGCCACCTGCTGTTCACAATCTCGGAGGAGCTTGGCTCGGGCGCCTCGCATATCCTGCACCAGGACGTCGCCGAGATGGTCAGCATCGACAGTGGCACAACTGCGCCGGGACAGAACTCGAGCGAATTCGGCGCGACCATCGCGATGGCCGACATGACCGGGCCCTACGACTACCACCTGACCCGCCGCCTGCTGCAACTGTGCCAGGAATTCGGCATCGAGCACCAGCGCGATATCTTGCGTTATTACCGTCCAGACAGCGCCGCCGCGGCCGGCAATGACCTGCGCGTCGCGCTGGTCACCTTCGGTATTGATGCCTCTCATGGCTGCGAGCGCACCCACTGGAATGCGCTGCAGTCCCTGACACAGCTGTTGACGATCTACGTCCAGAACTATCCGCTTTACGGCCGGGACCGCAACGCATTCGGCCCGCGCGCCGGATTTCCGATTCAGCCGAGTTGACTCCCGGTCGATAGCATATAATACCGGCGGATTGCCGCTTGCGCGGGAAGGAGTGCTGGCAATGTCTGAACAACGCTATGACGTGGTCGTGATCGGCAGCGGCCCGGGCGGTGAGGGCGCTGCGATGAAGGTATCGAAGGAAGGCAGGCGCGTCGCCGTCATCGAGGAATTTTCCGAGGTCGGCGGCAACTGCACACACCGCGGCACGATACCGAGCAAGACGCTACGCCAGAACGTCCAGCTCGTGCTCGAGAGCGGCGCCCGTAACGGTCAGCGCTATCCGGACCTGCTGAAGGCCGCGCGCGGGGTCATCAACAAGCAGGTTAAAATGCGCAGTGACTTCTATGACCGCAACCACGTCGACGTGATTCACGGTCGCGCCGCGTTCCTTGATGATCATACCGTCGAGGTCGCCAGGGAAGGTGGCGCGAGGGACATACTGAAGGCCGACGCCTTCGTCATAGCGACCGGTTCGCGCCCCTATCAACCGCCCGGCATCGACTTTAATCATCCCCGCATCCTCGACAGCGACTCGGTGCTCGATATCAAGGACAGCCCGCGCTCGATCACGATATACGGCGCCGGTGTCGTCGGCTGTGAATATGCGTCGATCTTCAGAAACCTCGGCATCAAGGTCAACCTGATCAATAACCGCGGTCAACTGCTGTCGTTTCTCGATGACGAGATCATTGACGCGCTGAGCTATCACTTGCGCGAGCAGGGCGTACTGATCCGCCACAATGAGGAATACGAGAAGGTTGAGGCCGATAACGAGGGCGTGACCCTGCACCTGAAGTCACAGAAGCAGATCCGCACCGACTACCTGCTGTGGGCCCAGGGCCGCGCCGGCAACTCGGACCGCATGGGACTCGATCGGGCTGGCGTCGAGTGCAATGCGCGCGGCTCGATCATCGTCAATGACCGCTACCAGTCGAGCCGGGAGCATATCTACGCCGTCGGCGACATTACCGGCTATCCGAATCTGGCGAGCGCCGCTTACGATCAGGGACGCTTTGCCGCCACCCATCTGGTTTACGGCGTCTGCGCGTCCGGCCTCGTCGAGCATATCCCGACCGGCATCTACACAATCCCCGAGATCAG
Organism: uncultured Chromatiales bacterium; assembly: GCA_964437335.1. Classification (GTDB taxonomy): domain Bacteria; phylum Pseudomonadota; class Gammaproteobacteria; order SZUA-140; family SZUA-140; genus JAITWN01. The sequence goes on from CAYTGL010000012.1 coordinate 42,934, forward strand.
TTCGATCGGCGAGACCGAGCGCGCCCTGACTGCCGCGAAGGTCCCCTACGAGGTTGGACACTCATTGTTCCGCCACCTCGCCCGCGCCCAGATCTCCGGCCGGACCACCGGCATGCTTAAGATACTGTTCCATCGCGAGTCGCTGAAAATACTGGGGATTCACTGCTTCGGCGCACAGGCTTCCGAGATCATCCACATCGGACAGGCGATCATGGCCCAGGAAGGCGAGGCCAACTCGCTGATGTATTTCATCAATACCACGTTCAACTACCCGACGATGGCCGAGGCCTATCGTGTTGCGGCGCTGAACGGCCTCAATCGCGTTCACTGAGCACCGACCGTCTCCGGCGTGAACCCGGCATCCGGGTGCGCTACAATGGCTGGTCGGTATTCCGGCCCGGCCTCGAAAAACAACAACGAAGATTGCATCGACATGAAAGAACTCAAACGCATGATGGTCTACACCATCGGCGCCGTTTCGGTCATCTTTATAATGATCTGGCTGGCCCGGCAGGAAGCGCTGTCCAGCAAGTTCATGGTCAGCATCGCCGTCCTGCTGATCGTCGTCATCCCGATCGCGATCGGTGTCGTCCTCGCCCGTCGCGAGCGGCAGCAGCGGGAGCGCGGTCCGGGGTCCTGAATATGCGGCCGGGATACCCCGCGTCATGCGCAATCGTTGCGCTGCTGCTATGGTGCCTGCTGCTTCCGTTCCATGCCGCGGCCGGCGAACAGCGCCTGTTCTGGAAGGCCGAATCACCTGACGGCGTGATCTGGCTGCTCGGTTCCCTGCATTTCGGCGATCCATCGATGTATCCGCTGCCGCCGGCGATCACCGCTGCGCTCGCGGCCTCCGACGTGCTGGTCGTCGAGGCCGACATCACCGCCCACGCGCCCGCATCGATTGCCGAAGCGATCAGCCAACGCGGCATCTATCATGACGACAGGCGGCTCAGCCAACTGGTCAACGACGATACCTGGCAATCCCTCACCGATGCCGCGAACGGGCTTGGACTGCCGGTGCCGCTGCTTGAACGCCAGAAACCCTGGCTCGCGTCCATGACGCTGTCAACGCTGGCGCTGACGCGACAAGGCTTTCGCAGCGATCTCGGCATCGATATGCACATCATGGGTCTCGCCGCCGATCACGACCTTCCGATCGTCGAACTCGAATCAATAGAAGATCAACTCGAATTGCTCGACGGCCTGTCCGCAAGCAGCCAGGTGATGCTGCTCGAGCAAACCCTGGAACAACTGACCGATACCGACCGCTATTTCCGCACGATGCTCAATGCCTGGCTCAGCGGCGACGCGGATGAACTCGACGCCGTCCTCGTCGAAGACCTCCGCGGTCCGGGCGGTGATGACGAACTCTACCGCCGGCTGATCGTCGACCGCAATCAATCGATGCAGCGCGCTATCATCCGCCTGGTCAGGGAGCACGACATCATCTTCGTCGTCGTCGGCGCAGGACACATGGTCGGTGAGGACGGAATCGTAGCGGGACTGGCAGCCGGGGGTTACCACATCAACCAGCCGGGCCGCTGACGAGGCATGTCTTTGTTTCCTGACCGTCGCCCGCAAGGATGCGGGCGTCGAGCGTACAGGGACGTATTCACAGCGAGTCAGGAAACAAAGACATGCCTCGTCAGCGGCCCCTCCACTGCAGACTTGGCGACACTTTCCCGATCTCGGGTATAATTCCGTATCCTAGAATGCAATGCTCAGGAAAACGACGCAATGACACCATCCCCTGACAATATCGGACAGTTCTCTCTCGGATTCTATGTCGGCAACCGCAAGACCGGCGCCGTTGCCGTCGTCGACAAGACCAACGGCAAGGTCAATATCGACCAGCTCGGCATCGCCGCCGAAACCGGTCTCGAGCAGGAACTCAAGCCGATCTTCGTCGGCCTGACCGAAAAACGCGACATCATCCTGCTGGATCCCGCGACCAAGGCCATCCGGATAGTATCCGCATTTCCCGCTGACGCATTTCCGGCCCATATCTACGAAGATCCAACCTCCGTGCGCAGCTGGTTCATGAACGATGGCGACAAGCAGACCGGCAACGACCGCCTTAACTGCGGCGACGCCGGCTCGTCGGTCACCGTCGTCGAATACATTGACAGCTCGCGCGCGAAATTCCTGGCGACCGTCTGCGTCGGCCGCGGCCACCACCAGGCCGCATTCAGCCATCCATCCGCTGCCGCGCCCGACGTTCCGCGCCGTGCGTACATCAGCAACCTCAAGGACGGCACGCTGTCGGTGATCGGCAACGATCCCGCCGAGCGCGACAAGTATCTCAAGCTCATCGCGACGATCAATCTGTGCGAACCCGACCGGGAAGAAGGCATGACAGAAGCGACGATCCCGAACAATGCCTTCCCGCACGGGCTCGTCTACTCGCCGCTAACCGGAAAGTTGTATAACCTTAACAACGGCTACGGCAACATCGCGATCATCGACCCGCAGAGCAACGCGATCGAAAGCCGCATTCCGTTCAAGGGTCACAGCAACCTGTTTATCGCGCCAGGTGGCCGCTACATCATTGGCCGTGGCGCTGACCGCAAGTCCGATCCGAACCATGTCATCGCGAAACTCAGCGTCCTCGATGTCACCGATCTCACCATCACCGACCGTATGGACTTGGCGGACATCTATATCAGCAAGTACTACTTCAACAGTGGCGGTACCAAGCTCTACCTGACGACCTCGAGTTCCGGCAGCCCCGAGCAGCAGAAACATCTCAAGCCGGACGCGCTCGTCGTCATCGACCTCGGCGCGCTGCCGAAGCTCCGGCTCGCGAATGAACTGCGCCTCGGCTCGCCATCAGGCTCGCTCGCATTCATCAAGTCCGCGACCGGCGGGGAACTCGTGTTTTCGTCGAACTCGGAAAACGGCAGCCTGGCCGTCATCGACGGCATCCGCGACGAGATTGTCGAGATCATCCCGGTAATGGAAGGGCAGGGGCATTCGCGGGTGTGGAGTCTGGGTTGAGTCTGTAAACGACGGTCAGCGCGCGCGATCGTCGGCGGGCGAGGCGGGAGCCGGATTCTGCCCGGGTCGCCTTTCCAGAACTCTGATCGCATCGGCTTCACCGCGCACCATGGACCTACCCAGCGCCGCGACCTTGCGCTGGTAAACGATGACTTCGGCAGGGTGTTCCCCGGCGTCGATCGTGGCCGAAAGCATCGCATGCTCCTCCGGTGATAGCGCCTCGAGCGACGCCATATAGGTCTTCAGCGCCTTGCGGGGATTCTCGATGATCTTGTGGCGAAAGTGATTCGCGGTGAAGAACAGGATGAACGCCATGTAGGGGATGAACAGCGCGACGATGGCGAGGAATGTCGGGCTCGTATCGGGATTGCGCACCGCGGGGACGATAACGACCAATTGAAAAACCACCAGTGAGATCAGCGCGACGAACGCAGCGATCACGAAGGGGATCAGTTTTTTCTGGATTGCGTCGCGTTCCCTGTCAGCCCTGTCGTGCTCGGCCGAAATTTCAGCAAGTGTCGGGGGCGGATTGCTGATATCGAATTTGAGGGCCATTATCCCGGAAACAGATTTGGTGGAGCCGAGGAGGATCGAACTCCCGACCTTCGCATTGCGAACGCGACGCTCTCCCAGCTGAGCTACGGCCCCACGGTTTTAATGCGCCCGGTTAGTGTGTCAATTTCGTGCCTGTTGGGCGAGGCCAGATTCTAGCATCCCGTCGTGGGAATTGACCAGAACCGCGCGCTCGCACGCCCGGCCACCTCAGGCCCGGTTCACACCTTTCCGAGACTGTGCCTGTCCCAGGTATGCGGCGCATGGCCGCCGGGGCCATATTGCAGTGATTCTGACGGGGTTTGCCCTTTCAACAGGGACAGGGCCTGACGGGTATGGCGCAGGCCGGACTGGATCAACGCACCGTTGACGCTGTTCTGTCGCTGGCACTCCCCGGTCATTTCCAGCAATTGCATCCAGTTGTCGAGGAGACGGTTGCGGCGTTGCGGGTCGCAATTCGCGATCTGGTCGGAAAAATCCTGCCGAGTCGCCTGGCCTGATTCGCGTATCAGATGCTCGCGCTCCCGGTCGATGGCGTCGAACTCGGCGAGCACACGGCTCTTCGTGTCGACGGATTGCTCGATATGGGCGGCGTTGCGCGTCACGAGCGCGGCGTTTTCCTCGCGCAGGGCCTCGAGCAGGCGATTGCTGGCGTCGAGTTCGCGCGCGACGCAGTCATCGAGTCTTTGCCACAGGTTTGCGTGTGTCATCGGGGATCCTGTCAGTGTATTACTGTGTTCAGTCGGCGGAGTCATCGTGATGCCGGCCATGCAGCGCGACCTCCCGATCGATCAGACTGTCCGCGACCCGCAGAAAGTCGGGATGGAAGCTGCCGTCCGCGATTGACTGGCGGATCGTGTTGACGCGCGCCGTGTCGACGACCGGCAGCGCGGAGATCCGGCTGTCGAGCCGTTGAATCAGCGACGCAGCTCCGGACAGATTGATCGAGTCCTTGCTCGCCGCCGGGTCGTTGGTCAGCCTGGGGGAGGCCGGCGCGTCGCTCACGACGCGCAGAGAACCGGTATCCCCGGGCTGTCTCGCCTGCGGTGATGATGGGCCATTGATTTCTATGGGCATGATCCTTACTCCTGTACTTTCATCAGCCTTATCGACCGTGGTATCACTATATCAATAGTGTCGATATTGCCGATGGTTGTATGGCGCCTGTCTACATTTGTACCAGAACGGCGCCATGCGCGGTTACCCTCCCTTCCACGATGCGCTTCGATTTGCTGTTCCTGACCCGGATGCGATCGCCTACGGCGCCATCAGAGAGTGCGCTGCCGGTCATGCGCACCTCAAAATTCCCGGTGCGGGACACGATCGTGACATCGTCACCGCGTCGAATCAGGCGGAGCCGGTCGAGCATCGCCGGTGCCAGTACCAGGCCGTTTTGCAGCGGCTGCTTCAGCACCATGCCGATCGCCTGTTCCGGGTCACTGATATAGCCATGACCGGACGCGGTCACGTCGCGCTCGGCAATTTCAATATGCTCGAGTCCGATCTGCGTGCCGCGCGCGAGGAATCCCTTGGCGACGACGACATCTTCCAGCAACGCAATTCTTGCCGAAACGTAAAGTTTCCATGCCTGGGCGCCGCTGCAGCGGACACCGACGCTGGTATTGCCTGACAGCTTGCCGCCGGGTGGCAGCCAGGCCTCGAGCGCGCCGTCGCAGCGCGCGAGTCGCAACCTGCGATCCAGGCCGCCGAGAAGGATCTCGCTCTTGCCGGGGCGACCAGCGAGCTGTTGTTCGAGAAATCCGCGCGCGGCAGCAAGGATGCTCGCATGGGACTCGAAGTCCTGCGTATGTGGTGCGGCACCGGCGGCGCCCGCCGACAGTGCGAGCCCTGCTAATACGGTCGCGATGATTCGCTTCATATCCCCGTTTGACTCCGAATAAATCACTCCGTATTACATTCAATATCCGTGCCATAAGAGATCATGCCTCCTCGGCAAGCAGCCGACCGCGCCATTGCCGGCGGCGCCCCGGGCTTGCCGCCGAGCGGTAAGGCTTTGCCGACAGAGTCACTGCCCGACGCATGTAAGAAATGATCAACACGTTGAAAATAAATGACATTTATTATTGGCATGGCATTTGCTCTTGTTCAGCGACGATGGATCAGGCACGACGATAAAGGACGGAGTTACGCACGATGTCATCGAAGATCGATGCTGAATTCGGGGTGCATGCCCAGGCCCTGCAACTCTACGGCGGGCGCGCCGAGGTGCTTGCCGCGAACATGGCGAATGCGGATACGCCGGGTTACAAGGCCCGTGATATCGATTTCCATGCGGTGCTGAACGGCGTGATGCAGGGCGATGTGCCGATGGCAAAGACGAACAGCCGGCATATCGATACCGCGTCCGCAGCGGGCAGCGCGATGCACATGCAATTGAAGTACCGGATTCCGCAGCAGACATCCGCGGACGGCAATACGGTCGATGTCCAGTTCGAGCAGTCACAGTTCGCCGAGAACGCGATCCGCCACCAGGCGACCTTCACGTTCCTGGACGGTACGATCAAGAGACTGCTTGGCGCCATCAGGGGAGAATGATCATGGGTCTGTTTTCGATATTTGATATTGCCGGCTCGGCGATGAGCGCACAGACGGTGCGGCTCAACACGACGGCGAGCAATCTCGCGAACGCCGACAGCGTCAGCGGAACCGAAGAGGATGTTTATCGCGCGCGGCGGCCGGTCTTCGCGACTTTCCAGCAGACACTGGACAACAGCGTGGCCGGGGTCAGGGTCACCGGCGTCGTCGAGGATGCAAAGCCGGCACAGCAGCAATACCTGCCGGATCACCCGCTCGCGAACGCGGAAGGTTATGTCTACCGCCCGAACATCAACGTGGTCGAGGAGATGGCGGACATGATCTCGGCCTCGCGCACCTATCAGAACAATGTCGAGGTCGTGAACACCTCGAAGCAGATGCTGATGAACCTGCTGCGTCTCGGTCAGTGACGAGATAGCGGGAATCCTCGATAGCGGCACAAGGGAAAGGATATGACGACAATTGACACGCAGTTACTGGACAGCCTCGGCCTGACCCCAAAGCAGGAAAGCAGCCGGTCCGACCAGCTTGGGCAGACCGAGTTTTTGAAACTGATGATTACCCAGCTCAACAACCAGGATCCGCTCAAACCGATGGAAAGTGGCGAATTCTACACCCAGATCGCGCAATTCAGCACGGTCGCCGGCATTCAGGATTTGCAGGACACCTTCCAGCAGGTCGCGACGGCGATGTATTCGACCCAGGCCCTGCAGGCCTCGGCGATGGTCGGCCGTTCGGTGCTGGTTTCGGCGCAAGGCGCGAATCTTGGTGCCGATGGCGGGGTGTCCGGGATGGTTGAAGTGCCGGTTGCGACCAGCCAGCTTTCGGTCGGCATTTATGACGCCGCCGGACAGCTCGTCAGGCGCATCGCGCTTGGTGCTCAGCCGCAGGGGAGCACGCCATTTGCCTGGGACGGCCGCAATGACGACGGCGAGCGGGTCGCGCCCGGCGCCTATCAAATAGAAGCGGACATGCAGCAGGGCGGCCAGTCCTTTGCCCTCGACACGTTGATCTCTTCGAAGGTCGACAGCGTGACGATGGGCAGAAATGGCCAGGGCATCACGCTGAATGTGTCGGGCGTCGGCCCGGTTGCGCTCGCCAATGTCAAACAGGTCATGTAGTCGATTCAATCCGAGTCACAGCATTCACAAAGGGAGATACCTCAAATGCCATTTCGTGCAGCACTCAGCGGTCTGAACGCAGCCTCGGCGGACCTGCGGGTCATCGGCAATAACGTCGCCAATGCCAGCACCACCGGATTCAAGCAGTCGACGGTGCACTTCTCCGATGTGTTCGCGACTTCCAATCTGGGGTCGTCGGCGAACGCGATCGGCAGCGGGGTGCGCATCGCGGATATCGCCCAGGAGTTTTCCGCCGGCAATATCGAGTTCACGAACAACAATCTCGATCTCGCGATCGGTGGACAGGGATTTTTCCGCCTGGATGCCGGCGGCAGTATCGTCTACTCGCGCAGCGGCGCGTTCAGTCCGGACCGCGATGGATTTATCGTCAACTCCCAGGGGCAGCGCCTGACCGGTTACCTCGCTGACGGCGGCGGCAACATCACTGGCGGGATAGGCGATATCCAGCTCGATACCTCGGATATCGCCCCGCAGGCGACCGGATCGGTTCGCTTCGGCCTGAATCTGAATGCCTCGGCGAATGTTCCGGCGTCGTATCAGACTTCGAGCGTGATTTTGCTCGGCAGTGCCGGCGCGAACCCGGTGCTCGATACCGATGATTCGCCGGTGACGACGGCTCCGGTGGACCTGATCGACACCTTCGGCCAGACCGTGAACGGCGCGCAATTGCAGTTTACGCATATCGGCGGCGATGACTGGGAAGTCACGATGACCGGAGCCGGCGGCACGACCAGTACCGCGCAGATGACCGTCGGCACGACCGGCAGCGTAAACCTGACCTGGGATCCAGACGGTGCGGGTGGCGCGCAGTTGCCGACGCAACTGACAATCGACGTTACGGGCGTCACCCAGGTCGCGGGCGGTGGCGGCAGTGATATCACTGCGAGCGCAGATGGCGCGCTGCAGGCCGGATTTGATGTCACCGACGCGACGACGTTCAACAACTCGACTTCGCTGACAATCTACGATTCGCTCGGAACCGCGCATCTTGCAACGGCGTATTATCGCAAGACGGGGATTCCGAACCAGTGGGAAACCTATATCTATGTCGATGGCCAGCCGGTGAATGGCGTCCAGCCCAACGGCTCCGATCTCCTGCAGTTCACCTCCAGCGGTTCACTGCAGTCGATCAATGGCAATCCGGTACCGCCGGCGTCGATCACGATGAATGCGATCAATCCGGGCGGCGGGGCAGCGGATATAACGCTGACCATGGATTACAGCGCCCTCAGTCAGTTCGGCGGCGGGTTCAACGTCGTGGCCTTGTCGCAGGACGGTTTTTCGACCGGACGACTGAGCGGTATTGCCATCGACGATTCCGGCGTACTCCAGGCCCGCTTCACGAACGGGCAGACCCGCACCCTCGCGCAGATTGCGCTCGCAAATTTCAGCAACCCGCAGGGACTGACCCAGCTCGGCGACACGAGCTGGGCCGAGAGCTTCGAATCGGGCAATGCGCTGGTGTCGACCGCGGGTTCATCCAGCCTCGGTTTGATCGAGTCCGGCGCTCTCGAGGAATCGAATGTCGACCTGACCGAGCAGCTCGTCCGTATGATTACGGCGCAGCGCAACTTCCAGGCCAATGCCCAGGTCATCTCGACCGCGGACACCATAACGCAGACCATCATCAATCTGCGTTGATCCTGCGGGCTGATACAAAGGCATACAGAGGATAGACGATGGACCGGATGCTCTATGTTGCGATGACCGGTGCGAGCCAGACGATGCAGGCGCAGGCCGCGAACGCGAATAATCTCGCGAACGCGTCGACAACCGGCTTCCGTGAAGATCTGCTCGGCTTTACCAACGTCGAGATCGAGGGGCCGGGATTCCCGACCCGGGTATATAGTGTGCTCGGGCCAGAATCGTTCAATCACGCGCCGGGACCGCAGATGGCGACCGGCAACGATCTTGATGTCGCGGTCGATGGCGACGGCTGGATCGCGGTGCAATCGGCGACCGGCCTCGAGGCCTATACACGTGCCGGTAACCTGCGCATGACGCCGAACGGCACACTGATGACTGGAGCCGGTCATCCGGTGCTCGGCGATTCGGGCGCGCCGATCGCAATCCCCCAGTCCGAAAATATCGAGATCGGCGTTGATGGAACCATTTCGATTCGTCCGCTGGGACAGACACCCGCGGCGCTGGCCGTCGTCGACCGCATCAAGCTGGTCCATCCCGACCCCGCTACGCTGATCAAGGGGCCAGACGGACTGGTCTACACGAAGGACGGCCTGCCGGCGCAGGCCGATGCATCGGTGCAACTGGCGGCCGGCATGCTTGAAGGGAGCAACGTCAATACCATCGATGCGATGGTCAACATGATCGCGCTGTCGCGCCAATTCGAAATGCAGATCAAGCTGATGCGGACCGCGGAACAGAACGATGAAGCCTCGGCGCGACTGATGCAACTCTGATATCGATCATTCACCGGAGAATAAACGATGAGCAACGCACTATGGATAGCAAAGACCGGTCTCGACGCCCAGCAGAATCGCATGTCGGTGATCTCCAACAACCTCGCGAATGTCAACACAACCGGTTTCAAAAAGGATCGCGCAGTATTCGAAGATCTGTTGTATCAGAACGTGCGCCAGGTCGGCGCGCAATCGGCGCAGGACTCATTGCTGCCGACGGGTCTCAGCTTCGGCACCGGCGTCCGTACGGTCGCGACCGAAAAGCTGTTTACCCAGGGCTCCACGGTCGATACCGGCAATCCGCTGCACATGGCGATCGAGGGGCGCGGATTTTTCCAGATACTGAAGCCGGATGGTACGATCGCCTATACCCGTGATGGCTCGTTCAGTGTCGACGCCCAGGGCCAGGTCGTGACCTCGAGCGGCTATGCCCTGCAACCGGCGATCACGATACCGAACAATGTGATGAGCGTCAGTGTTGGCAAGGATGGCGTCGTATCCGCGCTGACACCGGGTAACTCGATACCGACCCAGGTCGGCACAGTGCAGCTCGCCGACTTCGTTAACCCGGCAGGGTTGCAGCCTGTCGGACAGAACCTGTTTCTCGAGTCCGCGTCGAGCGGCGCCCCGGTGACCGGCTCTCCGGCGATCAACGGTCTCGGCAGCGTGATCCAGTCCGCCCTCGAGAGCTCCAATATCAATGTCGTCGAGGAACTGGTCAACATGATCGAGGCGCAGCGCGCCTATGAAATGAATTCCAAGGCGATCGCGTCCGTCGACCGCATGCTGCAGTACATCAACAACAACATCTGACGGGTAATAGCCATGATTCTTGTTAGCCGACTGCCGTTAGCCGCATTGCTGATCCTGCTGATCGTGAGCGGATGCGCGTCTGCGCCGAAGCAGGACACCCGGATATCCGATGAGGTTTATTCCTGGCCGGAGTATTCACCCCAGACCACTGAAGGCGCGATCTTCCAGGCCAGTCGCAGCGGCTCTCTGTTCGAGGATGTGCGGGCACGCCGCGTCGGCGATGTCGTGACAGTTGTGCTGTCAGAGCGCACGAATGCGGCGCAGAGCGCGAGCGCCAGCACCAACAAGAATAATGCGATTGACATCCAGAATCCGACACTGTTCGGCCGCCTGTTCAGCTTTGAAGCCGGCGGACTCAGCAGTGCGCCGCTCACTCTCGAGAATCATCTGAACTCGAGTAAAACCTTCAACGGCGAGGGCGGCAGCGAACAGAGCAACCAGCTGAGTGGCGATATCACCGCGCTGGTCATCGAGGAGCTGCCAAACGGCTACCTGAGGATCCGCGGCGAAAAGCTGATCTCGATCAACAAGGGAGACGAGTATATTCGCCTGACCGGCGTGATTCGCCCGGTCGACATTCAGGCGAACAACACCATAGTGTCGGCGATGGTGGCGAATGCCGAGATCTCCTATGGCGGCAAGGGCATGATCGCCGACGCCTCGGAAATGGGCTGGGCGAGCCGCTTCTTCAACAGCCGCTGGTGGCCGTTCTGACCACAAACATTGACGTAATTCCCGAGGCAAACACGATGAATGCGCAATCCAGGTCAATCAAATATCCGATGATGTGCTTGTTTGTGCTGGCCGGCCTGCTGTCGGCCGGGCTGGCCGTCGCCGAGCGCATCAAGGACATCGCCGCGGTCGCAGGCGTGCGCAGCAACCAGCTTGTCGGCTACGGGCTCGTCGTCGGCCTCGACGGCACCGGCGACCAGACCAGTCAGACCCCGTTCACGATACAGAGCTTGCGCAACATGCTGGCCCAGTACGGCATAACGCTGCCATCGAATGTCAATCCCCAGCTCAACAATATCGCGGCAGTGACCGTATCCGCATCATTGCCGCCATTCGCGAAACCGGGTCAGGAGATCGATGTCACGGTATCTTCGCTCGGGAACGCGAAGAGTCTGCGCGGCGGCAGCCTGCTGATGACTCCGTTAAAGGGCGCGGACGGCGAGATTTATGCAGTCGCACAAGGCAACCTGGTAGTCGGCGGCTTCGGCGCCGAGGGCAGCGACGGATCAAAGATTACCGTCAACGTACCGAGCGTCGGGCGGGTCCCGAACGGAGCTACAGTCGAGCGCGAGGCGCCGACCAGTTTCGGTAGTATGGATGCACTGGTGCTGAATCTGCACCGATCGGATTTCACGACCGCGAAACGCGTTGCCGATGCGATCAATGAGCTGATTGGCGCCGGCACGGCGGCGCCGATCGATGCGACTTCGGTGCGGGTCAGCGCGCCGGCATCGGTCGCCCAGCGCGTTGCTTTCATGTCCGAGCTCGAAAACCTGACACTTGAACCCGGCATGGCCTCGGCGCGCGTCATCGTCAATTCGCGCACCGGGACGGTCGTCATCGGCAGCCATGTACGCGTCTCTCCGGCCGCGGTATCGCATGGCAGTCTGACAGTCACGATTTCGGAGCAGCTTCAGGTCAGCCAGCCGGAATCTTTTACTTACGCAAAGAAAGCCGTCGTCGTGCCGAGCTCCGAGGTGAGTATAGACCAGGATGCGAGTCATATGTTCGTGTTCGACCCCGGCATTTCTCTCGACGAATTGGTGCGCGCCGTCAACCAGGTCGGCGCCGCGCCCGGGGATCTGGTGGCTATCCTCGAAGCGCTGAAAGAGGCGGGGGCGTTGCGTGCGGAATTGATCGTGATCTGACATGTCGCTCGACGCAAGCACAGCTGTAATCTATACCGATTTTCAGGAGCTCGGCCGCCTGCGGCAGGCTGCGCGCGCGGAATCTCCCGAGACCCTGCATGAAGTCGCACGCCAGTTCGAGGCCCTGTTCATCCAGATGATGCTGAAGAATATGCGGGCGGCGAGCCTCGGCGACGAACTGTTTGACAGCGACCAGAGCGAACACTACCGCGACATGTTTGACAGCCAGCTATCGCTGCATCTCGGGCAACAGGGGAGCTTCGGGCTCGCAGACTTGCTGGTCAGGCAACTCGGCGGCGATGCCGGACCTGCCGGTACGGGCAAGCCCGTGCAGACAGACATGAGTCCCGCGCAACCGGAACCACTTCTGGAACCACGCCCGGACCCACTCAGGGCCGCGATCGGCTCACCGGAGGAATTCGTGCGTATCCTCAGGCCGCATGCGGTCGAGGCGGCTGGCCAGCTCGGAGTCGAACCTGAGGTGCTGTTGGCCCAGGCCGCGCTCGAGACCGGCTGGGGTCGCAAAATGATCACGCGGCCAGACGGCAGTCACAGCCATAATCTTTTTGGCATCAAGGCCGACCTGCGCTGGCCCGGCGAACGAGTCACGGCTACGACCCTGGAGTTCGAGGACGGGATAGCGGTCAGGCGCCAGGAGAGCTTCCGCGCCTATGATACATTCGCCGCAAGCTTTTCTGACTATGTCGAGTTTCTGCAGTCGAGTCCGCGTTATGAGGCCGCGCTGTCGCATGGCGGCGACCGCCGCCGCTTCGTCGAGGGGCTGCAGCAGGCAGGTTATGCGACGGACCCGGGTTATGCCGCCAAGATCAACAGCATAGTCAGCGATGAACTGCTGCTTGGGCCAGGCTGACATGCTCATGAATCCGCGACTCCGGCCGATAATGCCAGTGACGGGTCCCGACCATTCGTCCGCATCGGCAGCCATTCCAGCCGAAATATCGTCAGACAGCGCGTCCAGGCATCACCTCATTTACCGCACTTCGGGGACAGACCATGGCTAGCGGCATTTTTGGCACCGGTATTTCGGGACTGCAGGCGGCGCAGCGCGCGCTGAATGTGGCCTCGCACAATATCAGCAATGTCAATACCGAAGGCTACAGCCGCCAGCGTGTCTCGCTCGACACCCGCGAGCCGCAGTTTCTTGGCGGCCAGTACATCGGCACCGGCGTCACGGTCAGCAACATCCAGCGCATCTACGACGAATTTAATACGCTGCAATTGCGCACATCGACCTCGGGATTTTCCCACGCGCAGCAGTTCCATGCGCTGAGCATGCAGATGAACAATCTGCTCGCGAATGCCGACGTCGGCGTGATGCCCGCGCTGCAGAATTTCTTTGATGCGGTGCAGGGCGTGGCGAACGATCCCTCATCGCAGGTGACCCGCCAGGTGATGCTGAGCGAGGCCAACAATCTTGCCGGCCAGATCCGGCATTTCGACCAGCAGCTCGACGCGTTCGACCGCAGCACCGGCAATGCGCTCGCCGCGGCGGTCGGCGAGGTCAATGGCCTGTCCTCGGCGATTGCCGGGCTCAACAAGCGGATACTCGATATCGGCGGCAGCAACGGCATTCCGAACGACCTGCTTGACAAGCGCGACCAGCTGATTCGTCAAATGTCGGAACTGGTATCGGTCACTACGGTCGCCCAGGATGACGGCACCGTCAACGTATTCATCGGCAACGGCCAGGCCGTGGTCGCAGGCGTCGATTCCCGGCCGATCGCCCTCGTGCCGAATGCCTATGATCCGGATCGCTTCGAGATCGCCTACAATGTCTCGCCGAGCCCGATCGTCATCACCGGACAGTTGAGCGGCGGGAAGATCGGCGGGATCGTTGAGTTCCGCAATCACCTGCTGGAGCCCGCTCGCAATGCGCTCGGACAGCTCGCGGTCGGTATCACGGCGACCTTCAACGAACAGCATGCAATGGGCATGGACCTCAGCGGCCAGCTCGGCGGCAATTTCTTCACGCCGATCGATGCGAGCACAGCGCCGCCAACGGCCAAGATCATGGCCGGCGCGAAGAACAGTGGGCTGTCGACGGCGGCTATCGAGGTCGTCATCAGTGACGCCGCGGCATTGACCGCCAGCGACTACCGACTTGAAAGAAACGGGTCGGTCCATACGCTGACCCGGCTCAGCGACAACAGGGCATTTGTTCTGAACGGCTTCCCGGGTAGCGGGCAGACCGTCGATGGGCTTACGCTGACGCTCGCGTCCGGGATGATCGCCGACGGGGACAGCTTCATTATTCGTCCGACGTATAATGCCGCGAAGAATTTCGGCGTCGCAATCAGCGATTCATCGAAGATTGCTGCGGCCGGACCTCTGCGCAGCAGTGCCTCGCTCGGCAATATCGGCACCGGCGGCTTGAACGGCATGGCGCTCTTCGATCGTGACGCCTATACCGGCATCGGTTATACGGTGACGACATCGTCGGGTGGCGGTAATGGTCCCGCCGACAGCTATACGATAGCCAATGCGAACAACGTCGTGGTGGCCGCAGGTACATTGGTTCCCGGTGAGGAGATCGAATTCGACGGCATACGCTTCAGTTTCAGCGGTGTCCCGCATCATGGCGACAGCTTTGCCATAGCGCCGAACATCAACGGCGTCAGTGACAATCGCAATGCACTCGCACTGGGCGGGCTCCAAACCGCAAGGATCATGAATAACGGAGCTGCCTCGTATGAATCTCTTTACAGCCAGATCGTAGCCGACATCGGCAACAAGACCCACCAGGCCGGCCTGAACAGGGATGTCCAGAACGGCATGCTGAACCGTGCGATCGAGAACCGCGAGGCGATCTCAGGCGTCAATCTGGATGAAGAGGCGGCCATGATCATGCGCCACCAACAGGCTTACCAGGCCGCCGCGCAGCTTATTTCAACCGCCAATTCCATGTTCGAAACACTGATTACGATGGTGAGGAGATAGTAATGCGAATCTCCACGGGGCAAATATTCCAGAATTCCCTCAACGCGATGCTCGATCAGCAGTCGCGCCTGATGCAAACCCAGCAGCAGATTGCAGCCGGCAAGCGTATCCTGAGTCCGGCCGACGATCCGGCCGGTTCGGCGATGCTGCTCGGATTCAACCAGTCGCTGCAACTGACGCGCCAGTACCAGGAAAACATCACCATGGCGCGAAACCAGCTCAATCAAACCGAAACGACGCTGGGCGCGGTCAACAATGTCCTCGACCGCATCAGGGAGCTGTCCCTGCAGGCGAACAATGCAACGCTCAGCGACGCGGAGCGGCGCATGATTGCCGTCGAGATGCGTCAGAATCACGATGCGCTGATGGACCTGGCGAATACGCAGAGCGGCAGCGGGGAGTATCTGTTTGCCGGCTATCAGGGCCAGACCCGCCCGTTCTCGATCGATCCGCAACAGGGGGTTGTCTACCACGGCGACAGCGGGCAGCGCTTCGTCCAGATCGGCGCGAGCCGCCAGGTTGCGGTCGGTTATGCGGGCTCGGAGGTATTCCAGGCGATACCTCAGGGGAACGGTTCGTTCGTCACCCGTGAAGGGGATGCGAATACCGGGACAGGCATCATCGTCAGCGGAAGTCTCACCGATCCGAATGCCTGGGACCGGGATCTGTACACGATTACCTTCGTCGATGCCGGAAACTATATCGTTGAAAACAGCGTCGGTGACGTCGTCACGAGCGGTCCTTATGTCGCGGGGGCACAGATCGCGTTCAATGGCGTGACGGCAGGCATCAACGGGACGCCGCAGGCCGGGGATACCTTTACGGTGTCGCCGAGCACTCGTCAGGATCTGTTCACGACAATCGATGACATGATCCGGGTGCTCGAATCGGACGGCGGCCCCGCCTCGTCGAGCACGCTCGCCAATGCGACGAATCGTTTCCTCAGCAACATCGATCAGGCGATGGAGAACGTCCGCGCGTTACGCGCGCAGACTGGTGGACGCCTGAATACGCTCGATACCCAGGAAGACATCAACGCGGAGTCGATACTGCGCCTTCAGGAATCCAAATCCGGCGTCGAGGATCTCGACTACGCCACTGCGATCACGACACTCAGCCGGCAGCTGGTTGGCCTCGAGGCGGCGCAGAAATCGTTCCTGCAGATTCAGGGCATGTCGCTGTTCAATTACCTCTGATTTCGCGCTGTATCGCAGGATGCGGTGAGCAACGCGGACCGCATCGATCCGGATATCGCCAATAAATACAATCAGATGATCCGCTAAAGGTCGGCCAGTCAGCGCCGATATCCTCGGTGGGAGCGGTGAATATTTCCTTCCCGGAAGTATATCCGCTGAGAATAAACCTGACCGGTCGGGACAAACCCTCCGGACTCAAGGAGAAATTTGCAATGGCCATGATCATCAATACCAATATTGCGTCACTGAATGCACAACGCAATCTGACTACCACCCAGAGTGACCTTTCAGTATCACTGCAGCGTCTCTCGACCGGTCTTCGCATCAACAGCGCTCGTGACGATGCTGCCGGACTTGCGATCTCGGAGCGTTTTTCGACCCAGATTCGCGGCTTGAACCAGGCTGCCCGCAACGCCAACGATGGCATTTCTCTGGCGCAGACCGCCGAGGGAGCGATGACCGAGGTCACCAACAACCTGCAGCGCATCCGCGAATTGGCGGTTCAGGCGCGCAACGCGACCAACAGCGATTCCGATCGCCAGGCACTGGATGCCGAGGTACAACAGCGCATCAACGAGATCAATCGCGTTGCGAACCAGACCGAGTTCAATGGTCTCCGTATCCTGGACGGTTCGTTCACCGAGCAGGTGTTCCAGGTCGGCGCGAACTATGGCCAGACGATCAGCGTAAGCTCGATTGCCTCCACCACATCCGCCGCCCTGGGTCTGACCGGTGGCGAATTGACGACAGCCGAGGCGACGGTGACCGGCGGCGTGGTGACCGGAGATCTGACCAACGGCGCGTTGACAGTCAATGGCACCAACCTCGGCGTCGTCGCCGGCAGCGCGTCCGCGATCGCTCTGGCGATCAACACGCTGGTCTCGGGTGTGACTGCGGAAGCGAACCCGACCACGGTCGCAACGGGCGCCGTCAGCGCGCCAGCCGCGATCGCGGGGAACGTAACGGACTTCATCACCATCAACGGCATTACCCTTGGCGCGATTGCGCTGGGGGGCAGTAACGATGCGCAGGCCACCAACGTCCGCGCCGCGATCAATGCGGTGACCGCTCAGACGGGAGTGGTTGCGACCGGAACCGGCGCCAACGTCGGTCTCGAGGCTGCTGACGGCAGGAATATCGTGGTGACCCTCGGCGGTACCGCGGTAACGGCATCCACGGGCCTGACCGCCGGCACCACTCGCAGCACCGTCACGCTGACTTCCGAGAGCGATATCGTGATCGCGGGTACCAACCCGGCACTTGCCGGATTCACGGCTGATACCACCGCCGCTGTCGAGATCACCGAGGTCTATGGTCCGATCAATGTCCTGACCGCGACCTCAGCGGATGTCGTGTTGCGGGTCATCGATGACGCGCTGACGGCGGTCAATGGTTCCCGTGCGGATCTTGGCGCGGTGCAGAACCGCTTCGAGTCGGTGATTGCGAGCCTTTCATCGGCGGCCGAGAACATGACTTCCGCCCGCTCACGGATCCTGGACGCCGACTTCGCCGCTGAAACCGCGGCGCTGACCCGGGCCCAGATCCTGCAGCAGGCCGGCGTGGCGATTCTCGCACAGGCCAATGCCTTGCCGCAGCTTGCGCTTTCACTGTTGCAGTAAACAGCATGAGATGACCGGCCCGGGGTATGGCCCCGGGCCGGCATATTGCCCGGTCGGTTGACCGGCAAGCGAGGTGGCTATCATGCCCATTCAACAGACATCATCAGTGACAACCGATATGGCGCGTCTCCCGTTAAAACCAGTTGTCCCGCCGTCCACTTTAAACGAAGTCGAGCGGCAGCCCCTGCAACCGGCCGGCAAGATCATGCCGGTCTCCGCATCCGGAAAGGAAACAACTTCCGTCGATCGCGAGGCCTTGTCCGCGAGCGTCAGCCAGCTCAACGACTATGCCAGGAATATCAATCGCGATCTCGAATTTTCGATCGACGAGGAACTCAACCAGGTCATCGTCAGGGTCTACAATGCCGAGACCGACGAAATAATCCGCCAGATCCCATCGGAAGAAGTACTGGCGATGGCGCGCTATCTTGCCAGAGACGAGGGGATCATTCTGGATACCGAGGCCTGATCCGTATTGGTCTCCATTTTGCATTCTGTATCGTATTCCGTTCTTGAATCACGGCGAAATGCGTTGAAGGCAGGATCCGGATGGCAAATATAGTCTCCCTTGGCATCGGCAGCGGGCTCGATATCAATTCTATCGTGTCCGAACTGGTCGAGCTCCAGAAACGACCCACATTGCAGCGCCTCGATGTCAGGGAGGCGAGCCTGCAGGGCCGTCTCTCCGGACTGGGCACGCTGAGAGGCGCGCTGTCCTCATTACAGGATGCGCTTGCAAATCTCAATCGCCTTCAGACATTTCGCAGTCGCACCGCCGAGGTTGCCGACCCTTTGGTACTGAACGCCAGCGCCGGCACCGCTGCGGCGACGGGGACCTACGATATCAGTGTCGAGGAACTTGCCCGCACTCACAAGCTTGCGACTGATCCGGCCATGCTCGAGAACGCGAGATTCACTTCACGGCTCGATGTCCTCGGGACCGGCACGCTGACTTTCAGGTTCGGCACGACAACCTACAATTCCGAGTCAAACAGCTACACATCATTCAGCCCGAATCCGGATGCCGCGATACATACGGTCGATATTGCCGATGGCAGCATCAGCGGGATACGCGACGCAATCAACCGGGCAGGCATCGGCGTCACGGCCTCTATCATCTTCGATGGCAGTTACTATCGCTTGACGCTGGCCGGCGCCGAATCCGGCGCGGCGAACAGCCTTGAGATCACAGTCAACGATGCCGACGGCGACAACGTCGACGCATCCGGCCTGTCACTGCTCGCCTTCAGCGGAAATGCCGCGCATATGCTGCAGACGCAGGCTGCGCAGGACACCGTTGGGCTCGTTGCCAATGGCATAGTAATATCCAGCGCAAGCAATACGCTGGTTAATATCATCGAAGGACTGTCGATCAATCTTGTTGCCCCGGGGGCAACGACTGTGGCCATTGCCGAGGACAGGGGCAGCGTCGGCAACGCAATCAAGGGGTTTGTCGAAAAGTTCAACGGCATGATTACTACGATCAATCAGTTGTCGCGCTTCAATCCGGAGACCGGCGAGGCAGGCCTGTTGAATGGAGACAGGGTGTTACAGACCGTCGATTCCCAGGTCAGGCGTATCCTGAACCAGATGGTCGGTGATGCCGGCAGTCCGTTCAGGCATCTGGCGGATATCGGTA
The DNA here is from genome assembly GCA_964437335.1 of uncultured Chromatiales bacterium. Taxonomy (GTDB): domain Bacteria; phylum Pseudomonadota; class Gammaproteobacteria; order SZUA-140; family SZUA-140; genus JAITWN01. Next base: position 62,706 of record CAYTGL010000012.1, read on the forward strand.
TTACGCGCAGCGCCGGTGACGGTACGCTGGTACTCGACGAGGCGCGTCTGCAACGGGCAATGGATCAGGATTTCGACGCGATAGCGAGGCTGTTCGCGTCAGTCGGCGTCACTGGTGATCCTCTGGTTTCCTATCTGGCCGCAGGCAGCCAGACTCTGGCCGGTGATTATGCCGTGAACATCACCCGGCTCGCGACCCGCGGCACGCTGTCCGGATCCGTGCCGGCCGGCCTCGACATAGTCTCCGGCGTCAATGACACCCTGGTCGTCAATGTCAACGGCGCCGCTGCGACGATAACGCTCGGTGCGGGTAATTATTCATCTGCCGCTGCGCTTGCGGTCGAAGTCCAGGCAAGGATAAACGGCGCGGATGCGATCCGCGACGCGGGGGCGACGGTCCAGGTGACGGCATCAGGAGGAGCGATCACGATAAGCTCGGATTCCTATGGCGCTGCGTCGAGGGTATCCGTGAATGACGGTAACGGACGGGTCAACCTGCTGGGCGCAACACCTGCCGCAGTCGCGGGATTGGATGTCGCTGGTACCATCGGCGGTGTCGCCGCAACCGGTATCGGGCAGACCCTGATCGGAAGCGGAGACGCCGACGGACTGAGATTGCAAATCGTCGGTGGAGAGCTTGGGAATCGCGGCATCGTATCTTTCACTCGAGGCTATGCCGACGCACTGGACAAGATGCTCTCCGGGGTGCTGAATGGTGACGGGGTCTTCAGCACCGTGACGACCAGCATAAGTAACACTATTCGCGACATCAGTGCCCAACGCGAGCGTGTCGAACGGAGTTCGCTGGCGTATGAGGAGCGGATCAGGGTGCAGTTCACCGCAATGGATGCCCTGGTTTCACAACTGCAATCGAACAGCAGCTTTCTGATGCAACAACTGGACAACCTGCCGCCGATCGGTCGGAACCGTTCGAGCAGGTAAATGTCAGGGCCATTAAATAATTAACACGGGAGGATGATTGATGAATCAAGCAGGCGCCAGTGGCATGATGAGGAACTACAGAAAGACAGGGCTGAGCGGCGCTGTCGAAGGGGCCACGCCTCATCGCCTGATTCAGATGCTGATGGAGGGGGTGCTCGACAGGATCGCCTCGGCGCGGGGTTTCATGGCGCGCGGTGCCATCGCGGAAAAGGGGGCACAGATCAGCTGGGCGATCTCGATTGTCGACGGTCTGCGCGCCAGTCTCGACAAGTCGGTTGGCGGCGAAATTGCGCAGAATCTTGATAATCTCTATGGCTACATTATCCTGCGGCTGACCGAGGCCAATATGAGGAGCGAGCCTGCCTATCTTGATGAGGTTTCGGATCTGTTGCGCCAGATCAAGGGTGCCTGGGACGCCATACCGCTGGAAACGATCAGGGAGCATAACGCCGCCGGTGATCGAGCCCAGGGCGCTGCGGTCGGCAGCGCCGCGTCGATTCGTGACAAAACCATCTGAAAGAACGGGCACGCCGATGAGAATCGATCAGCTCGCACGCATATTGCAGTGCAGTACCATCATGCTCGACTGCGCCCGCGACCAGCGCTGGCACGAGGTGCCTGTGCTGGAAGCCGAACGTGCGCAGTTACTCAAGGACTATGCCGCGATGCCCGCTCCGCTCGACACGGATGAAACGGCGATCGCTGCGGAAGCGGACGCCCTTGACCGCATTATCGAAGTCAATACAGTGCTGATGAAACTGGGCGAACGCCACCGCAGACATCTGGCCGACGAACTGAGCGGCACACGCCGGCAAAGACGCGCCGCGAACATGTACTCACAGAGCTCCGTGCCACCGCATTTCTCTCGCTGATTTGCCGGCCGGGTCCCCGGCCGCTTGTTGTCACTGCCAGCGGGATCGAGTATCTTTGCCCGCATGGAAGATGCGGGTGTTTCAATCCCTGAATCCGGCCTGGTCTTTGAGGATCTGGTTCCGTTGTCCTGGCGACCGGTTTCTGCTCGTCCCGATCCCGCCGAACTGCTGAGCATTCATCAGTCCAACGAGCGGATCTTGCGCTGTCTCACCGCCGTTGATGAATCCCGGTCCGAGTCAGGTGATGAGGAACATGGCCCGATCGCGCAAGACCTCGCCAGACTGGATTTCAAGGTAAATCTGCTGCTCGACATGATGGGCCGCCTGTTGAGCCGGCATGTCCCGATGCCTGATCCAGTGCTGGTCAGGATGAGTGCAGCCGGACTGCAATGGCAGGCGAAAACCCCGCCGGAGGTCGGCAGTGTACTCGAGGTCGAACTCTATCTGAGCCGGAGATTCCCGAGCCCTATCGTGCTGCGCGGCCAGGTCGATTCTGTCAGGCAGGCGGAGCATGGCCGCCTGATCGAACTGAGCTATGGCGACATCAGCGAGCCGGTACGCAACTGGCTGGAAAAGCTGATTTTCCGTCAACACCGCCGGCAGATAGCCCATGCGCGCAAGTCACCACGTGACGGCAGCAGGTGACGACATTTTGACAGGGATAATAAATAGGTTTAGTCTGCAAGACGGCACTACAGGTCCCGTCTCAATGAAATCACAGGATAGGCCAAGCATATATATAAAAGAATCATCCACCCAAAGATGACAGGAGAAGGGAAGACCCGATGGAATCCATTCTGATCATAGACCCGGATCAACAGCGTGCGCAGTGCCTGGCCGCGATACTGAATTTCATCGATTATGATTCGGTGCACAAGGCAAGCCCGCATGACTGGCGGAATCAGGGACTGGATACCGCCAAGGTCGGTGCGGTGATCGTTGCCGACGAAATCGGCGATGGGCTGGGTGCATTGCTCGAGGAGTTGCGCGCGTGGGGCGAGCATTTGCCGGTGATCCTGTTGACGGAGTCCCGTTCGAAACGCAAGCTCGCTCCCGAGTTGCAGGCGCTGGTCATGGGGGCGCTCAAGTCGCCGGTAAAATACAAGGATCTCACCAGCCTGATGCAGCAGGCCGAGATCTGGCATGACAGCCGTTCCGGAATCGGCGGCATCCATTCTCCCGAACTTTTTCGCAGTCTTGTCGGCAACAGCCGGGCGATTCGCAGGGTGCGCACCCTGATCGAGCAGGTCGCCGATTCCGACGCAACGGCGCTGATCCTCGGCGAATCCGGCACCGGCAAGGAAGTCGTCGCCCGTAACATCCATTACTACTCCTCGCGCCGCAACCGGCCTTTCGTGCCAATCAACTGCGGCGCGATCCCCGCGGATCTGCTCGAAAGCGAGTTGTTCGGCCATGAGAAAGGCGCGTTCACCGGCGCGATCAGCGCGCGCCAGGGCCGTTTCGAGATGGCCGATGGCGGGACGCTGTTTCTCGATGAGATAGGCGATATGAGCATGCACATGCAGGTCAAGCTGCTGCGCGTGCTGCAGGAACGGACTTTCGAGCGTGTAGGCAGCAACAAGACGGTTTCGACGGACGTCCGCATCATCGCGGCGACGCATCGCAATCTCGAAAAGGCGATCGAGGAAGGCAAGTTCCGTGAGGATCTTTATTACAGGCTTAACGTTTTCCCGATCGAGATGCCGCCGCTGCGCGAGCGCGCCGAGGATATCCCGCTGCTGATCAAGGAATTGATCACGAGGATGGAGCACGAGAAGCGGGGCTCCGTGCGCCTGACGCAATCCGCGATCATTGCACTGTCGCAATACCACTGGCCCGGTAATGTGCGTGAACTCGCGAATGTCGTCGAGCGCCTGGTCATCATGCATCCCTATGGCGTCGTCGATGTCCATGACCTGTCCGACAAGTTTCAGCCGGAAGATGGTCAACTCAAGGACAAGTTGATCGCCGACGATGCATTGGTCACGGTCGACCAGCTTGACGCTCCGCGGCTGCCGCGCGATGGCATCGACCTGAAGCAGCATCTGACGGAACTCGAATTCAGCCTGATACGCCAGGCACTCGAGGATTCCGAGGGGGTTGTCGCCCATGCGGCGAATCGCCTGGGCCTGCGCCGGACCACCCTCGTCGAAAAATTGCGTAAATATGGCCTCCAGCGCGCCGATCATGTGACATAAGCTTGACACCCCTGCGATTTTCAATTCATAACCGACTGTAGTATATAAATAAAACAAATACGGCATATATATTGCCTTCTGTCAGCCAGGTGAATGCGCCCGCTCAGGGCGCGCTCCGGGAATCTGGTGACAGAGGCTTGACCGTATGAATCACACCGAATTGCCCCAGGCAGAGCGCCTGTCCGAGGTATTCGATCACTTCAACCGGACCTCGGCGCGGCTCAGCGCTTCGTTCCGGTTTCTCGCCGACCGCATCAGCAGCATCAATGAGACCACTGGCGCTGCGCGCCAACGCGCAGCGCCTGGCAATGATGATCAGGCGGACGCGAATGCCGTTTTCCTGCGCGGTATCCTTGATGCGCTGCCCGCGGGCATCGTGCTGATCGATGGTGATGGCCATATCCGTGAATGCAATGCCGCGGCACGGGACCTGCTCGGTATCCCCCTGTCCGGTCGCATATGGCGCGACGTAATCAGCGAGGCATTCGTCCCGGGCGCCGGCGTCGATGGCCTGACACTCGGTAACGGCCGCGTGGTGACGGTTGCAACCGGGCCGCTCGGGAAGTTGCCGGGGCAGGTCGTGCTGCTGAACGACATCACGGATTCCCGGCTCATGCGCGCGATGGTCGAGCGCCGGCAACGCCTGTCGGTGCTCGGCGAAATGACGGCCGCGTTGTCGCATCAGATCCGTACACCTCTGGCTTCGAGCCTGCTCTTCCTTTCCCAACTTGAACGCGAGGATCTTGATCCGGTAAACCGGCGCCGGTGTTGTTCGAAGATCCGCGCCTGTCTCGGACACCTCGACAACCTCAGTCGCGACATGCTGGCTTTCGCTGGCGGCGGCGCGCTGAACGCGGAAAATTTCACGATCAGCAGTCTGCTCGACGAGTTTCGTCAGTTGTCCGAGGCATTGATCGGGCAGGGCGGCATTCGCCTCGAGATCATCGACGAGAGTCAGGGCGGGGGGATGCGCGGTAATCGCGCCGCGATCCTGACGGTATTGCAGAACCTGGTCGAGAACGCGATCCAGGCCTGTGCCTCGGCCCATACCGCGACCAGTCGCGGCTCGCCGGGCCATCTGCGCTTGCTGATCCGCCGGATCGGTGACCGGACAGGGATCGATGCGCTCGACATCCTGCTGAGTGACGACGGCCCCGGCATTCCCGAAGAAATCCGCGCACAGGTATTCGAACCTTTTTACACGTCTCGCCCGCAGGGTACCGGCCTCGGGCTTGCGGTCGCGCGTGCGGTCGTGCAGGCGCATGGCGGCGAGATCTGGATCGAGTCCGAGGTCGGACTCGGCACGACGATCGGCATGCGCTTCCCGGCGGCGGCAAGTGGTGACGACGCCAAATCAACGACATCGCGGAGCGACAAATGAATCAGGCCAGGATACTGATCGTAGAGGATGAGCCATCGCTGCGCGACGCCCTGTGCGAAACGCTCGATCTTGCCGGTTACGCAGTCGAGAGCGCTGGCGACGGCGCTGCCGCGGTCCAGTTCCTGTCAGACCCCGCGCGGTCGCGGGAGATCGGCCTCGTCATCAGCGACGTGCAGATGAAGCCGATGGACGGCCATGCGCTGCTCGGCCATGTGCGAACGCACTGTCCCGATATCCCGGTACTGCTGATGACCGCGTATGGCAGCATTCAAAAGGCCGTGGAGGCGATGCAGGCCGGTGCGGTTGATTACCTGGTCAAGCCGTTCGAGGCGGTGACGCTGGTCGACATGGTCAAGCGCTATCTGGCTCATGACAGCGGCAATGAGGACATGATCGCCATTGACGCGCGCAGCCGCTATATCGAGACGCTCGCGCGCCGCGTGGCCGGCACCGATGCGACGGTCATGATCACCGGAGAGAGCGGATCCGGCAAGGAGGTGCTGGCGCGCTTTATTCATCGCAATTCGCCGCGCGCTGCACATCCGTTCATCGCGATAAACTGTGCCGCAATCCCGGACAATATGCTGGAGGCGACGCTCTTCGGCTACGAGAAGGGTGCATTCACCGGAGCATACAATGCATCGACCGGGAAATTCGAACAGGCCCAGCACGGCACGCTGCTGCTCGACGAAATCTCCGAGATGGATCTCGGCCTGCAGGCGAAGCTGCTGCGCGTACTGCAGGAGCGCGAGGTCGAGCGCCTCGGCGGGCGCAAGCTGATAGCGCTTGATGTCCGCGTACTCGCGACTTCGAATCGCAATCTCACGGAGGAGGTCGCGGCGGGACGCTTTCGCGAAGATCTTTTCTATCGCCTGAACGTCTTCCCGCTGCATCTGCCCCCGCTCCGCGAACGGTGCGCGGACATACTGCCGCTCGCGCGCAGGATTCTGGCGCATGCAGCGCGCGGACAGGCGCGGCATGCACCGCGCCTGTCCGCGGCCGCCGAACGGAAACTTGCCGGGCATGAATGGCCTGGCAATGTCCGCGAGCTCGAAAACGTGATCCAGCGTGCGTTGATCCTGCAACCCGGCCAGGTGATCGATACCGACGATCTGCAGTTCGAGTCCTGCGGCAGGCCGGTTGTCCCGCCGGTTGCGCCGCGGGAGGCAGATGCGGACGATACCGTCACAGTCGCTGATCTGAAAGGTCATGAGCATCAGCTGATTGTCGAGACGCTGAAATCGGTACGCGGTAGCCGGAAGGCCGCGGCCGTCAAGCTCGGCATCAGCGAGCGCACCTTGCGCTACAAGCTCGCAAAGATCCGGCAGTCCGGCGTCGAAGTGCCGGTGTGAAGAATATGGCTTGAAAGATGCATGAAACCGATTGATTCAGGAGGAGGATTCCGTCTATGAGCGAGATCAGCGCCGTACAGCTACTTTCGCAACTGAAGGCCATGGCGGCCGCGGCCGGAAGCGGCAGCGAAATGATGCACGAAGCGCCGGACCCGGTGAAATTCTCGGATCTGTTGCTCAAGGCCGTCGATCATGTCAACGAGTCGCAAACGCAGGTGCGAGAACTCCGCGAGGCGTTCCAGTACGGCAACGAGAAGGTTGACATCTCGCAGGTCATGATCGCCTCGCAGAAGGCCAATGTCGAATTCCAGCTCATGATGCAGGCGCGCAACCGGCTGATCAGCGCGTACCAGGAAATCATGAGCATGCAGATCTGAAAACAACGAGTGATTGAATCAGGAGCCCTACCATCATGGCGCTAGTCAAGACAGATGATGTAGTCCTGCCCGCGCGAGGCTTTTACGGGCTGCCGTTGCTGCGCCAGCTCGGGCTCATGGCGGGGCTGGCCGCAAGCGTCGCAATCGGCGTGGCCGTAGTGTTATGGTCGCAGCAGCCCGGCTACAAGCTGCTGTACAGCAATCTCGCCGACCAGGATTCGATCGCGATCACCGACTCGCTGCAACAGGCCGGCATCCCGTATTCGTTTGCAAACGGAACCGGCACCATTCTCGTGCCGGAGAGCAGCGTCCATGAGGCCAGGCTGAAACTGGCCGGCGAGGGCCTGCCGCGCGGCATAGGCGGAGGTTTCGAGCTGCTGGAGAACCAGAAGGGTTTCGGTGTCAGCCAGTTCATGGAAAACGCGCGCTATCAGCGGGCGCTGGAGGGCGAACTCGCGATGACAATCGCCGCGATCAACAGTGTGCGCAGCGCCCGTGTGCACCTGGCGATACCGAAGCAGACCGCATTCGCGCGTAACCAGAAGCAGCCGACCGCGTCGGTGACCGTCGATCTCTATCCCGGCCGCAGCCTCAATGACGGCCAGGCGGCTGCCATCAGCCATATGGTTGCCGCGAGCATCCCCAATCTCGAGGTCGAGCGTGTAACGATCATCGACCAGAGCGGCCGATTGCTGACCAATGGCAGCGTCGACGGCAATGTGCGCCTGTCTGCGAGCCAGTTCGACTATAGCAAGCGCGTCGAGGAGCACTATATCAAGAGGATCGAGGACATTCTGACGCCGATCACCGGCTTCGGGGCGGTACGCGCCCAGGTCAACGCCGATCTCGATTTTACCGTGACCGAGCAGACCCAGGAGTCATTCAATCCCGATCAGAGGGCCATCAGGAGCGAACAGATTCTCGAGGAAACCGTGACAGGTGCGCGCAGTCTTCCGATCGGTGTTCCGGGCAGTCTGTCGAATCAGCCGCCGCCGGTCACCGGAGAAGCGGTCAACGAAGAGCAGGCCGAGAGTCCGACTTCCAGCAGCCGGCGCAATATTCGCAACTTCGAGCTCGACAAGACCATCAGTCATACCCGGATGAACGGCGGAGTCGTCCGCCGCATCTCGGCCGCGGTCGTCGTCGATGACCGCTTGTCGGTCAACGACGCGGGAGAAGCGGTGCGCACACCGCTCAGCGAGAACGATCTGAACCGTATCACGCAACTGGTCAAGGAGGCGATCGGATTCAATGAAGATCGCGGCGACAGTGTCAATGTCATCAACGCATCATTCTCGTCGGGACCGGAAATCGAACCGCTGCCGGAGCCTTCGGTGTTCTCGGGAGTCGATGTCTGGGGGGGGCTGAAGCAGGTGCTGGCGTTCGCGCTCGTCGCCGTGCTGATCTTCGGGGTGCTGCGCCCGGTGCTGCGTGAACTCGCAACCAAGGGCCGCTCGCAGCCATCCCTGTTAGCCGACGGCGTCGAGGTCGTGGATGACCAGTTGAGCCTCGGGAGCGGCGGCCGTTCCGCCTTGCCGCGGGGCCAGAACTTTGACAACAACATCGAAACCGCGCGTTCGCTGGCGTCGCAGGACCCAAAGCGCGTCGCCCAGGTCGTCAGAAACTGGGTGTCGACGGAATAGGCGCCCCCGATGTCGACTCAGGATAAAAAGGCCCAGCAGGGCGCCGTCAGCGGTATAGAACGCGCCGCGATCCTTCTGCTCAGCATTGGTGAGCATAGTGCGGCCGAGGTACTGAAGCTCATCGGTCCGCGCGAGGTGCATAAAGTCAGTTCGGCAATGGCAGGCTTGCGCAATGTATCAACCGAGCAGGCCAACGCGGTATTGAATGAGTTCGTCGATGCAATCGGTCGGGAAACTTCCTATGGCGTTGGTTCCCATGACTACCTGCGCAATATCCTCGTCAAGGCGCTTGGCGAGGATAAGGCCGGCAACATCATCGACCAGGTGCTGAAAGTCGAGGATTCCTCCGGCCTCGAACAGCTCAAGTGGATGGACTCGCGCTCGATCGTCGAGGTTGTCAAGCTTGAGCACCCGCAGATTATTGCAGTCGTGCTGTCCTATCTCGACAGCGAACAGGCGGCGGAAGTGCTGTCCCAGCTTCCGGAGAAGCTTAGGGCGGATGTGTTGCTGCGCGTCGCGGTTCTCGATCGCCTGCAACCTTCAGCGCTGCAGGAACTGAACCGGGTCATTGAGGAACAATTCCTCGGCAATTCGCTCGCGAAATCGTCCGGGCTTGGCGGCGTCAAGACGGCGGCGAATATTCTGAACCTGATGGACGCCTCGCTGGAGGGGAACATCATGGAACAGGTGACCGAATACAGCGCGGAACTGGCAGAGAAGATCCAGGATCTGATGTTCGTGTTCGATAACCTCGTCGATATCAGCGATCGCGGCATACAGTCCCTGCTGCGCGAGGTCTCATCCGAAACCCTGGTGCTGGCGATGAAGGGCGCCGACCAGAGGCTCAAGGAAAAGATCTACAAGAACATGTCGAAACGCGCCGGCGAGATGCTGCGCGATGATCTGGAGGCCAAGGGCCCGGTGCGCCTGAGCGAAGTCGAGGCGGCACAGAAGGAAATCCTCGCGATTGCGCGTCGCCTCGCCGAGGCCGGAGATATCGCACTGGGTGGCAAGGGTGGAGAAGAATTCATATAAGGTCATCAGCAGCGGGCCCGAGTCCGCTGCGGAGTGCCGGCCCTGGGTGATCCCCGAGGTCACGGCGCCGGGTTCGCGCGCGGGCGGGCATGCCGATGCCGGTGGAATCATGCTGACCGCCGGTCGCATCGAGGAGATTCAGTGCCAGGCACGTCAGGAGGCCTTTGATCTGGGCAGGAAGGAAGGTCTCGAGCAGGGCAAGGCGGATGCCAGCGCGCAGGCCGACCGCCTGTTGGCGATCATGCGCCTGCTCGCAGCGCCGCTCGAGGAGATCGACGAACGCGTAGTCGAGGAAGTCACGCAGCTCGCGCTGGCGATTGCCCGTCATGTGATACGTCGCGAGATCAAAATGGATCCACGCCAGATCCTCGGCGTGGTTCAGCAGGCGGCAGAGGCGCTGCCGGTCTCGGCGCGACGCGTGCGACTGTTATTGAATCCGGAAGATGCGCACATCGTCCGCGAGATTATGAACCTGTCCTCCGAACGCAATGGCGGCTGGGAATTGATAGAGGATCCGGCGATCAGCCGTGGCGGCTGCCGGGTCGAGACCGAGAGTTCGCGTATCGATGCAACCATCGAAAAGCGGCTCGCCGCGATCGCCGCCGAGCTGCTCGGCGGTGACAGGGAACGGGATCATGACGCCGGCGGCAACTGAACGTAGCGTGCTGTGGCAGCGCCGCATTGCCCTGGTCAGGACAAGGCTCTCGGATCATTCGCCGCTGATCGTAGAAGGGAAGATCACGCGCATGGTCGGGCTGACGCTCGAGGCGGCCGGCTGCCAGGCCGCAATCGGCGATCGCTGTCTCGTCGAAAATCCGGGCGGCCGTCCGATCGAGGCTGAAGTGGTCGGTTTCTCGGCCGACAAGACCTACCTGATGCCAAGCGGCGATATCCGCGGACTGGTGCCGAACGCGCGCGTAACGCCGACCGGCAAGATCTACGCCGCCGCGGTCGGTGATGCGCTGCTCGGCCGCGTCATCGACGGCACCGGCAATCCGCTCGACGGCCGCGGCCCGGTGCGCACGACCGCGACGTATCCTCTGCTCGGCAGGCCGGTGAATCCGCTGGCGCGTTCGCTGATCGATGAGCCGCTCGATGTCGGCGTGCGCGCGATCAATTCGCTGCTGTCGATCGGCCGCGGCCAGCGGCTCGGGCTGTTCGCCGGCAGCGGCGTCGGCAAGAGCGTGCTGCTCGGTATGATGACGCGGTTCACTGACGCCGACGTCGTCGTCGTCGGCCTGATCGGGGAGCGCGGACGGGAAGTCAAGGAGTTTACCGATCGCATTCTCGGCCCCAGAGGACTCGCGCGTGCGTGCGTCATCGCGACGCCGGCGGATACCCCGCCAATGCTGCGTCTGCACGGGGCGATGCTGGCGACGAGCATCGCCGAATATTTCCGCGACAAGGGGCTCAAGGTGCTGCTGCTGATGGATTCGTTGACCCGCTATGCCCAGGCCCAGCGCGAGGTCGCGCTGGCGATCGGCGAGCCGCCGGCGACGCGCGGATATCCGCCGTCGGTATTCGCGAAACTGCCGCAACTGGTCGAGCGCGCCGGCAACGGCGAGCACGGGGGTTCGATCACGGCGCTGTATACCGTGCTGACCGAGGGCGACGATCACCAGGATCCGGTTGCCGATTCGGCGCGCGCTATCCTCGACGGGCATATTGTGCTGTCGCGCGACATCGCGGATGCCGGGCATTATCCGGCCATCGATATCGAGGCATCGATCAGCCGCGTCATGAACGAGATCATCGGGGAGGATCATCGCCGCCAGGTAATGCGGTTCCGGCAACTCTACTCGAATTATCGCAAGAATCGCGATCTGATCAGCGTCGGGGCATATACGAAGGGGAGTGACCCGCGCATTGATGAGGCGATTCAGTATTGGCCGCAACTGACACGGTTTTTGCAGCAGGACATGAATGAGCGGGTGACGTTCCAGGACGGATTGAAGATGCTCGAGAATGTGCTCGGCGATGCACGCAAGCAGGCGGCGCCTGCCAAGCCGGGGAATGAAGCGAAACAGGGGACTAAACGACAATGACCCGATCCGATCGGCTGGAGCCCATTGCGGGGCTGGCGAGGAACAGGGAAGACAGTGAGGCCATCGTGCTGGGCCAGGCGCGCCGGCGCTGCGAGGATCAGGAGCGCAGGCTGGTCGAGTTGCAACAGTTTCAACGCGAGTATATCGAGCGCTTCCAGGCGCTCGGGCAAACCGGCATCGATATACGGCGGATCAATGAATATCGCCGTTTCAACGAGCGTCTGTCCGAAGTCATCCTGCAGCAGCAGAAGCTGCTCGATGAGAGCCGGCGTCTGCTCGAGCAGCAGAACCGTAACTGGACCGAGGCAAGCGCGAAGCGACGTGCGCTCGACAAGACGATCGACCGCTTTCGGAGCGAGGAGGCGGTGCATGCGGGGCGCCGGGATCAGCGTGAGGCCGATGAGCAGGCGCAGCGGATGCGGTCCTTGTTTGAGGGCTTTGGTTCATGAGGAGGAGGCATCAGGCGGCCGGCGATCCCTGTTGCGGAACACGCGTAAATACATCCGTGTAGCTCTCCGCCGCATCCCTGCGGCGGAAGGTTCCGCAACAGGGATCGCCGGCCGCCTGGTGCGCTGAATATAAATATAATCCTCAGCCGGTGGTCTATTCCGGTGACAGGACCTTCGCCCGCAGGGATGCGGGCGAGAGCTACAGGGA
>CAYTGL010000013.1:0-73696 GCA_964437335.1 uncultured Chromatiales bacterium
GCGTGCTCGGCGGTGAGGTCAAGGATGTGCTGCTGCTCGACGTGACCCCGCTCAGTCTCGGCATCGAAACCCTCGGCGGCGTCATGACCAAGCTGATCGAGAAGAACACGACGATCCCGACCAAGGCGACCCAGGTGTTTTCGACTGCCGACGACAACCAGACCGCGGTGACCGTTCATGTACTGCAGGGCGAGCGCGAAGTCGCCTCCGCGAACAAGTCGCTCGGCCGCTTCGACCTCTCCGATATCCCGCCATCGCCGCGCGGCATGCCGCAGATCGAGGTCATGTTCGATATCGACGCGAATGGCATCCTCAATGTATCCGCGAAGGACAAGGCGACCGGCAAGTCGCAGTCGATCGTCATCAAGGCCTCGAGCGGTCTGTCCGACGAGGAGATCGAGCGCATGGTCAAGGACGCAGAAGCCCATGCCGAGGAAGACCGCCGCTTCCACGAACTGGTCGATGCCCGCAACCGGGCCGACAACATGATCCACGCGGTCAACAAGTCGCTCAAGGATCTCGGTGACAAGGTATCCGTTGAGGAAAAGGCTGCTGTTCAGTCCGCGGTCGACGCGCTGCAGGTGGCGATGAAGGGCGATGACAAGGCCGCGATCGAGGAAAAAACCACCGCGCTGACCGAGGCCTCGGCGAAGATCGCGGAAAAGGCCTATGCCCAGCAACAGGAAGCGGGAAAGTCGGGCGGCGCGCCTGGCGGGGATGGCGGTAACGGACAGGAGTCGGCGCGCGAGGATGTCGTCGATGCCGAGTTTGAGGAAGTGAAGAAGGACGCCGACGACAAGAAATAATCGCGACAGCGATGAACAACAAGGCGCTTATGCATGGCGAAGCAGGACTATTACGAGTTATTGGGGGTGCCGCGCAATGCCAGCGAGGCCGACATCAAGAAGGCCTACCGCCGGCTCGCGATGAAATTTCATCCGGATCGCAATCCGGATGACCAGAGCGCGGAAGAAAAATTCAAGGAAGCCAAGGCGGCCTACGATGTCCTGTCGGATGCCCGCAAGCGCGCGGCCTACGATCAGTTCGGTCACGCCGGCGTAGACGGCGCCGCAGCGGCGGGGGCGGGGGTGTACTCCACCCGTGGCGGGAACTTCAGCGACATCTTCGATGATGTGTTCGGTGATATCTTCGGCGGCGGCCGCGGGGGCCGGCGGTCCACCGTCTTTCGAGGCGCCGACCTGCGCTATGATCTCGACCTGAATCTCGAGGATGCGGTACAGGGGACGACGGCCAGGATCCGCGTGCCGACTCAGGTGACCTGCGCCACCTGCGAGGGCAGCGGCGCGAAGAAGGGCGCGAGCCCGATCACCTGTACGACCTGCGGCGGTCAGGGGCAGGTGCGCATGCAGCAGGGATTCTTTTCGATCCAGCAGACCTGTCCGCAGTGCAAGGGGCGGGGTACGATCATCAGCGAACCCTGCCCGAACTGCAAGGGTCAGGGACGCACCCAGGAAACCCGTACGCTGTCAGTCAAGATTCCGCCGGGCGTCGATACCGGTGATCGCATTCGCCTGGCCGGCGAGGGCGAGGCCGGCGAAGGCGGCGGCCCGTCCGGTGATCTCTATGTCCAGATCCGCGTCAAACCCCATCCGATATTCACTCGTGAGGCGAACGACCTCTATTGCGAGATGCCGATCGCGTTCACCGCTGCAGCGCTCGGCGGTGAGGTCGATGCGCCCACTCTCGAGGGCCGGGTCAAGCTGAAAATCCCGCCTGAGACCCAGAGCGGCAAGCTGTTTCGCCTGCGCGGCAAGGGCGTGCGCTCGGTGCAGGGCCATGACACCGGCGACCTGCTTTGCCGCGTGATCATTGAGACGCCGGTCCACCTGAGTGACAGGCAGAAAGAGTTGTTGCGGGAGTTCGAGCAGACCCTCGACGAGAAGCACGAGCATACCCCGCGCACACGGAGCTGGTTCGACGGCGTCAAGAAGTTTTTTGAAGATCTGAAACTATAAGCTATAAAGTCCGTATGACCAGAATCGCGATTGCCGGCGCCGCCGGCCGCATGGGGCGCACGCTGATCGAGGCCTGTCAGCGGCAGGCGCCCGCGCTGACGCTCGCCGCCGCGATCGATCAGTCCGGCCCGGAAATCGGACGCGACGCCGGCGAACTCGTCGGACTCGGCCCGCTCGGCGTCACACTGGGTTCCGACCTCGCAGCCGTAACCGGCGCCTTCGACGTGCTGATCGATTTCACCGCGCCGGAGGCGACGGTCGCAAACGTCGAGACCTGCCGCGCTGCAGGAAGGCGCGTCGTTATCGGTACGACCGGATTCAGCGATGCGCAGCGTGAACGCATCCACATCGCCTCCGGCGACATCGCGATCGTCATGGCGCCGAACATGAGCGTCGGGGTCAATCTCTGCTTCAAGCTGCTCGCCGACGCCGCGCGTGTGCTGGGTGATTCCGTCGATATCGAGATCGTCGAGGCGCATCATCGCGACAAGATCGATGCGCCGTCCGGCACCGCGCTGCGCATGGGCGAGGTCGTCGCGACGGCGCTGGGCAGAAACCTTGCGGAAGTTGCTGTCTATGGCCGGGAAGGGCGGACCGGCGCCCGTGATCGCAAGACCATCGGCTTCGAGACGATCCGCGCCGGCGACATCGTCGGCGAGCACAAGGTAATGTTTGCCGGTGACGGCGAGCGCATCGAAATCGCCCATATTGCTTCCAGCCGCATGACCTTCGCCGCCGGCGCGGTGCGCGCGGCGAACTGGCTCATGCACCACAAACGCGGTCTATTCGACATGCAGGACGTGCTCGGCCTGCGCTAGCGCCGTAGTGTCGAACTCGTGATATAGTCGTCAGGCGGTGGACAGGAGGTCCGGGCGGCGGCGCCGGTTAGGCAGCCACAACTACAATAATACAGTCGGTCACGATTCGCATGATCCCTGCCCGTTACTGCCTGGCCATCGGGCTCGTCTCCCTGATGCCGCTGTTTTCCCCGTCATGCCTGCTTGCCGAGGAGCTTGCGCCGCGCCCGGTCGCAGACCAGCTTGCGGTCGAGGTCGGTATCGAATACTTCCGCTGGCAGGAATTCGACGATCAGGATAATCGCCTGCTGACCGAACACGGTCCCCGCTTCTTGCTGGCCGCCGCGCTCGATAATCATGCGCGACCCGATAGCGGAATCATTCTCGCGACCCGGCTCAACGCCTATATCGCCTCCATCGATTACGACGGCCAGGACACCAGCCAGCGTTTCGTCGGCACCACCACGGACTACCATGGCTGGGACTTCAGGGTCGATGGCGGCTACCGCTTCGCAGGACTGGCCAGCGGCAACGCAGCGCTCGACCTGTTCGCCGGCGTCGGCATGGAGCAGTGGACGCGTGATATCAAGGGCGGCGTCAACGCGCTCGGCCAGCCGGTGCAGGGCCTGGTCGAGGACTACACGGTCACTTACGCCCGCGCCGGTCTCGGACTTGGCCACGGTAATACCCTGACGCAAGGTTACCTGAGCCTCGGATTCAGGCGGCCGCTTTCGATTGAAGAGGACGTGGTGCTCAGCGGCGTCCCGCTCCGGCTGCATCCGGGCGAGCGCGCGTCAATTTTCGCGAATTACAAGTTTTCCCTGCGGCCGGACGCGCACGGGCGGCCGTTCGGCATGTATTTGAATCTCTATTACGAAAGTTACCGCTTCGGCAAATCCGGTTCCGCCACCGTCGGTAACTTGCTGGTATGGCAGCCCCGCAGCAATCTCGACCGCTTCGGCATCATGTTCGGCCATGCATTCTGATCAGGCCGGCGGGAGCAGGCGGATGCGCGCAGTCTTGACTGCATTGTCGGCGATCTGCACGATCTCTATCGCATAATCGGCGATCCTCACGCTGGTGCCGGTCGACGGTATCGACTCCAGGTGCTCGATGATCAGTCCGTTCAGTGTTTTCGGCCCGGTGGCCGGCAAACGCCAGTGCATCATCCGGTTTAGCCCGCGGATATTCGCGCCGCCATCGACCAGATGGCTGCCGTCAGGCTGGGGGTGAACGAACCTGGTCGCCGTCGAGATGTCCGTCGTGAATTCGCCGACGATCTCCTCGAGGATGTCCTCGAGCGTGACCAGCCCTTCGATATCGCCGTATTCATCGACGACGAGCCCGACGCGCTTCTTCTGACGCTGAAAATTCAGCAGCTGGGTGTTGAGCGGCGTGCCCTCCGGGACGAAGTAGGGCTCCTCGACGCATTGCGCCAGCGTTTCCTTGCTGAATTCGCCCCGGAGCAGTTGCGGGAGCGCGTTGCGGACGTGCAGGATGCCGGTGACCTCGTTGATATCTTCGTGATAGACCGGCAGCCGTGTATAGAGGCTGCTCGACAGAACCTCGAGGATGTCATCGAGATCCTGCGACAGGTCGATGCCGACGATCTCGTTGCGCGGGATCATGATGTCCTCGATCGTCGCCTTCTCGAGATCGAGGATATTGATCAGCATGCGCTGGTGCTTGCGCGGGATCAGCGCTCCGGCCTCGTTGACGACGGTGCGCAACTCGTCGCGGCTCAACTGGTGCATCGCGTCTTCCTCCTCGGTCCTGACGCCGAGCAGCCTCAGCAGGCCGTTCGCGATCATGTTGATGACCCAGACCAGCGGATAGAAGAACAGCAGCATGGGCCGCAGCAGCAGCGAGGCCGGGAATGCGATGCGCTCCGGATGCAGGGCGCCCATCGTCTTAGGCGCGACCTCGGAGAAGATCAGGATCACGATGGTCAGCAGCCCGGCCGCGGCCCCGATCCACGCCTGCCCGAAGGTCTTGATCGTCACGATCGTCACGATCGACGAGGCGAGGATATTGGCGAAGTTGTTGCCGAGCAGGATGAAGCCGATCAGGCGGTCGGGCCGCTTGAGCAGGTGTTGGGCGCGCATCGCGCCGGGGTGCTTGTGCTGGGCCAGGTGACGCAGGCGATAGCGGTTCAGCCGCATCATTGCCGTTTCCGCCGCCGAGAAGAACGCCGACAGGAACAGCAGGACGACGAGGACGATCAGCAGTGTGTTGGTGGAAAGGTCGATCATCGCGAGTCGCCGGGCGGATGCTTCAGTATCCCAGCAGCAACTCGAGCACCAGCTTGCTGCCGAGGTAGGCCAGCAGCAGCGACGCAAAGCCGCCGAGCGTCCAGCGGATCGCGATGCGCCCGCGCCAGCCGAATTTCCACCTGCCCCACAGCAGGATGCCGAACACCAGCCACGCAACGACCGCGAAGAATGTCTTGTGGACGATGTGCTGGGCGAACATGTCCTCGATGAACATGAACCCGGTGACCAGCGACAGGCTCTGGAACAGGAAGCCCGCACCAATCATCTGGAGCAGCATTCGTTCCATGGTCTGCAGCGGCGGCAGCTTGCGGATGAAGCCGCCGGGATGCTTGCCGTGCAGGTGCCGTTCCTGGATAGCGAGCAGCACCGCCTGGATGGCCGCGAGCGAGAGTATGCTGTAGGCAGTGATCGATATCAGGATATGGATATCGAGCATTTCCCGGCCCGGCGCGAGCAGATGCTGAGTCGGAAAGGCCTGATCCAGCACAATTCCGAGCGCGGCCAGCGGCAGTATCACGATTCCGAGATTCTCTACCGGGTGATTCAGCGCCGTCAGCAGGAATAGCGCGGCCATGACCCAGGTCAGCAGGGAAACCACGTTGAAGTATCCGAAGTTGATCCCTTCCGGCGTGACCAGATGTTGCCAGAGCAGCAGGGCGTGCACGACCAGACCCACCGCGACCGTGGCGAGGAGGCGGTGGCGAGTGAAGACCTCGCGCGATACCTTGCCGCTCAATTGCAGCGCGATCAGCATCCCGGTCAGCACATAGATCGGGACAGCCACGAGGGTCAACATGAGGGCGCTCATAGTGCGGGGAGGCGACTGCGTGATTCGGGAGGCGCCGGCGGGGGAGGTGATGCGGCCGGAAGGCGACTCAATCTCCTTGTGTACTCTAGAATATCCGTCAAGGGTCGATACTGTTTGCGTATGCCCTTTATGGCGGGCACGGAATTGATATTGTCCGGGCAGGACGTCCTGTCGGGACGAATTTAGCCGTTTTTACGGCCCCGGTCAAAACGGCGTCGGCAGGACATCAGCCACGGGACGCGGAACAGGGCGCTTGCGCCACGGCCCGGGCACCATCGCGGATCGCACCGAGCGGATAGCGGGCATGAAAATAAGAGTACTGGGATGCAGTGGTGGCATCGGCGGCGAACTGCGCACAACTTCCCTGCTGATCGATGATGATATCCTGATCGATGCCGGTACCGGGCTCAGCGAACTCACGCTGCAGGAGATGATGCGCATCCGCCACATCTTCCTGACCCATACCCATCTCGATCACATTGCCTGCCTGCCGCTGATGATCGACAGCCTGTTTCCGCACATATCCGCGCCGCTGCTGATACACGGCCAGCTTTCGACCATCGAAGTCCTCAAGAAGCATATCTTCAACTGGGCGATCTGGCCCGACTTTTCACGCCTGCCGTCGGAAGCCGAGCCGGTCATGCGCTACCAGGTCCATGCGCCGGGTGAGACCTGCGTCGTCGGCGGGCGCAGTTTCGAGATGATTCCGGTCAATCATATCGTCCCGACCGTCGGCTATCGCATCGTCAGCGGCAGCCGCGTCATGGCCTTCAGCGGTGACACCACGACCAACGACACCTTCTGGGATGTGCTCAATTCACGCGACCGCCTTGACCAGCTGATCGTTGAGGTCGCTTTCACCGACAGCTTCCGCGAACTCGCAATGCAGTCGCGCCACTTCTGCCCCTCGCTCCTCGCCGAGGATCTGAAGAAACTCCGTCACGATCCCGATATCTGGCTCACCCACAACAAGCCCGGCGCCGAAACGACAATCTTCGAACAATGCGCGCAGCAGATCACCGGCCGCCGGCTGCACCGGCTGACCGGCGGCATGGTCATCGAAGTCTGAGCCTTCTTCCGGATCAGGTCGTGTAACGTATGCAGGATGCGGTTCGCGTTGCCCGCCGCATCCTGCGATCGCCGTAGCAGGTTTGTCCGCCGCCTGAAATCCCGTGTATCATGATGCCTTCTGCGCATCGACGCTGCACGGCGAATATCCCATGTTTGAAAACCTGACCGAACGCCTGGGCCAGGCGCTGAAAAACCTGCGCGGCCAGGGCCGGTTGACCGAAGACAATATCAAGGAGGCCTTGCGCGAGGTGCGCATGGCCTTGCTGGAGGCGGATGTCGCGTTGCCGGTCGTGCGCGAATTCGTCGATCATGTCCGTACGCGCGCGGTCGGACAGGAAGTCAGCGGCAGCCTGACCCCCGGCCAGGCCCTGATCAAGGTCGTCCGCGACGAATTGATTGCGATCATGGGCGCCGAGTCCGCCGGGCTCGAGATCAACGTGATCCCACCGGCCGTGATCCTGATGGCCGGCCTGCAAGGCTCCGGCAAGACCACGACCGTCGCCAAGCTGGCGCGCCATCTCAAGGAACGGCAGAAGAAATCGGTACTCGTCGTCAGTGCCGATATCTATCGTCCTGCCGCGATCCGGCAGCTCGAAGTGCTCGCTGGCGAAGTCGGCGCCGAGTTCTTCCCAAGCGCTATCGACGATCGCCCTGAAAAGATCGCCGCCGCCGCGGTAGAGCATGCGCGCCGCAAGTTCATCGACGTCGTCATCGTCGACACCGCCGGACGCCTGCACGTCGATGCCGGGATGATGGACGAGATCCGGCGCCTGCATGACGTCCTGAAGCCGGCCGAGACGCTGTTCGTCGTTGACAGCATGACTGGCCAGGACGCGGTCAATACCGCAAAGGCCTTCCATGACGCGCTCGCGCTGAGCGGCGTCATCCTGACCAAGATCGATGGCGACACCCGCGGCGGCGCGGCGCTGTCGCTGCGCCATGTCACCGGCAAGCCGATCAAATTTCTCGGCGTCGGCGAAAAGACCGCGGCGCTCGAGGTATTCCACCCGGACCGCATCGCATCGCGAATCCTCGGCATGGGCGACATGCTGAGCCTGATCGAGGAAGCCGAACGCGGCATCGACCGCGACAAGGCCGATAGATTCGCGAAGAAGCTCCAGAAGGGAAAGGGCTTCGATCTCGAGGATTTCCGCGAGCAGTTGCAACAGATGCGCAGCATGGGCGGGATTGCCGGCCTGCTCGACAAGCTGCCGGGGATATCGGGGCTGCCCCAGGCGGCCCGCGACCAGGTCAATGACAAGAAGGTTCGCCATATGGAGGCGATCGTCAATTCCATGACGCCCCAGGAGCGGCGCTTCCCCGACATCATCAAGGCCTCGCGCAAGCGTCGTATCGCGGCCGGGGCCGGCATGCAGGTCCAGGACGTCAACCGCCTGCTGAAACAGTTTCAGCAGATGCAGAAGATGATGAAGCAGGTGTCCAGGGGGGGCATGGGCCGGATGATGCAGGGCCTCAAAGGGAAACTTCCCTTTTAGAAAAAATCACGTAAAATAAGGCGTTTTTCCCGGCCCTGTTCAGAATCTGATCGGTACCCTGATCAGTACAGGGGATCAGCACAGGGGATCAGCACAGGGAGCAGGCCGTTATTTTTCAGAGGAACAGGAAGTTATGGTAACAATACGTCTGAGCCGTGGGGGCGCCAAGAAAAGGCCGTTTTATCATGTCGTTGTGGCTGACAGCCGGTCACCGCGCGACGGTCGTTTCATCGAGCGCATCGGCTTTTTCAACCCGATCGCGGCCAGCCACGAAGAAAAGCTGAGGTTGGACACCGAACGCCTGAACTACTGGCTGAGCCAGGGCGCCCAGGCCTCGGAGCGGGTTTCGAAGCTGGCCAGTCAGCACAGCGCCGCCGCCTGAGTTCGCGGGCGCGGCGAGCCGGTTTCTGGAAGCCTGGCTCGCGTTGCCGTTCTGGTAACACCGTGGACAGCGGCGTTGGGTGACAGCGATGGTGGAGCTTCAGGAACGGCGGCTGACCATGGGCCGATTCGGGGCGCCATTCGGAGTACGGGGCTGGCTCAAGATTCATTCGCATGCCTCTCCGCCCGAAAATCTCTTCAAGTACTCACCATGGTGGGTGCGGCTGGACGGGCGGTGGGTCGAGGTCCGGGCCGATGAGGGCAGACCCCACGGCAAGGGCCTGATTGCCCATATCGAAGGTTATGACGACCCGGAGTCTGCGCGGATCCTGGTCGGGACGGAAATCGGGGTCGACCGCGACCGCCTGGAACCGCCGGGCGAGGGCGAGTACTACTGGGCCGATCTGGTCGGCGCCACAGTAGTCAATCTCGCCGGACAGACGCTCGGCCGGGTTGATCACCTGTTCGACAACGGCGCGCACGATGTGATGGCTGTCGTCGGCGAGCGGGAGCGCCTGATTCCCTTTGTCCTCGATCGCTATGTCATCGAGGTCGATGTCGAGGGTGGGCGAATCCGGGTCGACTGGGATCTCGACTGGGATCGGGAAGCGTGAGCCCGGACAAGGAGCCGGGCATGATGCGATGCGTATCGATGTCATAACGCTGTTTCCGGGCATGATTGCGGCCTTGACGGAATGGGGCGTGATCAGCCGGGCGATTCGCGGCGGCGTACTTGAACTCGGGAGCTGGAATCCGCGCGATTTCACCCATGACGCCCATCGCACCGTCGACGACCGGCCCTATGGCGGTGGCCCGGGGATGGTCATGATGGTGCAGCCACTGCGCGATGCGATCCGCGCGGCGCGGGCGGCTACTCAAGGGTCGTGCCGGGTGATCTATTTATCGCCCCAGGGCCGGCCCTTCGATCAGCGGCGTGCGGGCGATCTGGCGGTGTCCGGCGAGGCGCTGGTGCTGGTGGCCGGGCGCTACGAGGGCATCGACGAGCGCGTCATCGAGACCGAGATCGACGAAGAACTGTCGATCGGCGATTACGTGTTGAGCGGCGGCGAAATCGCCGCGGCGGTGGTCATCGACGCGGTCGCGCGCCTGCTGCCGGGCGCTCTCGGCGACGAGGAGTCCGCGCGTCAGGATTCGTTCGTGACGGGGTTGCTGGATCATCCGCACTACACCCGGCCGAAGGAGATCGACGGCCTCGCGGTGCCGGAGATCCTGCTCGGTGGCAACCACCGCGAGATCGAGGCATGGCGCGGGCGCGCAGCGCTCGAGCGTACCCGACTCAAGCGCCCGGACCTGATTCGCGAGCGCAACGACGCGACGGGACGCGAGGATATTCAGCGCGGGCGGGACGACATCGCGGCGGCGGGCAAAGGCAAGAATTAACGATAATTGACGGAACAGCGGCAGGAGAACGGATATGAACGACATCATCAGACAGCTCGACGCCGAGCAGATGGATCGCGAGATCCCGGTGTTTGGACCCGGCGACACCGTCGAGGTCAAGGTCAAGGTCAAGGAAGGCCAGCGCGAGCGCCTCCAGGCCTTCACCGGCCTCGTGATCGCGAAACGCAACCGGGGCCTCAATTCCGCGTTCACGGTGCGCAAGATCTCGCACGGCGAGGGCGTCGAGCGTGTGTTTCAGACCTACAGCCCGGCGATCCATAGCATCGAGGTGAAGCGGCATGGGGCCGTGCGTCGCGCGAAACTCTACTACCTGCGCAATCTGCGCGGCAAGGCGGCACGCATCAGGGAAAAACTCTAGGAAAGTCCGGTTATTCCCCGCTTGCGGGGCGAGCGCGTCGGTTTGCTTTATATGACGGGACTGCTGGGGTATTCTTGGGAAGTCTGTTTTCGCCGTACACAAAATGGAGGTGTCCCATGATACTGAGAACCAGCCTGTTTGCGCTCATTTCGACAGTGGCCCTGCTGTTCGCTGTTCATTCCGCGTCGGCCGCGTCCACGCCGCCGGATTCCGCGCTGAACAGCATCGCGAGGATCATGATTAAGCTGAATCACTTCCCGTCCGACAATGAGAAGGCCGAGCTGAAGGCGATCGTCAATAGTGATACCGCAACCGCTGGCGAGCGCACGCTCGCGAGCGCTCTGATGGCGATGGAGCACAAGGTCTCCGGCGGTGACAAGGCAAAGCTCCAGGCGTTGAAGGACGACGACTCGGCCAATGGAATCGAACGCGATCTTGCCGATATCCTGATGAACATGAATCACCAGCCTTCCTCCCGTGACCGGGACAGATTGCGCCAATACCTCTGATCCTTCCCGGAGTAATCCCGATCCCCCGGCGCGACTTGGCGCCCCATGCGCGCCGGGGGGTATGGCTCGCCCGGGGCGCGCGCGTCCGGGCCTCCCGATCAAGTTTCCTGCCGGAGCCTGAGGCGTGTCCGACGCCGTCGAAACCGCACTTGACGCCGCCGCCGACCGGGCGCTGATCGAGCGCTTTGTCGACGCGGTCTGGATGGAGCGCGGACTCAGCCGGGCGACGCTCGATGCCTACCGTGCCGATCTGGAAGGTTGCGCCCGCTGGCTGGCCGGTCGTGGTCTTGCGCTCGGGAGCGCCGGATCCGAGGATCTTCATGCCTATCTTTCCTGTCGCGTCGGAAAAGGCGCCCGGCCGCGTACGACTGCGCGGCTGGTCTCGTCGCTCAGGCGCTTTTACCAGTACCTGGTACAGTGCGGCCACAGTCGCGAGGACCCGAGCGCCCGCATCGATTCTCCGCGCGTTGGCCGCCCGCTGCCGAAATCATTGACCGAAAGCGAGGTCGAATCGCTGCTCGCCGCGCCGGTCGCAAATGACGCGCAGGGGCTGCGTGACCGCGCGATGCTCGAGATGCTGTATGCGACCGGGCTGCGCGTATCCGAACTCGTCGGTCTGCCGCTGGCGCGAATCAATCTGCGCCAGGGCGTCGTGCGCGTCTTCGGCAAGGGCGGCAAGGAACGTCTGGTACCGCTCGGCGAGGAGGCAATAGAACATCTCGAGGCCTGGTTGCGTGACGGTCGCGCGGATCTGCTGAAGGGGAGGTCATCCGACGCTGCGTTCGTGACCCGGCGCGGCGAGGCGATGACCCGCCAGGCGTTCTGGCACCTGATCAAACGCTATGCGCTGCGCGCCGGCATCGGCAAGCCGCTGTCGCCGCACACACTGCGCCACGCGTTCGCGACCCACCTGCTCGATCACGGCGCGGACCTGCGCGTGCTGCAGATGCTGCTTGGGCACAGCGATTTGTCGACGACGCAGATCTATACCCATGTCGCGCGCGAACGCCTCAAGGACCTGCATGCCCGTCATCATCCGCGCGGGTGATCCGCCGGGGTCAGACTCCCCGGGATCCGACCTTGCTGAATGCAGCGACATCGGCGGTATTGCGTCTGATATGATAGCGTTTTGCACAAGGCGATAATCGCAAGCGAGCGGCAATTCCGATGCATAAACTATTTTCCATGACCGTGGCGCTGACGCTTTGCGTCGTTTTGTCGCCGCTGCAGGCAGATGACAAGATCCCGGGCGCGGTGACAGAGATGCTCGAACGCGTCATTCCCGGGCAATCGCCTGACAGCATCCGTCCCGCGGCGATTGACGGCTATGTCGAGGTCAGCTATGGCACTGATATCTTCTATGTCAGCGCCGACGGCCGCTTTCTGCTGCGCGGTGACCTTTTTGACATGCGCACGCAGGCGAACCTGACCGAGGCAAGGCGCGCCGTGTACCGTCTCGGGTTGATCGATGCGCTGAATCCGAAAGACCTCGTCATTTTCGCGCCGAAGAACCGCAAGCCCCGCCATATCGTATACGTCTTCACCGATGTCGATTGCAATTTCTGCCGCCAGTTACATCACGAGATATCCCGTTACAACGAACTCGGCATCGAGGTGCGCTATCTCGCCTATCCGCGCAGCGGCCCCGATACCCCGTCGTATTACAAGATCGTGTCGGTTTGGTGCGCCGATGACCAGCGCGACGCGATGACGCGCGCCAAGGCCGGAGAAAAGATACCGGCGAAGAACTGCGAGAACCCGGTACTCAAGCACATGGAGGTCGCAAACCGCGTCGGCGTAAGCGGCACGCCGACCTTCGTGCTGGCCGATGGGACCGCGCTGCCAGGATATGTCCCGCCGGATCGTCTCGCAGAATACCTGGACAACGCATTAGGAAACTGAAGTCTGCGGTCGATGCAGCGCGCAACGACCATCACCGCAAACCGGCGCCTCGCGCGCAGCCTGCATCGGCAGTGGTCTGAACAGGCGCAACATGACGGCGCGCTGACCTGGGAGACACCCGACATCCTGCCCTGGAGCGCATGGCTCCAGCGCTGCTGGGAGTCGCTGTTGTTGCAAAGCATGACGGGCGGCGACGCAAGTCCCGGCATGCTGCTCGGCGCCGAGCAGGCGCTGGCGCTGTGGGAGCAGGTCATCCGTGAGTCACCCGCCGGCCGCGAGTTGCTGCGCCTCCCGGCGACTGCGCGCCAGGCCCGCGATGCCTGGCAACTGCAATGTGCGTGGCGACTGCCATTGCCCGGACAGACAAGCGCCTCCGGCCGCGATGTCGGCGCCTTTCTCGACTGGACCGCGCGCTATCAGGAGCGCTGCCGTCGCGAGGGCTGGATCGACGATGCGCATCTGCCCGATCTGATCGCCGAGCGCGTCGCTTCCGGACGGTTCGCGCTGCCATCACTGTACCTGGCCGGTTTTGACGAGTTGACACCCCAGCAACAGGCCCTGATCGAAACGATCGAGGCTGCCGGCGTCCGGGTGACGATTACCACGCCGCGCATGGTGGCCGGGCGTTGCACACGCATCGCCTTGCCGGATGCCGTGAGCGAGATTGTCGCCGCTGCGCGATGGGCGCGCGCCATGCTCGAGACGGGTCTCGAATCTGGATTCAAATCAGGGGCGGACGCGCGCATCGGCGTCGTCGTACCCGACCTTGCCGACAGGCGTGAACAGGTCACGCGGATATTCGACGACGTGCTGCGCCCCGGCGCCGTGCTGCCTGGTCAGCGTAGTCAGTCCGATCAGGCAGCGCACGCGCCGTTGTTCAATCTCTCGGCCGGCGCACCGCTCGCGGATTGTCCGATTGTTCACGACGCGCTGCTCGCACTCGACCTTGCCGGAGGCGACGTGATGCTTGCCGAGGCTGGCGCGCTGTTGCGCTCTCCCTTTATTTCCGGCGCCGAACAGGAGTTTGCTCCGCGCGCGCTGCATGATGTCGCCCTGCGCGAACGCGGAGAGAACCGGATCATGATCGCGGCGCTGATCACCCGGTCGTGTCCGCTGCTGGCCGAGGCATTGAAGCGCGTCGAGGCATCGGCCGCTGTGCTGCGCGAGCGCCGCTTGCGGCCGAGCGACTGGGCCGAACGGCTGCTCGGATTGTTGCGCCTGCTCGGCTGGCCCGGCGAACGCACGCTCGACAGCGATGAATACCAGGCCGTCGAGGCCTGGCGCGATCTGGCCTCCGGCCTGTCCGCGCTCGATCGGGTGCAGCCGGAGATCACATTCAAACAAGCGTTGGCGCAGCTGCGCCGCATCAGCACAGAACGCATGTTTCAGCCCGAGACCCCCGATACGCCGATCCAGATCCTCGGCCTGCTCGAGGTCTCCGGTCTCACATTTGATCACCTGTGGATTCTCGGCCTGCATGATGGCGCCTGGCCGCCGGCGCCGGAACCGAATCCGTTTCTACCGATCGCCCTGCAACGCCAACTCGGAATGCCGCGCAGTTCTCCGGAACGCGAGTACGTGGTCGCGCAGCGGATGACTCAGCGCCTGCTCGCAGCAGCACCCGAGGTTTGCGTCAGTCATCCGCTCGGCGAAGGTGACCGGGGCCTGCGGGCCAGCCCATTGATCGCGGAGATCCCGGCGCGGGCGTGGCCCTTGCCCGGCGTCGTCGTCGCGCCGTTCTATGTCGCGCGGATTCACGCAGCGGGCCGCAGGACAGGATCGATCGAGACAGTCGAAGATGTGCGTGGCCCGGCGCTCGCGGCGGAACAGGTGCGTGGCGGCAGTCAGGTGTTCAAGCATCAATCGGATTGCCCGTTCCGCGCCTTTGCCCGGCTGAGGCTGCAGGCGCAGCCACTCGCCGAGGCGACGATCGGGCTCGAATCGATGGCGCGCGGGATACTGCTGCATCAGGTGATGGAAAGACTGTGGCGCGAACTCGGTTCACAGGCCGCGCTGGTGGCGCTCGATCAGGCAGCACTCGATGGGCTGCTCGCGCGCATCGTCGATGCGGTCATCGCTCAGGCAGCCGAAGAGCGTCCCCAGGTCTTCACGACGCGCTTCCGCACGCTCGAGCGCGCTCGCCTGTTGCGCAGCGTCGGACAGTGGCTCGATTTCGAGGTGGCGCGCGGACCGTTCACGGTCGAGGCGACCGAACACAAGGCCGCGGTGACGGCCGGCGGGATCACGGTCGAGGTCAAGATCGATCGCATCGACCGCCTTGCCGATGGCAGCGTCGCGATCATCGATTACAAGACCGGCAGAGTCGGCAAGGGGCAGTGGTTCGGGGAGCGACCCGAAGATCCGCAGTTACCGCTGTACAGCCTGCTGTCAGGCGATACGCTCGGCGCTGTGCTGTTCGCGCGCATCCGGCCCGGGGAATCGGACTGGATCGGTGTCGCGCGGGACGCGCACGTCACTCCGAAGATCAAGGCCTTTGATCAGACCCGGGACGCCGAGGCCGCCGATGGCTGGCCGGGGCTGCTCGCGAGCTGGCGGGAGGTCCTGACGCGGCTCGGCGCGGAATTCCGCGCCGGCCATGCCATGGTCGATCCGAGGGACGGCCTCGCGACCTGCCAGTACTGCGGGTTGACGCCATTGTGCCGCATCAACGAATCGACCTCGCCGGTTGCCGATGGGGAGTTCGCCAGCAAGGGAATCACCAGCGACAGGATCATTGGCCAGGGCGTCATCGGCGGCGGGGCGCCAGACCCGTGAGCGCCGCGCTGCGGGACGATCGCGCGGCGCGCGCCCGGGCAATCGATCCGTTCGGTTCATTCATCGTTCAGGCGCCCGCCGGGTCCGGCAAGACCGAACTGCTGTCTCAGCGTTTTCTCGCGCTGCTTGCGCGTGTCGACGCACCCGAGGAAGTGCTCGCGCTGACCTTCACCCGCAAGGCCGCCGGCGAGATGCGCAACCGTGTACTCGCCGCGCTCGATCGTGCGGCTGCCGGGCCGGAGCCCGGCGAGGAACCGCATAAAAGACTGACCCGCGAACTCGGCAGCGCGGTACTCGAGACCGACCGCGCGCGCGGCTGGAACCTGTGCCGGAATCCCGCGCGCCTGCGCATCCTGACGCTCGATGCCCTGTGCGCCTCGCTGGCCCGCCGCATGCCGGTGCTGTCCGGTTTCGGCGCGCCGCCGCGAATAGTCGAAGATGCAGAACCGCTGTATCACGAGGCCGCGCGGCTCACGATCGACGAGATTGAGTCCGGCGAGCGCTGGTCGGACGCCGTCGCCCATCTGCTCGCCCACCTCGACAACCACCTGCCGACGGTTGAGGGTCTGATCGCGCGCATGCTCGCGCAGCGCGACCAGTGGCTGCGTCATCTGATGACCGTCGATCGCGCAGCACTCGAGAGGACGCTCGCTGAGGTCATCGGCAACACGCTCGCGGCCTTGCGCGCGTCCGTTCCGGCCGACCTCGTGAGCGAGACGATCTTGTTGCTGCGTTATGCCGCGCAACATCTTGCGCGCGGAGGGGAAACGCCGGCAATGCTGGCGGCGCTGGAACAGGATCGTCTGCCTGGCGCGGATTCCGCAGATGCCGCGGCGTGGTGCGAGATCGCCGGCGTGCTGCTGAAGCAGGATGGCGGATGGCGCGCGCAGGTCACGGTCAAAAACGGTTTCCCGTCCAGCAGTGCCGGCGCCGATCGCGCGGAGAAGGCGCGCTTCAAGGAAATGAAAGACCGCATGCACGCGCTGCTCGCGCGGCTTGGCGCCGAGGATGACCTGAACCGGCGTCTGAATGATGCGCGCGCTCTGCCGCCGCCGCGCTACAGCGCGACGCAATGGGAGACGGTCGAGGCGCTGTCGCAATTGTTGCGCGTCGCGACCGGGATGCTCG
Organism: uncultured Chromatiales bacterium; assembly: GCA_964437335.1. GTDB lineage: Bacteria > Pseudomonadota > Gammaproteobacteria > SZUA-140 > SZUA-140 > JAITWN01. The sequence continues at coordinate 16,897 of CAYTGL010000013.1, forward strand.
AGGTGATATTTCGCGAGCAGGGCGAGGTCGACTTTATCCGCGTCGCCCAGGCCGCGCGCGCGGCGCTCGGTGAAGAGGACAGCCCGACCGATCTGGCGCTGCTGCTCGACGAGCGTATTCGTCATCTCCTGGTCGATGAGTTCCAGGACACGTCGCTCGGCCAGTACCAGTTGCTCGAGCGCCTGACCGCGGGCTGGACGCCCGGCGACGGTCGCACGCTGTTCGTCGTCGGCGATCCGATGCAATCTATCTATCGTTTCCGCGAAGCCGAGGTCGGGCTCTACTTGCGCGCCCGGCGCGACGGTATCGGCAGCGTTGCGCTTGAGCCGCTGCAGCTTATCGTGAACTATCGCTCGCAGCAGGGGATCATCGACTGGGTCAACGCGGCCTTCCCGCGCGTGCTGCCGGAGCGCGGGGACATCGCCAGCGGCGCAGTGTCGTACGCGCCCGCGCTTGCGCATCATCCCGCGCGCGACGGCGCGGCGGTGACAGTGCATCCGTTCATCGGCAGTGCTCCGGGCGCCGAGGGCAGTGCGGTCCTGGAACAGGTGCAGGCGGCGCGCGCAGCGGATCCACAAGGCACGGTCGCCCTGCTGGTGCGCAACCGCTCGCACCTCGTTGATTCGGTGCAGGCGCTGAAAGCGGCCGGGCTGCGCTTTCGCGCCGTCGAGATTGAACGCCTCGCCCATCGACCGGTAATCCAGGACCTGATCGCACTGGCCTGCGCGCTGACGCATGCCGGCGACCGCTTGTCCTGGCTCGCGATCCTGCGCGCGCCGTGGTGCGGGCTGACTCTTCAGGATCTGCATGCGCTGGTCGAGGACGCACGCGACGCTGCGGTGTGGACGCTGATCAGCGATTCGCGGCGCGTCGCCTGCCTGAGCGAGGACGGTCGCCGGCGCCTCGAGCGCGTGCGCGCCGTCATCGGCGCAGCGCTCGCCGCACGCCGGCGTCGCAGCCTGCGCCGACAGGTCGAAGGGGTCTGGCTTGCGCTCGGCGGACCGGCCTGCGTCGAAGGCCGGAATGATCTCGAGGACGCCGGCGTATTGTTCGATCTGTTCGATGAGTTTACTGCCGCCGGTGATCTCGTCGACCGCCAGGCGCTGATGACGCGTATCGAAAAACTCTCCGCCCGGCCCGATACCGAGGCCGACGAGCGCCTGCAGATCATGACGATCCACAAGGCCAAGGGCCTCGAATTCGACACCGTCATCGTGCCCGGTCTCGGTCGCAGACCGGCGACGGATCCGCCGAGCCTGCTGATGTGGATGGAGCGTCCTCTGGGCGATCTGCTGCTCGCGCCGATCCGCGAGCGCGGCGCCGATTTCGATCCTATTTATCGTTATATCGCGCAACTGCAGCGCGAAAAATCATTGCTTGAGGACGGCCGCCTGCTTTATGTCGCTGCGACGCGCGCAAAAAAGCGGCTGCATCTGCTCGGTCACGTCGACGCCCGCGCCAATGCGGGCGGGAGCCGGCCAGCGCTGCCGCATCCGCACTCGCTGCTTGCGCGTTTATGGCCGGTGGTCGAGGCAGAGTTTACGGCGGTCGCCGATGAACTCGCGGCGTCAGCAGAGGCGGCGGGGGAGTCTGCGCCCGCCGGCGTCACGGGGGCGACCCGACCGCCCCTATTACGCCGGCTGGCCGCAGACTGGGCACTGCCGGACGCACCCGCCACGCTGAAGCTCGCGCCGTCTGTTGCGGCTTCGAAGGAGCGCGTCTACGGGCCAGTCGAATTCCAGTGGGCCGGCGAGGCGGCGCGGCATGTTGGTACCGTCGCGCATCGGCTGTTGCAGCACTGCGCGCGCAGCGGCATCGCAGCGCTCGACAGGCTCGATCCGGCGCGCCTGCGAAGCGTTGCAGAAATTACGCTGACGCGGCTCGGCGTGCCGGCGCCGGGGCTCGATGATGCGGTCGAGCGCGTGATCGAGGCGCTGCGATCGACGTTCGACGACGCGCGCGGACGCTGGATCCTTGATCCGGGACATCGCGAGGCGCGTAGCGAATACGCGCTGAGTACGCTGGGAAAGCAGGGGCTGGTCACGGTTATCCTCGACCGGACCTTTGTCGATACCGACGGTGTGCGCTGGATCATCGACTACAAGACTGGCGCCCACGAGGGCGGCGGTATCGAGGCATTTCTCGACCGGGAGCAGGTGCGCTATCGCGAGCAACTCGAGCGTTACGCGGCGCTGATGCGCCAGCGCGAATCACGCCCGATCCGGCTCGGCCTCTATTTCCCGCTGTTGCGCGGGTGGCGGGAATGGGCGTACCTCAGCGCTCCAGATACTTGAGCTTGTCCTTGACCGGCGCCCACTCGTCGGCGTCGTCGGGTGCATCTTTCTTTTCGGAGATCACCGGCCACAGTTTCGCGAGTTCGGCGTTGAGGGCAATATACTCCCTCTGGTGGGCAGGAACGTCGTCCTCGGGGTGAATCGCCTCGACCGGGCACTCGGGCTCGCACAGCGTGCAGTCGATGCACTCATCGGGATCGATGACCAGGAAGTTGGGGCCTTCATGAAAGCAGTCGACCGGGCAGACCTCGACGCAGTCAGTATATTTGCACTTGATACATTCCTCGGTCACGACAAAGGTCATGAGACCCTCCTGTTGAATCGATCCGGCTGATTTCTGGGGTTATTCTGGATGCGTTATGCGCTGTATTTTATCGTTTATGGCCGCTTGCGCCAATAGCCGCGTTCGAGCCCATCATTCCCGCAGCAGCGATTTCAGAGCATACAGCGTCTCAAGCGCCTCGCGCGGCGACAGGCCATCGGGCTCCAGCGCACGCAGCGCCGCGAGCGCGGGCGGATCTTCAGTGGCGGCGGGGGCAGGGGCACTGAAGAGCGGCAACTGGGGACGGTCCCCGGTGCCGGCGCGCTGTGCGGCGTTTTGCTCGAGTTCGTTCAGGCGCCGCCGCGCCGCCGCGATCACCGCTTGAGGTATGCCGGCGAGCGCGGCGACCTGCAGACCGTAACTGCGATTCGCCGGCCCATCTCTCAGCGCATGCAGGAATACGATGCCGTCGCCGTGTTCGATCGCATCGAGATGCACGTTCGCAATCGCCGGCGCGAGTTCCGGCAGCGCGGTCAGTTCGAAGTAGTGGGTCGCGAACAGCGTGAACGCGCGCACCTCGCGCGCGAGAAATTCAGCGCAGGCCCAGGCCAGAGACAGGCCGTCGAAAGTGCTGGTGCCGCGGCCGATCTCGTCCATCAGCACGAGACTGTTCGCCGTCGCGTTGTGCAGGATGTTCGCGGTCTCGGTCATCTCGACCATGAACGTCGAACGGCCCTCGGCGAGTTCGTCGGCGGCGCCGATGCGCGTGAAGATGCGATCGACCGGGCCGATCACCGCGCGTGCTGCCGGCACGAAGCTCCCGATCGCGGCGAGGATCACGATGAGCGCGTTCTGGCGCATGTAGGTCGACTTGCCGCCCATGTTCGGGCCGGTGATGATCAGCATGCGGCGCTGGTCATCGAGGCGCGTGTCGTTCGCAACAAAAGGTTGATCGAGTACCGCCTCGATGACCGGATGGCGACCGCTGTCGATCCTGATGCCGGGTTCATCGCTGTATTCAGGTGGATTCAGGTTCAGGGTTTCGGCGCGCTCGGCAAGATTCGCGAGCACGTCGATCTCGGCGATCGCTCCGGCGCACGCCTGCAGCGTCCCGAGATGCGGGATCAGCGCGTCGAGCAGGGCATCGTAGAGCGCCTTCTCGCGCGCGAGCGCGCGTTCCTTCGCCGACAGAGCCTTGTCCTCGAATGATTTCAGTTCCGGCGTGATGAATCGCTCGGCGCCCTTGAGCGTCTGGCGCCGGATGTAGTCGGCCGGGACCTGTTCGGCGCGGGCGCGGGTGATCTCGATGTAATAGCCGTGCACGCGGTTGTAGCTGACCTTCAGCGTCGGGATGCCGCTGCGTTCGCGCTCGCGTCGCTCGAGTTCGAGCAGGAATTCGCCGGCGTTCTCGCCAAGTCCGCGCAACTCGTCGAGTTCGGCGTCGTAACCGCCGGCGATGACGCCGCCGTCGCGGATCACCGCGGGCGGGTTGTCGATGATCGCGCGCTCGAGCAGCGCATGAAGTCCTGGATGATGGCCGAGGCGTTCGATCAGTGCATGGATCAGCGGCGAATCGAGCGCCGCAAGCAGGCGTTGAAGCGCCGGTAATGCGGCCAGCGCATCGCGCAACAGCGCGAGATCGCGCGGGCGCGCGGATTTCAGCGCGATGCGCGCGAGTGCGCGTTCGACGTCGCCGATCGAGCGCAGCTGATCCTGCAGGGATCGGTAGCGCCGTGCTTCGATCAGCGCGCCGATTGCATATCGCCGCTGTTGCAGCAGTGCGGTGTCGCGCAGCGGACGGTTGATCCAGCGCCGGAGCAGGCGGCTCCCCATTGGATTGCGGGTATGGTCCATGACCCAGGCGAGGGTATGCTCGCGGCGGCCGGCAAGGCTGGTCTCGAGTTCGAGATTGCGCCGGCTGGTCGCATCGATGATGATCGCGTCGTCCGGCTGCTCGACGCGCAGCGCCTGGATATGCGGCAGCGCGGCGCGCTGCGTCTCGCGCGCATATGCGAGCAGGCAGCCGGCCGCGGCGACCGCGAGCGGGAACGGCTCGCAGCCAAAGCCCTTGAGATCGCGTACGCCGAACTGCGTCGCGAGTTGCGTAGTTGCGTGTTCAGCCTCGAAATGCCAGGGTGGACGCAGGCGCAGTCCGCGCCTGCCCTTGAGTGCCGGGGGCGGGGGCTGGTCTTCGCCGATCAGCAACTCGGCCGGCTTCAGGCGTTCGAGTTCATCGGCGAGCGCCTGCATGCCGGCGACCTCGAGGATTGCGAGTCGACCGCTCGACAAGTCGAGCGTCGCGATGCCCCAGGTTTCTCCGCTGTGACGGATCGCAGCGAGCAGGTTGTCACGCCGCTCGTCGAGCAGGGCCTCGTCGGTGAGGGTGCCCGGCGTGACGATGCGCACAACCTTGCGCTCGACCGGACCCTTGCTCAGCGCCGGATCGCCGATCTGCTCGGCGATTGCGACTGACTCTCCCTGCGCGACGAGCTTCGCAAGGTAGCCGTCGACCGAATGGAACGGCACCCCCGCCATCGGAATCGGCGCCCCGCCCGACTGCCCGCGCGCGGTCAGCGTGATATCGAGCAACTCCGCCGCCCGCCGCGCATCCTCATAAAACAACTCATAGAAATCCCCCATCCGATAGAACAGCAGCAACTCCGGATGCTCCGCCTTGATGCCCAGATACTGCTGCATCATCGGCGTATGACTGGCGGGGTCGGATCTGTGTAACACGTTGTTTTTATATAAATAAATAAATAAGTTGGTAAACAGGCGAAATATCGCACTCCGGGGTCCATTTTGGACCCAAAATGGCGGTTTTAACAGGGGGCGCGAAGGAAGACAGCGCCAGGATGCAATTATCGGGGTCTGAAACGAGGCCGGAGGCCCGAAAACAGGATCAGAGTGCGACCAACTCTTCAGAGAAGATCGCGGGCGTACTCAGGGGTTCAATCATACACCCGGTATTAATGCTCGATCGGCGTTTCCGGATCGTTCCCCCAGTCCGACCACGACCCCGGATAGCCCTTGAGCCGCGTGAAGCCGAGCGCCTTCAGCAGGATATAGCTGTGCGTCGAGCGCATGTGGGTCTGGCAATGGAGGATGATCTCCTTATCGGAGACGACGCCTTCATGAGCATACAGCGCGCGCACCTCGTCGACCGGCCGAAAGCGGAAGTCGCCGCCGCCGATCACGGTGCTCGACCAGTCGATATTGCGCGCGCCCGGGATGTGTCCGGCCCGCTGCGCGCGCCGGTCAACGCCGCTGTATTCGAGAGCGGACCGCGTGTCGAGCACGACGACATCAGGATTCTTGAGATGCTCGAGGATATACTGCTTGTCGGCGACATGCTCCGTACCGTAGCGGACCGGGTAGCTGGAAGGCGTGATGTTCGGCAACGCGTCGTCGAGTCCATGCCCGGCATTGAGCCAGGCATTGAGCCCGCCGTTCAACAGTGAAAAGCCGCGATGACCGATGACGTCGAGCGTCCACAGGAAGCGGCAGGCCTTGAGCGAGTTTTCACCATCATAGGCGATGATGTGATCGCCCGGCCGGATGCCGGCCTCGGAGAGTACCTTGCCGATGGCGGCCTCCGGCGGCAGCAATCCCGATACCGGCGGTTTCGAAGCGCTGAGTTCGGCGGCCTCGATCCGGACTGCGCCGGGCAGGTGTCCGGACTCGTAGACGGCTTCGCTGGACAGGTCAACGATGACGATGCCGTCGGTGTCGAGCAGCGGCACGACGTCATCGACGTCGAGTATCAGCGGAATCCTTTGCAGGGTCATGGGGAGCCTCCGGCAGGTGTCCCGCCTGACATTACCTGTGAACAGACGCAGATTGCAAGATGCCGGCCTCAGCGTGACAGCGGCGGCGTCAGGTGCGGCGTGATCGCGTGCAGGATCGCCGTGAATACCTTCGGATTACCGGCCACGATGTTGCCGGTTTCGAGGAAGTCGTCGCCGCCGGAGAAATCGCAGACCATGCCGCCGGCCTCGCGAATCAGCAGCACGCCGGCCGCCATGTCCCAACGGCTGAGCCCGATCTCCCAGAAGCCGTCGAGACGCCCCGCCGCGACATAGGCGAGGTCGAGCGCGGCGGATCCGGCGCGGCGGATGCCGGCGGTGCCCTGGTGCAGCGCCTTGAACATCTCGACATAGGCGGTCAGATGCTGCTGCTGGCGGAACGGGAAGCCGGTGCCGAGCAACGCGCCCTCGAGTCCTTTCAATTGTGTCACGCGGATGCGCCGGTCGTTCAGGAACGCGCCGACGCCGCGCGAAGCCGTAAAGAGTTCTTCGCGCAGCGGGTCATAGACCACCGCTTCCTCGAGTCGGCCCCGGTGGGTGAGCGCGATCGAGACCGCGAACTGCGGAAAGCCGTGCAGGTAATTGGTCGTGCCGTCGAGCGGATCGATGATCCATTGATAGTCGTCGCCCGCGCGCTGGCCGCCTTCCTCGGCGAGGATGCCATGGCTGGGATAGGCCTTACGCACCACCGCGACGATCTCGCTCTCGGCCTGGCGATCAACATCGCTGACATAATCGTTCTTCCCCTTCAGCGCGACATTCTGGCTGTCGAGGCGATCCATGCGGCGCAGGATCAGGCTACCGGCCTTGCGAGCGGCCTTGATGGCGATATTGAGTGCCGGATGCATTACGGTTCGGAGGTATCTGGGGATAAACAATGACATCATGATAGCAGATACCGTCGTTTCGTGCCGGTTCCGCTCGTGCGCCGCACCGGCGCGCATTTCGGAGACGAGCGGAAATCCTGTATCATCCGAAGTCTTCTCACGCGACACCCATAGGCTTTTGCAGTCCTGTCCCTGATGACGGATTTCGTAAGGATCGTCCTGGTCGGCACGACCCACCCCGGCAACATCGGCGCCGTCGCGCGGGCGATGAAGAACATGGCGCTCGATCGGCTGTACCTCGTCGATCCGCGCGGTTTTCCGAGCGCCGAGGCGACGGCGCGCGCCTCGGGCGCCGACGACTTGCTCGCCGCGGCGCGGGTCTGCGCGACACTCGAGGAGGCGGTCGCCGATTGCACACTGGTAATCGGCGCGAGCGCGCGCCCGCGCGCAATCGCCTGTCCGCGGCTGACGCCGCGTGAATGCGCGGGGGTGCTGGCCGCCGCACAACCGGGTGTGCAGGCCGCAATCGTGTTCGGGCGCGAGCACTCCGGCCTCAGCAATGAGGAGATCGATCGCTGCCACTACCGGCTTCACATCCCGTCGAATCCCGATTTTGCGTCGCTGAATCTGTCCGCGGCCGTACAGATCGTTGCCTACGAGCTGTATGCAGCGCGCATCGCCGCCGGCGCGGCGGCGCCATTTTCCAATCCTGCTTCGAATCAGGATCCGGAGCCGGATGACGGCCCGGTCAGCCTGGAAGAAATGGAGCGATTTTACGCGCACCTGCAGGCCGTGCTCGTCGAGATCGACTTTCTCGACCCCGCGCAGCCACGGCATCTGATGCGCCGCCTGCGCCGTCTGTACAATCGGCTGCATCCCGATCGCAACGAAATTAATATACTGAGAGGGATCCTCAAGGCCGTCGAGGACTATGCGGCGGTGGTGCGCCGGCGCCAGGGCGGTTGAATCCACAGAGTTGATCTGGCGGAGTTGATGCGGTGGAGTTGATCTGGCGGGGAATACCCCACAGGATAGTAACGGGCTCACGACAGGGGCCGGCGCCGGTGTTAAGGCGCCGTGACCGTCGCGGGCAGGACAATAACAAACCCTAAGGCCTGGTGGAATGTTCGAGAGAATCCGTGAGGATGTGCGGTGCGTCTTCGAGCGCGATCCCGCGGCGCGCCATACCTTCGAAGTCCTGACGACCTACCCGGGCATCCACGCGCTGCTGTTTCATCGCATGAGCCATGCGCTATGGGGCATCGGACTCAAGTGGCTGGCGCGCCTGCTGTCGTCGATCGCGCGCTGGCTGACCGGCGTCGAGATCCACCCGGCGGCGCGCATCGGCCGGCGCTTTTTCATCGATCACGGCATGGGCATCGTGATCGGCGAGACCGCCGAGATTGGCAATGACTGCACGCTCTATCACGGCGTCACGCTCGGCGGCACGACCTGGGAGAAGGGCAAGCGTCATCCCACGCTCGGCGACAACGTGATCATCGGCGCCGGCGCGAAGGTGCTCGGACCGATTTTTGTCGGAGATGGCGGCCGTATCGGATCAAATGCCGTCGTGATGAAAGATGTTCCTGCAGGCGCCACCGTCGTCGGCGTGCCCGGCCATATCGCCCGGCGACGCAAGTCCGCCGATGAACAGAAGCGCCGCGAGTTCGCCGAAAAGATCGGCTTCGACGCCTATGCCGCGGCCGAAGACCTGCCTGATCCGGTGGTCCAGTCGATCAATTCGCTGCTCGATCATATTCATGCCCTTGATGCGAGAGTGGAAATCATGACCCGCGAATTGGAGAAACTGGGCGCCGAGATCGATTCCAGCCCCTTGCCGGTGATCGAGGAATATGGAATTGATTCAATTGAAAATATCGGTAAAACAGAGGACAATGCCAGGCAGGGTACGGGAGCGCCGAAGGATACGGATAGTTGATTAAAGCGGTCAACTATGTACAATGATATCCATCCATTTCATACGGGAAGGCCCTGAACATGAAACTGACGACCAAAGGACGCTATGCCGTGACGGCAATGCTCGATCTTGCCCTGCACGCACAGGAATGTCCTGTACCCCTCGCCGACATCTCCCAGCGCCAGGGTATTTCGCTGTCGTATCTCGAACAGCTTTTTTCGAAACTGCGCAAGCGCGGCCTCGTCGACAGCGCGCGCGGTCCGGGCGGCGGATACCGCTTGAGCCGTGCCGCCGGCCACATCCCGGTTGCGGAGGTCATCACCGCGATCAATGAACATGTCGATGCGCGCCGTTGCGGCGGGCTCGCCAACTGTCAGAACGACCAGACCTGTTTGACCCATGAGCTGTGGGAAGACCTGAGCAACCAGATCTTCGATTTCCTGAACGGCATCAGTCTCGGTGACCTGGTGCAGCGCCGCGGGGTACAGGAAGTCAGCGCGCGTCAGGACCACCTGCAGAAGGGCAAGCCCTTTATCACCGTCATCGCCGCCGAAAGCCTGAATACCTGACGGAGGTTTCTCCGTGCCGTGATGGTCTATCTCGACCATAACGCGACCACGCCGCTCGATCCTGCAGTACTCGAGGCGATGTTGCCGTTCCTGCGCGAGCGCTACGGCAATCCGTCCAGCCTGCATCGCGCCGGGCGGCTCGCGCATGACGCGATCGAACGCGCGCGCATGCAGGTCGCGGCGCTGGTCAAGGCTCGTCCGGAAGAGATCGTATTCACGAGCGGCGGGACCGAGGCGAACAATCTCGCGCTCAAGGGTCTCGCGGCGGTGATGCCGCCGGGCGAGATCGCGGTCAGCGCGATCGAGCATGCCTCGGTGATGGGACCTGCGCGAGCGTTTGAACGTCACGGCTGGCGTGTGCGCGAGATCGGCGTCGATCGCGCAGGGCGCGTGACCGCCGAAACCCTCGACGCGGTGCTGACAGCGGAGAGCCGGATCGTCTCGGTCATGAGCGCCAATAACGAGACCGGCGTGATACAGGATACCGCCGGGCTCGCGCGACTGGCGCGCGCCCGTGGTGCGATCATGCACAGCGACGCAGCGCAGGCCGCCGGCAAGATTCCGGTCGATTTTGCGGGAAGCGGCGTGCAGCTGATGACGCTCTCGGCGCACAAGATCAATGGACCGAAGGGTGTTGGCGCGCTGGTCATCGACCGCCGCCTCGATATCGAGCCGCTGCTGCACGGGGGCGGCCATGAGAACAGCCGTCGCGCCGGTACTGAAAACGTCGCCGGTATTGTCGGCTTCGGCGCCGCGGCCGAACGCATCGCGCAGGGGCTCGCCGAGCGGGCGCTGCGGCTCGCGGCGCTGCGCGACCGGCTGGAGGCGCGGCTGCGGACGCTGCCGGGGGTTGAAATCCATGGCGCCGGGGCCAATCGTATACCTAACACGGCATTCTTTTCGGTCGCCGGCATCGATGGCGCGACGCTGCTGATGTTGATGGACGAGGCGGGCTTTGCGCTGTCGAGCGGTTCCGCCTGCGGCAGCGCCTCTGCGCAACCCAGCCATGTGCTGATCGCGATGGGCGTGCCGCGTGAACAGGCCCAGGCGGCCTTGCGCGTCAGCGTCGGCGACGGTAACCGGCCCGAAGAAATCGACGCGTTTGTCGATAACCTGGGGTATCAGATCGAGGCCTTGCACAGCCTGGTCCGCCGGAAACCGGCGAGCAAATAAGCATGGGGGGTCGACCCCTTTTGGGGTCTGACCCCGTAACAGGAGGCTTGACGGAGATGACGATCAGTCTGACCAGCGCGGCGGTGAATCACATCCGCGAATATCTCGCGGCGCAAGGCGCGAGCGAAATAATGCGGTTCGGGGTCAAGACCACGGGCTGCTCCGGCCTCTCCTACGTCGTCGAACTCGCTGATGCGGTCGGTCCGAATGATCTCGTGTTCGAGCAGGACGGCGTCAAGGTCGTTGTCGATCGCAAGAACATCCTCTATCTCGACGGCACCGAAATCGATTACCGGCGCGAGGGACTCAACGCCGGCTTCCGCTTCTCGAATCCCAACGAAAAGGCCACCTGCGGCTGCGGCGAGAGTTTCACGATCTGAAGTGGAATCGGGGTCAGAGTAAAATCAGTTTTTACTCTGACCCCGAATTCAAAAGGACCCCTTTTAACTCCGGCTCTAAGGCGTTAGAATGCCTACAATTTCATCGAAACAGCCCGCTCGTGCGGGCTTTTTGTCACTACCAGTACACTCACGGAGATCCGGATGGCCATTGAAAGAACCCTGTCGATCATCAAGCCCGATGCCGTTGCGAAAAACATCATCGGCAAAATCTATACCTGCTTCGAGGATCAGGGGCTCAGGATTGTCGCGGCGAAGATGCTGCATCTGTCGCGCCAACAGGCCGAGGAATTCTATGCCGTCCACCGGGAGCGTCCGTTCTATCAGGATCTGGTCCGCTTCATGACCTCGGGCCCGGTCATGGTGCAGGTGCTCGAAGGTGAGAACGCGGTCGTGCGCAACCGCGAGATCATGGGCGCGACGAATCCGCAGAATGCCGCGCCGGGCACCATCCGCGCCAGGTTTGCCGGCAATATGGAAGAGAATGCCGTCCATGGTTCGGATGCGGCGGAGACCGCAAAAACGGAGATCGGGTACTTCTTCACCGCCGATGAGCTCTGCCCGCGCACACGCTGAAAATTCCGGCCCGCCGCCGGCCAGGGTCAGCCTGCTCAATCTCGACAGGCAAGGGCTCGAGGACTTTTTTGTCTCGTCAGGGGAGAAGGCCTTTCGCGCGTCGCAACTGATGCAGTGGATCTATCAGCGCGGCGTGACCGATTTCGACGCGATGAGCGATATCAGCAAGGACCTGCGGACGCGGCTCGGCGAGATTGCCGGCATAGCCCTGCCGGAAGTGATCCGCGAGCAGGCCTCGCGCGACGGCACCGTCAAGTGGCTGCTGCGCCTCGAGGGGGGGAATGCCGTCGAGACGGTTTTCATCCCGGAGACCGATCGCGGCACGCTGTGTATTTCCTCGCAGGTCGGTTGTACGCTGAATTGCAGCTTCTGCTCGACCGCGCGCCAGGGCTACAACCGCGATCTCTCGACCGCCGAAATCATCGCCCAGGTGCTGATCGCGCACCAGACCCTGATCCGGCGCGGGCTCGGCGATCGCCCGGTCACCAATGTCGTCTTCATGGGCATGGGCGAGCCGCTGCTCAATTTCGACAACGTCGTCAGGGCGATCCGGCTGATGCTCGACGATCACGCCTTTGGCCTGTCGAAGCGGCGCGTGACGTTGAGCACCGCCGGCGTCGTGCCGATGCTCGATCGCCTGCGCGAGACCAGTCCCGTCAGTCTGGCCGTGTCATTGCATGCGACCAATGACGCCTTGCGCGACGTCCTGGTCCCGTTGAATCGCAAGTATCCGCTGCGCGAACTGCTGGAGGCGTGCCGGCGTTATGTTGACCGCCAGCCGCGCCGCCGCGTCACCTTCGAGTATGTGATGCTGAAGGACGTCAATGACAGCGAAGCCGAGGCGCGCGCACTGGTGAAGCTGCTCAAGGATGTCCCGGCGAAGGTGAACCTGATTCCGTTCAACCCGTTTCCGGGGACCGAATACGTCACATCCACGCAGTCGACGATCGACCGCTTCCGCGACATCCTGATGCAGGCCGGCATCATGACCGTGACGCGCAAGACCCGTGGCGACGACATCGATGCCGCTTGCGGCCAGCTCGCAGGCCAGGTCATGGACCGCACGCGGCGCAGCGAGCGTCTGAAATCCGCTTCCGGGGAGTCCGCATGACCAGGATATCACTGCCGCTTCTGTTCGTTGTACTGATGTTCCTGCTGGGGGGCTGTGCCTCGCAAGCGCGAAACGACGGCAAATCGCCGGCCGAGATCAATGCGCAACTCGGACTCAGCTATATGCAACAGGGAAACTACGAGGTCGCGCTCGAAAAGCTGAAGCGCTCGCTGGAGCAGGACCCGAACCTGCCGATGGCCCATCACTATATCGCCGCATTGTACAATTCGGTCCGCAACTACGAACTCGCCGATCAGCACTACCGCCGCGCGATCCGGCTGACCCCGAACGATCCGGCCCTGTTGAACAATTTCGGGGTGTTTCTGTGCGAGCAGGGACGCTATCGCGATGCCGAGGAGCGTTTTACCCGGGCGGCCGGGATCTCCGGCTATGAGCGCCCGGAGGAGGCCTGGCAGAACGCGGCCATCTGCATGCTGCGAATTCCGGACAACACCAAGGCCGAAACATATTTCCGCCGCGCGCTGGCGATCGATCCGCTGCTCCCCTCGGTGCTGTACCAGTTGGCCGTACTGAATGTCGAGTCCGGGGAGCTGATGCAGGCGCGGGCCTTTCTGCAGCGCTATGCATCGATCGCCCCCCACACCGCCCAGACACTATGGGTTGGTGTGCGCATCGAGCACGGGCTCAAAAACCGGCCTGCCGAGGATGACTATGCACGGCAATTGCGTGAGCAATACCCGCGTGCGGACGAGACTGCCAGGCTGCGCGAGCTCAATTAAGCAATGAATAAGGCATCCGGCAGCCAGGATGAGGCAGCCGAAGCGGACCGCGCGCGGGCCGTTGCCGGCCCCTCGGCGGGCCAGCGTCTGCGCGAGGCCCGGGAAGCGAGCGGCCAGCAGGTCGAGGAGGCCGCTGTCGCGCTGCACCTGATGCCGGCCCAGATCCGGGCGCTGGAGGCCGACGATTACGCGAAATTCCCGGCCCCGATCTTTGTCAGCGGTTATGTGCGGAAATACGCGGCCCATCTCAATCTCGATCCCGCGCCATTACTGGCCGCGCTGGAACAGGCGGGACTGAGGACGCCGCCGATTCGATCGGAACTGACCGCGAGCTTCCCGGCGCCGGCCCCGCCCGGGCTGCCGAGGGAGGCGCGCACCGCGGTCGCCGTGATCGCGGGCATCGTCATTCTCGCGGCCGTGTGGTACCTCCTGATGCGCCCGCCAGGCGAGATCGATGTCCCTGCGCCCGACGGCGCGCCCGTGCCCGGTATCGTGCCGCCGGAGACGGCGACACCGACGCCCGCGACTCCAGCGCCGGGCGAAGCGCCTTTGTCGACAGGGCCGTCGGTACTTCCGGCCCCGACTGTGCCGGAAGGCCCGATGGACCAGCTCGTGATGAGCTTCAGCGGCAGCTCCTGGGTCGAGGTCGTCGATGTCACCGGGCGGCGCCTGGCCTACCGCATGGGCGTGGACGGCGAAGTGCTGAGCCTGCGGGGACTCGCGCCGTTTGATATCCTGCTCGGTAACGCGCCGAACGTCGCTATCGATTACAATGGTGCGCCCTACCGGAATTTCCCGGTCAACCGCCATAAGGTAGCAAGTTTCACGCTGGGCCGGCCCGGCGAGGCGCCCGGCCCGGGACTCGATCAGTAACCCGGCGACGCAAAGTGAGGGTTCGATGACATGAAATCCACGCATCATATCGCGCGGCGCAAGTCCCGCCGGATCATGGTCGGCAAGGTGCCGGTCGGCGGCGACGCGCCGATCTCGGTGCAGAGCATGACCAACACGGAGACCTGCGACATCGCCGCGACGGTCGCGCAGATCCGCGCGCTCGAAAACGCCGGCGCCGACATCGTGCGGGTCTCGGTGCCGTCGATGGAGGCCGCCGACGCCTTCGGTGCTATTCGCAAGCAGGTCGCGGTCCCGCTCATCGCCGATATCCATTTCGATTATCGTATCGCGCTCCGCGTCGCCGAACTCGGCGTCGATTGCCTGCGCATCAATCCCGGCAACATCGGCCGCGAGGATCGCGTGCGCGCGGTCGTCGAGAGCGCGCGCGATCACGGCATCCCGATCCGCATCGGCGTCAACGCCGGCTCGCTCGAAAAGGATCTGCAGGCAAAGTACGGTGAACCGACGCCGGCCGCGCTGGTCGAATCGGCGCTGCGCCATATCGATATCCTGAATCGGCTCGATTTTCACGACTTCAAGGTCAGCCTCAAGGCCTCCGAGATTTTCATGGCGGTCGAGGCCTACCGGTTGATCGCGACGCAGATCGAGCAGCCGCTGCACCTTGGCATCACCGAGGCCGGCGGCCTGCGTTCCGGCACGGTCAAGTCCGCGATCGGCCTCGGCATGCTGCTCGCCGACGGCATCGGCGACACGATCCGGATCTCGCTTGCCGCCGATCCGGTCGAGGAGGTCAAGGTCGGCTGGGACATACTGAAGAGCCTGCATCTGCGCAGCCGCGGCATCAATCTGGTCGCATGCCCGTCGTGCTCGCGGCAGGAGTTCGATGTCATCGCGACAGTCAATGCACTCGAGGCGCGGCTCGAGGATATCAAGGATGACCTCGACGTCGCGGTGATCGGCTGCGTCGTCAACGGGCCCGGCGAGGCGCGCGAGGCGCATATCGGCCTGACCGGCGGTTCACCGGGCAACCTCATCTTTATCGACGGCAAGCCGCATCACAAGGTCAGCCGCGAGGCGTTGCTCGACGACCTCGAGCAGACAATACGCGCGCAGATCGAACAGCGTCGGGCGTCCGCGGACGCGAGCGGACTCCTGCGAGTCGAGCTACCCGCCGCCAAGTCGCAAGGCGGCTGAACCCGCCGGCCTGCTCATTACCGGACAGATTCAGACTCGCCTGTTCAGACCCGAAAACCATCAGGATCGATCTTGACCAGGAACATCCAGGCAATCCGCGGCATGCATGACGTGCTTCCGTCCGCCACGCCCGCGTGGCGGCGGCTCGAGCGCGAGATGCGCCGTCTTGCCGCGGCCTACGGCTTTGAGGAGATTCGCGTCCCGCTGGTCGAGAAGACCGAGCTCTTCGAGCGCACGATCGGCGAGGTCACCGATATCGTCGAGAAGGAGATGTACACCTTCGAGGACCTCGGTGGCGACCGGTTGAGCCTGCGACCCGAAGGTACCGCCGGCATCGTGCGCGCCTGCATCGAACATGGCCTGATCCATAACCAGCCCCGGAGACTGTGGTATCTCGGACCGATGTTTCGCCACGAACGCCCGCAAAAAGGGCGTTATCGCCAGTTTCACCAGTGGGGCGTCGAGGCCTACGGTTTCACCGGCCCGGACATCGACGTGGAACTGATCCTGATGACAGCGCGGCTGTGGCGCCGTCTCGGTATCGAGGGCTTGCGCCTCGAGATCAACACGCTCGGCTCGGCCGAGTCGCGGGAGCGTTACCGCGAGGAGCTGGTCGACTACCTGTCGGACCGCCGCGACGAACTCGACGCGGACAGCGTGCGACGTCTCGAACGCAATCCGTTGCGCGTGCTGGACAGCAAGAATCCGGCGTTGCGGCCACTGCTCGACGCGGCACCGACGCTCGCGGATTGTCTCGACGAGGAATCCGCGCGCCACTTTGCATCGCTGCGCGCGCTCCTCGATAGCGCCGGCGTCGCGTATACGGTCAACCCGCGACTGGTGCGCGGCCTCGATTATTATGGCCGGACCGTGTTTGAATGGACGACCGACCGGCTCGGCGCGCAGGCTGCGGTATGCGCGGGCGGTCGTTACGACCGGCTGATCGAACAGCTCGGTGGACAGCCGATCCCCGCGGTCGGATTCGCGCTCGGCATCGAGCGAGTGCTGGCGCTGCTCGAAGGCGATGTGGCCTTCATGCACGATGACGCGCCGCATGCCTGGATGATCCTGGTCGGCGAGGCCGCCGAACGCACCGGCCGCGCGCTCGCCGAGTCCTTGCGCGATGCGCTGCCGGACCTGCGCCTGTGCGTGAATTGTGGCGGCGGCAGTTTCAAGAGTCAGTTCAAAAAGGCGGACAAGAGCGGCGCACCGCTTGCGCTGATCCTCGGCGACGATGAGGCCGCGAGCGGACAGATCGGCGTCAAGTTTCTGCGCGAGGAACGTCCCCAGGCGGTGCTGTCGCAACCGGAACTCGTAACCTGGCTGTCCGGCGCGTTGAGCCTGCCTGCGCCAAACTAATGATGGAGAGATCGAACCATGCAAACGGATGATGAACAACTGGAAGCCATCAAGGGGTGGTGGAAAAAAAATCGCACCCCGCTGCTGGGCGGCATCATCATCGGCGCCGTCGCGCTTTTCGGCACCCGCGGCTGGATGAATCACCAGGAACAGCAGGGTATATCTGCGTCGGCAGAATACGAGCAGTTACAGGTCGAGATGTCGGCCGGCAATCTTGATGCGCTGACCCGCCGGGGCGACTATCTGATCGAGAATTATTCCCGCACGCCGTACGCCGTGCTCGCCGCCTTCGCTCTCGCGAAGGTATATGTCGAGCAGGGCGATCTCGCCGCCGCGGCGCATCGGCTGCAGTGGGCGGTCGATCACGCGAAGACGCCGGAGATGACGCACATCGCGCGGCTGCGCCTCGCCCGCGTCATGGCCGCGGACGGCCGGGGGCAGCAGGCGCTGGCGCTGCTCGAGGGCGTCGAGCCGGGCGCCTTCGCGGCTTCGTATGAGGAACTCAAGGGTGATCTCTATGCCGAGATCGGCCAGACCGATCGCGCCCGGCGCGCTTATCAGAGCGCGGTGAACGCGCTCGACGTCGGCGCCGGCGCCGAGATCGTGCAGATGAAGCTCGACGGGCTCGGTGCGGAGGGTGGATGAAGGTTGATCGGATCCGGTATTTCACCTGCCGGATACCTTTGCTGGTCGTCGCGCTGGTGGCGGCAGGTTGCAGTTTGCCGCCGGTCGCCCCCGAACTGCCTGCGGTCGAACGGGTGGCCGCCGATTTTTCCGTTCATGCCTTGTGGTACCGCCAGCCGCAGGAAACCACCGAACCGGCGGGCGATATCCTGAGTCCGCTCGCGCTCGACGGACGAGTTTTCCATGCCGATCGGCCTGATCGCCTGATCGCGATCGAGGCGCACAGCGGTCGGGTGCTGTGGCGCACCGCTCTCGCGCCGCCCGCTGACAGTCTCGAAACAGCGGTGCATTTGAGTGGCGGGATCGGCAGTGGCGCCGGCCTGCTGCTGGCAGGGACGCGCGAGGGCGTGGTCGTTGCGCTTGATCCGGCGAATGGCTCGGTGCAATGGAAGGTGGAACTCAGTAGCGAGATCTCCGCCGCGCCGGTCGCAAGCGGCCGTATCGTCATCGCGCGCACCAATGACGGCCGCCTCTACGCGCTCGACGCGACGAGCGGCAATCGTTTGTGGGTCTACAGCAGTGCAACGCCTCCGCTGAGCCTGCGCGGCGCCGGCCGCCCGCTGATCGACGGCGATCGGGTCTATGCCGGCTTTTCGAGCGGCAAGCTGACCGCGCTCGCGCTCGACGACGGGGAAGTGCTGTGGGAAGTCGCCGTCGGCGTCCCGGAAGGCCGTTCAGAATTCGAGCGCCTCGTCGATCTCGATGCCGACCCGGCGCTCGCCGCGAACACCGTGTTCGCCGCATCGTATCAGAACCGCCTCGTCGCGATCTCTACGGTCTCGGGGCGTATTGTCTGGTCGCGCGACATGTCGGTCTACCAGAATCTCGCTCTGGCCGGCGACAGCTTGTTTGTCACGACCGAGCAGGATGAGATCATGGCGATTGACCGTATCAACGGCAACATCCTGTGGCGGCAGAATGGCCTGGCGGGGCGAGGAATATCGGCGCCGGTGGAGCTGCATGGCCGCATCGTCATCGCGGACCGGCAGGGCTATCTCTACTGGCTGTCGCCGGACAACGGCGCAATGACCGGCCGCTACCGGATCAGCGACGCGCCGGTCAGGACGCCGCTGGTCAGCACTGACGGCGTGCTCTATGTCATCGACGACCGCAACGGCCTGCAGGCGATCCGGACGACCTTCCAATAACGGGGTCAGACCCCGTTGGATTCACACACATGAAGCCTGTTATCGCGCTGGTGGGTCGTCCGAATGTAGGCAAATCGACGCTGTTCAATTGCCTGACCGGCAGCCGTGCGGCGCTGGTGTCTGACTTTCCGGGGCTGACGCGCGATCGACATTACGGCGCCGGCCGGCTCGGCGGGCGGCCCTATATCGCCATCGACACCGGCGGGTTGAGCGGTGAGCGGGAGGGCATCGACGCCCTGATGGAAAAACAGGTCATGCAGGCGATCGACGAGGCTGACCGGGTGCTGCTGCTCGTCGACGCGCGCGGCGGCCTGACCGGCGCCGACGAATCGATCGTGCAGCAGCTGCGCGGCACCGGCAAGCCGCTGACGCTGGTCGTGAACAAGTCCGAGCGCATGAATCCGGCGCTCGCCGCCGGCGAGTTCGCCGCGCTCGGCATCGGCGACGTCCATTGCATCGCCTCGGCCCATGGCGAAGGCGTCTCCGCGATGATGCACGCGCTGCTTTCGACTTCGCCGCCGGACGAGGCGAGCGAAGCCGAGGAACTGGAGGGCGTCCGTATTGCGGTGATCGGACGTCCGAACGTCGGCAAGTCGACGCTCGTCAATCGTATCCTCGGCGAGGAGCGCATGCTGACCTTCGACGAACCGGGCACGACGCGCGACAGTATTTTTGTACCGTTCGTGCGCGACGGCAAGCCGTACACGCTGATCGACACCGCCGGCGTGCGGCGCCGCAGCCGGGTCCATGAGACCATCGAGAAATTCAGCATCATCAAGACGCTGCAGGCGATCGAGGCAGCGCACGTCGTGCTGCTCGTGCTTGACGCACGCCAGGGCATCGGCGAGCAGGACGCGCGCCTGCTCGGTCATGCGGTCGAGAGCGGACGCGCGCTGGTCGTCGCGGTCAACAAGTGGGACGGACTCGACGACGATGAACGCAACACGATCCGTGCGACGCTCGAGCGCAAGCTGTCCTTCGTCGACTACGCGACCGTGCATTACATCTCGGCATTGCACGGCAGCGGCGTCGGTCATCTGTTCGAATCGATCGACATCGCCCACGCCGCCGCCGGCAAGGCGCTGTCCACACCGATGCTGACCCGGCTGCTGCATACCGCAGTCGAACGCCACGCGCCGCCGCTGGTACGCGGGCGGCGCATCAAGCTGCGTTACGCCCACCAGGGCGGACATTATCCGCCGATCATCGTCATTCACGGCAACCAGACCGAGTCGACGCCGGACAGCTACCGGCGCTATCTCGAGGGTTTCTTCCGCGAGGCGCTCGATCTCGCCGGCACGCCGATCCGGATCGAGTTCAAGACCGCCGTTAATCCGTACAAGGGGCGCAGTCGCACGCCGCTGCGCAAGACGCGGCGGCTCGCCGGACGGAACAGGCCGCGCACCGGGCGGTCGAAACCGTCATGAAGTGATGCCATGACTGAACCGCACGAACACTTCACCGCGGCGATCGCGCGCCATATCTGGGACAGCAAATACCGCTATCGCGACGGCGATACGGTCCACGACCGGGACATTACCGATACCTGGCGGCGTATCGCCGACGCGCTGGCGGCGGCCGAGCCGGGCGACCGCGAGGCCTGGTCCCGGCGTTTTTATGAACTGCTCGAAGATTTTCGCTTCCTGCCCGGAGGACGCATCCAGGCCGGCGCCGGCACCCGCCATCGCGTCACGCTGTTCAACTGCTTCGTCATGGGTGTCATCGAGGATTCGATGGACGGGATATTCGACGCGCTCAAGGAAGGCGCGATGACGCTGCAGCAGGGCGGTGGCGTCGGTTATGACTTTTCGACGCTGCGTCCGGCCGGCAGCCAGGCCCGTTCCTCCGGTACGATCGCCTCGGGCCCGGTGTCGTTCATGCAGATCTGGGATGCCATGTGCGCGACGCTGCTGTCGACCGGCGCGCGGCGCGGCGCGATGATGGCGACGCTGCGCTGCGACCATCCCGATATCGAGCAGTTCATCACCGCGAAACAGGATGCGCGGATCCTGCGCCATTTCAACCTCTCGGTGCTGATCAGCGATGCCTTCATGGACGCGGTGCGCAATGATGCCGACTGGGCGCTGGTGTTTCCGGAGGCCGGCCTCGGCGGCAGTCCCGGTGCGACGGTGATGCGCGCCTGGACCGGGTGCACGGAACCCTTACCTTGCCGGGTCATCAAGAACGTCCGGGCGCGGGCGCTGTGGGACCGCATCATGCGCGCGACCTATGACTACGCCGAGCCGGGCGTGCTGTTCATCGACCGCATCAACGCGCAGAATAACCTGCATTACCGCGAACGAATCAGCGCGACGAACCCCTGCGGCGAGATCCCGTTGCCGCCGTATGGTGCCTGCGATCTCGGCTCGCTGAATCTGGTGCGTTTCGTGCGCAATCCGTTTACCGGGCAGGCGTCTTTCGATTTCGACGCGCTCGCCGGCGTCGCGCGCACCGCGATCCGGATGCTCGACAACGTCATCGACGTGTCCCACTTCCCGCTCGATCGGCAGGCCGCGCAGGCCCATGGCACGCGCCGCATCGGCCTCGGCATGACCGGACTCGCCGACGCGCTGATCATGCTCGGCATCACCTATGGCGATTCGCAGTCGCTTGAATTCGCCGGCGCGGCAATGCGCACGATCTGCCATGCCGCCTACCGGGCGTCGGTCGAGCTTGCGCGGGAGAAGGGCGCATTTCCGTTCTTCGAGCCTGGACCCTATCTCGCGTCGCGCTTCGTCGCGTCGCTGCCGGACGATATCCGCGACGGTATTGCGCGGCACGGCATACGCAACAGCCACCTGACCGCGATCGCGCCGACCGGCACGATCAGCCTGCTCGCGAACAATGTCTCGAGCGGGCTCGAGCCGGTGTTCGATTTCTCCTATCGCCGCCGCGTGCTCGAACTCGATGGCAGCTACACCGAATACCCGTTGCGGGATCACGCCGACGTCCTGTGGCAGTCGCTGCATCCGGACCGGGATACCCGGCCGCCGCCGTTCATCGACGCTCGCCGTATCGCGCCCCGCGCCCATATCGACATGCAGGCCGCGGTGCAACCGTTTATCGACAACGCGGTGTCGAAGACCGTCAATATCCCCGCGGATTTCGCCTTCGAGTCGTTTCGCGAGGTCTATGCCTATGCCTTCGACAGGGGCCTCAAGGGTTGCACCACCTTCCGGCCGAACCCGGTCACCGGCGCGGTGCTGAGCGCAGAAGGCGACGGCTTCGAGCAGGGCCGCCATTGCTGCGACCTGGAGCGCGAGGCGGACTGATCCCCCCGGCACCAGTGACTCCGGATGAAAAACTAAATACAATCGGGAGGATGTCGCAATAACTCAGGTTAAGACAATCCGGAACCTCCAGATGAATCATGCCCACGCAATCACATCTCGCGCCGTCCGCCTGGCCGGCTGTCTGCTGCTGTCCATGGCGGTGCTGTCCTGCGCCACAACGGACGGGACACGCAGCGAAGTTACAGAGGACGAACCTCCCCGCGCAGCGCAGATCGATGTCTCCGGCCTGCATCCGATGGCGCGCGCGATCGCCCGGCTCGGTGCGCCGGAATGTGCGCAAAAGGTCCATGAGGCCGCGATCTTTCTGATCGTCGATACCGAGAGCGGGGCGATCGTACACTCCGGCAGCGAAGACCTCTACAGCTTTTCCCTCGAGGTCATCGAGCCCGAGGGGATGACGTCTTATGTGTCGCTGAATGTTGCGCCCGGCAAAGACGCGGCCTGCGCGATCAGCTATGAGATCGTGACGCCGCTCGGGCGGGATTGCAAGGCGATCGGGGAACAGTTCTGGCCGGAAGCCGTCGTCGGCAAGCCGCTGCGCAAGCACATGATCCCGCTCTCGCTCCCGGAAGGCCAGACCGTGCTGCTGCACCCGGTCGGTGAGACTGCCTGCATCGTGATCCGCAAAGAGATCATCCCCTGACGGAAGCAAAGCGGTGGCGCGCGCAGTATCTCGTTATCCCGCGCTACTGCCCGGATCGGGTCATCGCGACCAGGTTGCGCTCGATGTCGCCGAGCAGGTTCCTGAGCGCCGACCGGACCAGCAATGTACCGATGAACGGCGGAACGATGAAGCCGGGTATCATCTCCGCGCTGAACTGAAGCCGCGTCCCTCCGTTATCCGGACGAATGCGCCAGATTTCTCTCAGGAACGCAAAGTCGCCTTCGCCGCCCGCTGACAGGCCCTGCAGGTCCCCCGCCTCATCGACCGTGATGTCCGAGACCTTGCGCAGCGTCCTGCAGATGAACAGTACGCAATGGTAAAATTCCGTTTCAGCCCGGTAGTGCGAGGCGTCGGTGACCGCAAGCAGCCGGCTGCTGCGGATCGACCGGGTCAGTTCCGGCCAGCGCTCCGGGCGGGCCATGATGTCGCGGACGAAGTCGGGTGGTGTGTCGAGCAGCGCCTCGGCTTCGATTAGGAAACGATCCTGCACGCGTTGAACGTCGAGACGCAGGATCTCGGCGATCGCCGGCTGCGGCGCGAGGAGCAGGAAGATCAGCGCGCGCCACGGGAATCGATGCATCGCGGTGCTAGTCGTTGCGCGAGAGCGCTTCGCCGGACAGAAACAGCTTGGGGTCGACGCGGGCGTTGTTCAGGCTGACGGTCCAGTGCAGATGCGGCCCGGTGGCGCGGCCGGTCGCGCCGATTGTGCCGAGCGGAGCGCCGCGCGTGACCAGATCGCCTTCGCGGACGTGAATCTCGTCGAGATGGCAATACAGCGTGACGAGTCCGCGGCCGTGATCGAGGAATACCGTCTTGCCATTGAAATAGTAGTCGCCGGTATTGATCACCCGGCCTTTCGCCGGCGCGAACACCGGCGTGCCCGTCTTGGCCGCGATGTCAAGGCCGCTGTGCGGGCGACGCGCCTCGCCGTTGAATATGCGGCGCAGACCGAAGGCGCTGCTCTCGCGACCCGCGGCCGGCACATTGAACGGCAGCTCGGCAATCAGCGCGTCGCTCCAGTGCGCGAACGCTGCGTCGATGCGCGCGGTCTCGCGGGTGATCCGCTCGCTGACTTCCGGCGGCGGCGTCACCATGCGCTGGTCGGACAGCGTGATGTGCTGGGTTTCGTAATCCCTGTCATGGACTGTGAAGGCGAGGCGCCGGACAGCGCCCGCGCGGATCTCGATCTCATGAAGACCCGGCTTCGCCTCGAGCGGGATGCCGACGACCGCGGTCCAGCCGTTCGAGGTCTTCAGTACCATGATCCGCCGGTTGTCGTAGAACACCGTCGGCTCCTGCCCGTCATCGTGCGCGAGCGGCAGCAGCGCGACGCCGCCAGGCGCCGCAAGCTCACGCGGCAATTCGAGCGCCGCGACGCCGAACGTCGTGAACAGGCAGGCGATAACAATGGCGATTCTAGTCAGATTCCGTTTTCGACACATGACAGATCAATCGGCCCTTCGC
Organism: uncultured Chromatiales bacterium; assembly: GCA_964437335.1. Lineage (GTDB taxonomy): Bacteria > Pseudomonadota > Gammaproteobacteria > SZUA-140 > SZUA-140 > JAITWN01. The sequence continues at coordinate 41,232 of CAYTGL010000013.1, forward strand.
GAGCCGGGCTTGAATCTCGTCGCCGGGCGAAACCCCGGCGGCGTCGCGCAGTATCGCACCATCGGCGCGGCGCTGCACGATCGCATAGCCGCGGCCGAGGGTGGCGAGCGGGCTGACGGCGTCGAGCGTGCGCGCCAGCGTTTCATAGCGCATGCGCCGCCGCTCGATGCCGGCGCGCAATGCGCGCGCGAGGCGCAGTTCGAGTTCGTCAAGCCGCTGTGCCCGCTGGCGCAGGCGCTGGCCCGGATGCTGCTGTTGCAGCCGGCGAGCGAGCCAGGTCAGGCGCTCGTGGCGGCGCGCGAGGTCTTCGCGCATGCGACCGCAGATCTGCGCACCGAGCTGTCCGAATCGGCGCAGCCACTCCGTGCCATCGGGGCTGACATGCTCGGCCGCGCCCGACGGCGTCGGCGCGCGCAGGTCGGCGACGAAATCGGCGATCGTGATGTCGATCTCATGGCCGATGCCGGTGACAACCGGGATCGCGCAATCGGCAAGCGCACGCGCGACGATTTCTTCATTAAATGCCCAGAGGTCTTCGAGCGAGCCGCCGCCGCGGCACAGGATCAGCACATCGCATTCCTGCCGTTTCGAGGCGAGCGCGATCATGCGCGCGATCTCGGGCGCGGCCGCCTTGCCTTGTACCGGGACCGGGTAGACTCGTACCGGGATCGCCGGGAAGCGCCGCTTCAGGATCGTCAGCACGTCGCGGATCGCCGCGCCTGTCGGCGAGGTCACGACGCCGATGCGGCGGGGCAGGGCGGGTAGTTCCCGCTTGCGCTCGCTGTCAAACAGGCCTTCGGCGGCGAGACGCTGCTTGAGCTGCTCGAATGCGCGCCGCAGCGCGCCGTCGCCGGCTTCTTCCACGTGCTCGACGATGAGTTGGTAATCGCCGCGCGCCTCGTAGAGGCTGACGCGCGCGCGCGCGAGGACCTGCATGCCATCGGCCGGTCGGAAGCGCAGCGCGTGATTGCGGTTGCGGAACAAGGCGCAGCGTACCTGGGCAGTGGCGTCTTTCAAGGAGAAATACAGGTGGCCGGAGGCCGGACGGGCGAGATTGGACAGTTCTCCTTCGACCCAGATCATCGGAAAACCGCCTTCGAGCAGTTCACGCGCCTCGCGGTTCAGGCGCGAGACGCTGAAGATGTCCTTGCCGTCAGCGGCTTCCGGGGAATCTTCTTCCAAGTATCGATCCATGGTCTCCATAATAACCCAAGCCGCGGTTTACCCGCTCCTTCCGGACCTTTATAATAGACCGAATTTACCTGCAGGTCAGACCCCTATGAGAATTACCGAGGATGCTCTTACCTTCGACGATGTCTTGATGCTGCCCGACCATTCGGTCGTGCTCCCCCGCGAGGTGGCATTGCGCACGCAACTGACGCGCGACATTGCGCTGAACGTCCCGATCGTCTCGGCCGCGATGGACACTGTCACCGAGGCGCGGCTCGCGATCGCGCTGGCCCAGGAGGGCGGCATCGGCATCGTCCACAAGAACATGTCGGCCGAACAACAGGCGCATGAAGTCCGCAGAGTCAAGAAGTTCGAGAGTGGCGTCATCAAGGATCCGATCACGGTCCCGCCGCATACCAGTATCCGCGAGGTCATGGAGATCACCCGTGCGAACCGGATCTCGGGCGTGCCGGTCGTCGAGGGCGAGGCGCTGGTCGGCATCGTCACCAGCCGTGACCTGCGTTTCGAAACGAAATTCGATCAGCCGGTGTCGTCGATCATGACGCCGAAGGAGCGGCTGGTCACGGTGAAGGAGGGCGCGGACAAGGAGGAGATCATCTCGCTGCTGCACAAGCACCGCATCGAGAAGGTGCTGGTCATCAATGAGCAGTTCCTCCTGCGGGGCATGATCACGGTCAAGGACATCCAGAAGTCGACCGATTATCCGAACGCGTGCAAGGACGGCTACGGTCGCCTGCGCGTCGGCGCCGCGGTCGGCACCGCGAACGACGGACGGGTCGAGGCGCTGCTCACCGCCGGCGTCGATGTCATCGTCGTCGACACCGCGCATGGCCATTCGCAGAAGGTCATCGACAAGGTAAAATGGATCAAGGAACAGTATCCCGATCTGCAGGTGATCGGTGGCAATATCGGCACCGGCGAGGCCGCGCTCGCGCTCGCCAAGGCGGGCGCCGACGCGGTCAAGGTCGGCATCGGCCCGGGCTCGATCTGCACGACGCGCATCGTCACCGGTGTCGGTGTCCCGCAGATCAGCGCGATCGCGAACGTCGCGAAGGCGCTGAAGAGCAAGGGCATACCGCTGATCGCCGATGGCGGCATTCGCTATTCGGGAGATCTCGCCAAGGCGATCGCGGCCGGCGCGCATTCGGTGATGATCGGCAGCATGTTCGCCGGTACCGAGGAGTCGCCGGGCGAGGTCGAGCTGTACCAGGGGCGTTCGTACAAGGCCTATCGCGGGATGGGTTCGCTCGGCGCAATGGCCGAATCTTACAGCTCCGCGGACCGCTATTTCCAGGAGGCCGAGTCAGCGGCCGCGGTCGAGAAGCTGGTGCCGGAGGGCATCGAGGGACGCGTGCCGTACAAGGGTTCGGTGGTTGCGATCATGCACCAGATGTTGGGCGGTCTGCGCGCGAGCATGGGGTATACGGGTTGCGCGAACATCGACGAGATGCGCACCAAGCCGAAGTTCGTGCGTATCACCGGGGCGGGCATGCGCGAGAGTCATGTGCATGACGTGACGATCACCAAGGAAGCGCCGAACTACCGGATCGATTGAGGAGTCACGGCAGATTTGAAATAATCGACAGAGTACCGCCTTGAATACGACATCCCTCCCGAACATCCACGCCGACCGCATCCTGATCCTCGACTTCGGCTCGCAGTATACCCAGTTGATCGCTCGCCGCGTGCGCGAGGCGCGGGTCTATTGCGAGATCCATCCTTGGGATATGTCGTCAGACGAGATCCGCACCTTTGCGCCGAAGGGAATCATCCTGTCCGGCGGCCCGGACACCGTGACCGCCGAGGACACCGGCCGCGTGCCGCAGGTCGTGTTCGAGTCCGGCGTGCCGGTGCTCGGGATCTGCTACGGCATGCAGGCGATGGCGGCGCAGCTCGGCGGCCAGGTCGAGGGCGCGCGGCATCGCGAATATGGTTACGCCCAGGTGCGCGCGCGCGGGCATACGCAACTGCTGCGCGGCATCGAGGACCACACGACGCCGGAAGGTCACGGCATGCTCGATGTGTGGATGAGTCACGGTGACCGCGTCATCGAGCTGCCGGTCGGGTTCAAGCTGATGGCGAGCACCGCGAACGCACCGATCGCCGGCATCGCCGACGATAAGCGCCGCTTCTACGGAGTGCAGTTTCATCCCGAGGTCACGCACACCCGTCAGGGCCAGCGTATCCTCGAGCGCTTCGTTCACGAGATCTGCGGCTGCGCCGGCCTGTGGACGCCGGGCAACATCATCGATGATCTGGTGCGGCAGGTGCGCGCGCAGGTCGGGTCCGACAAGGTGCTGCTCGGGCTGTCCGGCGGTGTCGATTCGTCGGTCGTCGCGGCACTGCTGCACGAGGCGATCGGCGATCAGTTGAGCTGCATCTTCGTCGACAATGGCCTGCTGCGCCTGCATGAAGGCGACCAGGTCATGGCGGTGTTCAAACAGCACATGGGCGTCAAGGTGATCCGCGTCGACGCCGAGAGCCGCTTCCTGTCGGCGCTCAAGAGCATCAGCGATCCCGAGGAAAAGCGCAAGGCGATCGGCCGCGTGTTCATCGAGGTGTTCGACGACGAGGCGCACAAGCTGAAGGACGTGCGCTGGCTCGCGCAGGGCACGATCTACCCGGACGTCATCGAATCGGCCGGCGGCAAGACCGGCAAGGCCGCGGTCATCAAGTCGCATCACAACGTCGGTGGACTGCCCGCGGACATGAAACTCGGCCTGGTCGAGCCGCTGCGCGAGTTGTTCAAGGACGAGGTGCGTCGGATCGGCCTCGAACTCGGGCTGCCGGCCGACATGATCCGGCGCCACCCGTTCCCGGGGCCCGGGCTCGGCGTGCGCATCCTCGGTGAGGTGCACAAGGCGTACGCCGACATGCTGCGCCAGGCCGATGCGATCTACATCGAGGAACTGCGCGCGAGCGGCTGGTACGACAAGACCAGCCAGGCCTTCGCGGTGTTCCTGCCGGTCAAGTCGGTCGGCGTCATGGGCGATGAAAGGCGCTACGAATACGTCATCGCGCTGCGCGCCGTCGAAACCATCGACTTCATGACCGCGCGCTGGGCGCATCTGCCGTATGAACTGCTCGAACGGATTTCGAATCGCATCATCAACGAGGTACACGGCGTGTCGCGAGTAGTCTATGATGTTTCGAGCAAGCCGCCGGCGACGATCGAGTGGGAGTAGGGCTCATACGAGCGTGAGATAAACCCGGCTGTTGGGGACGGCCATCTGATCAACGTGCTCGCAATCGTCGGCCTGGTCATTGCGCCGCTGCTGTCGCATTGAACGGCTGGTGCCGGGCTCAGACTCAGACTTACTCCATGGGGTCTGATCTCGGTGGTTCTAGGACGCAGTATGCAACGCCAGCCGCATCGATAAAGTCACATTTTTCGAAGGATCGAGTCAATGCTGCACGTCGCATTATTTCCGAACATGTCTGTATAGTAGGTATCAACGCGGTAGTCGTTTCTGTGCGCTAATATAAACTTTCCGATGGCGTTTTCCTTGTTGAGACTGTCTTCGATGATTAGATAATCACCGGTCTGGAGGTGGCGTGCGAAAAAACTCAGAACACCGGTTACGTTGACATGCGCGTCTTCAATCACCACCCATGGTCTCGGCCAAGTCTGGATCGCAAGATCGTTAAATGACTTTTCGATCTCATTGCAATCTCCCTTGATGAAGGTCACGTTGTCCGCACTCACCGCAGGACAGTCAAGGTCCAAGGAATATACGTGACCATCGATCTCCAAGCTTCGCAAGATATCAGAGAACCAGATCGCGCTCCCGCCATCGCCCGCTCCAAGTTCGATTACGGTCTTTGGTTTAATTTCGTCGAAAAGTTCCTGATAGATCGCCATGTCATAGGCAGTTTTGTAAAGAATGTGTCCTTTCCAGTGCAGGGGCTCGCTGGTTCCCTGACTCATGCTGAGTATCTGGAGCGGGATGTTAAACCCTGATGATGCTTTACGATCAAAATAGTCAAGGTAACGCCCAGCCTTTCTGCGCCGCAAAAATTCCAGAAAAAAAGCCATCTTGGCGCTGATGGGTTCACCTCCGGAAAACTCTGCGGAAAGTTCGCCGTTTATCATCAGTGCAATACTCAGGAATGAAATGATCGTATGGTCAAAAAATGTGCCAATTCCATGTTGCCGCTGGATTTTCTCATTCAGCCACTGCTGACAATCAAGGACGGCATCCCTGATCTCATTTATTGACCAGGGCTTGGGGCACTTATATTCAATGGTGAGGTGATCAGATGAATGATCCGCTACTCTCGGAGGAATTTGATTCCTGCACGAATTACAGAGATTCGCGTTACAGTCCAGACAATGCCACCAGCTGTACACCTTGTTTGAGCACCCGTCGCAAGTGTTCATAAAGGAGTTCACACGACAGCTAAGTCTGTGGATAACTCGGTTTATCGCGAATCGTCATTTGATCGGATACCGCCTCCCGACAGTCCCCGGATGTTATCCTCGCTACATAATACACCTTGTTCAATGTATCTATCTATTAAAAATACCGATGTAAACGAAGGGGTTTTTGCCCAAGTTGCGGTGTACGGCGTATGGCCGACAGCGCAGTCTTGTTGGTCGATGAAGTGTTGCCCGAACAGCCCATGCGCCAGTGGGTACTCGGTTTCCCGTTTCCTGTTTGCCAGCCGGCTGGCGATCCTGGGTCAGGTGCTGGGCTCGGAGAAAGGGTATTTATCCTTCCTGTACTCGATGGCTACGCGACGCGCCCCGTCGACTCTCCATGCCAGCGCGTCTTCAAGGGCGGATCGCCATGGCAATGATTGTTAGAATGAAAACGATGAGCTACCGAGCCGATATTGACGGGATCAGGGCGATTGCAGTGCTATGCGTTGTTCTCTTCCACCTGGACGTTTACCACTTCAGCGGGGGCTATGTAGGAGTCGACGTCTTTTATGTCATCTCCGGCTACTTGGTTTCCGGACAGATCCTAAGTCGTCTTCAAAATGGCACCTTTCGCTTTGGTGAATTCTATTCCAGCAGAGTCCGACGACTGTTTCCCGCATTGTTTGTCACGATTGTAGCGACCTTCGTTGCTTCTGCTCTCTTGCTACTCCCGGGCGATTTCGAACGTTTTTCGAGGTCTGCCTTGGCCGCTGTGGCTTCTGTTTCCAACATATCGTTCTATGCCGAAGCTGGTTACTGGGACTTCAGCGGAAGGCTCAAGCCGCTCTTGCACACTTGGTCATTGGGGGTGGAGGAACAGTTTTACATTGTATGGCCTGCCGTGCTTGTTGCTCTTTCGGCCATTGCCAAACCGAAGGGAACGACGATCGCGCTCTTCGGGATCATGATATTCGGATTGGTCCTGTCGGAATGGATGTGCAGGCTTGATCCCGCTGCCTCCTTCTACCTTTTCCCTTTTAGAGTATTCGAGTTTTCAGCAGGGGCAATCACGTATCGGTTGGTAACTTCCAATGCTGCCACCCAGCGAGTGTTGTCCTACAATTGGTCTAGATGGGCATGCCTGGTCTTTGGTGGTTCCGCGATTCTGTTGTGCAGCTTGTACTATTCCGGCGACATCTCCTTCCCCGGTATCTGGGCGCTTCCTCCTACTTTGGCGACTGTCGCCCTCCTATTGTCGGGTACGGGTACGAAAGCACCTGGCTTTCTGGGCAACGCTATCATCTCCTCGGCACCGCTCGTTTGGTTGGGGAAGATCTCTTACTCACTCTACCTGGTTCACTGGCCAATCATCTCTCTGTACAAGTATACCCACGGTCACCACGGCGCGTTGAAGGCGATTGAACAGATATTTCTCTTCGTTGCAACAATGGTGGCCGCTGTTGTTTTGCACTATGGCGTAGAAACAAAATTCTACAAAAGATCAGGCGTCGGCGGAGCCGAAAACTATACGCCCGCCAGAACACTCAACGGCCTTGGAATCGCCGCGCTCGCTATCGCATTCGCGAGTTACTCTGCTTGGAACTCTGGGGGATGGCCGTGGCGTTTCCCTGATCTGGAATTAACCGAAGCAGATATTGTGCAAGCCGCAGAGGATCGCTACAAAGACTCGACGAGCAGTTGTAATGCGGTGAGCTACTGGACGGCGGATACGTGTCATCGAGATGCCGATATTCAAGTTTTGGTATTCGGGAATTCGATTGAGGTGGACGCCTACAATTTTCTAAACGCTGGGTTCGGGGGTGACGCAGATACGAACATTATTCAATTCGGGGATTTCCGGGAGTGCGTAGGCGGTCTGTCAATACAAGCCGGGCGTTGGACTTCGCCGGCTAGTGGATGTCAAGAGAAAATAGATTCGACTCTTAACACTAAGTTCGCAAAGCGCGTTACCCACTTAGTCTTTGCATCGCCTTATGCCTTCGACAGGCAATCCAAACCGTATCTGGACATTGTTTCGTCTCTGAAGCAATTGAATCCCCAAATTCAGCTGATAGTCTTTGGGCCTTTTATGATCTTGAGACGTGAGTGTTCATACTTCTTCAGCAAGACAAATTCAGCTGCTCCCTGCGTGGCGAACGCGAACGTGGTCCGATTTGGTTTCGGGTCTGATCCCGCAAATATCGCGCTACGAGACGCCTTCACGAGAATAGGGTTCAAGATGATCGATAGAGTCGATCTACTTTGTAAAGGTCTCGAGCCCAAGACTTGTGAGTACGCGACTCCTGATGGACACCCGGTTTTCTACGACACGCGGCATTTCAGCTACGAGTTCGCTGCTTGGGCCGGGAAGAAGTACGCCCAACTTAACCCGGAGTTTTTTCGTCAAGATATTCGCTGAGGAAGCCTGGGCATCCTGACCTGCCCAGGTTTTTAGGACCACCGGCAACTCGAGATGGAGTTACCAGGATTCCCTGGACAGGGGTAGAACCCATTAGTAACTTTCCGGAATAGGACGGCTTTATCGATTCTCAAGGGGGCGGCAATCTGACCTGATACTGCTATTCATCACGGATGATGAATTGATGAAGGTCAGAGATTTGATTAAGCTGGTACAGGCTGACGGCTGGTACGAAGTCAGGACCAGAGGTAGTCACAAATAGTTCAAGCATCCGCGCAAGTCGGGGGTTGTGACGGTGCCTGGCCGCTCCGGTGACGACATCGCTGTCGGGACATTCAACAGTATTCTGAAGCAGGCGGGACTGAAATGATGAAATATCTGATCATCTTGGAGAGAACTTCAACAGGATATTCCGCCTATTCGCCGGACTTGCCGGGCTGTGTGACTAGCGGAAATACCGAATCCGAAGCAGTGGCCAACATGAAGGAGGCCATTGAATTTCACATCGAAGGACTGAGGGTGGAAGGACTTCCTGTTCCTGAGCCCTCCTCTCACCCTGCATTTGTCGAAGTAGCGGCATAACTTACAGTAGTTCATAGCGGTATCTGATCCCGGGTGTGGACATGACTGACAGCGACTTCTTGCGCCACGCGCTGACCCTCGCACAGCGTGCGGCCGAGGGAGGCGAGGTCCCGGTCGGCGCCGTGCTGGTCAGGGACGGTGGGATCATCGCCGAGGGCTGGAACCACCCGATCACCGCGCACGACCCTACTGCCCATGCCGAGATCGTCGCGCTGCGTAATGGCGCGGCCTTGTTGAACAATTACCGCCTTCTCGACACCACGCTCTACGTCACACTCGAGCCGTGCATCATGTGCGCAGGGGCGATCATTCATGCTCGGGTCAAGCGGCTGGTCTACGGGGCGGCTGATCCGAAGACCGGGGCGGCGGGGAGCGTGTTCGATGTATTTTCGAGCGGGAAGGTCAATCACAAGGTGACAGTCGAGGGCGGGGTATTGGCCGATGAGTGCGGCGTGCTGCTCGCGGAGTTTTTCCAGGCGCGGCGCTGATCCGGGGTTATCAGCAGGCGAGGGGATGCCCGTCGAGCCGACTAACGATCACTGATAGATACCCAGAGTTGCGAGTTCTCTTTCTTTCTCATCGATATCTTCCTTGCATGTCCCGTATAACTGCGCTTTGACCTGCGGTTCAGGCTTATAGTTTTCGTTGCAGCGTGTCGGATCAAAGGTATTGATGGGAATAAACTGGTATTTCTCAACCGCCAGTGGCAGCAATTCGATCATGTCATCGAAGCTGCTCCTGCATTTCCAGGAGGCGTTTTTCGCCACCGGCATGCCGGTATATCGGGCGAGGGCGTCATATAGCAGGAGCGGCGCCGTGGAGCCGTTGAAGCGGAAGTTGAGATCGTAGATGATAAATGAGCCGTCTTCCTTGACGGCCGCATCAAACCCGGCAAAACCGCGATAGCCATGTCGATAGGCCTTTTGCATGATCTCGAATCCGACTTGTACCAGACGCGCTGTTCGCGCGGCATGGGGTTCCAGCCAGTTACCGAGATAGGCCAGATTATCGCCGATGATCTGCTCCGCCGCGCCGAGATATTCGATCCTGCCGTCGGCGAATACGGCGAAATTTACGCACAGATTCCGATCCATGGAGAGAAAATCCTCGACAATCACGCTGTCGCATGTAGCGAAGTAATCCCGGATCTTGTCGAGATCGGATGGATCGCGGAGAATCCGCACACCGTTGCCGCTGCCGGAGCTTGCCTCCGTCACCGCCTTTATAACCAGAGGGAAACGCTCCGACGCCAGCGCCAGGCGTGACAACGAGGCCGATTCACACACTTCCCGCCGCGGCAGACACTGTTCCGGCACCCACCTGGGTAGGTTACCTTTGTTGTTCAGAGAGGAGAGCAGCGCTGGATCAACCCATGACGCACCCGGGTGCAACGAGGTGTCGGGCTGGACATGCTGGTCGATGAGTATCAGGCCCTGTGCCGCGAGTTGCTTCATTTTTGCCAGGCGATCGCCGGCATCGGTGTAGGTGACGAGTTCGGCATCGATCGCGAAGCCGAGGTCGCGGAGCAGCGCCAGGCCAGCCTTCGTCGCGACGCCGGCGCTGCAGAGCACGGGCATTTTTCCCAATACGGCCACCTGGTTTCCGGTGGCGGCATCGGCGACGGCCGGGTATTCGAAACTCCACCGCGCCGCGTTGTCGGGGACGCGCGAGTTGAATACATAGCCGGGGCCGCATAGATCGAATAAGCTGAATCTGGGGCTGATGGTTGACATGTCGAGTGTGGAGTTCGAGTCAGCGGCCTGACGCGGGTAGTCTGACGGTGATCGGGGGATTCTCTCTAGATAGCATGGATTTGCCTGGTTCAAGTATCATGCGTCAGGCAGCGGCTCCCAATTAACAATAATAAATATCGGCACCACTATGAAAGTGTTGAAGACCTTATTCTCTCACATGCGATCGGCGGCGCCCTATCGCAGTATCCCTCTCCAGTTTATAGACCTGATCCTGCATAAAATCATCATCAATTTCAGCGCTAAGGATTATTATCACTTTGAATTCTACAAAAAGGGAAAAAGCTGGGAGGAGAAGAGCCGCTACGTGGCCCTGGGCGGATCACGCTACTGGCCGTTTGAAAACAATCAGTTCAAATTCACGATCGCCCTGAACGACAAATATATACAGAAACACCTTTTTATCGGTTTCGGGTTGCCAACGGCGCGCCTGATCACCACGCTGGGTCCCGGTCTCGAGATTCAGAACGAGCGCCAATTTTATGGGTTTCTTGATGCGCTCGATCGGGATGTCGTCGTCAAATCGATCAGCAGCGCCAGCGGAAACAATATATGGATGGTGGGCAAAAGGGATGGGCGCTTGTGCTCGGCGAATGCTCCGTGCACGCGGGAACAGCTGTGGACGGAGTTGGGCGGAGGCATGGCCCGGGGATATCTGATCGAGGAGAGGATAAGAAACACAGGAGTATTGGCGCGCTTGAATCCCGGGTGTCTCAATACCTTTCGCATAGTTACCATCAAGACCCGGGACGATCAATGGCATTGCGCGGCGACATCGGTCAAAATCGGCGCCGCGGGCGCCGTGGTCGACAATAATGCACAGGGCGGCGTCCAAATCAATCTGGACGCGCAGGGCAAGCCCTATTGCGCCTATGATTTCGGGTTGTGTGAGTTGCTCATCCACGACAAGAAAACCGGGATGAATCTGCTGGAGCTGGAGTTCGAGGGTTTCCACGAGACGGTGGCGCTGGCGTTAACGGCCTCGCGCAAGCTCTATTTTCTGGGCACCATCGCCTGGGATATCGCATTTACGGAACAAGGCCCGATGATCATCGAGGGCAACAGCTCGTGGGGCTGCAGCAGCCTGCAGCGTGGCAGGCCGGGGATCATAACGGATGAACTGGCGCGGGGATTGGACAGACATCATGCATTTGGCCGCTGGGATAAAACCCGGTTGTATCCCGGACATAGCAGAAAGGGGCTGCTGCGCAGGTTGATCTCCTAGCTTCCCTTACGGACCCTGTTGCTGCCGGTAGCGCAGCATCGACTCGCCAAGTAGCAGGGGCGACTCACCGTCCAGCGTGATCCGGACCCAGATTTCTGTGCTCAGCATGCGGTGTAACAACCGTGGGTGTTTCCGGATCATTTGCAGGATGTCATCCTGATCGGCATCCCGCCACTTGAGCAGTTCGGCGAGCCTGCCGCCGCGCAGAAATCCGGACATGCCCTGCCAGAGATGGCCGGGCGCGTGAAAGCCGATCTTCGGCAGGCGTACAATTTCCTCGGGCAGACGCTTCAGCGCGAGCGCATTGACCAGTCGCTTGGTCACGCCCCGGTGATATTTTAGCCGGCAAGGCAGGTGCAGGCCGTAATCGATCAACTCGTTTTCAATAAACGGAACGCGCACTTCGATCGAATGTCGCATGGCCATGCGATCGTTGGCGCGGAGCATTTCCGCCAGATGAACGTAAATGTCTTCAAAGGATCTGGCCAGAAACGCCCGCTCTTCATGCAGCGGCAATGACTCAAGGCGGCGAAACAGCGCCGCCTCCCTCAGATGCCGCTTGGCCCCATCGATTGCGCATATTTTGGGGCCCACAATCCCGGACTCGCCGGGATGATTGAGGTGAGCGAATGGCCGTTCTGACAGCGCCGCGATATTCAGCGGTGCGAGCAGGGGATTGAGCCGGCCGAGCAGCCGAAACAAGGCATTGTCCTGGATCCACGCGGCGTGCAGACGCCGCCTGCGCCACATCCTGTAGACATCGACGTACCACGAGTACCCCCCAAAGAGCTCATCCGCCCCGTCGCCGGCGAGTACAGCCTTGAATCCGTCGCTATGCATGGCCTCCGCCACTGCCAGGGCTGCGACATTCTGGGCAAAATAATTCGGCTGATCGTTGGCGCAGATGGCCTGCGGCCACAGGCGGTAGTAGCTTTCGAGGTCAACCGTTACCGGGCGCAGTTCGATGCCGAGGTGGCCACAGACACTGCTGGCGCGTTTGAGCTCTTCACCTTGCATGCCCGCCACATCGGCGACATAGGCGACGATATCGGGCTTGTGATCCTTCGCCACGGCGGTGACCAGGCTGGAATCGAGGCCGCCGCTGCACAAAGTAGCGAGCGGCGCATCACAGATCAAATGCCGCCCGACGCTGGCGTCGAAATGTTGCTCGAAACGCCGCAGGGCGCTTGGAAAATTCAGGCTCTGGCCATCGAGGATCCGCTGTGGGTCGATATCCCGCAGCAAATCGAAATAAGTAATCGTTGATTCCGTGTCGGTGATTTTGAGCAGCGACCCCGGCAGTAGCGACTCGATACCGTCAAATGGCGTCCAGCTTCCGTCCAGTTTTTCATAGAGGATCTGGGTGATCAGGGCGTGCATGTCCGGACGGCAGGCCACTTCCGGGTGGGCCAGCAAGGCCTTGATCTCGGAAGCGAACACGAGCGAGGCGCCGCTGTGCGCGATAAACAGGGGCTTGATCCCCAGTCGATCACGGCCCAACCAGAGTATTTGCTCGCGCAAATCGTAATAGGCAAACGCAAACATGCCGTTGAACTGCATGACGGCCTGCTCGGGACCCCAGAGGTGCAGTGCGTACAGGACGACCTCGGTATCGGTATTACTGTTGAATCTGGCCCCGGCCTTTTCCAGCCGAGAGCGTAATTCCCGGAAGTTGTAGACCTCACCGTTATAGGCGATGACGCCTGTGCCGTCGGTGGTAACGGTCGGTTGATGACCTCGTCCGCTGAGATCGAGCAGACTCAATCGCACATGCCCCAGCCCGACCGGGCCGTGCATCCAGGTACCGCGATCATCCGGACCACGATGGGCGATCCGGTCGAGCATGGAATCCAGCACCGGGATTTCCACGCGTCCTTTGTTTTTGTGAATCAGGAAGCCCGCAATGCCGCACATATCATTCGCGAGCCGGCGTTATACGATTCGAGGATAAAGTCACAATGGCTTGCTGACCATCATGACATCCGGCTCTCCCGATCTGGCCATGATGTTGAAGCCCAGATGTCTCGCCATATCGAGCATGGGGCGATTGTTGGAGAGGACTTCGCCTTCCATGATCTGCAGGCCACGCGCACGGGCGACTTCGATCAGGCGTTGCATCAGTTGTGTGCCGATGCCCTGGTGCGACCAGGCATCCGCGACTACGATCGCGAATTCGCAACTGTTGCCGTCCGGGTTGATGATATAGCGCGCCACGGCAATCTCCTGTTCCTCATCGTCTTCCCGGGTCACGGCGATCAAGGCCATCTCCCGGTCGTAATCGATCTGCGTGAAGCGCACCAGCATCTGCGGCGTCAGCTCGTGCAGGGCCTGCATGAAGCGGAAGTACTTGGCCTGTTCCGACAGGCGCTCGACAAATGCCTTTTCGATGCTCGCATCCTCGGGCCGGATCGGGCGGATCAGGATTTCGGCGCCGCTACCGATTTGAAGGCGCGTGGCCAGGTGCGCGGGATAGGGATGGATCGCCATGTGGGCATAGCGATCCAGGCTGGCGCTGTGATGATCGGCGATGATGCGCGCATCAACGACGATGACGCCATCCTCGCTGGCTACGAAAGGGTTGATGTCCAGCTCGCGGATCTGGGGCAGCTCGCATACCAGTTCCGAGAGGTGGCGCAACAGCTGGATCATCGCATCCCGGTCGACCGGCGGCTGGTTGCGAAATTGGCCCAGCAGCTTGCTGACACGAGTCTGGTTGATCAGGTTGTCGATAATCAGGGTATTGAGTGGCGGCAGCGCCGTGGCGCGATCGCGAATCACCTCGATCATGGTGCCGCCGGCGCCGAAGGAGATCACCGGGCCGAAGACCTCGTCACGGATCACCCCGGCCATCAGTTCGCGACCGTGCGGCTTGTGGTACATGCACTCGAGGGTCACGCCATTGATCCGTGCCTGCGGGCGCAGTGCCTGGACGCTCTCGATCAGTTCGCGAAACGTTTTGCGCACCGATTGGACGTTATTGATGTTCAGGCGCACGCCGTCGACATCGGTCTTGTGGGTGATGTCCGGCGAGTTGATCTTCATCGCCAGCGGAAACCCCAGCGTCTCGGCGACCGCCAGCGCCTCGTTGGGGGTGCGGCATTCGTGCACCGGCATGACCGGGATGCCGAACGCCGCCAGCACTGCATTGGTCTCGAGGCGGCTGAGCAGGTTGCGCTGTTCGCCCAGCGCGGCCTCGATGATCATGCGCGCGCCATCCACGTCCGGCTCGCTGCTTGGCTTGAGCGGGCCCGGCGCCTGCAGCAGCAGCTGCTGGTTGCGGTAGTACGCCACCAGATAACCGAATGCCTCGACCGCGCTCTCAGGCGTCATGAAGGTGGGAATCTGGTGCTGCGCGAACAACTGGCGGGACGGTTCTATCTGCTCATGGCCCATCCAGCAGGTCAGCACGGTCTTGTGGGCCGGGCGCTTGAGTCCAATGATACGCTCCGCCACCTGCAGCGGATGGGTCATCGCCTGCGGCGTCAGCAGCACCAGCACGCCGTCGACATCAGGGTCGCTCAGGCACAGCGATAGCGCATGTTCATAACGTTCCGGCGGTGCATCGCCGGCCACGTCGACCGGGTTGCCATGTGACCCGTGCGCGGGCATCAACGCATCGAGTTGCCGGCAGGTCTCGGCCGACAGTTGCACTACCTCGATGCCGAGGTCCAGCGCGCGATCGGTGGCCATGATGCCCGGTCCACCGCCATTGGTGACGATCGCGAGCCGGTTGCCGCTGACGCGGTGTTCGTTGGCCAGCAATTGCGCGGCGGCGAACAACTGATTGATATTCTGAACGCGCACCGCGCCGGCACGCTGGAGGGCGGCATCGAACACGTCGTCGGAGCCGACCAGCGAGCCGGTGTGCGACATTGCCGCCCGGGCACTGCCGCGATGGCGACCGGCCTTCAGCGCGACCACCGGTTTCATGCGCGCCGCGCTGCGCAGGCCGCTCATGAACCCGCGCGCGTCCCGGATTCCCTCGATGTACAGAATGATGCCATGGGTCTCGGGGTCCAGCGCGAGGTAATCGAGCAGGCTGCCAAAGTCGATATCGGCGGCATCGCCGAGCGACACCACGGCGGAAAAACCGATGTTGCGACTGGCGGCCCAGTCGAGGATTGCGGTGCACAGCGCGCCGGACTGCGAGATCAACGCGAGCCTGCCGCGTTGCGCCATGTTATTGCTGAAAGTCGCGTTAAGGCCGACGCTCGGGCGGATCAGGCCCAGGCAATTGGGGCCGAGGATACGGATATGATACTGCCGTGCCGTTTCCAGCATGGCCTGCTGCAAGGCGCCGGGCTTACCGTTAGTGGTAAAGCCGGCGGACAGGATGATCGCTGCGCGCACCTGGTGCTCGCCGCACTGGCGCAGGATGTCCGGCACGGTGTGCGCCGGGGTTGCGATGACCGCCAGGTCCGGTTGCGCCTTGAGGGCCGCGAGGTCGGGATAACAGCGCGCCTTGCCGAGCTTGCGGTACTTCGGGTTGACGGCATGGATCCTGCCGGCAAACCCGCCATGCAACAGGTTGTGCCAGACACGTGCACCGACTGCGTCCGGTTGTTCGCTGGCGCCGAACACCGCGATGGCCTGCGGCGAGAACAGATGTTCGAGGTAGTGGGGTCCCATGATGTGCAGGGCCTCGTTTCAGGACTGCATCCGGGATTTTATCAGTGCGCAGGTTTTTTTCAGGTCACAAGTGATCAGCTCATAACAGGCGCCGCTGGTAGCGATCCTGATGGCCGCATCCAGGCCATATCTGGAATGGGCCAGCAGATTGAGCGCATTGCTGTAGATCCGCGCACCCGCTTCGCCTTTGGAGATAGGTGACAGCGAAGGTTCGCGGGCGCTGGAGTCGTATCGCAGGAAGAATATCGCCGCCAGCGGCGCGGGCTGACCGCGGATTTCATTCGGAAAAAGATCGGTCGGTACATGAATGGTATGTGCGGTATACAGGGCGCCTGCCGGCAGCGTGAAGGGGTTGGGTGGCGCCGCCTTCAGATTCAATGCGTGCGGATACAGATGCACTTGCATGCTGTCGGGATCGATGGGCGCAAGCTCGTCGCTCATATAGTGAAATCCGGAATTGACCAGGGCCCAGGTGGTGGTCGATTTCCCGTTGCCCGATGGCGCGACCAGCAGGCAGGCGCGGCCCTCGTATTCCAGCGCGCCTGCGTGCAGGAACAACAGGTCCTTGCGCAGTTTCTGAATCTCGATCGTGATGCTTTTTTCAAACAGGTAGAGCAAATCATAATCATTGAAGGCCGTTTCCGGGGCGCGGCCTTCAATCATGATCTGGTAGACGGAGTCTTGTTGAGGGACTATCGAGTAGTCGAGGTCAGCGACATTCGATTCGAAGAGAAAGGCGCCATATCCGCGTGACAATAGCTCAAAAGAATAAGGGTCCGGACATCGGACCCTTATATGAACTTCAAGCACCCTGAGGTTCAGTATCTTCATCGTCACGCAGCGCCGCCCCGACAGGGGAGGGGCGCGTCCATGCGGTCGCCAGCCGGCAGAGCTTAAGCAATCATGGCGAAATCATGGGCAATGCACAATCTGTTTTATGACCTGCGCTTCGAATCGGACTTGCTCTTGGAGCTTATCTTGAACTTGGAGTTGTTGTTATTCTTGGAACTGTTCTTGTTTTTGGAGCTGTTCTTGTTCTTATCATTGTCCTTGAAACCGTACTTGTTCTTGTCCTTCTTGTCATGATCCTTCTTCGGAGAACCATGGCCGGCCACGGCGGGCGCTGCTTTCAGCGTCAGGACAACTGGTACGGCATAAGCCGATTTCTTCAGGAACCCACGCCTTGACTTGTTTGTCTGCTCGCTCATGATATTTAATCCTATCTCTTTGGATGCTATTTATCCGGCGCTACCGGCGGCCGACCTCTGCTAAGATACTGATTGGTACTAGAACTTGAATGCCTTGATAATTTTCTCCACGAGACCGCGAAAGCCGCCGTGGTGGTTATCTCTGCTGAGTTTGTTGCGGTCGGGTCCTTGCTCGTGGCCTGTCTGCGGGGAGCCAATGCCGGCCAGCGCAGGTGCTGCCTTCAGTGTCAGTATGACCGGCACAACATAGACGGATTTCTTAAGAAACTCACGCCTTGTATTATCTTTTGGTTTGTTCATAACCTTGCACCTGTATGTAGACCACGACACATCAAACAATTAATGTGGATTGTATTATTATTCGGGCCCTGGCGCAACAAAATTTTGACGCCCTATAATAATTAGGGCCTGGATTTCTCCGGGCCCTGAACCGGCACATCTTCAATCAAGCCCACATCGCATAACTGGCCCAGCACCTTCCCGACATCCGACCTTGCGGTGTCAATCTCTACATCAAAGTGGGATGCAAACTCTTCAATCAACTGCTCTACCGAAGACATTTCATCAACCATTGCCCAAATGAAGCTCGCGGTGGAATTTAACTGATGAATATGATCGCTCTTCAAGTCAAGGATGAGGGTTTCATCATCAATGGATTGAACCGTCAAGTCTTCGCGTTGTTTATACTGCATCAATAAACCGGGTCTAATGGCCATGTAAGCAGGATTTTATTAGCTTTCATTAACGGGGGCAATCAAAATTTTGACGCTCCCGCTATTGCCAGCATCATATCCCGTATTTTTCATCTTATATATCAATAATATGTGGAATCCAATGGGCGATGGCCGATATGCTTGCTGGGTAACGGCGTGCCGTTTTAATACGCTCAGTGATTGATCTAACTGGACTGCCCATGACAACAACAGGCGCAATTGACCCCGGGCAACCTCTGACGTCGGAGGAGGCCATGCTCCTCCTCTGTGCGAGGACCCGAATGCCCGAGGCCCTGCTGGACAAGGTCTACGCCCTGGCGCCGCAGGTCGATTGGGAGCGCTTCAGACAGTTCGCGCTTCAGCAAGGCGTAGCATCGCTGGCCTACCTGAACCTGAGGCGGTATCTGGCGAATGCCGTACCGGATGAGGTCCTGTCGCAATTGCGGCGTCATGCGATCGACAATACCCAGAGCAACCTGGGCCTGATAAAAGAGTTGCGCGACGTGGTGCATCAGTTGAAGGCACATGATATCGACTGCGCGGTATTCAAGGGCATCAGTATCAGCCAGCTGGTTTATCGCGATTTCTCGATCCGGAAATGCGGCGACATCGATCTGCTGGTCAGGAAAAGGGATTTCCAGCGCGCCAAGGATGTATTCCTCGCCCAGGGCTTCGTGCAGACGCTGACCGATGAGGATGAAACGGCCTGTCTGCAGTCCGGGCTCTGGCATGAGCAGCGGCGGCTGCAGATCGACCTGCACTGGGGCATTTCACCCTCGCTGCTCGGCATCGAGTCAGACAAGATTCTGGATAGTCGGTCGGAGCTGTCGATAGGCGCGGTTTCCGTCCATGCCTTTTCCACCGAGGATGTATTTATCTCACTCTGCGTCAATGCCGTGAAGGAATACTGGAATCAACTGCTCTACCCCTATTGTGATATTCATGAGTTTCTGCAAAGCGATATCGAGCTGAACTGGCAGTCGGTGCTTGAACGCGCCAAGGCGCTCAACTGCCGGCGTCCGCTCGAGGCGGCGTTGGGGGTCGTCAGACGCCTGTTTGAACTCAGGCTGCCGCCTGAACTGGAACAACGGCTCGATTCGCATACTTCCGTCGAATTGGTCAGCCGTGAATTGCACAGACAACTGTTTGAAAAGGATTGGACCGACAGCAATATCATTCATCTGGAGACCGGGCGGCACCTCTATTATTTCCGCTCCACTGATGAATATTTTATTGCATTGATGGACCAGCCCTTGCGCAGGTTCGGAGCGCGCCACCTGAAATCCTTTCAGCCCCGCGCCGCGGACAGGGCGCTTATCAAACTTCCCGATGCGCTCGGCTTCGTGTATTACCTGATCAGGCCGGTTCGTATGGTTGGCATGCAGGCACGGCGGCTGGCCTGCCGGTTGATCGGAAAATCACCTGCCTGATCGCAGGCGAAGCGATGGGTTTCTTCTTGTAATCAACACCTCTGACTCTGCAGCATCCCGGTTGAGCCGCGCATTCATTGCGACAATGATATAGGCGCGCAAGGCGAGCAGGTTGATGTTGAGATCCCTGGATTCCGTCAGTCTTTTCTTGTACGCCCGGATTCTTTCCGGTATCAGTTGCTTGATAAACCCGGGAACGCGACTATTACTCGTCTGGCGACCGGATGCGGACACCTTGATATTATTCACTACCAGGTTAATCAGTTCGTCAGATAATAAAGCTCTCGCGCCCGCGGTATCCAGCGCCTCGACCAGATGTCCCACCACGGCGGGCGAGCCGAGAATGGCCGCGGTATTTTCGATCGCATTGTGTTCCGCGAATCCTATGGCCGGACTCAACTCACTGATGATTCTCCGGTACAAGGATCTGCCGTCGCGCAAATGATCCGGGAGCGTGACGATGGTTTCAACCACCCTGCGCGAAAGCAGCGGATTCATCACCTCGACATAGGAGGCCTTGATCTCGTTCAATGCCGCCCAGATCGCCGGACAGCGGTATTCATAGGTCAGGCGGTCGCGCCAGGTGGACAGTGATTCCTGTTCGCGTCTATGCAAATGCTCCGGCCAATACTGGTTTTCCCCAAACAAGGGACTCAGACGGCCCAGATTCCGGTAATCCTGCATAAAGACGGCGCTGTCGATACGCCGCACGTCGTACTCGGTGTACACCCGGTAGGGGCTGAAAACGATATCCCCGCGGATGACGCCTGATACTCCGGCATCGAAGAACCTTCGCCATATGTCACAGCCATCCATATAGGCAGATATGGTATCGGTGCGTCCTTCGCCGGCCACCAGCAGTCTGGCGAAGACATTCTCGATGTTCCTGGCAGCGATGTCGGTATTGTAATAGGCATGTTCAAGACCATAATGATCGGCGAGCGCGCGGGCTATGACCGCATCGCTTTTTTCAACCTCGAGCGCCGAACTCAACCCCCAGGTGACGCTGCGAAGGCCCGCCTTGTTTTCCAGCATCAGCAGGATGCAGCGGCTGTCCAGCCCGCCGGAAAGCAGCAGATACCAGGTCGAATGATCGATCCTGGATTTCCCGAACACCTCCTTCAGGGCGCTGGTCAATTCGTCCCGGTGGACATGATCAGGCGCGCTGCGCGCCCGGAATTCGATCCGGCTCACATTCTCCGTAATTGTCCATGACAGCCGATCCAGAACGACAGCGCTGTTGCCCTCCACGCATCGGATGCGCCTGTCCCATGACAGCCCCGGACCGAGATTCCCCGCGGACAGCATCCAGACAAAGGCATCCCGGTTGGGCTGGTAACTCTTGAGCACCCGGATGATTGCGCGCTGTGAGGTCGAGGCCAGGAACAGCTCATCCGTCATCGCATACCAGATCGTACGCGACGCACCGGCATCGCTTACCAGCTCCACGACCCGGTCATCGGAGCGGAATAATGCAAATGAACCGTCCGGTCTCACGCCGAGAGGCCGGCTCCATGCGTCATCGGAGTCGATCAGATAACCAAGGCAGGCGCTGGTATTGTGCGTCAGCACCGATTTGTTCGGATTGATCACCCCGAGATCGATGCCGGGGGCGCTCAGTACGCCGGGTGCGCCAGGATCGATATTGTCCGGAATGATTTCCCTGGACAGGGAATCAAAAAACCGCGGATCCAGATTCCTGTCAGGGTCCCGGTGGCAAACCAGCAGCAATTTGGCCATGGCGTCAGCTTCCGAATCAGTTCCGGGCCTGGAACATCCTGGCGCAGTGGAGATTGAACTCGTCAAGCTGCTCCGCGCTGAACAGGTCCTTGAGATCGGCCAGAAGTTGATGAAAGCCGGCCTGGTCATTGTCGTCGACCAGCCGGGAGAGTTCCGTGGTACCCGCCATGAGCGCCCGGCGCGCCTCGGCGGCATAGGGATTTTGCGATTGGATCTCCCAGTACACCCCCGGGCTCCCGCTCAGTATGCGCGCCAGCAGGGCGAGCAAGGCCCGATGGGGCGGCGTCATGATCGGCGAGATCGCGGATAAATCATAATGAAGCCGGTGCAGCGACAGGCCAAACGCGAGAATCGCCGCATGCGTGCCCGCTTGCAGCAGCGCCGTGTATCGGTCGTGCTGATCCGCCGTCAGGAAATCAAGAGCGGCGCCCCATGTCTGCAGCATCTCCAGGAAAGCGTCAGCGTGATGACCGCGACTGAGTTCAATCACGGCGATGCTTTGACCCTTGAATCCCAGGGACGGGGCAAACATCGGATTGATGCTGATTGCCTCTATCGGGGGAATATGGCCCGCCATGGCCTCGAGCAGCGGCTTCTTGACTGACAGGGTATCGACGAACAGCGACTCCGGCTTTTGAATCCCGACGATCGACCGCCAGGCCGCCAGTAACACCGTCTCCGGAAGGGCTGCTATCACCCAGTCCGCCGCGGCCAGCGCGGCCTGCGCGTCCCGGGTCAGGCGCCCGACATCGGCGCCCAGATAGCCGACACCCGGCAGTCGCGCGGCCGGCTCGGTGGTCAGATCGATGGCGGTGACAGGGATACCTTCAGAGACCAGCATACGGCAAAACAGAGCGCCCAAGGCGCCGCTTCCGCCAAGTACAACGGCGTTGAATGCGGGAGTAATTGTGCTCATCGCAATAACTCATCACGGCCGGCAGCCAGTCTGACAATAGTCTCCCTCAATTAGCGGAATCAATAATCCGGTCTTCAACCCGGCAGGCTTCGTTGATGATCAGCGTATACAGCTCGCGGATAAATTCAGGGTCAATTCCATGTACCACTGCCAGCGAGGCGCAGCGTTCCTTGACCTGGTCCACTCTACCGTTCTGCATCATCGGGATATCCCGCTCCTTCTTGAAGCAGGCGACGTCACGGCAAACGGCATAACGCCTGCCCAGAAGATCGATAATCTGGTTATCGATTGAATCGATCAATGTACGATACTGCGCCAGCTTTTCCATACTCACATCGAAACTGACGTTGCCTGATCATCCAGTTCGGATACCGACAGGGCGAATACCAGGGCCTTGGATTTCAATATCATTTCATCAAGTTCCTGTTTCGGATCGGACAGATCGATGATCGCGCCGCCGACACCGACGGTAATTTCGTCAGGGGTGACCACGATGGTGCGAATCACGATACTGAGGTCGGTGCTGCCATTCAGACCGAAGAATCCGATGGATCCGGAATAAATCCCGCGCGGTCCCGCCTCGAGCCGGTCAATGATCTCCATGCTCCGCTTCTTGGGCGCTCCGGTCATCGATCCACCGGGGAACGCGGCTTGCACGCACTGAACCGCGGAGATGCCGCGTCGCAATCTGCCGTGAATCGTGCTGACCAGTTGATGAACCGTGGCATAGCTCTCCACGGAAAAGATATTGGACACATGGACGCTGCCGACATCGCAGACGGCGCCGAGATCGTTGCGCAGCAAATCCACGATCATCAGGTTTTCGGATCGGTCCTTTTCATTTTCCCGAAGATTCTGATAGAGACGTTCATCGTCTTCCGGGGTTTTCCCCCGGGGGCGCGTGCCTTTGATCGGCTTGGACTCAACCGTGCCATTGGGGCTGATCGTCAGAAAGCGTTCAGGCGACGAGCTCAGCACCGCCACGCCCGGGAAATTCAGAAAGGTTGCATAGGGCGCCGGGTTGCATTCACGCAAGGCGCGATAAGTATTCATCGGGTCGATATTCACATGCTGCGTGATCATGTTGGTCAGGCAGATCTCATAAGACTCGCCATGCTTGATTTCCTTCTGGCATTCGCGAATCTTCCCGAGATATTCGGCGGATGAGTGCCTGGCAGTCTGCCTGACCGGCCGTTGATGGCGTGACTTTTTCCACGGGCGCACCGTCGGCATGTTCTGCAGTTTTTCATACATGTCATTGATCCAGCCCCTGGCCCTTTCGGTATGCGCCTCATCATCGAGACAGACCAGATAGGCAATATCTTCCTCATGATCAAAGGCAATCATCCGGTCGGCAAAGACAAAGGCGGCGTCGGGTGTGGCTGATTTGTGCGCCGCATTCCCGGTGCAATCGGCCTTGAGTTCATAACCAAGATAGCCCGCATAACCCAGGTTAAAGTCGAAAGGAAGCCCTTCGATCGCGGCATGCCGCTCTCGCAACATGCGATCGAGGTAGCTGAAGATGCTCTCCTTATGGACCTCGACCTTGCCCTGGCAGGTGACCGTCACCTTTTTTGCAGAGAGACTGTATGAAACATATTCGGCATGAGGGCCGCTGGCGTCCCCCATGTAGGAAAATCGCGAGAAACCCCGCACCAGGGCGCTGTCGAGCCAGAAATTGGGACAGGAGTCCGCGAAGAAATTCATGAAGACCTGCTCGGCATCCAGATGCATCGGCACGCGCCGGTAATGGATCCTGAAACGCCGGCCATTGATCACGCCGACGCCTTGATTTACCGGGTTCCAGGAAGTGACCTTGCCTTCCGGTACGATGCTGTACTGATCCGGGCATTCCTTTGCCGATCCCGTGTCGGTAATACGCCGGCGCGGCGGGTGGGTTTTCAGATATTCGGTGGTCAATGAGCGGAAATTTTCCAGCAACAGATGGCCATACTCGGAGCAGATCGATTCCGGGTGAAACTGGACACCCCAGACCTGCCGGCTTTTGTGCCGCAAACCCATGACGATCCCGTCTTCGGTCCAGGCGAGCTTCTCGAGCTCGTCCGAAAGCCCGGATACGTGCAGTGAGTGATAGCGAATGGCGGTGAACGGGGAAGGGAGACCTTTGAATATATCTTCCCCGGTGTGATAGATCTGGCTTGGCCGGCCATGCATCACCGTGGTGGCATAATCGACCTTTCCGCCGAACAGATGACCAATCCCCTGGTGACCGAGGCATACGCCCAGCACCGGCACATGACTTTCGCGAATCGCCTCGGCGCAGATGCCAAAATCCTGCTCCCGCTCGGGGCGGCCCGGGCCGGGAGAAATCACGATATTGTCGAAATCGAGCTTGCGGATTTCTGACCACGGCGCGGTATTGTTCCTGACCACGACCGGAGGCACCCGGTTAACCTCCGCAATCAACTGGTAGAGGTTAAAGGTAAAGGAATCGTAATTATCGATAAGAAGCGTTCTCATGTGCGCACGACCCCTGTCTCCCTCATAATCCCAAATGCCTGATGTGTTGGCAGATGAATAAATGGATTGCCCATCAGGTTTATCGACAGGAACAATTCTTGCTTTAGTGCGCATTAAACTGTCTTCGGTCAGCATAGTCCGGCGTGTTCTCAAGCATGGCCCGAGGAAAATGAATCGGATCAGTTTACGTGATAATTGGTGGCTCGGCCGCGTCGATCATGTGGGGCTGCGCCGCGGCAGACGCACTCATGCGGCTATAACTATATGAAATAGTTATTTAATATGTCGGGCGCGACGGGTTGCCCGTCTGCATTGATATCAGGGGCTTTCGAATCTAGTTATGATGAAGCTGCGCCAGCAGCCGTTATATTCGGCGCAGATACAATACAGCGCTCTGGAGACCATGGCCTATCAACCCGTATTCCTGAAACGCCTCAGGGAACGACTGCGCAAGTACCGGCTGAATGTCTGGCTGCTCGAGGGCAGGGAACGGCAGAGCGGCAACGAGCTGACGATCCTCTACGCAGGCCATGCGCTGAACAAGAACTATTTGTCCCACATCGCCTACGGCGACTCGTGCCGGGAAACTCCTCTGGGCAAGGCATGGATATGGAGTGTCTCCAGGATCGCGAAATCTCATCCCGCCGTCGCATTGATCGTGACCGAAACCGGCGAAGATTATTTCAGACGCTTCGGTGGACGCGATGATTTTTATATCCCCTGCTGGATCGACGGGGAGATCGAATTTTCCCGCTTCAACGAACTGATGAAGCACAGCGAAAACATCAAAAGTGATCTGCGCAAGATCAGGAAGCATGGCTACCAATACGAGATCACCAGGGATAAAGCCAAATTCGATCTTTTCTACCACACCATGTATCGCCCTTACATGCTCAAGGCGCACGGTAACCGGGCGGCATTAATGTCGTATGATGCCATGATGGCCAAGGCTGACGTTACCGACTTGCTGTTAATAAAACGAGGCGATGACTATATCGCGGGTGAGAATCTTCTGTATGAAGGCGATAGCGTACGAGCCTGGTCACTCGGAGTGACAGATGGGGACTACACGCATGTGAAGGATGGCGCGATCGGCGCATTGTATTATTACAAGGTCAACTATTTAATGAGTCGAGGATACGACAGGTACAACGCGGGCGCCTCAAGGGCTTTTTTCAAGGATGGTGTGCTTCAGTATAAAAGGAAGTGGGGGTTAAGGCTGACAGTGGCGAGGCCCGGTGGATATTGGATCAGGACAACTGATAAATTGGGTAGCGCAAATATATTTCTACGGGATAATCCGTTTATCCATATCAAGAACGGCGCGCTCTTTGGTTTAGTCTTCATCGAAGACGACGCTGTGCTAAGTCATGAGGCAGTTAATAATATAATAAAAACATATGACATTCCGGGATTGCAAGAGTTGATTTTTGCATAAATATGAAGGTAATCATCATGTAAAACCAGATATTATGGATTCAACCAGTCGCTGCAACAAATGCGGAATTTTCACTTAACTCCAATGTGGGCATCAATAACACTCGCGGTAACCTAACCAAGGTGCATCTAGGTTGGATGCATGCAGAATTATTTCAACCAATATGTGATTCCTAAGGAATGGTTATCCGTGAAGAATGAAAGAAAACGATTGTGTATTGTGTCGCCGTGTCACTGGTCTGGATCGTTTGGCGGTGCTGAACAACAGATGTCATTGCTAATGGATGTACTGGTCTCACAGGGGCAGTATGAAATTACCTATGTGACTAGGCAGGCAGATCCTAATTATAGGCCGGCCGGATACAGGATTGAGCAGATAGCCGCGAGCCCCATATCCATGCGTGTTGGCAATGTTCTCGATGCAAGGCAATTGCTAAGAATACTGCGCAGAGTCCGCCCTCATGTTATCTATCAGAGAGTCGGTGGTGCTTATACCGGAATAGCGGCCAATTATGCCCTAAGAAACAATTGCAAAATGGTATGGCATATATCAAGTGATATGAATGTAATGCCGTACAGGATGGATATAAACAAGTCTTCAAATTTCGTATCGAGGTATATCGAAAAGAAACTTCTAGAATATGGAATTCGTAACAGTAACTGCATAATTGCCCAAACCCAGCATCAGGCTGAAATGCTAAGTACTTACTTTGGAGTACGTGCCTCGAAAATTGTTCCGAACTACCAGCTCGTACCGGCTATGCCGGAAAAAATGGTTAAACCTGTCAATGTCGTATGGGTCTCCAATTTTAAGAGAATGAAGAGACCGGAATTATATATTGATCTCGCAAAGGAGTTCCGGTCTTATGAGGACATAAGGTTTATCATGATTGGCCGTGCAGAAAACTCTGTATGGGGCAGGCAGATTGTCAAGAAAATGAGGGACGTGCCGTCGCTTGAATACTTGGGCGAAAAAACGCAGAAAGAGGTCAACCAAATTCTGGGGCAATCACATATTTTCGTAAATACGAGCAGCTATGAAGGGTTTCCCAATACTTTTATACAGTCATGGATGCGTGGAGTACCCGTGGTCAGTCTAGATGTCAATCCGGATAATGTCCTATCGTCACATAATATTGGTTATTGTTCGGGGTCATTTGCCCAGCTCTGCCGTGATGTCGAGCTTCTGATAAAAGATAGTGGTCTAAGGCAATCAATGGGTAATGCAGCAAGAAGCTATGCAACAGAGAATCATTCGGAGAGAAATATTTATAAAATCATCGAGGAATTATAAGGATGACTGTCGAGCATGGAGGAAAATCAAAAAGAATTATATGGCTAGAAGCAGATAGATTCGATACAAAGCCAAACAAAAGTCCTTGGATAGAAATGTCTCGAGTGCTTAACTCGCATGGCTTTGATGTCACGCTTGTGACAGGCTACGAGATTGCTCCATATACTTGTGCAGGTCTGAATATAATATCATTGCGGGCGCGAGATATTCCTTTTTTTTATCGAGTATCGTTGCTGATAAAAATGCTGTTGTGGGTGAAAAGTAATGCCGAGAAGAGCGATATTATTATTTTGAAGCCAGAGTCGTTGCTTATCGCGCCAATATTGAAGAGAAGCGGTTTTAGCAATCTGCATCTCGATGTGCGGACACTTCCACTAAGGAATCTAAGCTCGTTTAAAGCGAGGATAGATCATTGGATGTTCTGGACTTTTTCGCTGGCTAGATTGCGGAAATACATTTTTAGCTATTCATTCATCACAGAAAGGTTGAAAACAGCAATAGAGCAGGAATTCCGCATTAAATTTGCCGATTATGCCATATGGCAATCCAGTGTAAATATGAAGGTGTTTCGGCCGCTTCCAGATATGAAGCGAGAAGAAGTGCGCAATATTTACACCATCTTTTATCATGGAAACATTTATAGAACTCGCGGGGTAGACAAAATTATTGAAGCAATGTCTTTGCTGTCACCAGATTACCAAGGGCTGATACGATTGGTTATTGTTGGGCCAGATAGAGGCGAAGTTTCATTACAGGAGATTGCGCGCAGATATGGGGTTGAAAACTTCGTTATTCCAACTGGCTATATTCCATACGAGGATATTCCGGAAAGTATAGCTCAGGCTGATTGTTGTATATGCCCCTTGCCTGATTTACTAGAATGGAACGTTTCAAGCCCGCTCAAGGTATTTGAATATATGGCGTGCGGGAAGCCGGTTATTCTAACACCAATTGCTGCGCATAAAGATGTTGCAGAAGGACTAAAATTTATCGTGTGGACTATAGGGTACGGGGCGGATGACATCCGAAAGGCAATAGAGTACTCATTCGAACACCGAGATCGACTAAAAGAAGAAGCGAAAAACGCGCGTGATTACATGCGAGATAAGTACGATTGGGAAGTGCAGGGAAAGCAATTATCAGATTATTTATTCTGTAAATACCGTGGGTCTTAGTCCTAGAATATAACCGGGGTTCATGAGTGAAAATATTAATATACCTTGTTATAGGGCTGGTCATTATATCAGGGTATAGTGCGCAGTACATTTATGGCGGATTGAAATATCTTCCAGAATTACTATCCAGTATGGTGGCTCTGGTCGTTATTGCAAGGCTGGCCGTGACGCGCTCAATTTCACTGAGTCCAAAATACGTACTCTTGGGAATCTTAGTAGGCCTGCATATTTTATTGGGGGTTATTATAAATGCCGTACCGCCTGGCGCCATAGTCTTTGGAATACGTCCTTATCTAAAATGGGTGCCTATATTTCTTATCCCTGTTGTGTATCAATTATCTCAGGGCGATCTCAAAGAGCTACTAAAGTTTATATTGATGATGGCGCTGTTACAGTGTCCTTTTGCCATATTTCAAAGATTTATTCAGTATAAAGATATCTCTACAGGGGACGTAATTACCGGTACGCTTGGAGAAAACGCATCAGGCGCGTTGTCCATTTTCATGGTTTCAGCGATTGCGCTACTAATTGCGTTTTATGTCAGAAAAAGAATACGGTTTAGTCAAGTGATGGTACTTGTTTCATTATTGTTTATACCGACAACAATAAACGAGACCAAGGTTACTTTAATTCTACTGCCATTAGCATTGGTCGTCCCATATATCTTTTCAGTACGGAAAATAAAGCCTATTCAGTTAATCGGAATCCCGGTGTTGGCACTCATGCTTACAATTGGATTTGTTGCTATATATGACCAAGTAGCCAGTAAGTGGGGTGGGCTAAGTGTTGGGTTTTTCGTTGACAAGCAGGCGGAAACTTATATGTATCGTGGTGACGATCGCCATGATGATGTTGAATTAAGTCCCCGGCGTATTGGAAAGAACTTACTGCTCCCGAAGGAGATTATTACCTTAGAAGAGGGAGGTGGGCGGATTGACAAAATATTGCTTCCAATAAATGTTCTTAGTAATGATTCGGTAAAGTTATGGGTAGGACTTGGAGTAGGGAACGCTATGTTAAGTTCTGTCAGCATATCCTCCGGGTCATATGGGTGGCGCCTTGGCATAATTAGTAACGACACGCTAATGAGTTTTTTATTATGGGAGACCGGTATTGGTGGATTGCTTTTATTTCTAATATTCATGTTGTTAGTTACTTATGACGCTTACAAACTCGCGCGTACCGATGATATTAGAGGTGCGATGGCGGCTGGGTGGCTCGGTGTATTGGTAATTATATTTTTATCGATTCCATATACAAATATTTTTTATTTTAGTGTCCTGATATATCTCTTTGCTCTTTTATCGGGGATGGTAGCTGCAGAAGCAGCACGCATAAAAAGAATTCAAAGAATTCATAGTAACCATGAATCATAGTTGTGCATAAATATAGTCGATATAGGCAAGATAAGTGAACAAGCTGCTTTCGGTTAACAACTATTATTACCCGCGTGGTGGTGCGGAAGTGGTATTTCTTGAGCATAACAAGCTGTTTGAACAGGCTGGATGGAATGTCACGCCATTTTCGATGCGTCATCCGAAGAATATGGAAACACCTTGGTCAGAATATTTTATCGAAGAAATAGAATATGGCTCTGAATATAGTGTATTAGAGAAGCTAGGGCGAATTCCGAAGACCATATATTCATTAGAATCAAGACGAAAATTATCCAGATTATTGACCAAGATCCAGCCAAACATCTGTCATCTACACAACATCTACCATCATATTTCTCCTTCAATTCTGGGTGTGCTAAAGAAAAACCATATCCCGGTCGTTCTGACGTTGCATGATCTGAAGCTGGCTTGTCCAGCCTACAAGATGTATACCCACGACGGCATTTGCGAGCGCTGTAAAAATGGGAATATCCATAATGTCGTAATGCATCGATGTATAAAGGAGTCTTATGCGCTTAGCATGTTGATCGCCGTTGAATCAACTGTGAATTCGTTGCTAGGCAGCTATAAAAGGTGCGTCGATAGATACATAGTACCGAGTCGCTTCTACATCAAGAAGTTCGTAGAGTGGGGGTGGGATGGTGCTCGCTTTGCGTATGTACCGAACTTTGTAAATACATCGCTCTTTGAGCCAGAGTATCGTCCGGGTAATGCGTTCGTATATCTCGGCAGGTTGGTCAAGGAGAAGGGTGTTGCAACATTAATAAAAGCGGCAGCCGTTGCTGGCGTATCGTTACGTGTAATCGGGACGGGTCCTGAGGAAGGTGCCTTGCGTAATCTTTCGATGTGCTTAGGAGCAGATGTCAGCTTCCTGGGGTATTTAAGCGGTTCACCACTGCATGATCAAATTCGCTCTGCAAGAGCTCTAGTGCTTCCTTCTGAATGGTATGAAAATGCGCCAGTGTCCGTAATGGAAGCCTATGCGTTGGGCAAGCCCGTAATCGGTGCGGCCATAGGTGGAATTCCAGAATTGATCCGAGAGGGTGGGTCAGGTGTAACTTTCGAGTCAGGTTCTATTGAGGGCCTTGCCTCGGTGCTGGAAAACTTTAACAGCTACAATGACTCTCGCTTGTCTGATATGGGTAGATTCGGACGATCATGGATGGAAAGCGAATTTAGTGAGAGACACTACCTAAATAGGATGCTGGCAATTTATCGTGACTTGGGCGCCACAGGTGTGCCGTTGTGAAAGTGATGGTGCTGGGTTTGCGAGGATTTCCGGATGTACAGGGAGGTGTCGAGAAGCATTCTGAGCACCTTTATCCTAAACTGGTCCGTTTAGGCTGTGATGTCAATGTTATCGTTCGTACACCCTATTTCGCTCGTGGAATGCGTGAATGGAATGGAGTCAGATTAACAAGACTATGGTCCCCGCATGTAAACGGTATTGAAGCATTTATTCATACTTTTCTGGGCGTGCTCTACGCAGCAGTATTACGACCTGATGTGTTACATATTCATGCAGTAGGGCCAGCAATCATGACGCCTTTGGCCAGGTTGATGAGACTAAAGGTAATCGTGACCCATCATGGTCCGGATTATGATCGTGAAAAGTGGGGCTGGTTCGCTCGTGGATTATTGCGACTGGGTGAACGATGGGGGATGCGTTATGCTAATCAGAGAATTGTTATTTCCGAGGTTATCAAAAATCTAGTACAAGATCGACATGGGGTCAATTCTATTGTTATTCCTAATGGCGTTGATATCCCCGAAATTCCAGCGACTACAGGTGCTTTGGATAAATTCGGTATTGAAAAGCAGAAATATATTCTTATGGTAGGCCGCCTTGTGCCGGAAAAGAGGCATCTGGATCTGATAAATGCCTTTAGTAGGGCTAAACTGCAAGGGTACAAACTTGTTATAGTGGGCGATGCTGATCATCCAGACGAGTACACAAGAGTATTAAATAAAGAAGCAAGTAAGTGTGCGGACATTGTATTAACCGGTTACCAGTGTGGTCTTGCGCTACAGGAGCTTTACGCACATGCCGCACTTTTTGTATTGCCATCTTCACACGAAGGCTTGCCAATTGCTATGTTGGAGGCGCTAAGCTACGGACTTCAGATCCTCGCGAGTAATATTCCGGCAAATCTAGAGGTTGGCTTACCAGAACAAGATTATTTCCCATTAGGAAATGTAATAGTGCTCGCAAATTTAATGCGAGAAAGTATAGATCGGCAAGCTTACCTAGATAATGGGTCGAAAGCTCGGTTAATTATCAAAGAGCGCTATAATTGGGCCAGTATTGCTCAACAGGTATTTAATGTCTATGAACTGGCTATAAACTGACCGTAATTGCGCCAGCTGATAAGCTTAACGTGTTGTTGCAGTGACCGATTGAATCCAAGGCTACTGCCTTCAGGGGGGGTACCTCCAAGAAACCTAATGTTTTGCTGCAACCGACCTCACCCCCATATTGAGTAGCACATCGATTTAGAGTCCAATCCCATGATA
>CAYTGL010000014.1:0-71809 GCA_964437335.1 uncultured Chromatiales bacterium
CGGCCGGCCTCGACTATCCCGGCGTTGGTCCCGAGCACGCCTGGCTCAAGGACAGCGGCCGCGCGTACTACGTCGCGATCACCGATGATGAGGCGCTCGCCGCTTTCCACAAGCTGACCCGGATTGAAGGCATCATCCCGGCGCTCGAATCCAGCCATGCGATCGCGTATGCGCTCAAACTCGCGTGCGAAATGGACCCGGAACGTATCATCGTCGTCAACCTGTCCGGACGCGGCGACAAGGACATGCATACTGTGGCCACTCGCGACGGGATCAAGCTGTGAGCCGTATAGAATCCTGTTTCAGGCGCCTGAAGGCGATGCGCAGGAAGGCGCTGGTGTCCTATATCACCGCGGGCGACCCGGATCCCCGCGTCACCGTTCCGCTGATGCAGGCGATGGCCGCCGCCGGCGCCGATATCATAGAACTCGGCGTACCGTTCTCCGATCCGATGGCCGATGGCCCGGTGATCCAGCGCGCCAGCGAGCGCGCGCTGCGTCATCATGTCAGCCTGCGCGATGTGCTCGGCATCGTTTCCCGCTTTCGCAAGCACGATGCGGAAACGCCAGTAGTGTTGATGGGTTATCTGAATCCGGTCGAGGTCATGGGCTACGTCGAATTCTCCACGGCCGCCGCTCGCGCCGGCGTCGATGGCGTCCTGACCGTTGATATGCCGCCGGAAGAAGCCGGCGAGTTGACCGGCGCCCTGGAACAGGCGGGCCTGGATCCGATTTTTCTCGCCGCCCCGACGACGACCCCGGCACGCATGGACCGGATATGTGCGGCCGGACGGGGTTTCATCTATTATGTGTCCTTGAAGGGCGTGACCGGCGCGGCGAATCTCGATATTGATTCGGTCCGGGAACGGATAAGCGAGTTGCGCCGTCATACCGGATTGCCGGTCGGCGTCGGCTTTGGCATCCAGGATGCTGCGAGCGCCGCGCGCGTTGCGGCCGTCGCCGATGCCGTAGTCGTCGGCAGCGCGCTCGTCAGTTTGATCGCGGAATACGCCGATGCCGATCAGGCGACCCTGATCTCAAAGGTCTCGGCCCGGTTGCGCGGGATGCGCGCGGCAATCGATGCGATCCAGGTTGCGACCTGAATATGAACAGGGGCTTGCCCCGCGGCGCATAACAATTCTTGATATGACATGAACTGGTTCGAAAAACTGTTGCCATCGAAGATTCGCACCGAAGGCGGGCGCAAGAAGTCCATTCCGGAAGGCCTGTGGACCAAGTGCAGCGCCTGCCAGCAGATCCTCTATCGCGCGGAGCTCGAGCGCAATTTTCATGTCTGCCCGAAATGCGGTTATCACCAGCGCATCGGCGCGCGCCTGCGTCTCGGGATGTTCCTGGACCCTGGCGACCGGACCGAGATCGGCGCCGAGATCGAACCGACCGATTTCCTGAAATTCAGGGATTCCAAGAAATATCGTGACCGCCTTACCCAGGCGCAAAAGGCGACAGGGGAAAAGGATGCGCTGATCGTCTTCAGCGGCAAACTGAAAGGCATGCCGATCGTCGCCGCGGCCTTCGAATTCGGCTTCATGGGCGGGTCGATGGGCTCGGTCGTCGGCGAACGCTTCGTGCGCGCGGTCAACAAGTCGCTCGAAGACGGCATTCCGCTGATCTGCTTTTCCGCGAGCGGCGGCGCGCGGATGCAGGAGGCCCTGGTTTCACTGCTCCAGATGTCCAAGACCAGCGCAGCGCTCGCAAAACTCAATGATGCCGGCATCCCGTATATCTCGGTTATGACCGACCCGACGATGGGCGGGGTTTCGGCGAGTATCGCGATGCTCGGCGATATCAATGCCGCCGAGCCGAATGCGCTTATCGGTTTTGCCGGCCCGCGCGTCATCGAGCAAACCGTGCGCGAAAAATTGCCCGAAGGTTTCCAGCGAAGTGAATTCCTCGTCGAGCATGGCGCGATCGACACCATCATCGACCGTCGCAACATGCGCGACAAGATTCATAGCCTGCTGACGATGCTGACCAACGCGTCCGCCGCCGCGGACTGACGCGATCGCTGCTGACCCCCCCTGCTCGGCGATGCGACACGAAACCCTGGCCGCGTGGCTGGCCTGGCTGGAGGAACTGCACCCAAGCGCGATCGACCTCGGGCTCGACCGCATCGGCGCGGTCGCTGCCCGCATGGGCGTCGCGCGCCTGCGCTGCCCCGTCATCACCATTGCCGGCACCAATGGCAAAGGTTCGTGCGTCGCGATGCTCGAAACGCTGCTGTCTGCCGGCGGCCACCGGGTCGCCAGCTATACCTCTCCTCACCTGCTGCGTTACAACGAACGGGTACGCATCGCCGGGCGCGAAGCCGGTGATGACGAATTGTGCGCCGCGTTCGATCGCGTCGATCGCGCCCGCGACGACGTCAGCCTGACCTATTTCGAATTCGGCACCCTGGCCGCGCTCGATCTTTTCGCGCGGGCGAGGCCCGATGTCGTGGTCCTCGAAGTCGGCCTCGGCGGCCGCCTCGATGCCGTCAATATCGTCGATGGCGACATTGCGCTGGTTACCGCGATCGGCCTGGATCACGTTGAATGGCTCGGGCATGACCGTGACGCGATCGGCGCGGAAAAGGCGGGCATATTCCGCGCCGGCAGGCCCGCGATCTGCGTCGATCCGGCGCCGCCCGGCGGATTGATCCGCGTCGCCGCCGACCGTGATGCCCGCCTTTACTGCATCGGCCGGGAGTTCGGAATCGGGTTTGACGATGCGCGTGGCCGGGAGGGCCGGTCGTGCTGGTCATGGTGGGGGCCGGAGCGCCGGATCGATGATTTACCGGCCCCGGGCCTGACGGGCGCATTCCAGTTTTACAATGCCGCCGGAGTGCTGATGGCGCTGAGCCTGTTGCCGGCATCGCTCGCGGTCGCGGACGGTGCCCTGCGGGCAGGCCTGGCGCAGGTCCGGCTGTCCGGCCGGTTTCAGCGCCTGCCGGGGCCCGTGACGCGGATTCTGGATGTTGCGCACAATGCCGACGGCGCGCGCGCGCTTGCTGCGAATCTGGCCGCGATACCGATCGACGGCGCGACCCGCGTGGTTACCGCGATGCTGGGCGACAAGGATATTGACGGTATGATATCGTCGGTGTCCGATGTCGTCGACGAGTGGCATGTCGCAACGCTGCCGGTCGGCCGGGCCGCGCCCGCGGAGCGGCTGCGGAGGGCCGTTGCTGCGCTGGGGCCTGCGATTCCAACCGTTGTCTACGCCGACGTCGCGTCCGCGTATCGCGGGGCGTTGTCAAAATCACATCCTGGTGATCGCATCGTGGTATTCGGATCCTTTTATACGGTCGGCGAGGTCATGCGGCTTGAGCAGGCCGGCCTTGCGGCACTCGCCTGAGCACGAAAAGGCCCTGTCATGACCGAAGCGGCCGGAACGGCGGAACGCAGACAGCGCATCTGGCACCGCATGGTGGGCGCGGCAGTACTCGCGGCGCTCGTGGCGATCCTCGTGCCGTTCCTGCTCGATATTCGCGACAATGACGGCACCGTGATCACGCACAGCAATATCCCCGAGCGGCCGCCGGGATTCCGGGTAGAGGAAATATCGCTGGTCCCGGAGCCCGCCCATAGGCCCGCCGGGATGTCCGGGGCCGCGCCTGAATCAGCGTCGCCTGCAACGACGGGTTCCGGTACTCCAGCTGTCGCAGCGGAGGCGAACGGCGGGTTGCCACCGGCGGCGGCCCCTCGAGGACCGCTGCCGCAGGCATTTGCGGTGCAGATAGGCAGCTTTTCCAGCGATGAAAACGCGACGGTGCTGCGCGATCGCCTGCGTGGCGCGGGATACAGCGCTTTTCTTGACCGCGTCATGGTCGACGGCCGAACCGCGATCCGGGTGCTGGTCGGTCCCGATGCCCGGCGCGAGCACAGTGAAGCCCTGCGCGACCGCCTCGATAGCGAAATGAAGCTCAAGGGCGTGGTGATCGGCTATGAATAGCCGGGCCACGGACGCCGGACGACAGGAATGGTAAAATACGGGGTCTGGCGCGCGTGACCTGGCTCGATTTCGTGATCATTGCGCTGATTGTCCTGTCGGCGGTCTTCGGCGTGTTTCGCGGCTTCGTCAGGGAAGCGTTGTCTTTGATCATATGGGTGCTGTCGTTCTGGCTGGCCTCGCGCTACGCCCGGGATGCGGCAGTCTACCTGGAGGCGTGGATCCCGTACCAGGATGCACGGCTGGTGGCGGCCTTCGTGGCCTTGTTCTTCGCCGTGCTGGTCGTCGGCATGATAATCAGCCGGCTGGTGGTCAGTCTGGTAAGGGCCAGCGGCATCAGCGGCGACCGCAGCCTCGGCGCGGTCTTCGGCCTGCTGCGCGGTATCGTGATCGTCGCGATCCTGGTCATGGTGACCGCGATCACGCCGCTGGCGGATGAAGAGGCATGGCGGCAGTCGATGCTGACCGGCTATTTCGAGACGCTCGCGGCCTGGTCGCTCGACGCGCTGAAGAGCGGACTCGGCGAAAACGGCCTTCTGCCAGAGCCGGGACGGAACTGACTTTTCTGATGAGGACGGATGAATGTGCGGAATCACAGGCGCGGTCTGCCGTGGCAATGCCAACCAGTCGCTGTATGACGCCCTGACGGTGCTGCAGCATCGAGGTCAGGATGCGGCCGGCATCATGACCGCCGAAGGCAACCGGCTGTATCTGCGCAAGGACAACGGGCTGGTCCGCGACGTGTTCGACACCACCCACATGTTGAACCTGCAGGGTAATTACGGCATCGGGCATGTCCGCTATCCGACCGCCGGCTGTGAATCCTCGTCAGAGGCCCAGCCGTTCTATGTCAACTCTCCCTACGGCATCGCGCTTGCGCACAATGGCAACCTGACCAATGCGGAGAAGCTCAAGGATGACCTGTTCCGCGAGGACAAGCGCCATATCAATACCGACTCCGATTCCGAGGTCCTGCTCAACGTCTTTGCCCATGAATTGCAGAAGAGCGGCAAGCTGCACATCGACGAGAAAGATATCTTTGATGCCGTAGCGGGGGTGCACCGCCGCTGCCGCGGCGGATATGCCGCGGTCGCGATGATCACCGGCTACGGCATCATCGGTTTTCGCGACCCCAACGGCATACGCCCGATCGTGTTCGGCAAGCGCGAGACCGCGCAGGGCGTGGAATACATGATTGCATCCGAGAGCGTCGCGCTCGACGTGCTGGACTTCAAACTGGTGCGCGACATTGCGCCCGGCGAGGCGATCTTCATCACGATCGACGGGACGCTGCACAGTCGCCAGTGCGCGGACAATCCGGTACTGACGCCGTGCATCTTCGAATACGTCTACCTCGCCCGTCCCGATTCGGTCATCGACGATATCTATGTCTACAAGGCGAGGCTGCGCATGGGCGAGCGGCTCGCCGGGAAGATCCGGCGCGAGTTCCCGGATCACGACATCGACGTCGTGATCCCGATTCCGGACACCAGCCGCACCGCGGCGCTCGCGCTCGCGAACGACCTCGGCGTCAATTATCGCGAGGGATTCATCAAGAACCGCTACATCGGCCGCACCTTCATCATGCCCGGTCAGCAGATGCGCAAGCGCTCGGTGCGCCAGAAGCTCAATGCGATCGATCTCGAGTTTCGCGGCAAGAGCGTCCTGCTGGTCGACGACTCGATCGTACGCGGCACCACATCGCAGGAGATCATCCGCATGGCCCGTGACGCTGGCGCGCGCAAGGTCTATTTCGCGTCCGCGGCGCCGCCGGTGCGTTATCCCAACGTCTACGGCATCGACATGCCGGCCGCGAGCGAGCTGATAGCTCACAATCGCAGCGTCGACGAAGTCGCGCAGTTGATCGGCGCCGACCGCATGATCTACCAGGATCTTGATGACCTGATAAAGGCCGTCGGCAAGGGCAACAAGGGCATCAAGCGCTTCGATACCTCGTGTTTCAGCGGGGAATACGTCACCGGAGACGTGACGCGCGAATATCTGGACTCGCTCGAAAGCCTGCGCAACGATGCAAGCCGGGCCCATCGCGCCAGCAGTGGACAACGCGGCGGCAGCGTCATTGCCCTGTAGCGCGCGTATCGGCGGCGCAACCGGCAGAGGAATTCCGATGGAGACGGCCGATGGCGGATGATTATTTTGACGACGAGGGCTTTGCGACCCGGGGTGTTCGGGCCGGACAGGTGCGTACGCCGCAGGGCGAGCAGTCGGAACCTATCTTCACGACCTCGAGTTTCGTGTTCGACAGCGCCGAGCAGGCAGCCGCGCGATTTTCGGGCGCGGAACCCGGCAATATCTATTCCCGCTTTACGAACCCGACGGTCAACGCCTTCGAACGCCGTCTCGCCGCGCTGGAAGGCGGAGAGCGTTGCGTGGCAACCTCATCCGGGATGTCGGCGATCCTCGCGCTCGGTCTCGGCCTGCTCAAGGCCGGCGATCACGTGGTTTGCGCGCACGGGGTTTTCGGCAGCACCGCGCTCTTGTTCAACCAGTATTTCGGGCGTTTCGGCGTCGAGACCAGCTTTGTTCCACTGACCGATCTCGCGGCATGGGAAGGGGCGCTGCGCCCGGCTACCCGGCTGCTGTTCGTCGAGACGCCGGCGAATCCGCTGGCAGAGGTCGCCGACATCGCCGCGCTGGCCCGGCTCGCCCACAGCCGCGGCTGCCTCCTTGTCGTCGACAATACAGTCTGCACCGCGGCCCTGCAGCGTCCGCTGGCGCTCGGCGCCGACCTTGTCGTGCTGTCGGCGACAAAGTATCTGGACGGCCAGGGGCGCTGTGTCGGCGGCGCGGTGATCGGCACCGAGGCCCTGGTCGGCAAGGAGATTCAAGGCGTGTTGCGCACCGCGGGCCCCTGTCTGAGTCCGTTCAATGCCTGGGTGTTTCTGAAGGGTCTCGAGACCCTGAAGATCCGCATGCAGGCGCACAGCGCCTCCGCACGTTCGCTCGCCGGCTGGATCGCGGAACAAGCCGCGGTGCGCAGCGTTCACTATACCGGCCTGCCCGATCACCCCCAGCGTGAACTTATTCGGCGGCAGCAGACCGACGGCGGCGGGCTGCTGGCCTTCGAGCTGCGGGGCGGCCGGGACGATGCCTGGCGCTTCATCAATGCGATGCGATTGATCACGATCACCGCGAATCTCGGCGGTACCCGTTCGACGATCACGCATCCGGCGACGACGACGCATGGCCGCCTGACGCCGGAGGCGCGCGCGGCCGCCGGCATTCGCGAAGGACTGGTGCGTGTATCCGTCGGCCTCGAGGATGTCGGCGACCTGAAAGAAGATCTGCAGCGGGGTTTCGCGGCGCTCGGGACGGCGCGGGGCTGAGCGATGCGGCCCGGCCCCGCGTCCCGCGGGCGGCGGTTGATGCAGCAGAAAAACCGCGGTGCCTTTCGCCGCGACCTGCTCGATATCTACCGGCACGCGCTGGCAGCCGTGTCGGGACAGCGGCGAGTCCGCGACTCCCTCATTCAAGATCCCGTTAAAGGTCCGGTTCGGCTGGTTGCGATCGGCAAGGCTGCCGGATCGATGGCGGAAGGCGCGCTGGAATCGCTCGGATCGGAAATCGATGCCGCGCTGATCATCACCAAATACGGCCATGCTTGCGGGCCTGATGCCTTGCCGGCGGTTCGCATCGAATCCGCTCACCCTGTGCCCGATCACAACAGCCTGGCGGCCGGACAGACGCTGCTAGACTTTATCGAACGGACACCGTCAGCAGCGACACTGTTGTTTCTGGTTTCGGGCGGGGCCTCGGCGCTGGTCGAGATTCCGCGGCCGGGCATCGATCTCGGGGGCTTGCAGCGCGCCTACCACTGGCTGGTCGGCTCCGGATTGCCGATCGCGGTGATCAACCGGGTTCGCACGCGCTTGTCCCGCATCAAGGGCGGTCAGCTGGCTGGATATCTCCGCGGGCGCAGGGCGCTCCAGCTGCTGATCTCGGATGTCCCGGGCGATGATCCGGCGACGATCGGCTCGGGGCTGCTATCGGTTGCCTCCGACGAGTCCATGCCTGTCCCGGATCAAGAATTGCCTGGCTGGTTGCAGGCGATGCTCGCGGTCATGGCGGGATCCCCGGCCGGACGGGATGCCCCGTCGATCGATACCCGTATCATCGCAACGTCACGGGATGCGTGTCGCGCCGCCGCCGCTCGGGCGCGTGCGCTCGGTTATCCGGCGCGCCTGCATGAATCACCGTTGAGCGGAGACGCGGCCGGGGCAGGCCAGGCCATCGCCGCCGCGTTGGCCGACGGTCCGCCGGGCATGTGGATACAGGGCGGAGAAACGGTCGTCCGCCTGCCGGACACCCCCGGTCGTGGCGGCCGCTGTCAGAGTCTTGCGCTTGCCGCTGCGATCGATATCGCCGGACACGAGGATCTGTACCTGCTCGCCGCCGGGACCGATGGCGGCGACGGACCCGGTTTGGCCGCCGGCGCGCTGGTCGACGGCGGCACGGTCACGCGGGGAGAACGCGCAGGCCTCGATGCCAGGCGTTGCCTGCTTCAGGCCGATGCGGGCAGTTTTCTTGATCTTGCCAGCGACCTGATATATACCGGGCCAGGGAGCACCAACGTGATGGATCTCGTCCTCGGGCTCAAGGCAGTTGCCGGGTCGGAGTGAGTCGACGGATGACCACGCGTGCAGCAGCCATGGATTACAAAAATGGCGCGCCGGACAGATCAAGCCGGCCGCGGGAAGGTCCGATAACCCTGAATGTCATGTATCAGACAGCCAGTCGCTCGACAGCGGGGGAACGGATGAATCCGGGGGGGCGGTTTTGCCGCCAGTTCGGTAGCAGGCTTCTGTTCGTCCTGTTATTGCTTTTGTGGACGCCCATGGCGGCCGCCGAATTCGATTTGTGTGTCATCGGCAACCCGGGCCTCAGCGTCTCGGCGCTGAGCGAGCAGACTGTCAGAGACCTCTATCTCGGTAAGTCCGTGCAGTTCAACAACGGGACGCGTGTCGAGATCATCGATCTGCCAGCCGGTCATCCTCTCAGAAACAACTTCTATATCAATGTAATAGGGAGGGATCCCGGGCAGATGCGGGCCTACTGGGCCAAGCGCGTATTCACTGGCAAGGGTTCGCCGCCTGAAACCCGCCCCGACGAGCGGTCCGTTGTGCGCTGGGTCGCCGCGGGACCGGGACGCATCGCCTACGTCAGCGCGGACATGGTCGACGATACCGTCAAGGTGTTGTTGCGGAAGCAGGTTAACGGGCCAGCCCAATAAACAGACAGCGGTTGACGGGAGACATCATGAACGCGCTACGGAGCAGATTCGGTTGGCTGGCAGGGGCCGCGCTGGCGCTTGGGGCTGGCGGGAATGCGGCGGCGCTCGACGTCGGGGCCTTTGGCGACATGAGCCTGGCCCACACCCGATCGTCGACGAGCGAACCCAGTTTCCGGCTCGGCAGCCTTGATCTCTATGCGATGCAACACATCGACGACCGTACCCGTGCGCTGTTCGAAGTCCAGGTCCAGACCTTCACCGGCGATGCGATGGAAATCGAGATCCAGCGCTTCTGGATCATGCGCGAGTTTTCCGATGCGTTCAATATCGGGATCGGACGTTTCCACTCCCCGATCGGTTACTGGAATCGCCATTACCATCACGGCATCCTGCTGCAGGATACCGTCAACAGGCCGTTCGTCCTCAGCTTCGAGGGTGGCGTGAACGCGATTATCCCGGTGCACCTGATAGGCATCCTCGCCGAGGGCGATCTGCCCTGGGGGCTGCGCTACGAGGCGGCGGTCGCGAACAGCAACACCATCAACTCCTCGTCAACCACCCAGCGACTGACTGTCCCGAACCGGGCCGATC
Organism: uncultured Chromatiales bacterium; assembly: GCA_964437335.1. Lineage (GTDB taxonomy): Bacteria > Pseudomonadota > Gammaproteobacteria > SZUA-140 > SZUA-140 > JAITWN01. Next base: position 9,790 of record CAYTGL010000014.1, read on the forward strand.
TCAACCCCGGAAAATCGCTGTTCGGGCGCATTCACTATGGCCGTTTCGCCGCTCCGTTCAAACCCGGCGTCTTCTTCCTGAGTAACGACGTCGTGGAATCGGCCCCGGCAACCGCGCCGTTATGTGGTGATCCTCCGGTGGGTGGTTGCAGCCTCGTCCCCCGTGGTTCGCCGCTCGTCACGCAGATGCTGTACGGCGCCGACTTCCGTTACGAACGCGGCCGTTTCGACATCATGGCGGAATATTACCGGATCGTGAACGATGCCAGCCCCGGCGTGGGCGACGGGCGCAAGCACGACTCGGACGCCTGGTGGGCGCAGTTCGGTTACCAGTTCACCGACCAGCTCAAGGCGACCTATCGTTACGAGTCGCTCGATTTTGACAGCGAACCCGGCAATGTGGATCCGTATTATATGGATCCCCGCCTGATCGGCCGGCAAGCGATCGGCACCGAACATCGCAATGTCTATGCGTTGCGCTACGACTTCAGCGAATCGAATGCGATCATGCTCGAGGTCAATATCCGCGATCCCCAGATCGGGACGACATCGGCGACGACCTTCCTGAGCTGGGCCTTCGTGATGTACTAGGGAACCGAACGACTCGCCTCGATGTCCAGCACGACCTGGGTCATCGGGATGACGCTGTCGGCATTCAGCGAGATCGAGTCGATGCCATGCTCGACCAGCCAGCGGGTGAGGTCCGGATAATCCGACGGCGCCTGGCCGCAGATGCCGATATACTTGCCGCGCGCCCGGCAGGCCCGGATCGCCATCTCCATCAGCATCAGCACTGCCTCGTCCCGCTCGTCGAATCCGCTCACGATGCCGGAATCCCGGTCGACGCCGAGCGTGAGCTGCGTCAGGTCGTTCGAGCCGATCGAGAAGCCGTCGAAATGCTCGAGAAAGCGGTCGGCCAGCAGTGGATTCGACGGGATCTCGCACATCATGTAGACCTTGAGGCCATTATCGCCGCGCTTGAGGCCGTGTTTTTCCAGCAGCGCGATTACGTCAATGCCTTCCTTCACGGTGCGCACGAACGGAATCATCAGGGCGACGTTGTCGAGGCCGATGACCTCGCGCACGGACTTCATTGCCGCGCATTCGAGTTCGAAGCACGCGGCGAACGACTCCGATGAATAGCGTCCGGCGCCGCGCCAGCCGATCATCGGATTTTCCTCTTTCGGCTCGAAACCGCCGCCGCCGATCAGCGAGGCGTATTCGTTCGATTTGAAATCGCTCAGGCGCACGATCACCGGCTTCGGATAAAAGGCCGCCGCAATCATGCCGACGCCTTCGGCGAGACGCTGGATGTAGAAACTCTTCCGGTCCGGGTAGCCGGCAACGATGCGGTCGATGTCCTGCCGGGTTTTTTCATCGAGGCCGTCATATTCGAGCAGCGCCCGCGGATGGATCCGGATGCTGTTGTTGATGATGAACTCGAGGCGTGCGAGCCCCACGCCGTCGTTCGGCATCCGGGCGCTCGCGAAGGCCTGCTCGGAGTTGCCGACGTTCATCATGATCTTCGTGCGGGGGCGCCGGTCGCTCGACAGGTCCAGGCGTTTGGTCTCGAATTCCTGCTTTCCTTCATAGATGTTGCCGGTGTCGCCCTCGGCGCAGGACACGGTGACTTCGGCGCCGCCGGTGATCAGTTGCGTCGCCTCGCCACAGCCGACAACGGCGGGTATCCCGAGCTCGCGGGCGACGATTGCGGCATGACAGGTGCGCCCGCCCCGGTTGGTGACGATGCCCGCGGCTATTTTCATGACCGGCTCCCAGTCGGGATCGGTAATGTCGGTGACGAGGATCTCGCCCGGCTTGAGCTCTCCCATCTGGGCGGCTTCGAAGATGACGCGCGCCCGGCCGGCTGCGATCCGGCCGCCGACACTCTTGCCGGACACGATCAGGCGGCCGCGCGTCTTCAGCGAGTAGACCTCGTGATAACGCGTGTCGGCGAGTGACTGCACGGTCTCCGGGCGCGCCTGCACGATGTACAGTTCACCGCTCCTGCCGTCTTTCGCCCATTCGATGTCCATCGGCATGAAGCGCCCGGATTTGGCGGAGTAGTGCTTTTCGATGACGATCGCGCCGCGGGCGAGTTCGAGTATCTCGTCGTCGCTCAGTGAAAACCGCTCGCGCTCCTCGCGGCGCACCCGCACGTTGCGGGTCGAGATGCCGGCGGCGGTGTCGCCGGTGTAGATCATCTTGATGGCCTTCTCGCCAAGCTGGCGCTTGATGATCGGGCGGAAGCCTTTCTCCAGCATCGGCTTGGAGACATAGAACTCGTCGGGGTTGACCTTGCCCTGAACCACGTTTTCGCCGAGCCCGTAGGCGGATGTGATGAAGACGACATCGCGGAATCCGGTCTCGGTGTCAATCGTGAACATGACGCCGGAAGTCCCGAGATCCGAGCGCACCATCTTCTGGATGCCGATCGACAGCGCGACGTCCATATGAGCGAAGCCGTGGTGCGTGCGATAGGAGATCGCGCGATCCGTGAACAGCGAGCCGAATACCTGGCGGCAGGTGGTCAGCAGGTGCGGCACGCCCCGGATATTGAGATAGGTATCCTGCTGTCCGGCGAACGAGGCGGCCGGCAGGTCCTCGGCGGTCGCGGAACTGCGCACGGCGACGTCCGGGTTCGGACCGAATTCCTCGCCGAGCTTGCGGTAGGCGGAGACGATCTCCTCGGCCAGATCCTCAGGCAACTCGCTGTACATGATCCATTCCCGGATGATCGCAGCGCTGTAGGAGAGCGCCTTGACATCGGTGACATCGAGACGATCGAGCACCTCGGAGATTTTGGCGGTGAGATTATTGTGTTCGAGAAAATACCGGTAACCGTCCGCGGTGATCGCGAATCCGTCCGGCACCTTGACCCCATGCGCGGATAGCGCGTTGTACATCTCGCCGAGCGAGGCGTTCTTGCCGCCGACCAGCGCGATATCGCCGATGCCGAGGTCGGAGAATTCGCGGATATATGCCATGACCAAGCTCCCTGACTGGCGGCTGACGCTGACGCTGACTCTGGCGCTGGCGATCAGGTGATCACGGTCGGGCCGCCGCGCCCGGTTCGCTGCAGCACGCCTGAAAGCCGGTTCGCGATCGTGATCAGGTCTGCAAGCATCTCCTGGGTATCGTGATTGTGCCGGCCCGCCTCGGCGACGAATTTTTCGATGTAGACCCGCAGGGTCGCGCCTTCGGTGCCTGTGCCGGACAAGCGGTAGACAATCCGGGAATCGTCTTTGAAGCCGATCCGGAGGCCCTGTCCTTCGGTGACCGATCCGTCGACCGGATCGGTATAACTGAAATCATCGCTGAAGGCGACCACATAGTCGCCGATCCTCCGGCCGGGGAGTTTTCCCAGTTTGAGACGCAATTCTTCGATCATTTCGTTTGCGATGCCGGCTTCGAGCATTTCATAGTCATGGCGCGTGTAGTAATTGCGGCCGAAGGTCGCCCAGTGATCGCGCACGATCTGCTCGACCGAGCGATGGCGCACCGCGAGGATGTTCAGCCAGAACAGCACCGCCCACAGTCCGTCTTTTTCACGCAGATGGTTCGAGCCGGCGCCGAAACTTTCCTCGCCGCATAGCGTGATCCGGCCGCTGTCGAGGAGGTTGCCGAAATACTTCCATCCGGTCGGCGTCTCATAGCATGCGATGCCGAGCGATTCCGCGACACGATCGAGGGCCCGGCTGGTCGGCATCGAACGCGCGACGCCAGCGAGTGTTTCATGATAGCCCGGGACATCGGCGGCATTGGCGGCGAGGATCGCGATGCTGTCGCTCGGGGTGACGAAGAATCGGCGGCCGAGGATCATGTTGCGGTCGCCGTCGCCGTCCGACGCGGTACCGAGATCCGGGGCGCTCTGGGAATACATGATCTCGACGAGTTCCGCGGCGTAGGTCAGGTTCGGGTCCGGGTGTCCGCCGCCGAAATCGTGGAGCGGCGTCCCGTTGATGACCGTGCCGGGCAGCGCGCCGAGGCGACGTTCGAGGATCTCGCTCGCATAGGGACCGGTCACGGCGTGCATCGCATCGAAGCACAAATTGAACATCCCGCTGGAAAGGAGGTCACGGATGCGGTTGAAATCGAACAGCGACTCCATCAGTTCGGCATAGTCGTCGACCGGATCGACGATCTCGATCCGGGTCCTGCCGGCCACATGCGAGCCGGTCTTGCCGAGTTCGAGATCGGGCGCATCGAGGATGGTGAACTCGCGGATCGCGAGCGTCTCCCGATAAATCGCATCGGTGATCCTGGCAGGCGCCGGGCCGCCGTTTTCGGTATTGAACTTGATGCCGAAATCGCCGTGCACGCCACCGGGATTGTGGCTCGCGGACAGGATGATGCCGCCGTCGGCGCCGTGCTTGCGGATCAGGCACGAGGCCGCAGGCGTCGACAGCAGGCCGTCGCGGCCGACGATCAGCCGCCCGGCGCCGTTCGCGGCGGCTATCCGGATGATCGTCTGGATCGCTTCCGCGTTGTAATATCGACCGTCGCCGCCGACGACGAGGGTTTTCCCCTCTGCGCCCCCGAGGGCGTTGAAAAGCGACTGGATGAAGTTCTCGAGGTAACGAGGTTGCCTGAACGTGGCGACCTTTTTCCTGAGGCCCGAGGTGCCCGGCTTCTGGTCTTCAAACGGAGTGGTTTCGACGGCGCGGATTTTCATGATGCGGGATTCATTCAATCACAGATGGTCGATATTTGCGAGTGTTCTATAATAACCGGTTTAAAGGGATCTGACCCCATTAACCCCGGGAGGTAGACTTTGACGATGTCCGTGGAGACTCACAAGGAAACGCTGCAATTCCAGGCCGAGGCCCGGCAGTTGCTGAAGCTGATGATCCATTCGCTGTATTCGAACAGCGAGATCTTCCTGCGCGAGCTGATCTCGAACGCCTCCGACGCCTGCGACAAGCTGCGCTTCGAGGCGCTGTCCGACGACGCGCTGTACGAGGGCGAGGCCGCGCTCCGGGTACGGGTCTCCTGTGACAGGCATGCCCGCACGATCACGATCAGCGACAACGGCATCGGGATGAATCGCCACGAGGTTGCGGAGAATATCGGCACCATCGCCGGGTCCGGCACACGGCGCTTTTTCGAGTCGCTGAGCGGCGATGAATCGAAGGATGCGAAACTGATAGGCCAGTTCGGCGTCGGTTTCTATTCCGCGTTCATCGTCGCGGACCGGGTAGTGCTGACGACCCGCCGCGCTGGTCTCGGCCCCGAACACGGCGCGCGCTGGGAGTCGGACGGTGAGGGCGAATACACCCTCGAGACGATCGAGCGCCGCGCGCGTGGCACCGAGATCGTGCTGCACCTGCGCGAAGGCCAGGATGAGTTTCTCGACGGGCATCGCCTGCGCGCGATCATTCGCCGCTATTCGGACAGCTTGTCGCTGCCGGTCGAGATGCCCGCGGAAAAGCAGGGCGATGACAAGGCATCAGATGACAAGGCATCAACGGACACCTGGGAGCAGGTCAACCGGGCCTCCGCGCTGTGGACGCGACCGCGCAGCGAGATCAGCGACGGGGAATACAACGACTTCTATCGCCATGTCGCCCATGATTTCGAGGATCCGCTGGCGCGGCTGCACGTCCAGGTCGAGGGAAGGCAGACCTTCACTTCGCTGCTGTATATCCCGAAACGCGCACCGTTCGATCTGTGGGACCGCGAGCGCGGGCATGGCGTCAAGCTCTATGTCCGGCGCGTCTTCATCATGGACAATGCCGAGGGTTTGCTGCCCGGCTGGTTGCGTTTCGTGCGCGGCGTCGTCGATTCGGACGATCTGCCGCTGAACGTCTCGCGCGAGATGCTGCAGCACAACCGCCAGATCGACGTGATCCGCGGCTCACTGGTCAAGAAGCTGCTCGGCCAGTTGCAGGATATTGCGGAGAAGGAGCCGGACAGGTACCGGGAATTCTGGAAGGAGTTCGGCCGCGTTCTCAAGGAAGCGCCGGTCGAGGATCCGGGCAATACGGAGCAGGTCGCAAAGCTGCTGAGGTTTCCGTCGACCCGCGACGACGGGAAAACGGAGGTCTCGCTCGACGACTACGCCGGTCAAATGAAGGAAGGGCAGGACCGCATCTGGTACATCACCGCCGAGTCGATGACCGCCGCGCTCAACAGCCCGCATCTGGAGATCTTCCGCAAGAAAGGCATCGAGGTGCTACTGCTGTGCGATCGCATCGACGAATGGCTGTTGTCCGGCCTGACCGAATATGACGGCAAGTCGCTGCAGTCGGTTGCGCGCGGCGATCTCGCGCTGGAGGCGTTCGAGGACGCACAGGAGAAACAGGCGATCGACGCGGCTGCCGAGGCCCTCGGTGACCTCGCCGCGCGCATGAAGGCGGTTCTCTCGGGCCGGGTCGAGCAGGTGCGCCTGTCACATCGCCTGACCGATTCGCCCTCCTGCCTGGTCGTTGACCAGAACGACATGACGCTGAACCTGCGCCGCCTGCTCGAGGCCGCCGGGCAGAAACTGCCGGCCGGCAAGCCGATCCTCGAGCTCAATCCGCGTCATCCGCTGGTCGAGCGCCTCGGGAACGAGCGCGACGAGGGCCGCTTCGCGGACTGGTCGCATGTCCTTTATGAACAGGCGCTGCTCAGCGAAGGCGGGCAGCTCGAGGATCCGGCCGCGTTCGTCCGACGGCTGAACGGACTGCTGCTCGCGCAGGCCTGACAGGCGCATCCGGCATTATCCCGACCACGACAGGAGAGCGAGGCATGAACGCTGCTCAAGAGGATGCGCCGCGGGCGATCGGGCAGGGCGGCAGGACGGGTGTGCTGCTGAGCAACCTCGGCACCCCGGATGCCCCGACCCCGGCAGCGGTCCGGCGTTACCTGCGCGAATTCCTGTCCGATCGCCGCGTCGTGAACCTGCCGCCACTGCTGTGGTGGCCGATACTGAACGGCATCATCCTGACGATCCGGCCGCGCAAATCCGCGCATGCCTATCAACGGATCTGGCGCGACGACGGTTCGCCGCTGCTGGTGATATCGAGACAGCAACTGGCCGCGATCGAGCGGCGGTTTTCAAACCGCGACGACCTGGTTTTCGCGCTCGGCATGCGTTACGGCACGCCGTCGATCGGGTCCGCGCTCGCATTGTTGCGCAATGCCGGCGCCGAACGCTTGATCGTGCTGCCGCTCTATCCGCAATATTCCTCGGCGACGACCGCCTCGACCTTCGATGCGGTCGCCGCCGCGATGCGGCGCTGGATCTTGGTGCCGGGCGTGAACTTCATCGCGCACTATTTCGACCAGCCCTGGTATCACCGCGCTGTCGCCGCGAGCCTCCGCGAGGCCTGGCAAGTCGAACCGCCGGCCGAGCGTCTGCTGTTCTCGTTTCACGGCATGCCAAGGGTGACCCGCGATGCCGGCGATCCCTACTACAGCCAGTGCGAATTCACTGCGCGCGCGATCGCGCACGAACTGGCGCTGCCCGATGAACGCTGGCAGATGACGTTCCAGTCGCGCTTCGGCGCGCAGGAATGGTTGCAGCCCTATACCGACAGGACGCTCGTGGCCTGGGGCAGCGCTGGCGTCGAGAGCGTCGACGTGGTCTGTCCCGGATTCTCCGCCGATTGCCTCGAGACCCTCGAGGAGATCGAGATGCTGAACAGGGAGACCTTTATCGGGGCGGGCGGGAAACGCTATCGTTATATCCCGGCGCTGAACGGTCGTGACGAACATATAGAAGGACTGGCCGGGATGATCGAGCGCCTGTGTCCATAAGGGACGCTGCCCGTTTTCCCCCGGGGAAAACGGGTAGCGTCCCTGTGCTGATTCATGGACAATTCCCGCATATTTTGCTATGGTTACGCTCATATTTTCAATACCTTACCGATAGACGATCTCAATCAGGGGTTTTTCATGTCTGATTCATGGGGTGGCAAGAAGGGCGGCGAATGGGGGTGGGATATGCCGGAGGGCATGGATCCGATGAAGGTGATGCAGGTGGCCTCCGCTTATTGGGATTCCTGCGTCCTCCATGCCGCGAACCGGCTCAATGTCTTCAGCCTGCTGGATGACAAGAGCAAGGATCTCGATACCCTTACGCGGGAGACCCAGTCCGACCGCCGCTGCCTGGGCGCGCTGCTGAGCGCGCTGGTCACGATGGGTTTTCTGGATCGCGACGGCGACGTTTTCCGCAACAATCCGTTCAGCAAGATGTTTCTCGCCGAGTCGAGCAAATATTACCAGGGCGGGATCGTCTACATGTTCGAGAACTGGTACGAGGCCTGGGGTGGGCTCTACAACACGGTGAAGACCGGCAAGCCCTCTGCGTTGATGCATCAGGCCTACACCGATGAAGAGACCCGCAATTACATGATGGGCATGCACAACCGCGCCCTGTCGCAGTCCGATGTACTCACTTCGATGTTCGACCTCACCGGCAAGAAGCAGCTGATGGACGTCGGATGCGGCCCCGCGACCTTCTCGGTGAAATTCTGCGAGCGCTATCCCGGGCTCAACGCGGTGGCGATGGATCGCGAGCAGAACCTGGAAATCGCCGGGGAAATCGTCGATATGTACAACATGCACGACCGGGTCAGGCTGCTGCCCGGCGATTACAACGCCGACAGCCTCGGCTCAGGTAACGACGCGATGCTGCTGTCGTCGATGACCAACCAGGAATCGCCGGAGAACATCAGGAAGCTGCTGAAGAAGTGCTATGACTCGATGAACAAGAACGGCGTGATCATGATCCAGGAACAGCTCCTGTGGGGCGACAAGAAGGGACCGAAACTGGCCGCGCTGATCGGGGTCAATCAGATCATCAACACCGTATCGGGCTCCTCCTATTCGACCACCGAGATGGAAAATTTCCTCCGGGAGGTTGGCTTCAAGGATATCGAGTCGCGACAGATGGCGCCGCCGAGCCCGTTTATCATGGTCAGCGGCTACAAGCGCTGATCAGTTGAAGTTCTCGAGTTCGTACTTTCCCTGATCGAAGGTCAGCGCGCTGCCGGTCCGGTACCAGTCGCCGAGCACGATGCGCTGCGCTGGCGCGCCATCGAGTGTAAAATCATGGATGGCCTGGCGGTGGGTGTGGCCGTGGATCATGCGCCTGACGCCGTGCGCGCGCATCGCCGACTCGATCGCCGCCTGGCTCGCGTCCATGATCGCCATCGGCTTGTCGCGGGTGATGCGTTCGCTTTCCGCGCGGTAATGCTCGGCGATCTTCATGCGCTCTTCGACTTTCATCAACAGGAACTGGTTCATGAACGCCGGCTGGCGGACTTTCAGACGCCAGGCCTGGTAGTCGACATCGTCGGTGCAGAGTGTGTCGCCGTGCATCAGCAGCACCGGCTCGTCGCCGAGGTGAATCACCGTCGGGTCAGGCAGGATCCGGCAACCGGACATCGTCTCGAAGGCCGCGCCGGCGAGAAAGTCCCGGTTGCCATGCATGAAATATATGCGTATACCGCGCAATGCGGCCGCGCGCATCATTTTCAGCGCCGTGAGCTGGTCCGGACTGGCTGCATCGTCCCCGAGCCACACCTCGAACAGGTCGCCGAGGACATACAAGGCGTCGCCCGGACTGACGCGGCGGGTCATGAACGTCTCGAACAACGCCGTCATCGCCGGGCGTTCGGCGCTGAGATGCAGGTCCGAGATGAAGAGGCAGGCCATCGGTTCCGGTCAATTCGCCGGTTCCCCGGGCGCCGCGACCCGTTCTGCGGATTCGATGACGACGGACCGGCTCGGCACGTCGCTCCGGAACGGCCCGCCCGACGCAGTCGGTATCTTGCGAATGCGATCGACGGTCTCCATGCCATCGATGACCCTGCCGAACACCGTATAGCCCCAGCCATCCTGGGTCGGCGCGCGATGGTCGAGGCTCGGGTTGTCGACGGTGTTGATGTAGAACTGCGCCGTTGCCGAATGGGGATTCGACGTGCGCGCCATCGCGATCGTGCCGCGGACGTTTTTCAGGCCGTTGTCGGCCTCGTTGCGGATAGTGGGACGGGTCTGCTTCTGATTGAAGTTCGTGTCGAAACCGCCGCCCTGGATCATGAAATTGCTGATGACGCGATGAAATATCGTGCCGCTGTAATGGCCCTGGTCGACATAGGCGAGGAAGTTCTCGACCGACAGCGGCGCGTTCGCGCGGTCGAGCTGTAGCAGGATGTCGCCCTCGCTGGTGCGCAGCAGGACATGCGGGTTGTCCGCGCCGGCGGCTTCCGCGAGGCCGGCGGGGCTTGCAACGGCAAGGGTCAGGACAAGAAAGGCGCTGGGGGCATTAATCAATGGGTAGTTCATGGCGGATTCATGTTCTCGGCATATTCAACAGCATGTCATAATACGGCCTTTGGCTGCCGGGTGATAGCCGAGGCAATATTTTTGTCGCAGGTACCTGATTCCGCTACCATGCGGTGATTTTGCCGCCGACCCGTTGCATTCCAGGTCCGATCCGATGCTCCAGATCTATAACAGTCTGACCCGCCGCAAGCAGCCCTTCGCGCCGATCGAGGCTGGCAAGGTCCGCATGTATGTCTGCGGCATGACCGTCTACGATTACTGCCACATCGGGCATGCCCGGGTCATGGTCGTGTTCGACATGGTCGCGCGCTACCTGCGCCATCGCGGCTTCGATGTGATCTATGTCCGCAACATCACTGATATCGACGACAAGATCATCCGGCGCGCCGGTGAGCGCGGCGAGTCGATCGCGGATCTGACCGGGTTCTTCATTCGCGCGATGAACGAGGATGCCACCGCGCTCGGCGTCCTGCCACCCGATGCGGAACCGCGCGCGACCGCGGCGATGGAGGCCATCGTCGCGATGATCGTGGCGCTTGTCGACAAGGGCTATGCCTACCGCGCTGACAACGGCGACGTCTATTACCGGGTAGCCCGCTTCGACGGCTACGGCAGGCTGTCCGGCAAACGCCTCGAGGACCTGCGCGCCGGCGAGCGCGTCGAGATCGGCGAGGCCAAGGAGGATCCGCTCGACTTCGTGCTGTGGAAGGCCGCAAAACCCGGCGAGCCGCACTGGGATTCACCGTGGGGTCCGGGCCGTCCGGGCTGGCACATCGAGTGCTCGGCGATGGCGACGCATTGTCTCGGCAATCACTTCGATATCCACGGTGGCGGCATGGACCTGATGTTCCCGCACCACGAGAACGAGATCGCCCAGAGCGAGGCCGCGACCGGCCAGACCTTCGTCAACGTCTGGATGCACAACGGCTTCGTGCAGATCGACGAGCAGAAGATGTCGAAGTCGCTCGGTAACTTCTTCACGGTGCGCGAGGTGCTGAAGCTGTACCGGCCCGAGGTCGTGCGATTTTTTATTCTGAGCAGCCACTATCGCAGTCCACTGAACTATTCCGACCAGAATCTCGACAACGCGCGCGCCACGATCGATGGTTTCTACCAGGCGCTCAGAGGGCTGGCGTCTGCGACAGGCACAGGCAATGCGAACGACGAGTATACGACGCGCTTCGAGGCCGCGATGAACGATGACTTCAATTCGGCGGTGGCGATCGCGGTGCTGAACGACCTCCGTGCGGAGATCAACCGGATCAGGGCGCAAGGCGATGGCGAACGTGCCGGTTTCCTCGCTCGATCGCTGAAACGGCTCGCGGGCATTCTCGGATTGTTGCAGCAGGATCCGGATGAGTATTTCAAAGGTGAATCATCTGCCGATGATCCGGATGCGAGACATATCGAGCAGTTGATACGGGAGAGGGCCGATGCACGCGGTCGCAAGGATTGGGCGGCATCTGACCGAATCCGGGATAAGCTCGATGCGCTGGCCGTTGTACTGGAAGACGGGCCGCAAGGTACGATCTGGCGGCGGAAGTAACGGGGCCGGATCATAGTCAGTGGTTGGTCCGCTGAGGCGTGTCCCGTTTCAGGACCGTCCGCCGCAGGGATGCGGCGGCCGAGCGTACAGGGACGTATTCACAGCGTGTCCTGAAACGGGACACGCCTCAGCGGACCGCAAGTTCAGTAGCGTAGGATGCGGCGAGCGTAGCGAGCCGTATCGTCCGCTTCAGTCCCGATGCAGATGTTCCGCCGCATGCAGCGTATTCTGCAGCAGCGTCGCGACGGTCATCGGGCCGACGCCGCCGGGGACCGGCGTGATCCAGCCGGCGCGTTCGGCGGCGGCCCCGAATTCGACGTCGCCGGTCAGCTTGCCGTCCGTGCTACGGTGGATGCCGACGTCGATGACGATCGCGCCGGGCCTTATCCATTCGCCCTTGATCAGTCCCGGCTTGCCGACCGCGACGACGAGCAGTTCCGCGCGGCCGACGTGGGCGGCGAGGTCGCGGGTAAAGCGGTGGCAGGTCGTGACCGTGCAGCCGCCGAGCAGCAGCTCGAGCGCCATCGGGCGGCCGACGATGTTCGACGCGCCGACGACCACTGCCTCCTTGCCGTAGAGATCCTCGCCGGTATGTTGCAGCAGCGTCATGATGCCGCGCGGCGTGCACGGGCGCAGCAGCGGCAGCCTGACCGCGAGGCGGCCGATGTTGTAGGGATGGAAACCATCGACGTCCTTGTCCGGGCGGATGCGCTCGATGACGGTCTCGGGATCGATATGGGATGGCAGCGGCAACTGCACCAGGATTCCGTCGATGGCCCGATCCTCGTTCAGTTCGTCGATGATATCGAGCAGCTCCGCCTGCGCCGTCGTAGCGGGGAGGTCATGGGAGCGGGACAGGATGCCGACCTCCTCGCAAGCCTTGCGCTTGTTCGCGACGTAGACCTCGGAGGCCGGGTTGTTGCCGGTCAGGATCACCGCGAGTCCGGGCCGGCGCAGGCCGAGTTCCAGTCGTTGCCGGATCCGGGTCCCGATGTCCTCGCGAAGCGCGGCCGCGATCGCCTTGCCGTCGAGGATCGACGCGCTCATCGCGGCGGATCCGCTGCCCGGACGCCGGGAAGGCCCGTTTCAAGACCCGGTTCAATGGTGATATTCCGTCCGATCATCCCCATATTCCTGAAAGCGACATCCGCTGTGACTTGGCCGCCGATGATAGCATAGGCGGCCCGCGGCTGCGTTGCCGTCAGACAGGCGCTGATGTCTGGGCTCGCTGAAATCAGTTAAGATAGATCTTTTCCCGGCAATGCGCCGGCTCGTGGATACCCGGATGGCAAAAACCCTTTACGACAAGCTGTGGGACGCTCATCTCGTCCAGCAGAACGATGACGGCACCTGCCTGCTTTATATCGACCGCCATCTCGTGCACGAGGTCACCTCGCCGCAGGCCTTCGAGGGGCTGCGTCTTGCCGGCCGTCCGGTGTGGCGCGTCGACTCGATCCTCGCGGTGCCGGACCACAATGTCCCGACCACCGATCGCGCCTCCGGCATCAGTGATCCGGTGTCTCGGCTTCAGGTCGAGACGCTGGACGAGAACTGCCGGATCTTCGGGCTCACCGAGTTTGCGCTCAGCGATCCCCGCCAGGGCATCGTCCATGTGATCGGCCCGGAGACCGGCGCGACGCTGCCGGGCATGACGGTCGTTTGTGGCGACTCTCATACCTCGACCCACGGCGCCTTCGGCGCGCTGGCCTTCGGCATTGGAACCTCCGAGGTCGAGCATGTGCTCGCGACCCAGTGCCTAGTGCAGCAGAAGTCGCGCAACATGCTGGTACGCATCTCCGGCCGCGCGGCGCCCGGCGTGACCGCGAAGGACCTCGCGCTTGCGGTGATCGGCCGCATCGGCACCGCCGGCGGCACCGGTCATGCGATCGAATATGCCGGAGACGCGGTCGTCGCGCTGTCGATGGAGGGTCGCATGACGCTATGCAACATGGCGATCGAGGCCGGCGCCCGCGCCGGTATGGTCGCGGTTGACGATGGGACTATCGAGTATCTGCGCGGGCGACCCTATGCGCCGGGCGAAGCCTTGTGGGAGCGCGCGGTTGCGGCGTGGCGCGAATTGCGCAGCGATCCCGGCGCGCATTTCGACGCCGTCGTCGAAATCGACGCGGCACAGATCCATCCGCAGGTGTCGTGGGGCACCTCACCGGAGATGGTTGCGCCGGTCGATGGTCGCGTGCCTCTGCTCGAGGAATTTACCGACCCGGTCAAGCGCCGCGGCGCCGAGCGGGCCCTCGAATACATGGGGCTCGATCCCGGCACGCCGATCCGCGACATCCGGCCCGACAAGGTATTCATCGGTTCCTGTACGAATTCCCGCATCGAGGATCTGCGGGCCGCAGCCGCGGTGGTGCGGGGACGCCATATTGCGCCGAATATCCGGCTCGCGATGGTGGTTCCCGGTTCCGGGCTGGTCAAGCGCCAGGCCGAGGCCGAAGGGCTGGACCGGATCTTTACCGAGGCCGGTTTCGAGTGGCGCGAACCCGGCTGTTCGATGTGCCTCGCGATGAATGCCGATCGCCTCGAGCCGGGTGAGCGCTGCGCCTCGACCTCGAACCGCAATTTCGAGGGCCGCCAGGGTGCCGGTGGACGTACCCACCTGGTCAGCCCGACGCTCGCGGCCGCCGCCGCGATCGCCGGCCATTTCACGACGCCCGATGAGCTATGACTGGAAGAACGATGCAGGCAAGCGGAAACTACGATGGAAAAATTTGAGACCCACGACGGAATCGCCGTGCCGCTCGATCGTGCGAATGTCGATACCGATGCGATCATCCCGAAGCAGTTCCTGAAATCGATCAAGCGCAGCGGCTTCGGCCCGAACCTGTTCGACGAATGGCGCTGGCTGGATCCGGGTGAGCCCGGCATCGACAACAGCAAGCGGCGCATCAATCCCGTTTTCGTGCTGAACCGGCCGCGCTATCAGGGCGCGACGATTCTGCTTGCGCGCGACAACTTCGGTTGCGGTTCTTCGCGCGAGCACGCGGTGTGGGCGCTAGCCGATTTCGGTATTCGCGCCATCCTTGCGCCGAGTTACGCCGATATCTTCTACAACAACTGCTTCAAGAACGGCGTGCTGCCAATTGTACTGCCGGCCGCCGAAGTGGATCGCCTGTTCGACGAGGTCGAGGCGATGCCCGGTTACCGGCTGAGGATCGATCTTCCGGCTCAAACCATCACGCTACCGTCAGGAGTCGTCATCGACTTCGACATCGAGCCATTCCGCAAGGACCGCCTGCTGCAGGGGCTGGATGAGATCGGCGTGACGCTGACGCAGCGCGATCGCATCCTTGCCTATGAGGAAACGCGGCGCCGCGAGGCGCCTTGGCTGTTCAATGCCGGGGGGAGGCGATGAGCCGGAAGATCCTGGTCCTGCCCGGCGACGGCATTGGACCCGAGATCATCGCCGCGGCGCTCGCCGTGATCGAGCGCCTGCACCGCGACTTCGGATTCGAAATCGAGATTGAACAAGGACTGATCGGCGGCGCCGCGATCGACGCGACCGGCGTGCCGCTGCCGGACGAGACCTTGCATCTTGCACGTGCCGCCGATGCTGTGCTGCTCGGCGCGGTCGGCGGACCGAAATGGGACGGGCTCGATCCGGCGCTGCGCCCGGAGAAAGGCCTGCTCGGCCTGCGCGCCGGCCTCGACCTGTTCGCGAATCTGCGCCCGGCGCAGCTCCATCCGCAGCTCGCCGACGCCTCGTCGCTGAAGCCGGACCTCGTCAGCGGGCTTGACCTGATGATCGTGCGCGAGCTGACCGGCGACATCTATTTCGGTCAGCCGCGCGGCATCCGCACGCTCGACAACGGCGAGCGCGAGGGCTACAACACGATGGTCTATCGCGAGTCCGAGATCGAGCGTATCGGCCGCGTTGCCTTCGAGACCGCGATGAAGCGCGACCGGCGGCTGTGCTCGGTCGACAAGGCCAACGTCCTCGAGACGACCCGGCTGTGGCGCGAGGTGATGACCCGGCTGCACCGGGACTATCCCGGGGTCGAGCTGAGCCATATGTATGTCGACAACGCGGCGATGCAGCTGGTTCGCGCGCCGAAGCAGTTCGACGTCATCGTGACGACGAACATGTTCGGTGACATCCTGTCGGATTGCGCCGCGATGCTTACCGGTTCGATAGGCATGCTGCCGTCGGCCTCTCTGAATGCCAGTGGACAAGGAATGTACGAACCGATACACGGCTCGGCGCCGGACATTGCCGGACAGGGTATCGCGAATCCGCTTGGCACGATACTTTCGGTCGCGATGATGCTGCGCCATTCGCTCGGCGAGGCACGGATGGCCGATACGATCGAGCAGGCGGTGTTCGCGGTGCTCGATCACGGCTTGCGCACCAGGGACATTCATACCGCCGGCATGCGGCGGGTCGGGACCGCGGAGATGGGCGCTGCAGTCGCCGCGGCGCTGGGCTGAACACAGCGCATACAACGATTGACCAGGAGACAAACGGAATCATGAGCAGGCAAGTCAATGTGGCCGTGGTCGGCGCGACCGGCGCCGTCGGCGAGACGATGATCTCGATACTCGAAGAGCGCAAGTTCCCGGTCGGGACGCTGACTCCGCTCGCGAGCAGCCGCTCGGCGGGCAGCCGTGTCGGATTCAGGGGCGAGCAGATCCGGGTGCAGGAACTCGCTCAGTTCGACTTCAAGGGTGTCGATATCGCGCTGTTCTCGGCCGGCGCGTCGGTATCGCGGGAACACGCGCCGCGCGCGGCCGCGGCCGGCTGCATCGTCATCGACAATACCTCCGAGTTCCGCTATGACGGCGACATCCCGCTGGTCGTCCCGGAAGTCAACGCCCATGCGATCGCCGGCTATCGCAAGCGCAACATCATCGCCAACCCGAACTGCTCGACGATCCAGATGGTCGTCGCGCTGAAGCCGATCTACGATGCGGTCGGCATCGACCGCATCAATGTCTGCACCTACCAGGCCGTTTCCGGCACCGGCAAGGAGGCGATCGAGGAACTTGCCGCCCAGACCGCGGCGCTGCTGAACGGCAAGCCGGTTGAGTCCGCGGTCTATCCGCGGCAGATCGCGTTCAACGTCCTGCCCGAGATCGATGTCTTCCAGGACAACGGTTACACCAAGGAAGAGATGAAAATCGTCTGGGAGACTAAAAAAATCCTCGAAGATGACGCTATCCTGATTAACCCGACAGCGGTCAGGGTTCCGGTTTTCTACGGGCATTCCGAGGCCGTGCACATCGAGACCGGTAATAAGATCACCGCGGAGGAGGCCCGGGCCCTGCTCAAGCGCGCGCCCGGGGTCAAGGTGATGGACGGGCGTAAACCCGGCGGATATCCGACGGCCGTCACCGATGCGGCGGGACACGACCCGGTTTACGTCGGCCGGATCCGGGAGGATATCTCCCACCCGCGCGGGCTCGATCTGTGGATCGTTGCCGACAACGTGCGCAAGGGAGCGGCGCTGAACAGCGTCCAGATCGCGGAAATCCTGCTGCAGGAGTATCTCGGACGCTAGCCCCTGCGACGATGTCCGGGTCGCGAGGGAGGGCAGCGCCGGAGAGTTGGCAGAAGATTTGCATAATATCGCACAGATCGTGCACCGATGTGTTGCGATACTGCGACCGGAAACCGCCATGGCGACGAAGATAATGATCAAAGGGAGTCAGGACATTGCTTAGATTGGCGAAGGTACTGGTAGTCATCTTCCTCTTGGCGCCAATCAGTGCTTCTCCACTGGGGCTCGGGGATATCCGGCTGCATTCCGCGCTGAATCAGCAGCTTGACGCCGAAATCGATATGATCGCGCTGGGCCAGACCCGGGTCGAGGACATCGTCGTCCGCCTCGCGACGCGCGAGGCCTTTGAGCGGGCCGGCATCGAGCGCCCGCTGTTTCTGAGCCGCCTGCGGTTCGAAGTCGAAACCGGTCCGGGCAATACCGCGAACATCCGGATCCGCTCCGATCAGCCGGTCCGCGAGCCCTTCCTGAATTTCCTCGTCGAGGTCAACTGGCCGAACGGCCGCCTGCTGCGTGAATATACGGTCCTCCTTGATCCGCCGTTGTTTCTCGACGAGACGCCGGCCGCGATCCAGGTGCCCGCTGTATCCGTTGCCGAGACCCCGGCGCGCGTTGCCGCCCCCCGCCAGGATGCGACTGCTGACGCCACCACGCCACGCACCGTATCCGGCCGGCTCAGCGCATCGATAGAGATTGGCCCTGACGGGGCCTGGAGTTACGGGCCGGTACAACAGTCCGATACGCTGTGGTCGATCGCCCGGGGATTGCGTGCGGCCGATGAGTCGGTATCCATCGAACAGATCATGATGGCCCTGCTCCGGAACAATCCGGAAGCCTTTTTCAATAACAACATCAATGAACTCCGCGCCGGCCACGTGCTGCGCATCGGGGATCCTTCAATGATCGGCCAGTTGAGCCATGCCGAGGCGGTGGCAGAGGCGCGCCGGCAGTTCGCTCAGTGGCAGGACGCCAAGGGCGAACGCGCAGAGGCGGCAGGACCGCGCGCGGTCGGCGGCGATGAAGGCGGGGCGATGGCCACTTCATCCGGGACCGGTATTGCCAGCGACACCGGTCCGCGGCTGCGCCTCAGCGCGCCGGATACCGCAGATGCCGAACGCTTCGCGATGAGTGATGTCGAGGTCGGGGATGCGAGACTGTCGGATGCCGCGACGGTGAGTCGCCTGCGTGAAGATCTTGTATCGGCGCTCGAGATTTCTGAATCCGCGCGCCAGGAAAATCTGGAACTGCGCCAGCGTCTCGCTGATATGGAGGAGCAGATCAGCGCAATGCAGCGTCTGTTGAGCCTGCAGGATGACACGATGTCGGCGCTTCAGGCCGGGGGGGTCGGCAGCCTCGAGTCACAGCCGACGCCGGCGGCGGAAGCGGAAGGGGCGGCGGAAACGGCGGTCGAGACGCCAAAGACCGTCCCCCCGGTTGCAGTTGCGCCGCCGATAATCCCCGAGATCACCGGGCTGATCACAACGATTCTCGATGATCCGATGATGCTCGGCGTAGCCACTTTCCTGGTGCTGATGTTGGCGACGCTCGGCTGGTTGATCGTACGGCGGCGTCAGGTTGCCGGCGCCACCCTTGAGGAACTGACCGAGTCGCCGGAGCCCGAATCCCGGCGGTCCACCGCCGTAACGACTCCGATTGCAGCGCGAACGGTCGCAGGTGCTGCAAGCGCTTCTGCGGCCGCACAGGCGGTGTCGGCAGTGACTCTGGAAGAGTCGATTCAGGAAACCGGGGACAGCGAGGACGATATCGGACTCGATATCATGCAGGCGGAGGATGATGAGATTGATATCCTCGCCGAAGCGGAGGTGTATCTGGCCTATCGCCGGTTCGACAAGGCCGAGGAACTGCTCCGCGATGCGATTGGCAACGAACCGGGTCGCCAGGATCTGGCGCTGAAGCTGTTAGAAGTCCACGCGGGCAGCGGCAATGCCCAGGCTTTCATTGCACAGGCTGAATCACTGCATGCGTCGCTCGGACAGGGCGATGAGGCGATGTGGGACAAGGTCGTCGCAATGGGCAGGCGCCTCGCACCCGGACATGCATTGTTCGCGCGCGCGGGCGGCGCTGCACCCGCACAGACTCAGGCCATTGCGGATCCGCGTATGGATGCTGGTGTGGAAATAACGGATACAACCCTGACTGCCGCTGATTTCGCCGGAAATCTCGACGATACGGAGCTGGATTTCAGTGCCGGAATGGATCTGCAGGACGAGGGAGCGGACTTCACGCATGTGGACGGGCCGGTTGCCGGTGATTTGACCGATTTGTCCGGCGAGGCGCCGGCCCCCGAGGGCTTTGCCGATCTGGATTTGACGCTCGACGACGAAACCCTCGCCAAGCTCGAGACCGGGACAGAGGTGTTTGCGTCAGGGCCGGAGGACGCGCGGCAACAGACGAACAGCGATATCGACGGAGAACGCGCATCCGGTGAGCGGCCGCTTGCCGGTGAAGCGGCGTCGGCGACCGCCATTGATGCCACGTTACCGGCCGCGGAGTCCGGCGACGGACTCATTGACAACGAGCTGGAAAAGCAACTGCTTGCGGCCGGCAGCGGACAGGGCTCCGATGTCGACTGGCTGTCCGAGATCGGCAATGACCTCGACTTCGCTGACATGGAGGGGGACGAGGCCGGTGGAGATTTCAGCGGCCTGATCTCCGGCGAAGACGAGGTGGGCACCAAGCTCGACCTGGCTCGCGCCTATATCGACATGGGTGACCAGGACAGCGCGCGCAGCATCCTCAACGAAGTCACCGAAGAAGGCAACGAGGATCAGCAGCGTCAAGCCAATGACCTGATGCGCCGGATCGGTTAAACTCGATCCGGAATTCCTGTAAGGCGTAACCAGGAGATCCGGCAGTGCCCACCCGGTATGCTGCCGGATCTCTTCGTTACCGGGCGCGCCACGTGCATCCTCTGATTCGGGTACTCTGTTTTCTGATCTTCGCCGCCTGGCTCGCCTGGGGTGGCCTGCAACAACTGCTGTTTGGCGCGCTCCTGCTGGCGTGTGTCTATCTCGTGGTCGCTCCGGCCTCGATCCGGACTGCTGGCGTGATGATCCGCCGCCTGCGCTGGTTTCTGGTCTCACTGCTGTTTGTCTATGGATGGTTTACGCCCGGTCGTCCGTTCGGTTTCGATGCCGGATCGGTGTTGACGCCGCTGATGCCGACCGCAGAGGGTCTCGCGGAAGGCGTGTCGCGGTGCGCCGCGCTGATGATCATTGTACTTGCGGTCAACCTGCTGTTGCGCACGACGACTCGTGGGCAATTGCTGAGCGCGATCCATGGTCTGGCGCGGCCGCTCGCGGTGCTGGGCTTGTCACGCGAGCGGCTCGCGCTGCGCATGATGCTGGTGATGGATGCGGTCGAGGATGTGCGGCGCATCGTCATCGACCGCCTTGCCGCCGGGCGGGAGGGCGTGCGCGGTCCACGCGCGGCCGGTGAATTCGCCTCGGGGTTGTTGCTCCACGTGATTGCAGAAGCCGACCGGCACCGGCCGGAACAGGTCACAGTGAGCCTGGACGGGCCGCCGTCGGCGCTCCAGTGGTGTTTCCCGGCGCTGTTGTGGGGAATGTTTTACGCGGCCGGGCTTCCCTGACGCTCCAGACCTTATCTGACCGGTTTCAGCACGACGCCGGCGAGCGGCGGAAGCGTGATCGATATCGACCAGGATCGGTTCATCCACGGGACCGGTTCGGCATGGACCTCTCCGCCGTTGCCAAGATTGCTTCCGCCATAATACCCAGAATCCGAGTTCAGGATCTCGACATAGGCGCCTTCCCGGGGGACGCCGATGCGGTAGCGCTTGCGCGGCACCGGGGTAAAGTTCAGCGCGACGACGGCAAAATCGTCGTCACTGCGGCGCAGATAGGTCAGCACCGACTGAGAAGAATCATGGCAGTCTATCCACTCGAATCCGCGCGGGTCGAAGTCGTGCTGGTGCAGCGCGGGGTAGTCCCGATAGAGCCGGTTGAGGTCGCGGACCAGGTCGCGGACGCCCTGATGCAAGGGGTAATCGAGTACATACCAGTCCAGCTGTGCGGCGCTGTCCCATTCCTGGCCCTGTGCAAATTCACAGCCCATGAACAGCAGCTTCTTGCCCGGATGGGTGAACATGTAGGTATAGAGCAGGCGCAGGTTCGCAAAGCGCTGCCACTCGTCGCCGGGCATCTTGTACAGCATCGACCCCTTGCCGTGGACGACCTCGTCGTGCGAGAACGGCAGGACGAAGTTCTCGGTGAATGCGTAGAGCTGGCTGAAGGTCAGCATGTCATGGTGATACTGGCGGTAGACCGGATCCTCGCGCATGTAGGTCAGCGTGTCGTTCATCCAGCCCATGTTCCATTTCATGCTGAAACCCAGTCCACCGAGCCAGATCGGGCGCGAGACCATCGGCCAGGAGGTGCTTTCCTCGGCGAGCATCAGCGTGCCGGGATGCAGCTCGTGGGTGAGCCGGTTCAGCTGGCGCAGGAAGTCGATCGCCTCGAGGTTTTCATTGCCACCGTAGCTGTTCGGGGTCCAGTCACCGGACTGGCGTGAATAATCGAGATAGAGCATCGAGGCGACGGCGTCGACGCGCAGGCCGTCGATATGAAACTCTTCCATCCAGTACAGTGCGTTTGAGACCAGAAAGTTGCGCACCTCGTTGCGGCCATAATTGAAAATCAGAGTGCCCCAGTCACGGTGTTCGCCGCGGCGCGGGTCCGCGTGTTCGTAAAGCGCGCTGCCGTCGAACCAGGCGAGCCCATGGGCGTCCTTCGGGAAATGGGCGGGCGCCCAGTCGAGAAGGACTCCGATACCGTTCTGGTGACAGTGATCGACGAAATAACGGAATTCGTCGGGGTTTCCATAGCGGCTGGTCGGCGCGTAATAGCCGGTGGTCTGGTAACCCCAGGACGCGTCGAACGGGTGTTCGGTGATCGGCAACAGCTCGATATGGGTGAAACCGAGGTCGCGCACATGGTCGACCAGGCGGTGGGCGAGTTCCCGGTAATCAAGGTACTCACCCTCAGGTCCGCGCTGCCATGACCCCGGGTGGACCTCGTAGATCGACAGCGGGCGGTGCAGCCACTTCGAATCGCTGCGTTGCGCGAGCCATCCGGAATCGTTCCAGCGCCAGGATGAATCGGCGGCAACTATAGAGGCATTATGCGGCCGGACCTCGAAACGCCTTCCGTAGGGGTCGGCCTTCAGATGGATGCTGCCGCTGTCGCGGTTGCGGATCTCGAACTTGTAGAGCTCGCCTGCTTCGATGCCCGGAATGAACAGCTCCCAGACGCCGCTGCCGCCGCGGCTGCGCATCGGATGGCGCCTCCCGTCCCAGCGATTGAATGGGCCAGCCACGCTGACGCGCTCCGCGTTCGGCGCCCACACCGAGAACAGCGTGCCGTGGACATCATCGATGATCCTCGGGTGCGCTCCCATGATACGCCAGGCATGCTGGTGCCTGCCTTCACCGAACAGGTGGATGTCGTAATCGGACAATTGTGGTGGGAAGCAGTAGGGGTCATGCACGGTATGACTACTACCATCATGCGTAGTCCAGGTCAGCCGGTAACGATCCGCTACGCTCCCGCGCCGACCCCGCCACTCGAAGATATCAGTGTCATCAATCCGTCTGAGCGGGAGGCCCGGGTCGGTGATGCGCACCTCGATCGCATCCGGGATGAAGGCGCGGACGATCTCTTCCTCACCATGACGGTGTCTGCCGAGAAAGGTGAAGGGGTCGTGATGCCGTGCCTGTATAATCCTGTCGGCTTCAGACGGCGTAGTCTGCGCTGCGGCGGTTTTCATATCCTAATTCCCCGTAGGTGCGGTGATCGGCTGTCGATATACGCGCTGGAAATTTACGGCTCGCCACCGGTCGGACAATAATGATAACATAGCCCCGAAAGCGGACAGCGCCAGGATTCGCGCCCGTTTCAGCCTCACAATATCAGCTCCCGATGAAACGCACGGATAAGAACGGACACACCTCCCGCTTTGTTAGCCGCCTGACGCGCGATACTATTGCACTGATTCTCGCCGGCGGGCGTGGTTCACGGCTCAAGCACCTGACCCAGTGGCGCGCCAAGCCGGCGGTGCCATTCGGCGGGAAATTCAGGATCATCGATTTCCCGCTGTCGAACTGCGTCAATTCGGACATCCGCCAGATCGCCATTCTGACCCAGTACAAGTCGCATTCGCTGATTCGTCATATTCAACAGGGCTGGAATTTTCTGCGCGCCGAGCTTGGCGAATTCATCGAGCTGGTGCCTGCCCAGCAGAGGATCGCGACCTCGTGGTATACCGGCACTGCGGATGCGGTGTTCCAGAACCTCGACATCATCCGCAGCTACAACGTGTCATACGTGCTGATTCTGGCCGGCGACCACATCTACAAGATGGACTATGGCCCGATGCTCGCATCCCATGTCGCCGCGAAGGCCGACATGACGATCGGTTGCATCGAGGTGCCGATTGAAATGGCGCGCGCCTTCGGCGTCATGTCCGTCGACAACGACAACCTCGTCACAGCGTTCGAGGAGAAGCCGCAGAATCCCAGGCCGGTGCCCGGCTCGCACGACATGGCGCTGGTGTCGATGGGCATCTATGTGTTCAACACCCACTTCCTGTTCGAACAGTTGCTCAAGGATGCATACGTCTCATCCTCGAGTCACGACTTCGGCAAGGACATCATCCCGTCCGCGATCAGCAAGTATCGAGTCAACGCCTATCCTTTCCGGGATCCGGAGACCGGTGGGCAGGCCTACTGGCGCGACGTCGGAACCGTCGACGCGTTCTGGGAGGCAAACATGGAGTTGATCGGCATCACTCCCGAACTCAACCTCTACGACGAGGACTGGCCGATCTGGACCTACCAGGCCCAGTTGCCGCCGGCAAAGTTTATCTTCAACGATGACGGGCGGCGCGGGATGGCCGTCGATTCAATGGTGTCGGGCGGCTGCATTATCTCGGGCGCCTACGTGAAGCACTCGCTGCTCTTCTCGAATGTCACCGTACGCTCCTATTCGACCCTCGAGGACTGCGTGGTCATGCCCGATGTAGAAATCGGGGAGAAATGCAGTTTGCGCAAGGTCGTCGTCGACAAGGGTTGCCGGATACCGGACAACGCCGTGATCGGAGCGGACCTCGCCCAGGACGCAAAGCGCTTCTATGTCAGCGAGAACGGCGTCGTCGTCGTCACACCGGAGATGCTGGGCCAGGATTACCATCGTGTCCACTGATACCGTGTCTGCCAAGCCACCGCTCAAAGTGGTGCTGTTCTGGCATATGCACCAGCCCGAATATCGAAACTATGCCGATGACGGCTGGCAACTGCCCTGGACCTATCTTCACACGGTCAAGGACTACATCGACATGGCGGCGATCATCGAGCAGACGCCGGGTGCGCGCGCGGTGATCAATTTCGTGCCGATTCTGCTCGATCAGATCGAGGATTATGCGGGTCGAGTCAAGCGTTTTCTGGAGTCCGGTGAGGCGATCGGTGATCCGCTGTTGTCAGCGCTCGGAGGCGATGCAATGCCGGCCGCTCACGACGAGCGCAGCTTCCTGGTCCGGGCCTGTCTGCGCGCGAATGAGGAACGCGTCATCAATCGTTTTGCGCCCTACCGGCGCCTGGCGGATTTTGCACAACTTGTGCGCGAGGACAGCAATAATCTCGTCTATCTCGATGATCAGTATATTGCCGACCTTGTCACCTGGTATCACCTCGCCTGGCTCGGCGAGACCGTGCGCCGCCAGGACAAGCGCGTTACGGCTCTGATGGACAAGGAGCGTTTCTACACCGCCTACGACCGCCGCCAGTTGTTGAAGATCATTGGTGAACTGCTCGCCACGGTGATCGATCGCTACCGGCGTCTCGCGGAGGCGGGCAGGATCGAGCTGTCGATGACGCCCTATGCCCATCCGATGATACCGCTGATGCTCGATTTCGGGGCCGCGCGCGAGGCGGTACAGGATCTGCCGTTGCCGGCGCCGCCGCGTTATCCGGGCGGCCTCGAGCGAGCGCGCTGGCACATGAAACAAGGGGTCGAATGCTTCAGGCGGCACTTCGGAATTTCGCCAGCCGGATGCTGGCCGGCCGAGGGTGGAATCAGCCACGACTCGGTCAGATTGATGAAAGAATACGGTATTCGCTGGACCGCGACCGGCGAGAGCGTGCTGCGCAACAGCCTGGCGCAGAGCGAGTCGATTCGCGACAGGCCGATGGAAACGCTGCTGCACTGCGTTTACCGGATCAAGGAAGATGCTCCGGCGCTGTTTTTCCGTGACGACGGGCTGTCGGATCTGATTGGTTTCACCTACTACAACTGGCATGGCGACGACGCCGTCGCGAACATGATTCATCATCTCGAAAATATCGCCCAGGGCATGCAGGATGACAGGGGGCGTGTCGTCTCGATCATCCTGGACGGCGAGAATGCATGGGAGGCCTATCCCGAAAACGGTTATCATTTCCTTACCGCGCTGTACCGGCGTCTGGCCGCGCATCCCGGGTTCGACCTTACGACCTTCACGGATTGCCTCGGGAACGGCACCCGGGATTGTGATCTGCCAAAGCTGGTCGCGGGCAGCTGGGTTTACGGCACTTTCTCGACCTGGATGGGCAATGAGGACAAGAATCGCGGCTGGGAGCTCTTGTGCGAGGCCAAGGAGACCTTCGACCGGGTCATGGCTAGTGAGCGGCTTGATGCGCGATCACGCGAACGCGCCATCCGTCAGCTCGCGGCGTGCGAAGGCTCGGACTGGTGCTGGTGGTTCGGCGATTACAACCCGTCGGAATCGGTCGGTGACTTCGAGCGCCTGTATCGTCTCCATCTCAGCAACCTCTATCGCTTTCTCGGCGAGGAACCGCCCCTCACGCTCCGGGATGTGATCAGTCATGGCGGTGGCCGCCCCGAGCAGGGCGGCGTCATGAGACGCGGCCAGGCTGAATCCCGGTAGCGACCTTGAACGCTGCGACGCAGGGCAAAAGGCGCCGATCGGGAATACTGCTGCATCCGACCTCGCTACCGGGTCCGCACGTGCAGGGAGATCTCGGCGCCGACGCGCATCGCTTTATTGAATTCCTCGCCGCCGCCGGCCAAAGCGTCTGGCAGATGCTGCCGCTTGGCCCGACCCATGACAATCGTTCGCCATATCAGAGCCTGTCGATCGAAGCAGGTAACCCCCGGCTGATCAGTTTCCACCGTCTCGCCGAGCTGGGTTGGCTGGATGCGAACCAGATCGGCGAGGCGGATCTCGCCGATTCCCGCCGGATCCATGCCCGCAATGGCGTACTGGCCGCAGCCTGGCGGGGCTTCCGCGAGCGCGCCGACGATGCCGCGAAAACGGCGCACCGGGAATTCCTTGCGTCCGCGCAATCCTGGCTCGATGATTACGCGCTGTTCATTGCGCTGCGCCGCGAGTATGACCATGCTGACTGGACGCGCTGGCCGGCTCCGCTGCGAGACCGTGAGGAGCGCGCCCTCGCTGATGCGCGCAAAAAGCACCGGATGGTCATCGATCTGGTGCGTTTCGAGCAGTACCTGTTCCATCACCAATGGAACGCGCTGAAGGACGTCGCGAAGCGTCACGGTGTGCTGCTGTTCGGGGATATGCCGATCTTCGTCGCCCACGACAGCGTTGATGTCTGGGTCGATCGCCGCCTGTTCAAGCTCGATGCCGAAGGACAGCCCGAAGTCGTCGCCGGAGTACCGCCCGATTATTTTTCGACCACTGGCCAGCGCTGGGGCAATCCGCATTACCGCTGGGACATCATGGAGGAGGAGGGCTACGCGTGGTGGATTCGCCGCATCGAACACCAGTTGAAACTGTTCGATCTGGTGCGCATCGATCATTTTCGCGGTTTCGAGGCGTCCTGGGAGATACCGGTGGAACATCCGGACGCGCGCGGCGGGCGCTGGGTCGATGGGCCGCGGGAAAAGCTTTTCGATGCGCTGCGGCGTCACCTTGGCCGGCTCCCGCTGGTCGCGGAAGACCTCGGGCTGATCACTCCCGAAGTACATGCCCTGCGGGACCGCTATGGTTTGCCCGGGATGCGCATCCTGCAGTTCGCGTTCGACGGTTCGCCGGATAATCCCTACCTGCCTCACAATCACGGCAGCGATGCGGTCGTTTATACCGGCACCCACGATAATGACACAACACTCGGCTGGTTCCAGGGGCTCGATAAAGGACAACGTGATTATTTACTCGAATACCTCGGTATGCCCGGCGAGCCGATGCCCTGGCCGCTTATCCGCAGCGCGATGGCCTCGGTCGCGGACATGTCGGTGATACCTATGCAGGATGCGCTGGGTCTGGACGGCGCGCACCGGATGAACACGCCCGGAACGCAGGAGGGTAACTGGCACTGGCGCTTCAGATGGGAGCAGGTGCCCGCCGAACTCGCGGCGCGGCTGCGGCGCCTGACACAAATCTACCGGCGCTGATTCATTATATCCACAGCATGCACCCGGTCTCGAAGCGCCGGCTGAGCAGCTTGTGCCAGGGGTAGATCCGGATCTGGTAGTGTTGCAGGCCCGAGAATGGCGGGTCGAGATCGAGGGTGAAGCGGGTTTCACCGCCATCGATCTGCCCTTCCGCTGCGAAGCGGTAGATGCTGCGGCTGCCCGCCTCGCCGGGTATAGCCTCGTTACTGACCAGGCATTCGACGAATACATCTTCGGCGGAAAGCCCGTTCAGGCTGGCGGCGACCTCGATGCGCAAATGGTCGCCGGCCTTCACTGTGGTTGGGGCATGATCGATACGCCGGATCCGGACGCCGGGCCAGGCGTGGCTGATATTCTGTTTCCACTCGGCAAGTCGGCGGGCCGGCTCGCCATTGTCCCGGCTGAGCGCGGCGCGTTGCCGCCTGGAGCGGCTGTAGAGCTTCTCCAGATAATCCATGACCATGCGCTGGGCATTGAAGCGCGGCATCAGCGACTTCATCGATGCCTTGGACATCTTCACCCATTGCTGGGAATAGCCGTGGGTGTTGCGTTTGTAATAGAGCGGAACCACTTCGTTCTCGAGCAGGTCCATCAGCTCGTTGCCTTCCTCGGTATTGCGGAAGTTGTCATTGAAGTGTTGTCCGTGCGGCGTGATCGCCCAGCCATTCTGGCCGTTGTAGCCTTCTCCCCACCAGCCATCGAGCACGCTCAGGTTGATGACGCCGTTGATACCGGCCTTTTCCCCCGAGGTGCCGCTGGCCTCCATCGGGTAGGTCGGCGTATTGAGCCAGACGTCCACACCGGTGACCAGCTTGCGTCCGAGCGCCAGATCGTAACCCTCGATGAGGATGATCTTGCCCTCGAATTCGGGCCGGCGCGAGTAGTCATGAATGAGCTTCAGCAATTCCTGGCCCGGAATATCGTTCGGGTGGGCCTTGCCCGCGAACATGAAGATCACCGGGCGATCGGGGTTGTTGACCAGCTTTGCAAGCCGTTCCGGATTCGAGAACAGCAATGCCGCGCGCTTGTAGGTCGCAAAGCGCCGCGCGAAGCCCACAGTCAACACGTCGACCTCCGGGGTCGTCAGGGTGCGCGTCAGGCGTTCGACCTGGGTCGGGCTGCTGCCATTGCGCCGGTGCTGGTTACAGATGCGCTGGTATACATCCTTGTAGAGCTTGGTCTTCAGTGACTGGCGTATGCTCCAGAAGGTATGATCCGGGACGCCATCGAGCGCTTCCCAGAACTCCTCGGTGAGCAATTCATTTCTCCATCCACCGCCGAAGTGCATGTCGAGCATATGCGTCCACTCCTGGGCCAGGAAGGTCGGCACATGGACGCCGTTAGTGACATATTCGATCGGGTTTTCGCCAGCCGGAATCTGTGGCCAGATATAGCCTTCCATTTGGGAGGCGACATCGCCGTGGATGCGGCTGACGCCGTTATGGAAACGCGAGCCGCGCAGCGCCAGCGCGGTCATGTTGAATCCCTTGTCATTGCCCGGGTAGGCGCCAAGGGCGAGGAACTTCCGTTCGCCGATCTTCGATTCCCTGATGTAGTGCTCAAAGTAAGGCAGGATCAGTTCGTGCTGGAAGATATCGTGTCCGGCGGGGACCGGGGTGTGCGTTGTGAACACGGTGCCGGCGGCGACCAGCTCTATCGCCGCGTCAAAGCTGAACCCCTGCTTCAGTCGTTCGCGACAGCGCTCGAGGATCTGGAAGGCGGCGTGTCCTTCGTTGATATGCCAGACGGTCGGTTTCAGGCCGACCGCGCGCAGTGCTCTGACACCGCCGATGCCGAGGACGATCTCCTGCTGGATGCGGGTATTGATGTCACCGCCGTAGAGCTGATAGGTGATGCGGCGATCGTGTTCGTTGTTGTCCTCGAGATCGCTGTCGAGGAAGTACAGATTGATGTGTCCGGCCTTGGCTTTCCAGACCTTGAGCATGATGCCCCGGCCAGGCAAGTCGACGTGGACATGGACTTCCCTGCCATCCGCGTCGAGCGCCGGCGTAATCGGCAGGTTTTCGGGGCTGGTGCGGAAGTAGTGCGCAACCTGGTGACCGTTACCGTCGATCGTCTGGTGGAAATAGCCCTCGCGATACATCAGGCCGACTGCGACGAACGGGAGTCCGAGGTCGCTCGCCGCCTTGCAGTGGTCGCCAGCAAGGATGCCGAGACCGCCCGAATAGATCGGAAAGCTTTCATGCAGGCCGAACTCGGCGCAGAAATACGCAATCAGGTCCTCGTTCGGATCGAGGATTTTCAGCCATGGCCGGTTGCCGTTGCGATACTTGTGATAGGAATCATAGGCCGCGAGTATGCGGTCATAGTCCTGAATGTAGACGTTGTCGGCAACCGCGGCGTCGAGTTGCTGCTGCGATACGCGGCGCAGAAAGACCTTCGGATTGTGGCCGATATTGTCCCACAGTCCCGGATCGAGCCGGACGAAAAGGCTGCGCACCTGACTGTCCCAACTGTATAATAAATCGTTTGCGAGCTCTTCGAGCCTGTGCAGGCGTTCCGGAATAATCGGGCGTACTTCTAGCGGAAATCGGGTTTCACTCATGTTCGTCGGTCACCAGCGGCGCATGGCCTTACCAGGTTGGCTGCAATAATATTATTAACCACTATGCAAGATGTCGGCCATCGGGGCCCGGGTCGGGGGGCATGCTTCGCGCAAGCGGAGGGAGCGGGACAATGTGGTGCCGGGAGAGAGAATCGAACTCTCACGGTCGTTAAACCACCGGATTTTGAGTCCGGCGCGTCTACCAGTTCCGCCACCCCGGCTTCACCGCGTCAGAGTATACTCGTCCCGCGACAGGATTGACAAGAATTCGTTATTTTTCCCGGAATTATCATTCTAGACGACGAGATGCGCTGTTCCGATTTCAGTTATGAACTGCC
This sequence comes from uncultured Chromatiales bacterium, assembly GCA_964437335.1. Taxonomy (GTDB): domain Bacteria; phylum Pseudomonadota; class Gammaproteobacteria; order SZUA-140; family SZUA-140; genus JAITWN01. The sequence continues at coordinate 40,481 of CAYTGL010000014.1, forward strand.
GCAGGAGTTGATCGCGCAGGCGCCGTTGCCGATGCGCAGCGACAGTCGTCTGCTGCATCTCGACGCCGCGAGCGGTGCGATCGATGACCGCACCATGCGCGCATTACCGGACCTGCTGCGTTCCGGCGACCTGCTGATTTTCAACGATACACGGGTCATTCCTGCACGCATATGGGGCAAAAAGGAAACCGGGGGAAGGATCGAGGCGCTGATCGAGCGCGTACTCGACGATGAGCGCGCACTCGCCCAGGTGCGTAACGGGGGATCATTGCGCGATGGCGCCCGCCTGACCTTCGGCGACGATGTCCGCGCCCGCGTCGTGCAGCGTGCCGGGGAATTCCTGGAATTGCGGTTCGAGGACCGGCGCACGGTTTTCGAAATCCTCGAAGCGATCGGCAGGATGCCGTTGCCGCCCTATATCAACCGGGAAGACGAGGCACAGGATCGTGATCGATACCAGACAGTATTCGCCGAGCGCGACGGCGCCGTTGCTGCTCCGACCGCCGGGCTGCATTTCGACAGTGCCTTGCTCGAACGCATCCGCGAGCGCGGCATCGAAACCGCCGCAATCACGCTGCATGTAGGCGCCGGTACTTTCCAGCCGATGCGCACCGAGGATCTGCGCGAGCACCGGATGCACAGCGAATGGTTCGAGGTCGGTGTGACCACCTGTGCGCGGATACGCGCGGCGCGCGCGCGCGGCGACCGGATCGTCGCGGTCGGCACCACGGTTGTCCGCGCGCTCGAAACCGCGGTGCGCGACGGTGATATCGAGCCCTGCAGTGGCGAGACCGACATCTTCATCACGCCGGGCAGTGAATTCCGTATCGTCGATGCCCTGGTCACCAATTTCCATCTGCCGCGCTCGACGCTGCTGATGCTGGTCTGCGCCTTTGCCGGGACCGAGCGCGTGCTGAAGGCATACCGTCACGCGGTTCTGGCGCGCTATCGATTCTTCAGCTATGGCGACGTAATGCTGATCTCATGAAATTTGCGCTGCTGCAAACCGACGGCGCGGCGCGCCGCGGCCGCATCGAACTGCCGCGTGGTACGATCGAGACCCCGGCTTTCATGCCGGTCGGTACCTATGGCACGGTCAAGGCGATGACGCCGGATGAACTGCGCGATCTCGGCGTCGAGATCATCCTGGCGAATACCTTCCATCTGATGCTGCGGCCCGGTGTCGAGATCATCGCCGCGCACGGCGGTCTGCACGGGTTCATGGGTTGGGATGGTCCGGTTCTGACCGATTCCGGCGGATATCAGGTATTCAGCCTCGGAGCGATGCGCAAGCTGTCGGAGCAGGGTGTGACCTTTCGCTCGCCGGTTGACGGCGCCCGGGTGTTCCTTGATCCCGAGCGGTCGATCGCCGTGCAGAAGGCGCTTGCCGCGGACATCGTCATGGTATTCGATGAATGTACGCCGTGGCCGGCGGACGAGGATGCGGCCCGATCTTCGATGGAGCTGTCGCTGCGCTGGGCCGCGCGCAGTCGCGAGGCCTTCGGCGATCATCGGGCGGCGTTGTTCGGGATCATCCAGGGCGGGATGTATTCCTCGCTGCGCGCCGCCTCTCTCGATGGACTGCTGCGCACCGGTTTCGACGGCTACGCAATCGGCGGCCTGTCGGTCGGTGAACCCCGGGAAGAAATGCTGCAGGTGCTCGATGACCTTGAACCGCATATGCCGGCGGCGTCGCCTCGCTATCTGATGGGCGTCGGCAAACCGGAGGACATCGTCGAGGCGGTGCGGCGCGGCATCGACATGTTCGACTGCGTGATCCCGACGCGCAACGCCCGCAATGGTCACTTGTTCGTCGAGTCCGGCGTGATCCGGATTCGCAACAGCCGCTATCGCGACGACACGCGGCCGCTGGACGAGAACTGTGGCTGTCCTGTCTGCGCCCGTTACAGCCGCGCCTATCTGCGCCATCTCGCGGTCTGTAACGAGATCCTTGGCGCCCGTCTGAATACCCTGCATAACCTGTACTATTACCAGACACTTATGCAGGGACTCCGGGCGGCGATCGCGGCCGGGGAACTCGACGGCTACGTCAGGCGGTTTTATGAAAAACGCTGCCGGACCGACGGGCTTGTGGCATAATACCCGGCTTTATGACTCGCGTGGAATCGAACGAGGTGCGTTATGAATTTTTTTATTAGCGATGCATGGGCCCAGGAGGGCGCCGGCACATCGTCGGGATTCATCAGCCTGATACCGCTGATCCTGATCTTCGTGATTTTCTATTTTCTGCTGCTGCGCCCGCAGATCAAGCGCGCGAAGGAACACCGCAAGATGGTAGGCTCGCTCGCGAAGGGCGACGAGGTCGTCTCCAACGGCGGCCTGCTGGGCAGGATCACCCGGCTCGACGAGGAATTCGTCGCGGTCGAAATCGCCGACGGCGTCGTGGTCAGGATGCAGCGCAGCGCGATTTCCCAGATGGTGCCCAAGGGGACCATAAGAAAGTCGAACAAGGGCAAGGAAAAGGACGAGGAGAAGGTGGAGTCGGCCTGATCTTCCGCCGTCTGACGCAAGACACATGAATTACTATCCGGCCTGGAAAAATCTGCTGGTTATCGGCATCGTCGTCATCGGACTGCTGTATGCGGTCCCGAATCTCTACGGCGAAGACCCGGTGGTCCAGATATCGCCGACGCGCGGCGCGCTGGTCGACGACGCGGCCATCGAGCGGGTCATGCAGATTCTTGGGGATGGCAATGTCACGTTCCGCTCGCTGGAGCGCAAGGATGACGGGCTGACGCTGTTCTTTTCTGATACCGAAGAGCAACTGAGGGGGCAGGATCTGCTGCAGCGCGCGCTTGGCAGCGGCTATGTCGTCGCGCTGAACCTGATGCCCGCGACCCCGGGGTGGCTGCGCGCGTTGAACGCCGAGCCGATGTACCTCGGGCTCGATCTGCGCGGCGGCGTGCACTTTCTGCTGGAAGTCGACATGGACGCCGCGGTCGTGCAGGTTGAGGAGCGGTATGTCAACGACCTGCGCCTTACGCTGCGTGACGGGCGCATCCGCTACCTGTCGATCGGACGGGGTCAGAACGGGGGCGTCGAGGTCAGATTCCGCAGTGCGGAAGATCGCGACGCGGCCCGCGAGTCTATTCGTGGCGAATTCAGCAGCCTGCCGTTCCGGGATATCGATCGCGACGACGGCTTCTATCTATTCGCGGAGCTGAGTGACCGGGAGATCCGCGAGACCAAAAGCTTCGCGATAGAGCAGAACGTCATCACACTGCGCAACCGCGTCAACGAGCTCGGCGTCGCCGAGCCGGCGATACAGCGCCAGGGCGACAGCCGCATCGTCGTGCAGTTGCCGGGCGTGCAGGATCCGGCGCGCGCGAAGGAGATCCTCGGCGCCACGGCGACGCTGGAGTTCCGCATGGTCGACGAATCCGGGGACGTGCAGTCCGCGCTCGAGGGGCGCGTGCCGGTCAACGCAAGGCTCTATCGCGAGCGCGGCGGCAATCCGGTGCTGCTCGAGCGCAGGATCATCGTCACCGGAGACCAGATCATCAACGCGGCGTCGGGCATCGACAGTCAAAGCGGTTCGCCGGCGGTGTTCATCACGCTCGACAGCGGCGGCGCCCGCCGGATGCTGCAGACCACCCGCGAAAATATCGGCCGCCCGATGGCGGTGGTGTTCATCGAGAAAAAGCCGGAAACCCGCCTCGTCGACGGCGAGGCCGTCCGGTCGACGCGGACGATCGAGGAGGTCATCAACATCGCGACGATCCGCGACCAGTTCAGCCACCGCTTCCAGATCACCGGGCTCGCGAGCACCAATGAGGCGCACAACCTTGCGTTGCTGTTGCGCGCCGGCGCGCTCGCGGCGCCGATCGAGATCGTCGAGGAGCGCACCGTCGGCCCGAGCCTCGGGCAGGACAATATCCGGCAGGGATTTATATCGGTCATCGTCGGTCTGGTCCTATCGCTGGTCTTCATGGCGGTGCGCTACAGGATATTCGGCATGGTCGCCAACGCCGCGCTGCTGCTGAATCTCGTGCTCCTTGTCGCGGCGTTGTCGATGCTGCAGGCGACGCTGACGATGCCCGGTATCGCCGGTATCGTGCTGACGCTCGCCATGGCGATCGACGCGAACGTGCTGATCAACGAGCGAATACGGGAGGAACTGCGCAACGGAAACTCGCCCCAGGCGAGCATCAACGCCGGTTACGACAAGGCCTTCGGGACGATCGCGGACGCGAACATCACAACGCTGATCGCCGCGGCCGTGCTCTTCGGTTTCGGCAGCGGGCCGATCAAGGGTTTCGCGATCACGCTGTCGATCGGTCTCGTGACCTCGATGTTCACCGCGATCATGGGGACGCGCGCGGTCATCAATCTGATCTATGGTCGCCGCAAGGTCGGGCGGTTGTCGGTATGAGCGGCATTTTCTGGAGGACGCGCGGGTGAAGGCGCTGAGCGGACTGAGCGGGGGCACCAACATCGACTTCATAGGCCAGCGGCGGATCGCCTACGTGGTGTCTATCGTACTGCTGCTGATTTGCGTGTTCGCGATCGCGACCCGGGGGCTGAATTTCGGCATCGATTTCACCGGCGGCACGCTGGTCGAGATCGGCTATCAGGAACCGGTAGAACTGGGCGTCGTCCGCGGCGCGTTGCGCGCCGCCGGCTTTGAAGACGCTGTGGTGCAGTCCTTCGGTACGCCGCGCGACGTCCTGATCCGCCTCGCACCGCGCGAGGGGATCAGCAATCTCGATCTGTCGAACGACGTCCTCAGCGCGCTCAGGGCCGGCCCCCAGGGCGGGACCGTCGATCTGCGCCGCATCGAGTTCGTCGGCGCGCAGGTCGGCGAGGATCTCGCGGAGGACGGCGGACTGGCCGTGCTGTATGCGCTGATCGGCATTCTGATCTATATCGCCGTGCGTTTCGAGAAGCGCCTCGCGGTCGCCGCGGTGCTCGGGCTGGTCCATGACACGGTGGTCGTCGTCGGCGTTTTCGCGCTGTTTCAACTCGATTTCGACCTGACCGTGCTCGCGGGAATTCTCGCGGTCATCGGTTACTCGCTGAACGACACGATCGTCATCTACGACCGCATACGCGAGAATTTCCGCAAGATGCGCAAGGTGACGCCAGCCCAGATCATCAACGTCTCGGTCAACGACACGCTGGCCCGCACGATCGTGACCTCGCTCACGACCGCGATGGTGATAATCGCGCTTTATTTTCTCGGCGGTGAGCTCCTCCGGAATTTCTCGCTCGCGCTGATCGTAGGCATCTTCGTCGGTGTTTATTCATCGGTCTATATCGCCAGCGCGCTGGCCCTCGCGCTGGGTATTACCAAGGCCGACTTGATGCCGGTGCAGAAGGAAGGCGCCGGCGGGGAAGCCGACGGCCGGCCCTGATCTGGGTGTTGTTCGTGCGGACGCCTCAACCCTGCCGCATCACCGTTCATGAATAATGCAGCGGTATCGGGTCGATACGGACAGATTATCGGGATTAATGCGGATCAGCGCGTCGCGGTTTCGGTTGATTCGGGCTGGGCGAGTTCGACGCGGTTGCGGCCGAGGCGTTTGGCCTGGTACAGCGCCTTATCGGCGCGTTCGATGAGACTGCTCGGGGTTTCGCCGGGCTTGTACAGCGAGATGCCGGCCGAAAAAGTCGGCATCTGCATCGTCCGGTCATCGATCTGGTAGGCGCTTTCCGCATTGCGCTTGCTGACCTTCTCCAGCGCGCGTAACGCGCCGACCTTGTCGGTGTTCGGCAGCAGCACCGCGAACTCCTCGCCGCCATAACGCGCAACCATGTCGTGATGGCGGAAGATCGACAGTACGTTCGAGGAGAAGTTGCGCAGTACCTCGTCGCCGGCCGCGTGACCGTACTTGTCGTTGATCGCCTTGAATCCGTCCATGTCGATCAGCGATAGCGATAGCGGATAACCGTAGCGCTGCACGCGCGCGACTTCGTCCTCGAGCCGGCGCAGGAACGCACGGCGGTTAGGCAGATCCGTCAGTTCGTCGGTCAGGCTCAGGATGTGAACGCGGGTCAGTTCCTCGTTCAGATGCTGGCCCTCGGTCTCGATCAATTGCAGGTACTTGCTCGCGGCTTCCAGCTTGTGCGAGAGCGCATGATGGCCTTCGCGCAGCTTGCCGACCTCATTGACCAGTGTGCGCTTCAGACCCTCGAGTTCCTCGACATTGTCAGTCCGGCGCAGGGTTTCATGCTCGACCTCGAGCAGCACGCCGAACTTCTCGTTCTGCTTGATAACCTCGTTGACCTGCTGCGCCAATGTGTCCTGGATCTTCTGGATGCGTTCGCGTTTTTCATTGAGGTGCTTGCGATGGCTGTGGTCGACCCGCTGATCGTAGCCATTCTCATCGAGTGCGGACTCATCGGTATGTGCCGGTTCAGGTAATTCGGCCGGCGGCGACTTTGCGGCGGGTTTCGGAACCGGAGGCTGCGCCGGCGCCGGCATTTCAGGTACAGTGACCGTGCGAACGACCGGGGCGGCGGCCGCGATGGTCTCGACAGGCGGTGGGGAGGGTGGTGAAGGTGCGACGGGCCGCGGTGCAGGCGCGGCGGCTTCGGGTATCCAGCCACGATCTTTCCCGGCGAGGGTCTGGATATGATGTTGCAGGCTGTCGAGTTCGCTGCGGCGGGGTGTCTGGGTCAGGCGTAATTGCAGCATCCGGAGTTCGAGCGACTCGGGCGAACCGGCCGGTACCCGTCTGGACCAGGCTTCCAGCAGCGAACGCAGCAGCGTCAAGCTGACGCCGCGCGTCTCGGCAACTTCGCTTTCGTAGGCTTCGAGAATGTCTTGGATATGACGACAGATCGCATCCCCGGTCGGGGTCTGGCGCAGGTCTGCCAGCAGGTGCAGTATCCTGGGGATGATGGAGGCGGCCGGGCCGATCATCGAAGAATCAGTCAACTTACTGTCCTAGTTATAATATTTCTTGAGGGAAGGCCGGCCACCGGCGCGCGTGTCCGGGCCTTGGTTCCATCGCTTGCTTATGGTCGGCAGCTTATCACAACTGACTGTCAAATAACAGACGCCTATTTGGGGTGAATTTGTATTTATATATATAAAACATAAAGATAGATGCTCTATAGTCTTCTCGGGTCAAGTCAGTCGATGAGGGGGCAAGTCGTCCGTCATGACGCCGACGACCGTCAGTAGGCGTGTGGCGGGGTTATCATGTAGACTTGTCCGCTTTCCCTTAGTCTGCCCAGAATTCACCCATGCCGGTGGAAGGTGCGTGAAATGTTTGAATCCGACATGAAAATCGCGGGGTTCGATGACGAGCTGTGGGAGGCGATCGAGGGCGAGGCCCGGCGCCAGGAGCAGCATATCGAACTGATCGCCTCCGAGAACTATGCGAGTCCGCGCGTTCTCGAAGCCCAGGGTACGGTCCTGACCAACAAGTATGCCGAGGGGTATCCCGGCAAGCGCTATTACGGCGGGTGCACCTTCGTCGATGTCGCCGAGCGGCTCGCGATCGAGCGCGCGCGGGAATTGTTTGGCGCGGATTATGCCAACGTGCAGCCGCACTCAGGATCGCAGGCGAATGCTGCGGTCTATATGGCGCTGCTCAAGCCCGGTGACACGATCCTCGGCATGAGTCTTGCCCATGGCGGTCACCTGACCCATGGCGCGAGGGTGAATTTCTCCGGACAGCTCTATCATGCGGTGCAATACGGCCTGAATCCCGACACCGGCGAGATCGACTACGCACAGGTCGAGGTACTCGCGCGCGAGCACCGGCCGAAGATGATCGTTGCCGGTTTCAGCGCCTATTCGCGCGTCGTCGACTGGCAGCGCTTCCGCGATATTGCGGACCGCATCGGTGCGCTGCTGTTCGTCGATATGGCTCACGTTGCCGGCCTGGTCGCGGCTGGCTGCTATCCGAATCCGGTACAGATCGCCGACATCACGACTTCGACGACGCACAAGACGCTGCGCGGACCACGCGGCGGCATCATCCTCGCCCGCGCGAACGAGGAGATCGAAAAGAAGCTGAACTCGATGGTATTTCCGGGCACCCAGGGCGGACCCTTGATGCACGTGATCGCCGCGAAGGCCGTCGCATTCAAGGAGGCCCTGCAGCCGGAGTTCCGCGACTATCAACGCCAGGTCGTCGCGAATGCCCGGGCGATGGCGCAACGCATCCAGGAGCGCGGTTATCGCATCGTCTCCGGTGGCACCGACAACCATCTGTTCCTGGTCGATCTGATCGACAAGGGTATCACCGGCAAGGAGGCCGACCAGGCCCTCGACGCCGCGCACATCACGGTCAACAAGAACAGCGTGCCGAATGATCCGCGTTCGCCGTTCGTGACCAGCGGCATTCGCATCGGAACCCCGGCGGTGACGACGCGCGGCTTCGGCGAAGCCGAGGTGCGCGATCTCGCGGACTGGATCTGCGATATCCTCGACCGCCCGGGCGACGCCACAGTCATCGGGCAGGTCCGCGGCAAGGTGCTGGCAATCTGTGAACGCTTCCCGGTCTACGGACACTGACGCCGCGACATGCGCAACCGCGACGGCTGAAGCCGCGCGGTAACTGCGATGCGTTGCCCGTTCTGCGGCGCCAGCGATACCCGGGTCATCGACTCGCGGCTCGCCAACGAGGGCGCCTCGATCCGGCGCCGGCGGGAATGCACTTTGTGCTCGGAGCGTTTCACGACCTTCGAGGTCGCCGAGCTGGTCTATCCCCACATCGTCAAGCATGACGGCACGCGCGAACCGTTCAACGAGGACAAGCTGCGTCACGGCATGCTGCGCGCGCTGGAGAAGCGCCCGGTCGATATCGATCATATCGAATCCGCAATCGATCGCATCAAGCACCGTCTGCATGTTTCGGGCGAGCGCGAGATTCGCTCGCGCGAGCTCGGCGAATGGGTCATGGACGAGCTGCGCGAACTCGATGAAGTCGCCTATATCCGCTTTGCCTCGGTCTATCGCCGCTTCCAGGACGTCAATGCGTTTCGCGAGGAGATCGAGCGCTTGCAAAACGCCGCATCCCCGGAATTGAGAAAACGCCAGATTTCTCTGCTCGATCCTGAAGAAAGGGATGAGTCGTGAACGGCGCGACTGCGCGGGTGTGGCCGTGATCGGGGCCCGCGACCATGCGTACATGAGCCGCGCGCTCGAACTCGCGCGGCGCGGTCTCTATACTACCGACCCGAACCCGCGGGTGGGGTGCGTGCTGGTTCGCGACGACGAGGTCGTCGGCGAGGGTTGGCATGAATTCGCGGGCGGCCCACATGCCGAGATCCATGCCTTGCGGCAGGCGGGCAACCGTGCGGCGGGCGCGACGGCCTATGTGACGCTGGAGCCTTGTCGCCATCACGGGCGTACGCCGCCCTGCACTGATGCGTTGATCGTCGCCGGGGTACACCGCGTCGTTGCGGCGATGCCGGATCCCGATCCGCGCACGGCGGGCGAGGGCCTCGCGCAATTGCGCGAGGCGGGCATCGCAATCGAGTCCGGCCTGCTGGCGGCGGAAGCCGTGGCGCTCAATCCGGGGTTTGTTTCGCGCCATCGCAGTCACAGGCCATTCGTGCGCTGCAAACTCGGTATGACGCTCGATGGGCGCACCGCAACCGCGGCCGGCGAGAGTCGCTGGATTACATCGGCCGCGGCGCGGCGCGATGTGCAGCGCCTGCGCGCGCGCAGTTCGGCAATCATGACAGGCATCGGCACGGTGCTCGCGGATGATCCTGCGCTGACGGTGCGAGCCGACGAGCTGTTTGCCGGCAGTGATGCCGTCGGTATCGACCGGTCGCGTCTGCATCGACCCTTGCGCGTGATTGTCGACAGCCGGCTCAGGTTACCCGTTTCGGCGCGTCTGCTGGCGCAAGCGGGGCCGATCGTGATCGCGACCGCGGTATCGGGTGAACGCGCCGATCTGCGCGATCGCGATGGCGTCGAGATCTGCCGGTTTGCCGCGAACGGGCGTGCGCGGGTTGATCTTGCAGCGCTGCTGGCGTTTTTGGCGGAGCGTCAGGTCAATGAGTTACTATTGGAGGCAGGACCGACGCTCTGCGGCGCGCTGCTGGCCGCGGGGTTTATCGATGAACTTGTGGTCTATATGGCGCCGAAACTGCTCGGCGATGGCGCGCGCGGCCTGTTCATGCTGCCCGGGCTCGAGCGGCTAGATCAGGCGATCGGGCTGGCGGTCACCGATATCCGGGCTGTCGGGGATGACTGGCGGATTACGGCGCGGTTGTCGATGTCGGGGTGACTGCTTCAGTGGATCGAAGCCGACCGGCTTCTGCCTGGTTTGACGGTAACTTGAGAGAAGGCACATTCGATGTTCACGGGTATCGTCGAAGCGGTGGGGAGCGTCGTCGCTCTTGAGGCGCGGGGCGGCGATCGCCGCATTCGCATCGATGGCGGCGCGCTGGACCTGTCGGATGCGAACCGCGGGGACAGTATATCGATTAACGGGGTATGCCTGACCGTCGTGGCGCTGGCCGGGCGCGAGTTTGCCGCCGATGTGTCGGTCGAGACGCTGTCATGCACGACGCTGGCGGAGCTCGCGACCGGGAGCGCGGTCAATCTGGAGCGGGCCTTGCTGCCGTCGACGCGGCTCGGCGGGCATCTTGTCAGCGGGCATGTCGATGCAGTCGGCGTGGTCAGGCGGATCGGTGAGTCCGGGCGTTCGCGCGTGATTGACATTTCGGTGCCGGACGCGCTCGCCTGTTATGTCGCGGTCAAGGGATCGATTTGCGTCGATGGCGTGAGCCTGACGGTCAATGAGGTCACCGGGGCCGGGTTCAGCGTGAATATCATTCCGCATACGCTGGAACAGACGATCATCGGTAACTGGCGCGCGGGCTGCCGGGTCAATATCGAGGTCGATGTGATCGCGCGCTATCTGGAACGCCTGCTCGCGGAGCGCGCGGAGGCGTCGCGCGGCATCGATCGCGCCTTTCTTCAGGCACATGGATATATCAGCGATGGCTCGTAAACCCGATCACACCCCCGGCCACATCCCCGGTTATGTCGGGGCAATGGAAGAGGCACCGGTATCCAACGAAGGAGATGTCGATTTCAACACCACCGCGGAACTGATCGAGGAGATCCGTTATGGCAGGATGGTCGTGCTCGTCGATGACGAAGACCGCGAGAATGAGGGCGATCTGATCATGGCGGCCGCCAGCGTGCGTCCCGAGGATATCAATTTCATGGCGCGCTACGGACGCGGCCTGATCTGCCTGACGCTGACGCGCGAGCGCTGCGAGCAATTGCGCCTGCCGCTGATGGTCAGCGAGACCAATGCGAGGCACCGGACGAATTTCACCTTGTCGATCGAGGCGGCGGCAGGCGTGACGACGGGGATCTCGGCGACCGATCGCGCGACGACGATTCGCGCCGCGGTGAAACCGGATGCGACGCCGTCCGACATCATCCAGCCGGGGCATATTTTCCCGCTGATGTCGCAGCCCGGCGGGGTGCTCGCGCGCGCGGGACATACCGAGGCCGGGAGTGATCTCGCCCGCCTCGCCGGATTCGAGCCGGCGGCGGTGATCGTCGAGATTCTCGACGAGGAGGGCGGTATGGCCCGGCGCCCGGAGCTGATGCGCTTCGCGCGCAGTCACGGACTCAAGATCGGCACTGTCGCCGACCTGATCAGTTATCGCATGCGGCATGAAAAGACAGTCGAGATAGTCGCCGAATGCCGCTTGCCAACGACCTTTGGTGATTTCCGCCTCAAGGCCTATTATGACACCGCAGGCGACCGGCTGCATTTCGCGCTGGTGCGCGGCGAGATCGACAGTAGTGAGCCGGTGCTGGTGAGGGTGCACATTGAGGATCGCCTTTACGACACGCTGAATGCGACCTGGCACGAGACGAGCTGGAGCCTCCATTCCGCGATGGAGCGCATCGCCGGCGATCCGCGAGGCGGGGTGCTGGTGCTGCTGCGTGGCGGTGACGATGCCGATACCCTGGTGCGCCGCATCCGCAATCATGAGATGCATGAGCGGGGCATTCATTTTCCCCAGTCTTCGGCGGGTTCCGAGCTGCGCAGCTACGGTGTCGCGGCGCAGATACTTGCCGACCTCGGTGTGCATCGCATGCGCGTGCTGGGCTCGCCGGTCCGGTTGTTCGGTTTGTCCGGATTCGGGCTCGAGATCGTCGAGTATCTGCCAGGGTCATAGCCGCTTCCCGGACCCTGAGGTACACTGGGGCTACTCTGTATTCTTTCTACAAGGATTGAATTCGCAATGTCGGGCATGCGCATTATCGAAGGCGGTTTTTCGGCGGATGGCGCGCGTTTCGCGCTGGTCGCCTCGAGATTCAACAGCTTCATCGTCGATCATCTGGTGCAGGGGGCAATCGACGTGTTGCGACGTCACGGTATTTCCGAGGACGCGATCACGCTGGTGCGCGTACCGGGCGCGTTTGAGCTGCCGCTGGTTGCGAGGCGGCTGGCGAATACCCGTCGTTTCGATGCCGTCATCGCGCTCGGCGCGGTGATCCGCGGCGGCACGCCGCATTTCGACTACGTCGCCGGTTCCTGCGTGCGCGGACTTGCGGAGGTCAACCTGTCCTGCGATCTGCCGGTAGCGTTCGGTGTGCTGACCGTCGATACCATCGAGCAGGCGATCGAGCGCGCCGGCACCAAGGCCGGCAACAAAGGCGCCGACGCCGCGCTCAGCGCAATCGAGATGGTCAGCCTGTTGCGCAAGCTGGAGGCCTGAACGAGGCCCTGCCCGGCCCCGGGACGGATATTCATGAAAGGTCAACAAACGAATCGCGCCCGCCGCCGGGCGCGTCTCTGTCTCGTACAGGCCCTGTACCAATGGCAATTGACCGGTCACGACGCCGATGCGATCGATCCCCAGTATTTCATCGATGAGGGTGAGGGACCGGTCGACCGGGCGTTCTTCGATACGGTGCTGCACGAGATCCTCGCGCGGGTCGACACGCTCGACGGGCTGCTGGTCCCGCTCCTCGATCGTCCGCTGACGGAGGTCGATCCGGTCGAGCGCGCGGTGCTGCGGCTCGGTGCCTGCGAATTGCGCTTCCATCCGGAAATCCCGTTCCGGGTCGTCATCAACGAGGCAATCGAGCTGGCCAAGGTATTCGGCGCCCACCACGGCCACCGCTATGTCAACGGCATCCTCGACAAGCTGGCCGAACGTCTGCGGGCTGAGGAAGTCGCCGTCGTGCACAGGGACAAGACCTGAATATCGTTTCCGAATTCGATCTCATCAGGCGTTATTTCACACGCTGTACCGGGGCGCGCGACGACGTTGTGCTCGGCATCGGCGATGACGCGGCGATTCTCGCGCCGCCGGCCGGCCGTCACATCGTGGCCTCGGTCGACACACTGGTTGCCGGCGTGCATTTCGACGTCGCTGCCGATCCCGCCGCGATCGGACACAAGGCCCTGGCGGTCAATCTGAGCGATCTCGCGGCGATGGGCGCCGAGCCCGCGTGGGCAATGCTGGCGTTGACGCTTCCGCATGCCGATGAAGACTGGCTCGAACGCTTCTGCGACGGGTTCTGCGCGCTTGCGCGCGAATTCGGCGTCGCGTTGGTCGGCGGCGATACCACGCGAGGCCCGTTATCGGTGACGGTGCAGGTCATGGGTCTCGTGCCGCAAGGCGCCGCGCTGCGGCGCGACGGCGCGCGCCCGGGAGATCTGATTCATGTAACCGGCACGCTCGGCGACGCCGGCCTTGCGCTGCTGCTTGGATCACAGGCGATGGGCGCGACCCCGCCCGGGGAGCTGGCATGGTTGCGCTCGCGCCTCGACCGGCCGTCCCCGCGGATTGCCCAGGGACTGCAATTGCGCGGCCATGCGCACGCGGCGATCGACATCTCCGACGGCCTGCTGGCCGACCTCGGTCATGTCCTCGAGGCGAGCGGCGTCGGCGCGACGCTGTGGCTCGGGCGCCTGCCATTGTCGGACGCATTTCGCGCCTGCCTTGATCTTCTCGGTCGCGACGGGATTCAGATGCTTGCGGAGAGTATGCGGTGCGGGGATCCGGCAGACGCCGCCGCCGCGCTGGCGCTGAGTTCCGGTGACGACTACGAGATCTGTTACATGTCGGCGCCGGATGCCGTGGTCAGCGAGACGATCGCCGGCCTGCGCTGTACCGGCATCGGCATCATCGAACCGGCGCCGGGCCTGCGCTGCATCCGTCCGGACGGATCACAATGGCAGCCGGTATCCGCCGGCTTCGATCATTTCAGCGGCGCTCGCGCCGGTGGGGATGCGCGCGGATGAAATCTCCGCCGTTGCCGCCCGGAATCCTGAAACACCCGGTGCACTGCCTCTCGCTGGGGTTCGGCCTCGGCATGTCGCCGTGGGCGCCGGGCACCTTCGGAACCTTGCTCGGTATTCCGTGTTACTGGCTGATCAAGGACCTTTCGCTCGCGGCCTATCTCGGCGTGCTGGTTCTGCTGTTCGCAGCGGGCGTGTGGGCCTGTCACGCCACGGCGCGCGCGCTCGGCGTGCATGATCATCCGGCGATCGTCCTCGACGAGGTCATCGGTTATCTGGTGGCGATGATCGCCGCGCCGGCCGGATGGCTGTGGATGGTCGCCGGCTTCGCGCTGTTCCGGCTGTTCGATATCTGGAAACCCTGGCCGATCCGTGGACTCGACCGCCGCGTGCACGGCGGGCTCGGAATCATGATCGATGATGTCGTCGCCGGGTTTTATGCATTGCTGGCGTTACAGGGCGCGGCGTGGTTGATCGCCAGGGGATGATGGACCATGCGGTTCGCTGCGCTCACCGCATCAAATGAATCTCCGCTTAACCCTGCCGCTTGTCCTTCTCGATCAGCGCGTAGGCGGAATGATTGTGGATCGATTCGAAGTTTTCCGATTCGAGCACGTAGCCCTCGATGCGCGGGTCGCGATTCAGTCGCGCGGCGACGTCACGCACCATGTCTTCGACGAATTTCGGATTATCGTAGGCCCGCTCGGTGACATACTTCTCGTCCGGCCGTTTCAGCAGGCCATAGATTTCGCACGAAGATTCCTCCTCGACGATGTCGATCAGGTCCTCGATCCAGACGAAGCCCCTCGTGTGCGCGGTGATGGTGACGTGGGAGCGCTGGTTGTGCGCGCCATAGTCCGAGATCTCCTTCGAGCAGGGGCACAGGCTCGTAACCGGGACGACGACCTTGACGGTCATCCGTGAGCTGTCGGCCGAGGCCTCGCCAATCAGCGTGACGTCATAATCGAGCAGGCTTTTGACCCCGGACACCGGGGCCGCCTTGTTGACGAAGTACGGAAAGCGCATCTCGAGGTGGGCGCATTCGGCGACCAGCGTCTTGCGCATCCGGTTCAGGATATCCTTGAACGAGGCGACGGTGATCTCGCGTTCGTTGGTGTTCAGCAGCTCGACGAACCGTGACATGTGCGTGCCCTTGAAGTTGTGCGGCAGGTCCACGTACATGTTGAAGGTCGCGATCGTGTGCTGGTCGCCGCCGCTGCGGTCCCTGACCCGGACCGGATGGCGGATATGCTTGATGCCGACCTTGTCGATCGCGAGCTTGCGCGTATCCGGATGGCTCTGGACATCGGCGATGACGCTGGTTTGGCTCATGTCACTGCTCCTCGCTGTAGCGCACCCGCGCGGTTCCGGTTTCCCACAGGGTCACCGCCGTGACCCGCACCATCCCGCCGTTCAGGGTCTCGGACAGGCCGTGGTATAGAAAGGCCGCGATGTTTTCGGCCGTCGGGTTGATCTTGTCGAACGGCTTGATATCGTTGAGATTACGGTGGTCGAGTTCGCCCGCGAGGGCGCGCGCGGCCTGCTTGATGGTCTTGAAATCGAGGCCCATCCCGAATTCGTTCAGGGCGCTCGCCTCGACCTCTACCTCCACCTTCCAGTTGTGCCCGTGCAGCCGGCTGCAGTCGCCGGGGTAGTCGCGCAGGCTGTGTGCGGCCGCGAACTCGGTGGATACCGTCAATCGATAACGTGGCTGCCGCATGAATACCTGACCAATATACTAGGAATTTACGCCAATGGAGGCCATTTGGCAAGAATCCGCGGTGAGGCGGGCCTCGATGGCGGCAAGAATCCCGTTCGCGTCGAGGCCGGCCTCGGCGAGCAGTTCGTCGCGGCTGCCCTGTTCGCCGAAGCGGTCCGGCACGCCGAGATGGATGACCGGTATCGTGACGCCATGGGCGGCGAGACATTCACTGACCGCGCTGCCGGCGCCGCCGATGACGGCATTGTCCTCGACCGTGACCAGCAGCTCGTGCGTGGCCGCCTGCTGCAGCACGGTCTTCTCGTCGAGCGGCTTGATGAAGCGCATATTGACGACGCTCGCGTTCAGCGTCTCGCCGGCCTCGAGTGCCGGCTGCACGCAGGGGCCGAATGCTAGGATCGAGACGCCGCGGCCCTTGCGCGCGACGGCCGCCTGCCCGATCGGGAGCGGGGCTGCATCGCGGTGGATCTCGTGTCCGGGCCCGGCGCCGCGCGGATAGCGCACCGCGGCAGGTCCCGGATAGGCCCAGGCGGTCGTCAGCATGCGCCAGCATTCGTCCTCGTCGGCCGGCGCCATGACGACGATGTTGGGAATACAGCGCAGATAGCTCAGATCGAAACTTCCGGCGTGGGTCGGGCCGTCGGGGCCGACGATCCCGGCGCGGTCGATTGCGAACATCACCGGCAGGTTCTGCAGCGCGACATCGTGGATCAACTGGTCATAGGCGCGCTGCAGGAATGTCGAATAGATCGCGACAACCGGCTTCATGCCGCCACAGGCGAGGCCGGCGGCCAGGGTCACGCTGTGCTGCTCGGCAATGCCGACATCGAGGAAGCGTTCCGGGAAGCGCCGCGCGAATTCGATCATGCCGGAACCCTCGCACATCGCCGGCGTGATTGCGATCAGGTATGGATCAGCGGCCGCGGTCTCGCACAGCCAGGCGCCGAATATCTCGGAATAACCCGGACGGGCGGCCGGCGTCGCCGGTTTCAGGCCGTCCGCCGGATTGAATTTGCCGACGCCGTGATAGCCGCAGGGATTCTGTTCGGCCGGCGCATAACCCTTGCCCTTGCGGGTCACGACATGAAGGAACTGGGGGCCGTCGAGCGACTGGAGATTCTGCAGCGTCGTGACCAGGGTGTCGATGTCATGGCCGTCGATCGGGCCGATGTAATTGAAGCCGAGTTCCTCGAACAGCGTGCCCGGCATGACCATGCCCTTGACGTGTTCCTCGGCGCGGCGCGCGAGAGCCCGCATCGGCGGCACCGCGCTCAGCACCTTCTTGCTGCCCTCGCGCACAGTTGCGTAGAACTTGCCGGATAACAGTTTTGCCAGGTAGTTCGACATCCCGCCGACGTTTGGTGAGATCGACATCTCGTTGTCGTTCAGAATCACCAGCAGGTCGGCCTCGCTGTTGCCGGCATGATTGAGTGCCTCGTAGGCCATGCCGGCGGTCATTGCGCCGTCACCGATGATCGCGATGGCCTTGCGTCGCTCACCGCGCTGCTTCGCCGCGATGGCCATCCCAAGCGCGGCGCTGATCGAAGTGCTCGAATGGCCGGCGCCGAAGGTATCAAAGGGACTTTCCTCGCGCTTCAGGAAACCGGACAACCCGCCTTTTTTACGCAAGGTGGCCATCGCCTCGCGGCGGCCGGTCAGGACCTTGTGCGGGTAGGCCTGGTGGCCGACGTCCCAGACCAGCAGGTCGTTCGGAGTGTCGAAGACATAGTGCAGCGCGACGCTGAGTTCGACCGCGCCGAGGCTGGACGACAGGTGGCCGCCGGTGCGCGAAACCGATTCGATTATGAAGCAGCGCAGCTCATCGACGACGGCCTGGAGACGGTTTGCGGGTAGCAGGCGAAGCTGGGTCGGGTCGTCGATACTCTCCAGCAGCGGGTACGGCGTTGTGTCCATGGCGGTATGAAAAGTCCTTGTACGATCAGAAATAATGCGGCGTTTGGCCGAGTGATGCAAGCCTGAAAAAGCGGGCGTCAGTGCATGCGCCGGACGATATAGGCCGCAATCGCCCGCAGCAGCGCCGCCCGCTCGCCGAGCGGGGCGAGATGCTCGACGGCCTCATCGTGCAGGCGCATCGCCATCGCCCGGGCGCCCTCGACGCCGAGCAGGCTGACATAGGTGGGTTTGTTGTGCAGGCTGTCCGCGCCTTTCATCTTGCCGAGGGTTGCCGTGTCGCCCTCGACATCGAGGATGTCGTCGCGGATCTGGAACGCGAGACCGATCGAGTGTGCGTAGTTGCCGAGGACTCGCAGAATTTCGTCGTCATGGACATCCGCGCCGAGCGCGCCGAGCAGGACGCTGGCGCGGATCAGCGCGCCGGTCTTGCGCAGATGCATGTTCTCGAGATCGGCGAGGTCGAGCGTCATGCCGACCGAGGCCAGGTCGATCGCCTGACCGCCGGCCATGCCGATAGAACTGCCGGCGACAGACAGCGTGTCGATCATTTTCAGACGGTAGCGGTCATCGATCGCGAGCGCAGGATCGCTCGCGAGGATATGGAAGGCCAGGGCCTGCAGTGCGTCGCCGGCGAGAATCGCGATCGCCTCGCCGAATGCGATGTGGCAGCTCGGCTTGCCGCGGCGGAGCGCATCGTTGTCCATCGCCGGCAGGTCGTCATGGATCAGTGAATAGGCATGGATCAGCTCGACCGCGCAGGCCGGGCCGTCGAGCTGTTCGATCGCCGCGCCGAAGGTTCGGCCGGTGGCATAGATCAGCACCGGGCGGATGTACTTGCCGCCGGCAATCCCCGAATAGCGCATCGCCTGGTGCAGCCCCTCCGGCGGGGTGTTTGCCGGAGGGAGCCAGTGATCGAGCGCGCGCTCGATCTGGCGCCGGCACAGCTCCATGAATACCGGGAGTGCGGCGGGGGCGTCAGTCCTGGTTGTCGACGTCGAGACTTCGGGTGTCGATCTTTCCATTTTCCTCGATCAGGATGTCCACTTTCTGTTCCGCCGCCTTGAGCGCCTGCTGACAGGCGCGGGTCAGGACGATGCCGCGCTCGAACTGTTTCAGGGATTCCTCCAGCGAGGCGTCACCCTGTTCCATGCGCCCGACGATGGCCTCCAGCTCCTTCAGGGCCTGTTCGAAATCCGGGGTGTCTTCGAATGTCCGGGCGGATTTTTTTGCCACGCGTGTATCCTTCCAGGGGGGAGCGACCCGCGGGGGCCACGAGCCGGGACATTATATAACATCCTCCTCACGAGGCGCGGTGATTTTCCGCGCAGGGAGAATTCAGGGGATTCGTAAAACTGCTCGCGCACCAGAGGCTTCGCGCGTCCCGGCCTTGCCTGCTCCGGGCTTCATGTTAGACTCGGGCGGCTTTCAGACATCGAAGGGGAATTGACGCAGTCATGAGCAGGGGGTACGACGCCGCCGAGATCGAGGTGCTGACGGGACTGGAGCCGGTGCGCAAACGCCCTGGTATGTATACCGACACCGCACGACCGAATCATCTCGCCCAGGAAGTCATCGACAACAGCGTCGACGAGGTCCTCGCGGGCCACGCGCGCAACATTACCGTGACCCTGTACAAGGATGGCTCGCTCAGCGTCGAGGACGACGGGCGCGGCATGCCGGTCGATCTCCACCCCGGGGAGAAGGTGTCGGGAGTCGAGGTGATCCTGACCCGTCTCCATGCCGGTGGCAAGTTCTCCGGCAGGAACTACCGCTTCTCGGGCGGTTTGCACGGTGTCGGCGTGTCGGTCGTCAATGCGCTGTCGAAGCGGCTCGAGGTGCGCATCCGGCGCGGCGGCAATGAATACGGCATGACGTTCGCGAACGGCGAGCCGGCCTCGAAGCTGGAGGTCATCGGCAAGGTCGGCAAGCAGAACACCGGCACCTGGCTGCGCTTCTGGTCTGATCCGAAATATTTCGAAACCGACAAATTCTCGCTGTCCCGGCTCAGGCATTTGATGCGGGCCAAGGCGGTGCTTGCGCCGGGTCTGCGGGTGCGATTCATCGATGAAAACACCGGTGAAACCCTCGAGTGGCACTACGAAGGCGGCTTGCAGGACTACCTGCGCAGTGAACTGGGGGATGCCGTGATACTGCCCGATCCGGCATTTTCCGGCAGCATGGAGGGCCACAGCGAGGCCGTCGACTGGGCCGTTGCCTGGATCCCCGGCGACGGCGAGTTGATCACCGAGAGTTATGTCAATCTCGTGCCGACCGCGCAGGGGGGCACCCATGTCAATGGCCTGCGCACAGGCCTGACCGATGCGGTGCGCGAGTTCTGCGAGTTTCGCAACCTGCTGCCCCGCGGCGTCAAGCTCGCGCCCGAGGATGTCTGGGACCGTTGCAGTCATATCCTTTCAGTCAAGCTGGACAACCCGCAGTTCTCGGGCCAGGTCAAGGAGCGGCTGTCCTCGCGCGAGTGTGCGACCTTCGTCGCCGGTGTCGTCAAGGACAGCTTCGCCCTGTGGCTGAACCAGCATGTCGAGACCGGCGAGAAGATCGCGCAGATCGCGATCGCACGCGCCGAGAACCGTCTGCGCGCCGCGCGCAAGGTCGTGCGCAAGCAGGTCACCAAGGGCCCGGCGCTTCCCGGCAAACTCGCGGACTGCACGCTGCAGGACCTCGCCCGGACCGAGCTGTTCCTCGTCGAAGGGGATTCGGCGGGCGGTTCGGCGAAGCAGGCGCGCGATCGCCAGTTCCAGGCCGTGATGCCGCTGCGTGGCAAGATCCTGAACACCTGGGAGGTATCGCCGTCCGAGGTGCTCGGCTCGCAGGAGGTGCATGACATCTCCGTCGCGATCGGCGTCGAACCCGGCTCGACCGATCTTGCCGGACTGCGCTACGGCAAGATCGCGATCCTTGCCGACGCCGACTCCGACGGCGCCCATATCGCGACGCTGCTGTGCGCGCTGTTCATGCGTCACTTCCGCGCGCTGGTCGCCGCCGGCCATGTCCATGTCGCGATGCCGCCGCTGTACCGGATCGACATCGGCAAGGAGGTGTACTATGCGCTCGATGACGAGGAGAAGCAGGGCGTGCTCGATCGCATCGCCGCCGAACACCGCAAGGGCAAGGTCAATGTGCAGCGCTTCAAGGGCCTGGGCGAGATGAACCCGATCCAGTTGCGCGAGACGACGATGGCGCCGGACACGCGCCGCCTGCTGCAGTTGACGATCGAGGCCGGCGACGACACCGACCAGATCCTGGACCTGATGCTCGCCAAGCGGCGCGCCGGCGACCGCCGCAACTGGCTGGAGCAGAAGGGCGACCTCGCGGAGCCGGTGATCTAACCCGCATTATTTATGAACCGCGCATACTATCAGGAGGGCCAAGGTCCGGATCCCTATTCACCAGCGTTCATGAATAATGCGCACCTGGAGCTTGAACCATGAGTGAAACGATAGCAATCGACTACGAAGGCATCGAAAAACGGCCGCTGCGGCTGTTCACCGAGAAGGCCTATCTCGACTATTCGATGTACGTGATCCTCGATCGCGCGTTGCCGCATATCGGCGACGGGTTGAAACCGGTGCAGCGCCGCATCGTCTATGCGATGTCGGAGCTCGGGCTGTCCGCGGTTTCGAAACACAAGAAATCGGCCCGCACCGTCGGCGATGTCATCGGCAAGTTTCACCCGCACGGCGACATGGCCTGTTACGAGGCGATGGTGCACATGGCGCAGCCGTTCACCTATCGCTATCCGCTGATCGACGGCCAGGGCAACTGGGGCGCGCCCGACGATCCGAAATCGTTTGCCGCGATGCGCTATACCGAGGCCCGGCTGTCGCGCTATGCCGAACTGCTGCTCGCCGAACTCGGCCAGGGCACGGTTGAATGGACGCCGAACTTCGATGGCACGCTCGATGAGCCGGTGGTGCTCCCTGCGCGGCTGCCGCATGTGCTGCTGAACGGCGCGACCGGGATCGCGGTCGGCATGGCGACCGACATCCCGCCGCACAATCTGCGCGAGGTCGTCGCGGCCTGTCTGCGCCTGCTCGACGATCAGAAGGCGACTGTCGCGGATCTGTGCAAGGACATCCAGGGGCCCGATTACCCGACCGAGGCCGAGATCATCACATCGCGCGACGAGATCATCCGCATGTATCAGAGCGGCAACGGCACGATCCGCATGCGCGCGCGCTTCGAGCGTGGCCGGGAAAAGGACGGGGATGAAGGCATCGTCATCACTGCGCTGCCGCACAACGTCTCCGGGGCGCGCGTGCTCGAGCAGATCGCGCAGCAGATGGGCGCGAGGAAACTGCCGATGGTCGAGGATCTGCGCGACGAGTCGGACCATGAAAACCCGACGCGGCTTGTCATCGTGCCGCGTTCGAATCGCATCGATGTCGACGCGTTGATGTCGCATCTGTTTGCGACGACCGATCTCGAGCGCAGCTATCGCGTCAACATGAACCTTATCGGCCTGAACGGCCGACCGCAGGTCAAGGATTTGCGTGGCCTGTTGCTCGAATGGCTGGAATTCCGCGCCGGCGTCGTCACGCGCCGCCTGCAGCACCGGCTCGACGTCGTCAGCAGGCGGCTGCATGTGCTCGACGGCCTGCTGATCGCCTATCTGAACCTCGACGAAGTGATCCGCATCATTCGCGAGGCGGATGAGCCGAAGCCGGTGCTGATGCGGCGCTTCAAACTCAGCGAGATCCAGGCCGACGCGATCCTCGATCTGCGCCTGCGTCACCTGGCGAAGCTCGAGGAGATGAAGATCCGCGGTGAACAGGAGAAGCTCAACGCCGAGCGCGCAGATCTCGAGAAGACGCTCGGCTCGAAGGCCCGGCTGAAGAAGCTGGTGCGCAGCGAACTGGTCGAAGACGCGGAGAAATACGGCGACGGGCGGCGCTCACCGCTGGTCAGGCGCGAAACCGCCCAGGCGATGGACGAGACGGCGCTGCTCAGCGCAGAACCGGTGTTGATCGTATTGTCGGAGAAGGGCTGGGTGCGCGCGGCGAAAGGTCATGACATCGATCCGGCGACGCTCGGCTACAAGTCCGGCGATGGATTCCTTGCGGCTGCGCCGGGCCGTGGCAACCAGGCGGCGTATTTCATCGATTCCCAAGGCCGGGTCTATGCGCTGCCTGCACATACGCTGCCGTCGGCGCGCGGGCAGGGTGAGCCGCTGACCGGGCGGCTCAGTCCGCCTGATGGCGCCTTGTTCGCCGGCGTCATGGCCGGGGGCGACGATGATCTGTGGCTGCTCGCGACTGACGCCGGTTACGGTTTTGTCGCCCGGCTCGGCGATCTATTCACGCGCAACAAGGCCGGCAAGGCGGTGCTGACGGTTTCGAAGGGCGCTTCGGTCCTCGCGCCGGCGCCGGTCGCCGATGCGAAACAGGGCCAGGCCGTCGCGGTGACCAGCGAGGGACACATGCTGGTCTTCCCGGTCAGTGAATTGCCGCAACTCGCGCGCGGCAAGGGCGTCAAGGTGATCGGTATCCCGGCGGCGAAGGCGAAAAGCGGCGAGGAGCGGGTCAGCGCGGTCGCCGTCGTGCCAGACGGGATGTCACTGAAGATTTACGCCGGACAGCGTCATACCGTGCTTAAGTCAAGGGACCTCGAGCACTATGCGGCCGAGCGCGGGCGACGCGGGCTCAAGCTGCCGCAGGGCTTTCGCCGTGTAGACCGGCTGGAACTCTCGTGAACCGGGCCGGTCTCAGTAAGCATTGATAGAGGCCAAGCCCTTGAAATGACGACAAATGGCCTTATGTTCATGGATGATCGGGGCTTGGCCCCGGGCGGGATTGATGAAAAGAAAGTGAGGAAGAAACAAGCATGAAGCGAATCGTATTGTTCCTGGCGACCAATATCGCCATCCTGCTGGTGCTCGGCGTCGCGCTCAGCGTGTTCGGGGTTACGGGGATTCTGGACGAGCAGGGCATTGGTCTCGACCTGAACGCGCTGCTGCTGTTTGCGGCGATTATCGGTATGGGCGGCTCGTTCATGTCGCTCGCGATCTCGAAATGGACCGCGAAGCATTTCACCGGGGCGCGGGTCATCGAGCGTCCCGCGAACGAGACCGAGATGTGGCTGGTACAGACCGTACAGCGTCAGGCCCAGGCGGCCGGCATCGGCATGCCGGAGGTCGCGATCTACGATTCACCGGACATGAATGCATTCGCGACCGGCGCGCGCCGCAACAATGCGCTCGTCGCGGTCAGCACCGGACTGCTGCGCCAGATGAGCCGCGACGAGGCCGAGGCGGTGCTCGCGCACGAGGTCACCCATGTTGCGAACGGCGATATGATCACGCTCGCGCTGATTCAAGGGGTCGTCAATACCTTCGTGATATTCCTGTCGCGCGTGATCGGCCACGTCGTGGACCGGGCCGTGTTCAAGGTCGAGCGTGGTCATGGCCCGGCATTCTGGATCACCACGATCATCGCCCAGCTGGTCCTCGGCATCCTCGCGTCGATCATCGTCATGTGGTTCAGCCGCCAGCGCGAATACCGCGCCGACGCCGGCGGCGCCACGCTCGCAGGCCGCGAGAAGATGATCTCCGCGCTTCAGCGCCTCGCCCAGCGCACCCCGGCACCGCTGCCGGACCAGCTCGCCGCCTTCGGCATCTCCGGCATGATGAACCGCAGCGGCCTGATGCGCCTCTTCATGAGCCACCCTCCGCTCGAAGAACGCATCGCCGCCCTCCGCTCCGGGGTCGGACCATCGTAAGTAGATGATAATGCTTGATTAGCGCTCGATTATCGGGTCTGTCCCCAGGAGTTGTTTGGCGGGGGCGTGAGGGGTTTCGCGGACCAGGCGGGGGACGAGGTAGCCGGGGAGGCGGGCCTGCAACTGGTGGTAGAGAGCGCGGGCGGTTGCTTCGGGGACTTCAAAGTGGGCGGCGCCGGCGACGCGGTCGAGCAGGTGCAGATAGTACGGCGTGATTCCGGCGTCGAACAATGTCTCGCTGAGCCGGACGAGGATCGCGGCATCGTCGTTGATACCGCGCAGCAACACGCTCTGGTTGAACAGCGCGATCCCGGCCCGGGTTAACGCGCCTGCGGCCGCGATTACCGTGCTGTCGATTTCGTTAGGGTGATTCGCATGCACCACCAGCACCGGCTTCAGACGATTTCCGGACAGCAGGTTCAGCAACGCCTCATCGATTCGTGACGGCAGCACGATCGGCAGCCGCGTGTGCACGCGCAGGCGACGCAGATGCGGGATCGCGACCAGCCGCTCGATCAGTGCGGCCAGCCGCGGCGTCGACAACACCAGCGGATCGCCGCCGCTCAGGATGATCTCGCTGATCGACGGATCGCCCGCAATCACCTCGATCGCCCCCTGCCAATCGTCTTCAGCGGCGTGGGTCTCCGCATACGGAAAGTGACGACGGAAACAATAGCGGCAATGGATCGCGCACGCGCCGGTCGTGATCAGCAGCGCGCGGCCGTGATACTTGTGCAGGACTCCGGCGCCGCGCATCGCCGCCCGGTCGGCGACCGGATCAACGACGAATCCTGACGCCACGCCCCGTTCCTGACCGAGCGGCAACACCTGACGCAACAGCGGATCCGCCGGATCGCCCCGCCGCATCCGGCGTGCAAACCCGACCGGCACGCGCAGCGGAAACGGTTGATCGCTCTCCAGGTCGACCTCAACCTGCTCCGGTCGCAGCCCGACCGCGGCAAGGAGTTCCGCTGGGTTGCGGTACCCGCTCGCCAGTTCCTGCTGCCAGTTCTCCGGCTGCCAAGCGGCCGGGGTTCGCGCTATCATATGGCCCTCGTCGATCCGGCTCCGGGATATCCCGGCCGGCATTGTAGGGGATTCCGTGGCGGTATGATAATCTCCGCCGCGCCGGCACGGCACGCGGCGCCTCTATCACTGTAATATGGAACCACCCGATGGCAATCTACAGCACCAACGAATTCAAGAACGGCCTCAAGCTGATGATCGACGGCGATCCCTGCTCGATCGTCGACCTCGATTTCGTCAAGCCGGGCAAGGGCCAGGCCTTTACCCGGGTCAAGTTCCGCAACCTGAAAACCGGCCGGGTCAACGAGCGCACTTACAAGTCCGGCGATACCCTCGAGGGCGCCGACGTCATGGACACCGAGATGCAATATCTCTACAAGGACGGCGAGTTGTATCACTTCATGAAGCCTGATTCCTTCGAACAGTACGTCGCAAACGAGGACGCGATGGAGGATGCCGTCAAGTGGCTCAAGGGCCAGGAGATCTGCATCGTAACGCTGTGGAACGACGCCCCACTGTCAGTCGCGCCACCAAACTTCGTCGAACTCGCGATCACCGAGACCGATCCCGGCGTGCGCGGCGACACCTCGGGCGGCGGCGGCAAGCCGGCGACGCTCGAGAGCGGCGCTGTCGTGCGCGTGCCACTGTTCGTCGATCAGGGCGAGATCATCAAGGTCGATACCCGCACCGGCGCGTATGTTTCCCGGGTCAAGTCCTGAAGGCGATGCGCGGCCAGCGTGCGCATGCCGGTTCGATGCTGCGCGCGGAACCTGACGCAACGGCCTGGCGCCCTGGCGCCACAATCGAGGTTCTTCGCGCCCGCGCCGCACTCCTGAATAAGGTACGGGCGTTCTTCGCCGCGCGTGACGTGCTCGAGGTCGAGACGCCGGCGCTGGTTTCGGCCGCCGTCACCGATCCCCACCTGCGTAGTCTCGCATCCTGTTATACCGGTCCCGCCGCGCCCGCCGGGCGACGCCTGTTCCTGCAGACCTCGCCGGAATCAGCGATGAAACGGCTGCTCGCCGCCGGCAGTGGTCCGATCTGGCAACTCGCGCGGGTTTTCCGCGACGGCGAAGCCGGGCGCCTGCACAATCCCGAATTCACGATGCTGGAATGGTATCGCCCCGGCTTCGATCATCATCAATTGATGGATGAGGTCGAGGCGCTGGTTGCGAGCCTACTCGCTATGCCTTCCGGGTTTGAACGCCTGACCTACGCCGAGGCCTTCCGGCGCCGCCTCGACATCGATCCGCACATCGCCAGCGATGCCGATTTGCGACGCTGCGCGCGCGACTGCGGCCTCGAGGCCTCATTGCCTGAGGAGCGCGATGGCAGGCTCGACTTGCTGCTGACTCATCTGATCGAGCCGGAACTCGGCGTCGGGCGGCCGGTATTCCTGTATGACTATCCGCCGAGCCAGGCCGCGCTGGCGCGCATCCGCGATGAGGACCCGCCGGTGGCCGAGCGTTTCGAACTGTATACCGATGGGGTTGAACTCGCGAACGGGTATCACGAACTCAACGATGCGAACGAACAGCGCCGGCGTTTCGAGCACGACCGTGCGCTGCGGCGCCATGCCGGCCTGCCGGATATTGTGCTCGACGAACGCCTGCTGGCTGCGCTACGGAAGGGATTGCCGGCCTGTGCCGGTGTCGCCCTCGGCTTCGACCGTCTCGTGATGCTGGCGGTCGGCGCCTCCTCGATCGATGAGGTGATGGCGTTCAGCCTGGCCAGGCTTTAGCCCTGTTTAGCCCTGGGCGACCGCAGCATCCTGTCCCTCAGGCCGCCCCGCGGCGCGCTGACTTTTCAGACAGCCCCGCAATCAGCGCGTCGAAGGGCTCGATGAATTTCTGCACCCCTTCGTCCTCGAGTTGCTGGCTGACCTGTTCCATGTCGATGCCCAGTTCATAAAGCTCGGCCATTACCCGTCGCGCTTTCGCGGCATCCTGTTCCACGGTGTCGGCGGCCTTGCCGCGCGCGGCAAAGGCGCTCACCGTGGCGGCGGGGAGGGTATTGACCGTATCCCTGCCGATCAACGGTTCTACATAGATCAATTCGGGATAGTTCGGATTCTTGGTGCTGGTGCTGGCCCACAGCAGTCGCTGCACCCGTGCGCCGTCATTTGCCAGCGCCTGCCAGCGTTCGCCGTCGAACAGGCCTTTGAAGCTTTGGTAGGCGAGCTTTGCACTGGCAAGAGCGGCGGTGCCGAACAGGCTGCGTGGATCGGGCCGGACCGGTGCGCCGGCAGCTATCTTGTGCTGCAGGCGTTCATCGACGAGGGTATCGATTCGGCTCAGGAAGAAGCTCGCCACCGAGGCCGCCGCGGCAAGGGGGCGGCCAGCCTCCCGGCGCCGTTCGAGCGCGCGGAGATAGGCCTGGGCGACCTGTTCATAGCGACGCACCGAGAACAGCAGGGTCACATTGACGCTGATGCCCTCGAACAGCAGTTCCTCGAAGGCCGGCAGACCGGCGCGTGTGCCCGGGACCTTGATCATCAGATTGGGTCGCCCGACGGCGAGGGCCAGATGCCGGGCTTCGCGCAGGGTGCCCTCGGTGTCGTGGGCCAGATGTGGCGAGACCTCGAGGCTGACGTAGCCATCGACGCCTTTGCTCTGCTCATACACCGGGCGTAGCGCATCACAGGCGTCGCGCACGTCGCTGACCACCAAGGATTCGTAGATCGAGGCGACCGTATGTCCACCCGCCGCAAGTTCTTTGATCTGGGCATCGTATTCCGGGCTGCCGGTGATGGCCTTGTGGAAGATCGCCGGGTTGGAGGTGACGCCGCGCAGGGCCTCGGTCTCGACGCGGCGGCGCAATTCGCCACTGCGCAACATGTCGCGGGTCAGGTTGTCGAGCCAGTAACTTTGCCCATACTTGATAAGGTCATGCAGTGAATTCATGGTCGTCCTCCGTCATAGCGCAGTCTGCCGGTTCATTTCATGCCTCAGGCATGTAACCCCCACAGGCTATCGGCTGATTTATGCGATGGTACAGCATGTTTCCTGATCCGTGCGGCCCGTCTTCATGATTACCATGAAGGGCGCGGAGTGGACCGCTGTCTGTGAACGCCCCGTCTATAGCGCATTGATCTGTCCCATCAGTTCCCCCATGCGGATTGTCGCCCCCGGAACGATGCCGTCGGCCCACCGCGCCTGCTTCGGACCGAACAGCAGGATCACGGTCGATCCCATGTTGAATCGCCCGAGCTCCGCGCCGCGAGCAAGCCTGACCTGAGGCAGGCGACCCTGCGCATCCGGAGGTCGGCCGCCATAGGGTCGATCCGGCGTGACCTCGCCGGCCCACACGGTCTCGATGCCGGACACGAAGATCGCGCCGACCAGGATCACCGCCATCGGCCCGGCCGCGGTGTCAAACACCGTTACGAGGCGCTCGTTGCGCGTAAACAGGTCGCGTACGTGGCGCGTCGAATAGTCGTTGACGCTGAACAGCCTGCCGGGGACATAGTGCATGTGTCTGAGCGTTCCGTCGCAGGGCATGTGGATGCGGTGATAGTCGCGCGGCGACAGGTACAGCGTCGCGAATGACCCGCCGGCGAACGCGTCGACAAGCGCCTCCGATCCGCCGAGCAGCGGGGCGAGCCGGTAGTCGATCCCCTTGGCCTGGATCAGCCGGTCGCCGTCGATCCGCCCGCACTGGCTGACCGTGCCGTCGACCGGGACCGCGATCTCGCCCGGCCCCGACACCACCGGCCGGACGCCCGGCTTCAGCGCGCGCGTGAAAAAGCTGTTGAAATCAGGATAATCAGAGGCATCGGCGCCTTCGGCAATCGACAGGTCGACCCGGAAGCGGCGCATGAAGGCCCGGATCAGCAGGTCCTTGAACCAGCGGCGCCGGATCCGCGTCAGGCAGCGCACCCCCCGCGACAGCCGGTGCTGGGGCACGACCCGCAGCAGCAGGGTATTGAGAAATCCGGTCAGATCGTTGAGCAAGGTTCGGTAATGGTCTGTTTTGTGAGATTCTTGCAGGAAACGGGGTCAGACCCCGTTTCCTCTTTTGATCGGGCGCCGACCGGCGGGGATTATACCGGAACATGGAAAAGGATCTGAAAAATCTAGCGATGCGCGTCGGCGAGGGCCTGCTCGAGCGCAAGCTGATGCTCGCGACCGCCGAATCCTGCACCGGCGGCTGGGTTGCGCAGATCGTGACATCGGTGTCCGGCAGTTCGCAGTGGTTCGAGCGCGGCTTCGTGTGCTACAGCAACCAGGCGAAGGGCGAGATGCTTGGCGTGCGTGCGGAGACGCTGTCGCAGTTCGGGGCCGTCAGCGAGGAGGTCGTGCGCGAGATGGCCGAAGGCGCGCTGCGCTACAGTCACGCCCAGGTCAGCCTCGCGATCAGCGGTATCGCCGGTCCGGGCGGCGACACTCCGGGCAAACCGGTAGGTACCGTCTGCCTCGCGTGGGCAGTTGCCGGCCGCGTCGTGCTGAGCCGGACGGATCATTTCAATGGCAACCGCACTGCCGTGCGCTGGCAGGCGGTGATCGGGTCGCTGTCGGGGCTCATGGGGCTCCTTGAACGCTGGCAATGACGGCAGCGAAGACGGGGCGCCGGAGCGCCGCCTGTTCTTCGCCTTGTGGCCGGACGCATCGCTGTGCAATCAACTCGATCAATCCGTCGTGTCCGCGCTGCCCGCCCGCGCCGGCCGCCTGGTGCCGCTGGAAAACCTTCATGTCACACTGGTCTTTCTCGGACATGTCCCGGAGTCGCGACTCGCGTGCATCGAACAGGTCGCGGCGCGGTTGCGTACCGCGCGCTTCGAACTGGTGCTCGACCGGATCGCGTGGTGGCGGCAGTCGCAGGTGCTGTGGCTCGGTCCCAAGGAGACGCCAGCCGCGCTCGAGGCCCATGTGGCGGCATTGCGCGATGGACTCACCGCCTGCGACCTGGCGCTCGAATCGCGGCAGTTTCGCGCGCACATGACGCTGATGCGCAAGGTGCGTCGCCGGCCGTCGCCGCAGCGCTTCGATCCGCTGGTGTGGAAACCGGACGGTCATGTGTTGATTGAATCGACACCGATCGCCGGCGGGGTGCGCTATCAGCGCCTGGCCTTCTGGCCATTCGCCTGAAAGAGTTGCGCCGATCGCGGTCTCCGTGTCCTTCCGGTTCTGCAGCGCGTCGGCATGCGGGGCTAGGACAGCCGGGGCATCCTGTGGGATAATCGCGACAGTTTGAAACGGTGAATTAAAGGGGGTCAGACCCCGTCGGGGTCTGACCCCCACGGTCCAATCGGGGAGAAAGCGATGGATGAAAACAAGCGGAAGGCGCTGGGCGCGGCCCTGAGCCAGATCGAGCGGCAATTCGGCAAGGGTTCGGTGATGCGCATGGGCGATGGCGATGTCGTGCGCGATGTTGGCACGATCTCTACCGGCTCGCTCGGGCTCGACATCGCGCTCGGCATTGGCGGCCTGCCGCGCGGGCGCGTCGTCGAGATCTACGGCCCCGAGTCTTCCGGCAAGACGACGCTGACGCTGCAGGTCATCGCCGAAGCCCAGAAGGCCGGCGGCACCGCGGCCTTCATCGACGCCGAGCATGCGCTCGACCCGCAGTACGCGCAGAAGCTCGGCGTGGACATCTCGGAGCTGCTCATCTCGCAGAACAGGTGGGAATCGAGAGGATCGTTACGCTGGATATGGGCGGAACGAGTGCCGATGTGGCCGTGGTCGACCGGGTCAGCCGGAGCCTCGCCTTCGCACTGACGGG
>CAYTGL010000015.1:0-44349 GCA_964437335.1 uncultured Chromatiales bacterium
TACAGTGACAGGCGGACTCTAAACGGGAACGCTACTCAGAATGGGGTGACGTCGCAACATCAATAAGGATATCAATATACCTTTGCGCTACAGGTTCGATAGTATACGATTTTTTAATTGCATCAACTGCACGTTGTGATAATTCATATCGCCGACCATCATTATATTCCGCAATTTTCAGTATAAGGTCAGATAGCTTGGTAGCATCTTTTTGGGGGACCACGAACCCGGCCGACCCTACAGCTAGTGCTATATCCCCAGAGTCTGTACATACCGGTATTGCGCCACAAGCCATGGCTTCCAGTAAAGATATTGGCAGACCCTCTCCGCTGGTTGAGGACATGGCGAATATATCAGAAGCGGCAAACAAACCGGCGACATCGCGCTGAAAGCCTAATAGTTTCACGTTTGATTTTAAATTATATTGCTCCAGCCAGCCCACAAGCTGTTCGTTTTCATAGGTCAGATTAAGACCAAATAGCAAAAAAAACGTATCTTTCCGGTGGTGACAGACAATAGCGGCAGCCTTGAAAAGTGTTTCAAGATCCTTAAAATCTCCTTGAGAGCGATGGCCAGCTAGTTCAATACGAGCCGCTGTTGAGACAACAAGTGCTTTATCGGGGATATCCAGCATTTTCCTTACCCGATCTCTTTCACTTCTGCTAGGCTGAAATTTTTTTACATCAACGCCATTTGTAACTACATGAAGTTTGTGCCCACAATAACGATGTATCTTATGGTACACCTCATATGTTTTGTTTGAGCAGCAAATGATTTTATCTGGGACAAACTTTGATAAGAAAGCTGCGAAACGAACACCATAGCGAGTTTTTATGGTGTTCCATCGATCTGTAGAATTATGAATAGTCCAGACGACCGGGATTCCAAAGGCTCGTATTGTTACAGAAAAGAGGTTCGAATCACCGGACCAGCAGAGGCAAATGTTCGGTTTAAATCGGAATATGTGCGTGATTACCTTTAGCGTTTTTTTAGGATTACGAAATGGTTTGTACGCATTCAATGCATATACATTGATACCCATTTCGTTAAATCTGTCAGTAAGGGTTCCCGAATTCCTTAATGTCACTATCAGATGTTCGAAGGCAGGGGCAGTGCTGCGGGTTAATTCTTGTAATAGAATCGTTCTGCCATTAACAGATAATGAATCAACGATGTGTAATATTCGCATCGCAAGATAGTGCTCTATTTCTATTTTTATATAAAAACTCCCCTTGGTATAAACCAAGGGATGCTTGCGTAAGAGCTTATTGTTATTTTATTGAATTGTAAAATATTGTTGCTGCGGGGAGAGGCCCGTATTGATGGGTGGCAGGAACGACGTCTCTAGAAAAATAACTTTCCCGTTTTTCCCAAAACATATACCACGGATTTGCGCCTGTTGCGCCTGCGGCCAATAATTCCGCAGATGTAAAATTAAGTCCCTGAGAATTGCAGCATCTTTCATAGTTATCCCACTGGACATCTAGAGCAGTAGGCACTGCATTATGGTGCTTGATAAAATCCGTGTAAATAAGGTTTATATTCTTGCTAGTTAGAACAAGGTCGGGGATACCAATACCGATACCATTATCCGCCAGCCATTGCCGCATAGCGCTAGGATCCGGAGGCCCGAAATTCGGTTGAAGGAGGACAACTTTATCGGGAAACGCCTTCTTTGCCCCTAACGACATAGCTTTGAAAGCAGCTTCGACGTTAGTAGCGCTCCAGCCTGGACCCATCTCTATGCTTGTTTCACCGAGGGCAATGCCTTCGAAATATGGCTCATTATTGAAACGTTTTCCGAGTGCGGTATAAAGCGAGATTAATCTGCCTTGTGTATTGGCATTCCAGATAATGGTGCGCCAAGCACTTTTGCCAGCGGTCATCTGGAATGCCCCATAGGGTGTGTTATTTCCGCCATATTTTGGATCCTTATCCATATAGCGGGGAGTATTCGGGCCGGAATTTGGGTTCCATGCAGCGATAGTAAGCTCAATCCATAATCGTTTACCTATTGATTGTAGGTAACTGAGGTCGTTTTCTATCTGTGAGAAATCATAAACATTTTCTGCTATCTCCAATTCTTTCCAGATATATACTTTTTTAACGCCAACAAAATCTTGATGATCCTTAATAGAATTAAATGCCGCAATGCCATCCTTCGGACCAACAAACATGTAATAACCTGGATGAAAATTAGCAGGATTTACGCTCTTTGGGGCAAGATTATTTACCCCAGAAGTTGATCCGGAAGTAGTAGCAGGCGCCGCGCATACTGTTCCATCGACGTGTTCAATGCATAATCCAATCGGCGCAGAGGGCGGCGCAGCCGCCATTGAAGTTCCAGTAGAGCACAGCAGTATTAATGTCAGGATGTAGAGATATTGTTTCATCATGATGGATTTCGCGCGTATGTTTTGTGAAATGGAGTTGATCGCAACGGGGCGATTTTGAGTCTTCATGTTGGTTCCGTCGAATATTCTCAAGTTGACTGTGGGATTACGCTGCACACTGGGGACGACCAGTCGGAGATCCCGTCGGCGTTGTAGGCGCGCAGTTTGAAGCACGCCGGATCCCCCGGAGCCAGACCCAGGTCGAACCATGAGTCGTACTGAATCAGCGGTGACGCGGGGTCGAAGCTGCCGGAAAACGCCTTGATATCGGTAGTCTCGTTATTGATCGCGTCGACGTTGGGTCCGAAATAGACGATGTAGCCATCGACAGAACCCGGATTCGGTTTCCAGGTCAGCGTCAGGATCACATTTTCGATCTGCTCCGGCGATTGGGCAGTTACGCCGTTGGTCCAGCTATGAGTGATTCTTTTGCCATCATATCGCTCGGGCATGATGCCGATCGGGGTGATGTTGCTGATCAAGGGGGTATCCCCATCCATGTGAGTAAAACTGGGGGCCTCGATCAGGCCCCAGCTTGCCCAGTCCGCAGTCCCTTCGGTGGTCAAGTCAACGATGGTTGGTGCTGCCGTCAGCTTTCCTCTGAGCAAGGCGGATGTGACTTCTGCGCTGGCCTGCAGTGTTGCCGCCTGCAAGACGATATTACCGCTCATGCCATAATCATCGAGCAATGTATGGCGAATGGTCAGGGTTTGTCCGCTGCCGGCGGCGCTGTAGATCAAGGTAACAAGGCGGTCGATCGTACCATTGGGCTCATCGAGAATGGCCACATAAGCAGGGGCGCTGTTGTCACTCAGAAAGGCTTCGACCTTGCTGCGTGATCTCCAGCCGCCCAGGTAGATCCGCAGGGTGCGTTGCGTGGCGTCGGCGGGGGCGGTGAATTGATAACCGTTACCCACGCCGGTGAAGTAGAGCAGGGCCGAAGAACTGGTCGCTTCGTCCCCGGACGAACTCAAGGACGTGCTCGAGTCTGCGGGCAGTGCTTGTCCATATACTTCGAACTCATAGAGGCCGGTGTAGTCCGTGGCAATGCTCGAATTCAGGCGGATCCTGATATATCGCGCCTTCACCGGAGTAAGGCTGGCGTTTACCCAACCGGCCTCGTTTACCGGCGTCGCGTTTTTGAGGACGCTGCTCCAGAGCTCGTTGTCCAGGGAAACGTCCACGTCATAGTTCGCATTGATGCCATTGTTGGTCACATCCATTTTCATGCGTAACTGACTGACCGACTGTGCGGCGCCCAGAT
Source organism: uncultured Chromatiales bacterium (assembly GCA_964437335.1). GTDB lineage: Bacteria > Pseudomonadota > Gammaproteobacteria > SZUA-140 > SZUA-140 > JAITWN01. The sequence goes on from CAYTGL010000015.1 coordinate 3,658, forward strand.
CGGCCATGAACCATTGCGGCATCCCGCGCGCGGACCATCTCGTGAGTGGGTCGCCGTCGATGGCGTTTTCCGGGAAGCGCGCGCGGCGCGCAAGGTAATCAGAGGCGCTGGCCGCGACGATGTCGAGCCGGGTCAGTCCCTCGACCGGTGCCGCTGCCGCATGGGCTGTTTGGGTCAATGCAGCGCCCGCTGCGATCAGGGCTGCTGCGGTTAGTATCGTGCGTAGATTGCTCAGGTTTACCATGGTTATCGGCTTCTCATCTATATTGTGTATCGCTGTCAAAAATATGACGACTTGTGCGCCCGACAGCAATTGAGTTGAGATTTCAAAAAAAGCCTTTGGTAAGGCGTCAATGACGCCGCACCGATCCCTGGCATCATCATGTATTGCTTGAGTTACGAAAAAGCCTTTGGACAGGCACTGTTGCTGCCACGCCCGTCCTGGGCAAGGAGTAATAATTAAAACGAGAGCGACGCTTGGATAGCCACTGTTGCTGCCATGCCCATCCAATGAGCCTTCCGTAGGATCAGCCCACAGCGAGCTGAAGTTGTGATCCACCCTGACTCCTGATATGACGCTGCTCGATATCATTTGGTTCCGTCGAATATTCTCAAGTTGACTGTGGGATTATGCTGCACACCGGGGACGACCAGTCGGAGATCCCGTCGGCGTTATAGGCGCGCAGTTTGAAGCACGCCTGATCGCCAGGCTTCAGAGCCAGGTCGAACCAGGAGTCGTACTGAATGAGGGGAGACGCAGGGTCGAAACTGCCGGCAAAGGCCTTGATATCCGTGGTCTCATGATTGACCGCGTTGGCGCTGGGTCCGAAATAGACGATGTAGCCATCGACGGTGCCGGGATTCGGTTTCCAGGTCAACGTCAGGATCACATTATCGACCGGTTCAGGTGGGCTGTTTCCGCCAGCCGGTGGATTCTCGATAACACCGGCGCCACCACTACCACCGGTCCCCGAGGTGGCTTGCGCGATCGCCGGATTCAACGCCGTGCCTGAGTCAGTGGGTAATACCATGGCGATCGCCGCGGATGATGATCCGACCGCGATGGCGTTGACGATGGTATTGATATTAGACAAGGCAGCGCTGGGCGCGATCCGCATCGCGGCGTCCAGCGCGGTACGCGCATTTCGCAGAATTTCTGCATTGACTCGAAGATCTGCTGTTTTCTGGGTTGCTGTTGGTATCACGACGCCGATCGCGGTATCCAGCAAGACTGCGGCGGGCACGCTATTCACTTCCAGGGTGTTCATCAGCGCGTCAATCAATACCTGCGCCGAAGTGACCAATACCGTATCGGTAAGCCTCGGGTCTGCGGCGGGCGTGCCGCGGCCGTCTAGGATCCCATCGGTCATATCCCCGGCCAGGCTGTTGATCACGGCATTTTCACTGATCCCGATGCCGGCGCCGGTAAGCGCCTGCTGGCTGCGCCTGATGATCTCGGCCAGCACCTCGCTTGCCTTGACGAGCGTCGCCACGTTCTGTTTTGTGATCGGGGTGGTGATCGGATCCGGCAGCAGCGAGGTATCGAGACCGGCATTGAAGTTTTCGAGGACGGCCTCGGTCGCGATGCTCAGATTTTCGTGGGAGAGGCCGCCGGGCCTGGCCTGAGCGGTTTTCACAATCAGCGTCGTGAACGGATTGATGTTCACGGTGCCATCGCCCGGGTTCATCACCACGCTGACCAGATCAAAGGTCGGCACTGTCATGGTCACGATATTGATGCCGCCGCTCGCCGTAATGGTCAGCGGCAACGGGGCTCGATCGGGGATATGGGCGGTGAAGCTTGCGTTCGAATCGCTGATCGCAGTAGCCAATTGCCTGCCGGCAGCATCTCTGATCGTGATACCCGCCCCGATGACCGGACCATCCACGACACTGCCATTGATCGTGGCGCCGCCGTCGATGAAGCCGATGACGCGTACTGTGTCACCTGTGGTGTTGCTTGCGCCGCCGATGCAGGCGGTCAGGGTTGAGAGGAATATCAGGATGGCTGCGCCCAGGCGCAGACTGGACCAGGTAGTGAACTTTGGCATCAAGCAGAACCTTCCGGTATGTGACTGTCGCCGTATAGCCATGTCTCGGCCGGATATCGAAAAAATTGACACCGGCGGCCGATCGGCAGAGCGCATGGCTGCCATTGTCTAGACCCGTGTATCGGTCCGACCGGTGGGTATCTTCGTGATGCGATTCAAATAACCCGGACGAGTGGGGTCACAAAACTGAAAACATTGACGGGCCGTAACGGCAGACGGCCCCGCTCCTGGCGGGGCCGGTCAGTCGGGGTAAACAGACAAGATATTGATTATATTATTAATTTCACGCAGTAATAGCGAAGCAGGCGGCGCCTGAAAAATCCGAGGTGCCGTAAACGTTGAAGGCCTTGATCCGAAAGCACGCGGTGTCGCCGGGCTTGAGGCCAAGATCCTTGCTCGCGTCATAGACGATCGAGGTCGACGGGGTCTCCGTCAGCAGCACGTCAGCGGTTTCAGGGGTGGGGCCGCTATGGACGAGATACCCGTCGATGTCCCCGGGACTCGGCAGCCAGTTCAATGCCAACACGATCGGATCGGTGACCCCGGACTCGGCCGAGTCGGGAAGGGGATCCGAGTTATCGGGCAGTTCACTGCCGGTTTCATCGGGCGGGGAGGTCTGTGCGCCTGTGCCGATGTTGCCGGCAGGGCTGCCTCCGGTACTGTTGCAGGCGGGTAATGCGGTGAGACTGACGATTAATAACAACAGACAGAAACGATTCAAAGGCTTATTATTTAGCATGTTTAGAAATGTCTTTTCCTTGACGATAGACCAAAGGCATCTATTAAGAGTCTTACCCGTTGGTTCTGACGTCGGGACCTGGATTTAGGATCCCTTGGTCTTGAATGACGCGTCCGGATTGAATGAGAATAGGGGCCTGACGCGGTGTACAGAAATGCAAATCCACGCAGTCCACTATTCTCTTGTCTTGAATGAATCAAGAATATTCATATAAAAAACATATGGTTATGAGTTCAAATAATTTCAGGCTCGCGCTGGATTTTTACCAGTCTCCCGCCGGTCATGAGGCGCTGGTCGATCCCGGCTCGCCCCTCCCTCCGGAAATCAGCTTTCTTTTGGACATGCTGGCTGCTGACAGAGTTGAGCGCGCGCCGGGCCTGTCGGATGAGATGCGCCTGGATATCGAATTCCTGCTCGAGCGGGTCCTTTTTGCGCCGGGCGGCGATTATTACCGCGTGCTGGGCCTGAACCGGGACGCTACACCTGAATTAATTCGTAAGCACTATAACCAGTTGATATTGATATTTTTTCATGGGGAGAAGGCGGAGGAGTGGAATGCCGCCTATGCCATGCAGATCAATCGGGCGTACAGCATACTGCGGGACTCTGAAAAGAGGCGCGCCTATGATCTGGGCGTGCAATATCAAGGTCGCACGAACGTCTCCAGGCGCCCCGCCATGGACCCGCCCAGGCCCGCGACCCCGACCCTGCAGGTGGAGGCTCGAATCGAGCGGGGGACGGATCGTGCATCGCTAACACCGGCGCGATCGCAGACGCCCTCTTCTTATGTCGCCAAAAGTATCGACCGCGCCCACGGTGGCGCTGAGCATCTGCCTGCGATGCCTGTCGATGCGCGGATACCCGGCGACGCTACCAGCCGACCCAAAATAGATGAGCGCATCGGGGCAGGCAAGGAGTCGTTTCCACAGGGCATCCCGCTGTCTGAAGATAATGTGAATCGGAGACGTCCGGCCTCACCTTCATTTTTCAGCAGCAAGTTGAATCTCGCGCTCATGGGCGGCGTCATCGTTGTGGTCATGCTGTATATCGCCATGTTGCCCTCCATGATGCAAACATCAACGGTAATCTTCGATGAGGACATTACTGAACAGGCACCGGTGGAGTCGCCTGCACATGTTGCCGAGGCCGAAACCCTGCCTGAGTCGCTTCCCCCCGAGCCACTGATGATGTCGGAACAGGCGGCGCCGCCGCCTGCAGCGGAGCTTGAAAGTCCGCGGTTGGAAACGCTTGCCGGGGCACGACAGGGTCCGGACCACGATGTGGCGGCTGCGGCAGTGCGTCCTCCCGATCCGCAGCCACGGGGCAGGGCGCCTGAGGCGCCGGCGATAGTCACTGCTCCAGTGGTCGTTGCAAGTCCGGCATCCAGTCCTGCCGAACCAGCACCACGGCCGCAAACCGCGCCCGTCGTCTCCCCGCCGGCCGAGATCGCAACTGCTCGACCGACACTGCCGCCCGCGCCACGAATCGATGTGACTCCGGCCCGTGCGGTCGCAACGATCCAGGAACTCGATAATCTGGCGGTGACCTTCGCGCGCGCCTATGAAACCGGAAATCTGGAACTGATGTTGAGCCTGTTTGCCGAGAACGCGCGGACCAATGAGCGCACCAATAAAACCGGAATCCGCAGTGACTACGAGGAACTGTTCAGGGTCACCGACAGGCGTGAATTCGTAATCGATGGACTACGCTGGCAGCAGGACCGGGACGGCGACCTGAAGGGCACAGGCGAATTCAAGGTGAATGTCCGGTTCAGGGATGACCAGAGTTTAAATACAGTGACCGGCAACGTGGTGATACGTGTCGAAAAACGCCCGCAGGGGATCGTAATTACCGAATTCATGCATTCCTATCGTTAATCAGCGGTGACGGGCGGTGCGGGAGAGTTTCCGCAGCAGCCTGCCGGCCCTGACCATCACATACTCGAAGATATTGCGTTCGTTGAAATGCCGGCGAGGCAGTTCGTAGGCGTTGATGTATTTACGAATCGCGATCGCGGGGATCTGCTGAGACAAGGCCGCGTCATAGGCCTCCTTCAGCGCCTGCCCGAGATCCGGAGCGCCGATACGGCTGGCCAGTTCAATGCAGAGTCCTCCGAATGAGGCTATCCTGTTCCGATACGCATAACCCGGTCGGTATTGCACAGCCAGGTCCAGATAATCTTCAAGCTCATTGGCGAGTCTTGCGAACAACACCGACTTCATCGCCGCGCTATAGGACGGTAAATTTTCGATATGGGCCGCGATGGATTCACGGTCACCCCAGCCGATCTGGTGATACTCCCAGATGATCTCCTCGACTTCAGCGCCGACTGTTTCCGATAAATAGGTACGATCCTTCGGCTTGAAGCCGCGTCTTCGACTGTGCACGAAACAATCCAGCATGTAGGCTGAATGCAGCATCGCCGCCAGTGCTTGATTCATGCTGCCGCCGTGAGCGATCACGATGCTGGAGGTTCTGACCAGATGGTTGATGAAGGCGCAACCCTGACTTCGATAAAGCCCATCGGCCATTCGTTCCGCCAGGTCATAGCCGGTGCGCAGGCGGGCGATGTCCTGATCGCCCAGCTTCAGCTCCATGGCCTGACCGATCAGTTGCGGGAAAGTGATGGCGTAATATTTCAATTGCGTATATCTACCGGAATAAACGTTTCAGTTTGTTCAGCGCGCGGGTATGCCTGCTTTCCTGATATACCATATAACCCATGCTGAAGCGGTTGGTGTCCGAATAAACCGCATGCCATAGCGGCTTGTCGCGGCTGATCCTGAAGATGCGGATATTCCAGTGCTTGTCGTTCAGGGTGACAATCTTCCGGGTATCCGGGTCGCGATATCTGAAGAACGATTTGCCTTCCTGCTCGGCGTAATTGACATAGATCCGCCAGCCCGGAACCTTGCTGTTCGTGTGCCAACCCATATAGGAGCCCGGCGGATACCACAGGTGTCCGCTGCTCGTAACCGACAGCTTGCTATTATTACTGAACAGCGCCTTGACCAGCCTGGCGATTTCCCGATCGACATTTTTCCTGCTTTGTTCGACGGCGGGGTCAAGTATCGCATCCTCGATATTCTTCGCGGAGAAGGTGATGACGTTCGAGATGTCTTTATCGCTGGCGATTCCGTGGATGTCGTTGCCGTGGTCCAGAATCTGGTTCAACCGTTGTTCCGATACCTCATGACTCGACATGGCATTCGGCTGGAATGATGCCAGCGCTGCTTGTGCGCTCTCCTTTTGCACCTGGATGCATTGCAGAATTACCTTGCGCAGTTCCGCACTCACGATGGCGGGATCGAGGTCGTAGACGCCTTCCGAGTCATAACTGATCATGTCGCGCAGATTCAATTTACACCTTTTTCTATTTGATTCCGGTGGCGGCCTTGAAATCGCCTATCCATTCGTCCAGCCAGGTTTTGTCCTTCGATTTTCCGTAAAACGTCCTGTTCCAGCCGAGAATTCGATAGCCGTACACCACGCACACGGGCTCGTATCCCAGCTTGAGATGGATCTTGAGCGAGGCGGTGCTGTAGGGCATGACCAGGGTATAGATCTCCCGAATACCTTGCCTCACCAGGGTGCTGACCAGAAGGTTTTTTGTCAGCGTCCCGAGGCCACCTCCCTGACGTGATTTGTAAGTATAGAAATCATAGGTGAAGGCCTGGCCTTCGCTCAACGGGAAAAACTCGATACCGCGGGTAAATCCGCATAAAACGCAGCACGACGAAAAGGCGACCCAGTTGTAGCTCAGGATCTCTCTACCATCGCTCAGGCAGTAACATTGGTCGCCCCGGTTCAGCCGGCGGGTATAAACGTCACTGGCCAGGGCTTCCGGGTGGTTGATGATGAAGTCGAGATCACTCCGGGTTGCCGGCCTGAAATCATGGCCGTCGGGAGCAGTGGGAGGCATCTCCTTGTCAGGCGTCTTTTTCAACAGGATGGCGTTGTGGCAATACTTCGCCGATACGGGAGTGAGACGGATTATCTGGTTCAAGATCCGGAATCGCAGCGGACGGGCGGGGTATTTTATTTTCTCTATCATAATACCTGCTGCCGAGCGTCGCTGGTCAATATCTCGTGCATGCGTGAAATAATATAGACTCGAAATCCAAATTGATAAGGATCCATGACAAGGAGCCGATCCTTGTCCAGCCCTGCTTTCCTTCGCGCCCAGCGAAACAATCTTGTGGGCATGCTGCGGTCGTCGTGCAGTTTGTACACCTTATCCATCTCCATCAACTTGAGAGCATAACGTGACATGATGGCGATATGATCCGACTGGGACGAGGAAGCTTGCAGGTGGCTGATTATGGCGTCGGCCATTTCGGCACTGCGCAGGATGTTGCCACGCGCCTCGATAGCCGGATGTGTCGCATACGGGATATTCGGACCGTTCCGGGAGACAATCGACTTGAACAGCAGCTTCTCGGTACGCAGCTCATCAGGCAGCGTTCTCACCGTCTCGATGATCCGGCGTGAGAGTAAGGGATGGATAATTTCGACAAAGGCAAGCTTGAGATCGCTCAAGGCTGCGAACAAGATCGGGATCTCGAACTCCGCGCTTACCCGATCACGCCACGCCTCGCGGGTCTCGTCGTGTCTCTGTTCGAGGGACTCGGGCCTTTTCTGCCCGGATGCTTCCAGGCCAAGGGCGGCGACTTCCATGTTCCCGAAATCGGACAGCACGTTCAGGTGCATATTGTGGTAGACCTGCCGATCGCTGTATACCGCATGGCAGCCAAAGGCCTCGTCGCCGCGGAGAATGCCCTGGCAGCCCGATTCGTAGAGCCGCCTCCAGATCGCAAACCCGTCCATATAACCCGAGACGTGATCCGTGCGTCCCTCGCCCGCCACCAGGAACCGTTCGAGGATTTTATCTGCCGTCTCATCCGACCGGTCCGTTTCCAGGTATTCATGCGCTATCCCGAAACGCCGCGCCAGTTCCCGCGCCACCCAGGCATCGCTGCGCTTGTCCGCCATCGCCGACCTCAGGCCCCAGGTCACCGACTTGAGTCCAGCCCGGGTTTTCAGCATCTGCAGGATCGCCCGACTGTCGTACCCGCCTGATAATGGCAGAATCCAGTTGCGAAGATCTGTGAGATGTTCGAACGTCTCATTTATCGCCTCCCGCAGGCGCCGTTCGTGTTCCTGGCGGGGCAGATCGAGAGGCTTGTATTCGACAGGCTTCCGGGTCACTTCAATTTGCCATGTAGCTCGATCCAGCCGCAGGCGGCTGTCAGCCCCCAGACATTGGATCCGCCGATCCCACGACTGTCCCGGCCCGAGGGTTCCCGAGGACAGCATCCAGGGGTAGGCCGCCTCGTTCGGTTCATAGCCTTGCAGGAAACACACGATGGCCCGCTGTGAAGTGGAGGCGATGAACAGGTCTGCGGTCTGCGCGTACCAGATGGTGCGGGAACTCACGATGTCACTCACCAGATCGAGCATCCCGGCGTCTCCGCGGAACAGGGCATAACTGCCGTCCGGGATTTCCGCTCCGGGTTGCCACCAGTCCATCCGGGCGGCGAAGAGCGTGCCCAGGCAGACGCTGTAATCCCGGATTGGCAGCGAGTCTGCCGGGTTGAAGATACCGATCAGGATCCCCTTGCTTTCGATGATGCGGGGGGGCCTCGGACTCAGATTGTCCGGTGTCAGGCGCGAGAAAACCGCATCTATGTCGGCGCGCCGGAAGGGAAGCTCTGAAACATTCCTTGCGCACAGATAGATCAGTTTCGACATCGCGATATTACTTTAACTGTCGCGGTGATTGAGCAACATCGCGTCCCGACGCAACAGATCATCCATTCTACAAATGATGTAGGCACGGAACGCCAATCTGTTCGCGTCGATAGCCTCTTGGGGAGGTCCGCTTTGTATCCGGGCGATGGAGGATTTGATTATGGTGGTCACTTTTCCGGGGAGCAGGCGTTTTATGAAAGACTTTAATCGCTTGGCATTGGATACGCTTGTCGGCCTCGATTTGACGGATCGGGTCACATTCTTTTCCAGATATTCAAGAATCTTTTCGGGAAATATCTCTCGGGCATGACTGCCGTTGAGTTCCCTTATGATCGGGCCAATGAAGGCAGGGTTCCCCAAAATATTCGCCTGTGCCTCGATCGCCGGATAGTCAGCAAAGGGAATGGCCGGAGGGGTGTTTTCAACGATCTTTCTGAACAGTTGTTTATCGGTCCTCATCGCGGCCGGCATCCGCCGGACCTGGTCGATCACCGCTCTTGATAAAAAGGGGTTGGCGATTTCGACATAGGCGCTTTTCAGCTCGTTCAACGCCGCCAGAATGACGGGGATACGAAACGTCTGATATAAACGGTCCCGCCATGTCTCCAGTGATTCCCCGCTGATCCGTTGCAGCATGGCCGGCACGAGCTGTTCATATGCGCCCGCCAGGCCGCTGGCCTGCATATTTCGGTAATCGGACAGACGCATCATCCCGACACTACGGACGACCCCGTATGAGGTATTGACCGGTTTCCAGCCGAAGGCCTCGTCGCCGCGCAGGATCCCCTGGCAACCTGCGTCATGGAGTCGTTTCCAGAGGGCGAATCCGTCCATGTATCCCGCGATATGATCCGTGCGCCCCTCGCCGGCCGCCAGAAACCGGTCGAGGACTATTTCGATCGCTTCGTCCGTCCGGTCCGTCTCGAGATATTCATGCTCGACCCCGAAACGTTGTGCGACCTCGCGCGCCACCCAGGCATCGCTTTGCCTGTCTTCCAGTGCGGACTTCAAGCCCCACGTCACCGCTTTGAGATTCTGGCGATTACGCAGCATCTGCAGAATCGCCCGGCTGTCATGGCCGCCCGACAGGGGCAGCACCCATTTTGCGTTGTCGACATCGAGACTCGCGAAAGTACTTTCCATCGCCGCCCGCAGGCGCTGCTCGTGCTCCATGCTCGGCAGATCCTCAGGCGTGAACTCTGCCGGTTTCCGCTCGATCGAGACATGCCAGGTGCGACGATCCAGCTTCAGGCGGCTGTCTGCCTCCAGGCACCGGATCCGCCGGTCCCAGGACAGGCCCGGACCCAGGGTTCCCGTGGACAGCATCCACGAGTGGACCGCCTCGTTTGGCTCGTAGCCCTTCAGAAAACACACGATGGCGCGCTGGGAGGTCGAGGCGATGAAGAGGTTCTCGGTCTGTACATACCAGATGGTGCGCGAAGCGACGATATCGCTCGCCAGCTCGAGCTTCTCGCCGTCTCCGCGGAACAGGGCATAGCTGCCGTCCGGGATCTCCGCGCCGGGTCGCCACCAGTCCGCACGATGGTCGAACAATACTCCCATGCACACGCTGTTGCCCTGGACGGGGAGGTCATCGATCGGGTTGAGAATCCCGATCAGGATCCCCTCATCCTCGATGATCAGGGGAGGTCTCGGTTGAAGCTTGCCCGGAGTCAGGCGAGTAAAGACCCGTTCCAGGTCTCGTGAATCGCAGGAGAGGCTTGCCCCGTGTCGGGTACACAGATATACGATCTTGGACATTGTTCTTGGTCAGGTATTTGTCGTGTTACGAAATCGGGTCAGCGTCCGAGCGTGGCGAATTTCCGCTCGAGGAGTATTAGCAAGGCGAGGGCCCTGAAAAAATCGAGGTCCGTACGCGGGGATGTGCCGCCGAGCCTGTCACCCCGCATCGCGCGCCGGATCTTTGCGCGCTCCGGAATCAGCCAGTATTTGAGGAGTCGTGCCTTGCCGATCTTGCGATCGATGGCGCGTGCCGGACCCTCGAGAAATTTCAACCAGGCTCGTTCGATCGCCGGGGGGGTCAGTAATTCTGATAGCGCGCTTGCTTCGAGTGACTTGCGACAGAGCAGCTCGGTAAAAAAGTCCCTGAGGCGTGGCTGGCGCCTGATGTCATACGGCCAGTCCGGGAGGCTGCTGATCATATTTGTCGGAAACCGGCGCAGCTCCGGAAAGTAAGTATCCAGTACGGAACGATAAAGGTTCTTGTGGTAGCGATATCGCGCAGGCAAACCCTTCACGACGTCCAGGACTGCCTTGGTCATGAATGGTCGCCTGACTTCCGTGGCCAGTTCCTTGTAATAGCCAAGTGAAAAGATAAAACGGGCCACCCTGCCGTGCAGGTAGAGGAAATCCTTTTGTTCCGCGAGGCCGTTGCCTTCCGAATCCCGCAGCACGTGCATGATGCTCGCGCGGTAGCCCGCTTCGCAGGCGTCACGTACCCGGGGTGTCGCAAATTCCATAAAACGGGGAGCCACGGTGGCTGGGACCACCGCAGAAATTGCTGCCTCGAGATTGGCCGGCTCACCACCCCATCCCCAGGCTTCGTCCCCCACCAGGGTGTAGTCTACGGATGAGTCGTAACTGTTCGCCAGCACGCTGGCGCCCTCAGCGTACCACCCGATATTGTCATTGGCGAGTTCCGAGGTATAGCTCCAGGCATTTGCATTCTCGACAAACGTCTCGGTGCCATAACTGAAAAAGTCAAAACGCAGGCCGAAGCGCCGGGCGATTCCTGAGGCGATGTAGGGGTCCGAATAGGGGATATCGGCTCGGGCGCCCCAGCCAAATGTGCGTTTTGGTACTCTCCCGCTACGCACGGCGCTTGCGAGCATGCAACGGGAATCAAGTCCGCCGGACAGCAAGATATCGAATGAGCTATCCCGCGGCCCCAGGAGAATCTTGTGCGACTCCATGATCGCTTCATACAGGGCTGCGCTCGCATCCTTGCGTTTCCGCAGATTATTGTCCTCCTTATACGTCATCCTCCAATACCTGTCGCGACTCAGCTTGAGCGTGCCCAGGTCGACGCTTAGAATGGAGCCCGGCTCAAGGCAATGGATGCCTTCAAAAAGTGTTTGATCGCCAAGGCAGTGTCCTGTGGTGAGGAAGCTGACGATCCCGGTATCAGTAAACCCGGGTTTCATGCCAAGCGTTGGAAATATAGCCTTCGCCTCGGGCGCAAATGCGAATCCGCGGCCATTCTTTGCGTACAACAAAGGTAACGAGCCCAGTCGATCATTGAAGACCTGCAGGCGATTGCTGTCCAGATCGACAATACAGCCGACGAAACCTCCGTCCGCGGTATCAGGATCGAATCTGTCGCGCAGGTAGTCATCAAGGAAATCGGCCGCAGAGAGGTTACCGTAAGGTTGTGTCAGTCTCCGGGCATGTCCAGTAAGATGTACCGCGACCCGTCCATTCGGTGAAGCGGCAGTGAAGCCGGCGGTGTCCCGATTTTGTCGCGAGACATGACCCAGGTGCATCGTGGAAGTGTATCTGTAAATTGTCGAGTGATAGCCGGATGAGTGCAGAAGCTTTTGCACGGCGCGGCTAACGCTCGCTGCTTCCGGGGGGATCGAAACATGACCAACAAGACCTGGCACGACACCACCTCCTGTTGCGGGGTTGCGACGAAAGCAAGCTTACAACCGACTTATCCCAAGTCTGTTTCTTCTCCGGACATCCATCTTTGATACCACATCTGAAACACCAAAATCGACCAGACCATGCCGAATTCCGAGCCGGTGTTCATATAGCGATTCTTGAGATAGGAGACATAGTTCGCATCGAACAGTCCATGATCATCCAGTTTCGATTTATCCAGATAATAATCCAGTAATTGCGACAGGTCCCCGCGCAGCCATTTATCGATCGGGACGCCGAATCCTTTCTTTGGCCTGTCCATCAGGCCCGCCGGGACATATTTATGCACGATGTTCTTGAGGATTTTCTTTTTTATTCCGTTGTCGAACTTGTACGAGACGGGCAGCCGCGCGGCAAACTCGACCACTCTGTGATCCAGGAACGGTTCTCGCCCTTCGAGACTTACCGACATCGTGGCGCGGTCAACCTTTGTCAGCATGTCGTCCGGCATGGTGATCTGATAATCGAATGCCAGGCCTTTATTGATGTCATTGATCCCGGATCCCGGGGCTCTGTAATTATTGAAATATGAATTCATCGGATCGGGCGTTGCGCCCAGCAGCCGGTAGATCCGGTAGTTCGAGATCTTTCCAGCTTGAATGATCATTTCCTGAAGATCCCTGCACGAGAATCTTGAACCCTGTTTCCAGAGCTGATTGATCATGGTCAATATATACAGATTGTAACCGCTGTACGGCCTTGTCACCCGTTCTAACCCCTGAGTGGCGCCAGCCAGTAACCTTTTTGCCGGATCAGGGATTCGGGAGAGCACCCGCAGGGATGCGATACGGTCTTCGACATGGTTGTATCCGGCGAATATCTCATCCGAGCCATCTCCGGACAATGCGACCGTGACCTTTTCCCTGGCCAGCCTGCTGACCAGCATGGTCGGGATCGAGGATTGATCTATAAACGGTTCATCATAATAGAAGGGCAATGTCCTGATGATTTCCTTGGCGTCCCTCTCGGAGCAATAATGCTCGGTATGGTCGGTGCCGATGTGCTTCGCAATTGCTCTGGCCTCATCTGCTTCATTGTGCCTCTTTTCGCTGAATCCTACCGTGAAGGTCTTCAGCTTCTCCGGCATATTCGCTTGCAGGATCGCGGCGACCGCGGTGCTGTCATATCCGCCGCTCAGGAACACCCCGACGGGGACGTCCGCCACCATGCGATACATGAAGGCCGAGGTCAGAAGCCGCTCCATTTCCCCGGTAGCTTCCTGCTCCCCGATATCGAGTAGAGGCATATGGTAATAATCATAGACATCCCAGTATTTGTTATCGCTCAGTACGCCGGTTTCAAGATCGAGGACGAGGTAGTGCCCCGGCTTCACCTTGAAGGTGTCCGCGAAGACGGTATAAGGCGCGGGGTAGTAACCGTATTTGAAATAGAGCGGCAAGGCTTCCACGCATAACTTTCGTTCGAAGTGCGGACTCTGATGGAATGACTTGAGCTCCGACGCAAACAGGAAGATACCGTTGCGGTAATGATAATAAAGGGGTTTCACGCCCGCCCTGTCCCGGAACAGGATCAGCTTTGACTCTGTCTTGTCGTAGATGACGAAGGCAAACATCCCGATGAACTTGTGTACCGCAGCGACGCCCCATCTCATATAGGCCTTCAGCAAGACCTCGGTATCCGATGCGGTATAGAATCCATAGCCTTCCTTTTCCAGTTCGGCGCGGATCTCCCTGTAGTTATAGATTTCCCCGTTGAAGACGATGACGTAATTGCCGCTTTCATCGCTCAGGGGTTGCGCCGCCACCTCGGATAAATCGATGATCGAGAGCCGCCTGTGGCCGAGGCCGACTTGGGTGTTGCCCAGGGCATGAAACTCGTAGCCGGAACTGTCCGGACCCCTGTGTGCAAGCACATCGGTCATCCGTTTCAGGTCTTCCCGGGTGGAATTCCTGCTGAAATCGCTGAATCCGGCTATCCCGCACATTCCGCTGTCCTGGCCTTATGATCGACGGCGGTTGATGTCGATCGCTTCCTGGTAGGCATCCACATACCTGCGTGCGACATTGATCCACTCATATTGCATTGCCGTCTTGCGCGCATCATTCCTCATCGATCCCCGTGTATCGGGCTGCTTGAGCACCTGCAGGATGGCGTCGGCCAGTGATCCTTCATCCGACGGCCTGACCAGGAAACCGTTCTCGCCGTGCCTGACCACATCCTTGTTACCGGAAATATTCGTGGCGACCACGGGCAGGCCGGCGGCCATGGCCTCGAGAACGGCCAGCGATAAACCCTCCGAATTGTCATCGGTGCCGGCGGATACATACAGTTCGCTGCTGCATAACAGTTCGGCAAGATGATCCGGCTCGCGCGGAGCCATGCTTGATGCGGCCGTGCGACTTAAAATATCCATGGATGGACTGATTCCCCCGGTAAGAACGACTTTGCCATTCAGTCCGGTTTCCTTGATCAACGGCAGCAAGGCTTCGGTCTTATCACCGACGATGACTAATCTCGCCGATGGTTCATCAGCAAGTATTCTCGGCATTGCCCTGATCAGGAACTCCTGGCCTTTGCGGGGATTATATCTGCCGATAGTTACGATGAGACGTGCCGCCGGCTCAACACCCAGCCATGCCCTGATATGTTGTGATGCCGGGTGATTGAATCGGGCAATATCCACTCCATTCGGGATCAAGCGGATTTTATTTTCCGCCGCTCCTGCCTCGGTCAGAACATGTTTTATTTTATTGCTGATGGCAGTAACGAGCTCAGCCTTGTCCAGAGCATGTTTGATTTTCCTGTTTAACACCGGATCGAGCATAAGCCCATAGCCAATTTCAGGTATTGTCTGAATATCCTCTCCGTGTGGCGTAATAACCAATGGGATGTCTTTCATGCGTTTCGTGCGAACGGCATGATAGCCGGTAGGATAGGTATTATGTGCGTGAATGATATCGCAACCCCATATCGCGGTATCGAGCGCCAGTTGCGAACTGGCAACCTGCTCTGGCATTAAACCTCGAAGCGTAGGCCATCGGTGGACCGGATAGCGAAAACTCAGATGACGATGTTTCCAGAATCCGGCCGGGCCCAACACCCTCACATCGTGACCAAGGGTCAGCAAGGCGTCCGCGAGATAATGAATCACGAACTCCCTCCCGCCCAGCAGCGGGAGAAAACTGTTGACATACAACACGACCTTCATTGCAAGACCTCACATGTCCTTGTGATATTACCGATAAGTTTGTCCCAGATTTCGATACACCCCGATCATCCGTGCCGCCACCGCTTCCCAGCAAAGCTCCATCGCGCGCAGCCGGCTCGCCCGGGCCATGCGTCGCAGCCCGTCGCGGTCCTGCCTGATACCGACGATGGCCTCGGCCAGTTGTTGCGCGTCGCCCTTCGGCGTCAGGACTGCGCACTCGGCATTGACGTAGTCCCGCGCACCCTGCAGGTCGGTGGTCACGATCGGAAGTCCACACGCAAGCGCTTCGAGCAGGCTGTTGTTCGCGGTGCACTCCAGCAAGGGGAGGACTAGCAGGTCGGAATCCTGATAGAGGGCGAGCAATTGCTGGTCGTTGACCCCGGAGAGACCGGTGACATTGGTCATGCCGGAAAACCGTGTCAGATTATCGGGGCGCGTGACTACGGTGAAGCGTAAATTCCTGTCGGAGCCGAGCAATCGGGCGGTATTGGCCAGCGTATCAAAATCGCGCAGATGAGAACCGACAAACAGGCATCGGAACTCCTCTCTCTGATCGTGGCTGCTTCCACCTGGCTTGAAGTACGCCACATCGATGCCATGAGGCACATATATGACCCGATCCGGTCCGACGAGGGTGGAGAAAAACTCCGCCTGCATCGTGGATACCACGATAATCGCATCGAGACGAGAGAGATGCCTGCGGTCCTTGACTACCTGGACGAATTTATCCGGTGGAGTGTGGTAGGTGCTGACGATCGCATTCCGCGTGCCCAGCGATTTCAGGGCGCCCAGATAGCGGTAGGAGTTCTCGCCGTAAAGAAAATGAAAGACCTGTCCCTTGCGTCGCAGCCAATGACCAGCCGCGCACAGCTCGCCGAGCAGACTGTCGCGATGATACCACGTCGATCCCGATCTCCTGTTCATGAACCTCAGAGACCTCGCCAGCGTGCGCTGCGCCAGCGACCAGTGCGCCGGCGGGCGGATCAGGCGACAGTCGAGATATTCCTGCAATCGATCGTAGCCCGAAGCGCCCGCATGGCCGCCCAGGCGCAGCGAAATCAGCACGGCCTCCGGGTCTGCGCCATCATTGCTGCTCTGTAACCGGCCATCGGGCGAGCCGGGTTGAGCGGCTATCGCCATGCGATGGGGCTCATCAAGGCGCGCATCTCAGGCCAGCAACCGGGCGATCAATTCAGGGGAAATGTGCGGGCGGATCTTCTTCCAATGCTTGTGGTAGAAATCCACGATCAGTTCCCTGACGCTATTCACTGACTCCGCGGACACTGTGCTGCAATTCCCCGCGATCTCTTCCAGCAGAAACGGCAATTCGAGCAACTGTGGGTACTGATAGGACTGATCGGGGCGCGTTTCGAGAAAGTCCGCACCCTCTGTCAGCACCCCGGCGAGGCGCCCGCTATCGACGCGGGGGCTTGCCTTGATCAGTTCCAGATAGAGTTTGTCTGATATCAGATTGGATGCGCCTCCCTGCAAACGTCCCAGAATATCCATGAACGAGTTGTCTTCATCGGTCAGGATCTGATTGATGCGGTCTACATAGATGCGCGGCTCTATACCTGAACTCTTCAGCCACTTCAGGGAAAATGACAGGATGAAGGGAAACTCCTCCAGATCGCCGCGATCGAATTGCAGGAACACGCCGCGCGAGTTGTTGTTCTCTTTCTGCTTCCGGCGTTTCCATAGCCAGCGCCCCACGGCGAAGTTCTTTGCCAGTTTGAAACAGGCGAAAACCCGGGTGACCTCGCCCTCCAGGGAACCGAGACCGGATTTTTCCAGATTCTTTCTCAGGGCGGAAAATGAATGGGGATTGTCCTGGATCTGCATCAAGGCGACGAGCGTATCCCGCAAATCCGGATTATCGATGGCCTCAGCGCGCAGGAATTCGACGGCGGAATTCACGTTGTCGCTCAACAGATCGACGAGGTAATCGTCCGATTGCGGGCGCATGTGACCGTGGAGACCCATGATTTCGTAGATGATGCGAGAATCGAGGAAGCGGCGATCGAGCTTGGAGACCTCGCGGAACTTCCGGATGATCTCGCCTTCCTTGCGTTCGCCTTCCTCGGTCAGGCAGCCGCCGATCGCGTGATAGAGACAGAGCTTGTTGAGCAGGTCGGCGGCGACGCCGGATAGCACGATCGGACCGCCGATCAGCGATTTCGCAAGGGCCCCGACATCGATCAGATGCTCGACCAGTTTGGAATCAACCGCCTGCTTTTTTGACAGAACCTCAAAATCCTTCCGGTCGAGGACGGGGAGGGTTTCATTGATGATGTGCAAGCCGTCCCTGCTGCGGGAGATCGAAAGCTTCTCCTTGATGTTATACGCAAACACCAGGCCGAAGTCAGAGCTCGCATGGGTGTCCGGACTCTTTTCCACGAACATGGTCGGCTCGGCCATCAAGGCCCTGGGACCGCCGGCGATATACGGTTCATAGCGACGGGAGCCGGAGAACAGCCGGTACAGATTGGGCAGATGCTGCACTTCGGTAAGCGGCATGACCACGGCGGTGTTGGTGATCGCGTTGTCGATCACCAGGTGGTCTCTGAGTCCGTACACCTCGATCGGCAATTCATCGGAGATGACCAGATTGTCGGCGCATGACAATAGCCGCACCTTTTCCGGGACGCCGAGGCAAACGTTGCCGTTACCCTGGTCGAATCGCTCGTGTCCCTGATAAAAGCGTTTCACGCTGATGCCGGGGACACCGAAATCCTCGAAGCGGATCGCGGGATCCATCAGCGCGGTGGCAAGACGAACCTGCGCCTGGCCTTTTTGCTCCCAGGGGGTGGCGCGCGACAGCAGGTTCTCCGCGAGGTTGCCTGATTCCGGCTTGCCCGGCACCAGCTCCCGGTAATACTCCTCGCGGAAGATCACCGCCCCGGATTCCCAGGCGAGACGACCGGGCGCGGTCCTGATGGTGTCGAAATCCTTCTGTTCCGGCTTTTCTATGAACCGGGGTACTTCATGGCTGCGGTATGAATTGACCTGGCGGGTGTAGAGATGATGCCCGAAGCGGACATCCACGGGCGCATTCTTGTCTGCCGGTTTGCCGATGCTCACCAGGCAATCGTTCTCCCGCGCCGTGATCAGCGCGGCCCTGACCGCGTCCTGGAACCACTCGTGTGGCGCGATCAGGTTGTCTCCCATCGAGACGATGACCAGCCGGTTGCCGCGATCACCCTCGTGTGGCAGGCCGTCGATGGCGAGGCCCACTGCCGGGATGGTCCCCTTGGGTTCTTTCTCGAGGACGCAGTTGCCGGGCGGCACGCCTTCCTGGCCGGCCTGATCGGAGACCTGGCCCAGCGCATTCGCGCTGCATAAAATGAATATCCGTTCCGGCATGATGAAATATTCATGGGTGAAGCGCCGGATGGTTTCCTGCAGCAGGGAGCGATCCCCGAGCAGGGAATAAGAAACGGGCTTCGGCCTGTTTTCGCAGGAGATGGGCCATACCCTGGAGCCTATGCCTCCCGCCAGGATCGCCACATAGGTGTCCTTGAGCAGAATGGCCATGTAATATCTGATCAGGCCGCGCATGCAGAACATGTTGGTCCAGTAGCTGCGGGTGTCAGCCTCGAGCTTTCCCTTGAACTCCCGTTCGTAATAGCCGTACTGGAAATAGCCGTCGCCGTTCTTCTTCATCGACAGGACTTTCGCCGCTAGGTGATCCAGCAGCGGCAATTTGTCCTGATCGATACGTCCCATCTGGATCAGGTCCGAAGCAAGGGCGAGTACCTGGGCCAGGGCGTCGGTCCGGAAGCGCGCCCGGGGCGCGTCCGATGCGGAGTCGATGACCTGGGGAATCTCTCCCTCCTTGCAGTGACCGAGCGCCCACTCCGTGGCGCGCCGCGCCGCGTCGATGAATGAGTCCTCGCCGGTCATGCGCCCCACATGCAACAGGCCTTCGGTGGCATAGCAATGCGGATGCAGTTCGGTGCGGCCGCTGGAGGTCTCGAAATTGCCCTTGGGCGACTGGAACTGAATCACTTTGTGGCAGATCGCTCGCGCCGAGCGCGCATATCTCTCGTGCCGGGTGACCGCGTACAGATCGATCAGCGCCTCACCTGCCTTGGAATGAAAGGCGCCGAAACAGCGCGACCACTTGTTGCGGTCCGCGGGCACAGCCTGGCCGCTGGCTGCGTCATAGATCGCGGTCACTTCGCCTTCCGGCGAAACGACGTTATCGAGCAGGTAATCGCCCATGCGGACGGCGGAATTCAGCAAGGCCTTGTCACCGGTGTATCGGTACAGGGCCACCATCCCGCGCAGGCAGATGGCGACATCGAAAGTGAAGATCCTGCGCCCGGCGAAAGACTTGTCGATCAGTTCGGGGTCAGGGTCACGTTCAAAATAATAGCGCGTGAGCACTCCGCCCGACGGATCCTGGCCATGCGCGATGATCCATCCGGCGCTCTTGTTGGCCAGGTCGAGATAGCGCTGGTTGCCGGTCAGCGAAAATAGAGTCAGATCGTCCAGCAGCGCATAGCCGGTCACCTCGGTAAAAAGAAACTTGGGCGTACCATCTTCGCGGCCTGGTTCGAAAACGGCCCCGGTTGCCGGATCGAAAAAGATCGACAGATTCTTTTCGTAATCCTTCAGGACATCGTTATAAAAATTCGTGATCACCATTGTTAATTATTACCTTGCCTCGGTTCGTGGCCTGTCGTTGCTATATGGAGCCTTGCCCCGGTGAACGAGCGGATTTGCCGTGGTTGTTATCGAGACCATGGATGCGGACGATATGCTCCACGATCCGCGCGCTGGCCCTGCCATCGCCATAGGGATTATGAGCAAAGCTCATGGTCTTGTAAGCACCCTCGTCGTCGAGCAACAATGTCGTTTCCCGCACGATTACCTGATCGTTGGTTCCGACCAGCCTCACCGTGCCGGCGCGCACTGCCTCCGGCCGCTCCGTCGTATCCCGCATGACCAGCACCGGCTTGCCGAGGGAGGGAGCCTCTTCCTGGATGCCGCCGGAATCGGTCAGAATCAGATATGAGCGGGTCATCAGATAGACAAATGGCAGATAATCCACCGGTTCGATCAAGTGGATGTTGTCGATGCCGCCGAGCAAACGTCTGACCGGTTCCTGAACATTGGGATTGAGATGCATCGGATAAACGATTTGCACGCCATCCCGCTGCGCGATCGTTGCCAATGCCTTGCAGATACGCTCAAAACCCCCGCCAAAACTCTCGCGGCGGTGACCGGTCACCAGGATCAGGCGTTTGTCATCCTCCAGAAACGGGAACAGGGCGGCCATGTCTTGTCGCAGCGCCGGAGCATTCTCCAGATGACCTGCCACCTCCAGCAGGGCATCGATGACCGTATTGCCGCTGATATATACCGTGTTTCCGCTCACCCCTTCACGCAGCAGATTGTCTCTTGCCCACTCGGTCGGGGCAAAATGCAGGTCGGCAATCGCGCCCGCCAGCTTGCGATTGATCTCCTCCGGCCAGGGTGAGTAGATATTGTGCGTCCTCAAGCCCGCCTCGACATGGCCCACCGGCACTTTCTGATAATATCCTGCCAGCGCCGTGGCCAGCGTGGTGGTCGTGTCGCCGTGCACCAGTATCCGGTCCGGTTTGAAATCTGTAATGACATTGCGCATGCCTTCGAGGACCGCGCAGGTGATCCCGGTCAGGTCCTGGCCTTTTTTCATGATATCGAGATCATAGGCCGGCGTGATCTTGAAAAGATCAAGTACGGAATCCAGCATCTCGCGATGTTGTGCCGTGATGCACACCGCGGAGTCGATGCGCGTGTCCCTGGCGAGCGCCTTGACGACCGGCGCCATCTTGATCGCCTCCGGTCGGGTGCCAAATACCGTCAATAATTTCATTGCTCAGACCAGGATATCTTCCAGTTGCCTCATGATGTTGCGATTCCTCTCCGCTGCATATTCACGGGCGTGCCTCGCCAATTGCCCGGCGAATTCGGCATCCTGCAGCAGCCGGACATTATGGCGGGTAAATTCATCTGCATCTGCCGCAACCAGGAACGCCGAGCCTGCGCCGTCTTCGAGACCCTCGACGCCGACCGGCGCCGTGACCAGCGGACGTGCGTAGCCGAGGGCTTCCAGGTTTTTGATGCTCAATCCGGTATTGAACAAGACCGGATTTATCACCACCGCGGCAGACTGATACACCGGGCCCAGGTCGTCGACGCGTCCCAGTTTGACCACGCCCGGATGATCGGCGACCCCCTTGCAGACTGAACCTGCCAAAACGAGTTTCACCTCCGGAACACGCGCCCGGATCGCCGGGAAGGATTGCGCGATGAACTGGTTGATCCCGTCGGTATTGATCGGATTGTCCGAGGCGACAAACAGCAGGTTATGCTGCTGGTCCTTCGCCTGGGCGGGTTCGCCGAGCGCCACCATGTGACCGACGGTGATCACCCGCTTCGAGGTCAGTCCGGAGAAGAAATCACGTTCCTTGTCGGTGATGGCGACAACGATGTCCGCCCGGTTCAAGCCCTCGGCTTCCCCATTGCGAGTTGTGGAAAACCATTGCGGGACCTGACCGTTCTTCAGGTAAGATTTGTAGCGGTCGGTAAACACGTCATGGGTATCGATGATCTTCAGCACATCGTTGCCAAAGAGCTGCAATACCTTCGAGAAAAACACGTACTCGACCACGACCACATCGAACTTGATTCGATGGTGGAGGCGGGTGATCCGGGGATCGACCGACGAGTCGTACCAGGCATCGATGGTGGATGTGTAGCGCGCGCCGGTATCAAACAGGGCGCAAATCCTTTTCTTCCAGTGAGCGAGCGCGCTGCGCGGCCGGATATACGGGATGGCGATATAGCTGTCTCCCCACAGCCGTTCCATCGCGGCCTCATCGCCGCGCTCATTCTGAATATGACAGAAATAGACGTCGTGTCCGAGCTGTTTCAGGCCCGAAAGCAAGGCATCGATCCGGGTCCGGTTTCCGGCCGTCGGCGGATGGGTCGGGGTTGGTGAGATCAACAGGATCTTCTTTTTACTCATTATTCCTCATCCAGGCGCCGACTCGGGGACGTCATACTCGTGGTAAATAAATATGCACATCATATGCCACGCCGGGTGACATCTCTAAGGGCAAGCATCAATGACGTATCCGGATGACCTTTGCCGGGGAGCCCACCGCGATTGCGCCCGCCGGGATCTCGCCGGTGACGACCGACCCGGCCCCGATAACGGCGCCCTGTCCGATCCTGGCCCCATCGAGCACGATGACGCCGTAGCCCAGCCAGGCGTCGTCGCCGATCTCGATGCCGCCTTTTGAGTCCAGTGGTTGCTCGCGAATCGGGATTGCTGCTTTCATGCCATGGTTATAGGGGTAGAATGCGCAATTTGGCGCGATCTCGACCCGTGCCCCGATCCGGATGGCGCCTTTATAGGCCGAGAACTGGCAGTTTGGCTGGATATGGGTGTCTGGGCCGATCTGGATGGACCCTTCTTCGCCCGTTTGTATGACCGTGCCGCGATGAATGTGCACCGCGTTTCCCAGGATCACGCCCCCCCCCCTGATATCCTGATAGATAATGACATCCTCACCAATAAAACAGTGCGACCCTTGGCGCAGACCGGGATGATGTACGCTGGCGCTTGGCGATCTGTACCCGTGAGGATTCAGTTTGGCCAGGGACACGCGCCCATAAAACGGGGGAATGAACAAGGTCGCCAGACGGGTGGCCACACCATGTAACAATCCGATGTGGGACAGGCGCATCCAGAATCTGGTCCAATGAGATTTAAATCTATAGGATTTCATGAACTTACTGGATCAGTTCGCCAACATTACGGATAATTGCCGGTATGCTGGATTTATTATCGGCACTTGCAGAGCAGCGCCATAGATACTGATGTAACTCGCGTAACATGTTAACACAGCGGAGATTATTGTTAGCGCGATTGCTGTGCGTAATGCTCCCGTTGGGCTTCGCATCCTGCGCCGCAGAGGGTGATGCGGGTCATCTGTCGGGACTCACCATCAGTCAAAACGGCAGATTCCTGGTCGAGACGGATACCGGCTCCCCGTTTTTTTGGCTGGGCGATACTGCCTGGCGATTGACGGATCTTCCACCCGATGAGGTCGATTATTACCTGCGGGATCGCGCAGCAAGGGGGTTCACCTTAATCCAGGGACCCATCATCATCGATAAGCCCGACTTCGACAGTCCGGGCATCAAGTCCGATTATGCCGGAGAAAGCCCGTTGTTGGTGGGCGCCGAGGGTGTGGTACTTAATGAGCGCTATCTGCAGCACGTCGATTACATCATTGACCAAGCGCTGAAACACGGGTTGTATATCGCGCTTGCCGTCATCTGGGGTTCGGCAATGGATCAGATTCTGGCGGTCGATAATCCGCAGCAGGCACGGGACATCGGGAATAAGCTCGGCCAGCGTTATAGGGATAGACCCAACGTCATCTGGATCGTGTGCGGCGAATATCACAAGATTGCCTGGGAAACCACCGGAAGGGATCGGACCAGGCCGAATGATAAGGAACTATCCCTGATCAATGCGCTTGCCGAGGGACTTGAGAGCGGCCATGAGGGCGCCAGCCTGATGACTGTTCACCCCGATGGGCGGAGATCATCATCCGAATATTTTCATGACGCCGCCTGGCTGGATTTCCACATGATCCAGACCAATGAGATTGTGGAAGGCGCGGCAAACCTCATCGCCGCAGATTATGCCTTGACCGATCCGGTTCGCCCAACGCTGAATGCAGAGGGTGGTTATGAGGGGAGAAATAACGGTTCGAGCAACGACCCCATGACGGCATACAAGGTGCGCTACGAGGCCTACCACTCGGTGTTTCAAGGAGCGATGGGACATACCTACGGACACTGGGACATCTGGCTCTTCTCGGATAACTGGCATAATGCGCTGGACAGTGAAGGAGCGCGCACCATGGGCTATCTCCGCGCGCTGATGGAGTCCCGGCCAATGGCGGGGGGCAGTCCTGATCAGGCACTGATACGCAACGATGAGGGTAAATATGCCGCCTTGCGCAAACTGAGGGCGATCATGAGCGCGGACAATGGCTCTGCCTTTGTCTATTTCCCTGATTCCGATGTGCAAACAGAACTCGATCCGAGTGGAATTTCGGGCGAGAACATTAATGCCTGGTGGTTCAACCCGAGGGACGGTCAAAACTATACGCAGGAGGGGGTGCCCAGCGGAGAACCCTTCGCCGTTTTCAAGCGGGGGCATCCCCCGAACAATTTCAGCCCGCCGGGGTCGTTCGGGCAAGCGGACTGGGTACTGGTGCTGGATGATGCCTCAAGAAACTTCAAGCCGCCGGGACGCGGGAGGATTGTCAAGGCAACCACCCGGTGATTATTACCGCTGTTGGTCAGTGTTATCACGCCGGTCGACAACGGTGCGAGCGAACCTGGTCAGGGCTATCAAAATTTGGAATATCCGTTCTACTCGAATATAATGACGGCATTCGGTAATTAACGTTAGAAATCATAATTGATTGTCTATAATATCTTGATTTGGCATTAACTATTGCCCTCAACTGTTTAAATTGAATATGACACATGATTTGCGGATTAATCGTCATCCTGACTCTAAGATTATCAATGACTTGAACGATACAATCACTGATCCGGTTTCGTATCGGTTCATGGAGTCTCGGGAGCGCCGGCGGCGTTACGCCTGTGTGGTAGTACCTTGATTGGGTATTTTTATCACCTAATTACGTAGACAGAACTGCTCTCTTGCAGGTTTTTCGACTATTCCTGGACGTTATCACGCCACTTACAGGTGACAAGCATGGACATCAAGATTGGATCCCGTTGTATTCACATAGGTGGTAGCACCGTCATGCGAATAATCAAACTCAATGTATTGCTGCTGCTGGGTACACTGCTGCTGGCGGGGTGCGGCGGTAGTGATGGAGGCGGTAGCGATCCACCGCCATCCGGAAGCAATAATTGGGATCAGATGAAATGGGACGAGGGTCAGTGGTCATGATTATGTCCGACGATTTTTGCTATTCGCGCATCACTAATTAACCAAGGGATAGGCCAATGAATAAATCAATTGCATCGATCGGTACCATACTTTTCCTGGCGGTGACGGCATCATCGCCGTTTGCAGGCGAACTGAATACCGATGCAAATAACACGCTGAATGTTTTTGTCCCCAATACGACTGCCGTTGCTGCTGATGTGAATGCGAACTTCAATAAAGTTGCCGATGCCGTCAACGACAACAGCGCGAGGATAGACGATAACACGGCGGCCGTGACTGGATTGCAATCCAGCAAGCTGGACAGCGCCAATCTCGGTAGCGCGCTGGATTCGGCAACGACGACGGCGGGTAATTCCATCGATGCTAATGCAGCGGCAATTACCACCAACGCCGCCGCAATTGTGAATCTTACAAATGAGATTACAGGGGTTAATACCGCCCTCGGCGATAAACTCAGCATCGACGCGCTCGGTTCAACCCCCACCGCGCTAGGCAACACTGTCGATGGCAATGCCGCGGCGATTCTGCTCAAGGCGGATTTGAGCGACATTACGACGAACACCGGCGATATCCAGGACCTGCAGCAAAACGCCAACAAGAGCGGAATTCCCTGCGCGGGTAATGATGTCAATGACATCATGGTTCGCGTCGGGCCACTTTGCGTGGACGCCTATGAAGCCAGCGTATGGAATTCTCCCCAGGGAGGCGGCACACAATATGGCACAAGCGATAATTACCCATGTCTTAAAAACGGGAACGACTGCAGCGGCCCCAACACAGTCACCCCCATTTATGCCCGTAGTGAAGCGGGCAGAACCCCCTCCGCCTACATCACCTGGTTCCAGTCCCAGCAGGCCTGCGCCAATTCCGGCAAGCGCTTGTTGACCAACGCTGAATGGCAAATGGCTGCGGCAGGAACGCTCGACGCAAATTGCACTGCTGGCGGGGGTGTTACCGGCGATCGGCCGCTCTGTGTGTCGAACTGGGGCGCCTTTGACATGGCCGGCAACGTAGACGAGTGGGTTGCCGACTGGATCCAGGGGGCGCGGACGACGACTCACAACAATGTAGCGGTCGGCAATCCGGTAACAACGACCGTCACCGTCGTCAGACCTTCCTACTCAACGGGTAACATGGGCGCTGCTTATGGGAATGATGTCTCGGCCGGCGTGCAGCAATCGACGCATTTCGGCCAGGGCGTGGATCCGGGGTCCGCATCGAATTTCCCGGCAGCAATCTATCGTGGGGCAGATGGCATCTTCGCATTTAATGCCGCGTTTGCGCCCTCGACGTTCGATAATTCCACGGGTTTTCGCTGCGCCCGATAAATCGGGTTTTTATTATTTTCATGCAGTTGGGCCCATGGGGGCCCAACTGTTGTGGCATACACGGGATTTTGTCTGATTCACGATGCGTAGCGTGCAGCCGGTTCTTCTTGCCCGATATCTCCTCCTGATTATCTCCCTGTTCGCGCTGGCCGGCTGCGGCGGCGGGTCTGGCGGAAGCTCTGGCGTTACCGCTCCTCAGGCAAGTTCCAGTACGTTTACGACCGTGGCGAACACTCCCGGCACCGGTTTTTTCAACGCTACCGTTGGAGCCGGGCGTACACCGACCTATGTCATCATCCAGAATGGGGCGCGTGGAACCGCGGTAGTCTCTGATCAGGCCGCTGGTGAGTACACCTATACGCCAAATCTGAATGCTACCGGCAACGATGTGTTCACCTTCAAGGTCAATGATGGCATCGAAGATTCCAATGTAGCCGTGGTAACGGTATTGATTGTCAAATCGATACCTATTGCTGCAGATGATATTGCATCAACGAGTGAAGACACCCCGGTCATCATTGATGTTCTTGCAAACGACAATGGCAACGGGCATGTCCTGAACCCGGCGAGCGTAACGTTAGCTGCAGCCCCTGCTCATGGCATCGCCGTAATCAATGCCGATGGCAGCATCACTTATACCCCGTCACCCAACTTGAATGGGTCGGATAGCTTCAGTTATACCGTCAAGGATAGCGCCGGCAGCACTTCAAATGCAGCAATGGTGTCCCTGTCGATTTTGCCCGTTAATGATGCGCCTGTGGCCGCAGATGACAATTTTACAGTTCTCGAGGACAGCACAACCAGTCTGATGGTGCTGGCCAATAACGGCCACGGCGCGGACTCGGATATCGACGGTGATTTGCTCACTATTACATCGGTAAGCACCCCCAGCCAGGGGGGTAGCGTCACGATCAACGAAGCCGCGGATGGTCTTTTATATTCACCGGCTGTCAACTTCTTCGGCGTGGAGACCTTTACCTATACCATCAGTGATGGGCAGGGAGGCGCGGACGTGGCCACGGTCACGGTGACAGTGGTTCCGGTGAACGACCCGCCCGTGGCCAAGGATGACGCCTTCACGGTTGCCATGAACAGCACCGGCAATACGTTATCGGTGCTCGCGGACAATGGCAGTGGTGCAGACTCGGATATTGACAACGATGCGCTGGCAATAATCGCCGTGGGCACGCCCGTCAACGGTGGTGTCGTCAGTATCAATGTCGCCGGAGATGCGTTGATCTACAGCCCTCCTGGCGGATTTGTCGGTCTCAATTCCTTTAGCTACACGGTTAGTGATGGACATGGAGGCTTCGGTACGGCTGTGGTGTCGGTGCACTCGGAGTTTACCGATGATTTCAGCGGCGGGAACGGAAACTGGACAATTGTGAATGACAGCGGGATAGCTTCGTCGTGGGCAATTATTAACAATGCGCTGCATCAGCAGAATGGAGTTGAGAGCGTCACTGCCTTTGATCAAAGTTACCATAAGGGCACCTACGCCTATTTTACTGCGGGCACCACCCTGACCAACTATCGCTTCAGCGTTGACGCCACCTATCTCTCCACGGGTCAGGCAGATGATATCGGCGTCATGTTTCGCTACATTAACAACAATAATTATTATCGCCTGTCGTTAAACTCCCGTTATGGATTTACCCGCCTCGAGAAAAAGGTTGCTGGTGCTTTCACTACACTGGCGGTGAATGCCCGAGGGTATAACGCCGGGCAGTTACTCCACCTCGTCGTTGAGGTGAACGGTAATCGCATCCTGGTATGGCAGAATGATGTCCCGTTGTTTGCAGTTCAGGATTCCAGCCTGACAACCGGATCCGTCGCTCTCTACACCCAGGACAGGGCATCTTTCGACAATGTCCGGATCGAGGCGCCTTCGACAATTCCAGCGGTTGTACTCGGTTCTCCGCCCGCTGATACGATCGTAACCACCGATATACTTGCAGTTACCGCCATAGCCGGCAACGTCCCCTCCGGCGGGCGGGTAGATTTCCTGCTCGATGGTTCTGCAACGATAGTGAGCGCTACTCCCCCTTACAACGCGGTATTTTCCGGTGTCTCCCAGGGGGATCATGTCGTCGAGGCGGTATTGCGTAATGCCTCTGATGTGGAGCTGGCCAGAGATACCAATACACTGATCGGTGCTCAGGGTGTCTATTTGATCTCGCTTGGCGACAGTATTGCAAACGGTGAAGGCGACAACTATGCCGCTGACAATCAATCTGGCCGCATCTTGAATAAGCAAGGCTATACGACAAATCTGACAGACCTGCTGGATGCTTCACAAGCCGGGCCCGCCATTGTTTACAACGAGGCTATCGGCGGTGACGAGTCTGCTGATACGGCAGTTATACGCGTCGGCTCTATAGTCGCACGCCACCCTGGCTATAATGGCGCGATTGTGTTGATTGGAACCAATGATGCCCTCGCGGGCATACCCAGTGGTGGTGGCTGCTCGGGTGTCGCGTGTAACGGTACCTTCAAGGGCAATATGCAATCCTTGATTAACACTCTGTCTGCAGCAGGTGCTGCTGTGCATATTGCGACTCCACCACCTATCTTTGGAACGTCCACCCCGTATGTCAATCCCGGGGCACAGGCCACGAATACCCGTGTCCAGCAATATGGCTCGGTTATAACCAGCGAGTTGACTAACCACCAGATCGGGCCCAATTTTTACAGTTACTTTCTCGGGGCCGGAAGCAACCGCTTCAGTTTATTCGCCGATATATGGCATCCCAATGCCCTTGGCCACCGCGTAATGGCATATCTCTGGCATAACGCCCTCAACCCGGGGTCGACGGTCGCATTGCCATTTGTACTGGGCAATCTCACTCCGTCTACAACCGCGCCATATCTGAAACAAAATCTACTCGAGGCGGGAGATGTCTATTACGTTGACCAAGGTCATACGTTAATCAGTATACCCCCGTCGTTGGTCGATGGAATCTGGATTATGACAGCAAATAATGACGTCAATAATTCCTCGGCAAGCTATATCACCTTCGATATCGATAGATCATCCAGTGTTTATATTGCCTACGATGCCGGCGCATCAGCACTTCCTGGTTGGATGAGTTCTTATATAAATACCGGACTATCGGTTAGCACCACTGATTCGTTATCTCCCTCGCTGAACCTCTATAGAAGGAACTATAATCCAGGGACGGTTACACTAGGCGGTAATATGTTCGCCGGTGCTAATGGTTCAAATTCCAATTATCTGGCCATTATTATTCCGAACGACTGATGCTGACACATTCCGCAACAACGCATGCCTGGATGCGGGGTCAGTTAACGCATGTCAGTTGGCCATTGCAGACAGAAAATGCAAAAGATACGGTTGTCTGATTTTTCTGGCGCGAAGGTGCTGGTGACCGGGGCGAGCGGCTTTATCGGATCGTTGTTGTGCGATCGTCTGTGTCATCTGGGGGCGGATGTTAATGCAATATCAAGACATCCGCGTCACGCTGGGGACGCACAGAAAATCAACTGGTGGCAGGGCGATCTATCAAGCCAGGAGACAGTGGATGGATTGTTCACCAAACTCAGGCCTGACATTGTTTTTCATCTTGCAAGCGAAGTGGTGGGTAGCCGCGAGGCAAGAGTTGTGTTACCCACGTTTAATGCAAATCTTCTAAGTTCCGTGAATATTCTGGTTGCGGCGTCGGCGCATCAGTGCAAACGGATAGTCACGGCGGGGTCGTTGGAAGAACCTGATGAAATGGATTCCGCCGTTGCCGTCCCAGGTTCGCCCTATGCCGCGGCCAAATGGGCAGCCAGCGGTTATGCCAGGATGTTCCACGCCCTGTATCAGACACCTGTCGCGATCGCCCGCCTGTTCATGGTCTATGGGCCGGGGCAGCGTGATCTGCGCAAATTGGTCCCCTATGTCACGCTGGCGCTCTTGCGCGGCGAAATACCCAAATTGTCCAGTGGCCAGCGACCGGTTGACTGGATTTATGTAAGTGATGTCGTTGACGGCTTGCTGGCGATCGGGCTATGTCCAGGTGTCGAGGGGGGAACGTTCAATCTTGGTTCGGGCGATCTGGTCACGACGCGGCAGGTGGTCGAGATGTTATGCGAGATCGTTGGCGCGGGGGTCGTGCCCGAATTCGGGGCGATTCCAGACCGCCCCATGGAGCGGATCAAGCAGGCGGATGTCGGGAAATCACGACATGTCCTGGGTTGGGAGCCCGCCGTGTCACTGCGGCAGGGGTTGGAACAGACGGTGGCCTGGTATCGTATGCATCTGGAAACAGGCAGTCTGGGCAGTTGATACCGATCATGTTGGGCGGCTGAGTCCCGATTTGAGTCGCCGCGCTGCGCCGCGCGGATTGAAGAGCAGTTCAGCAATGATCGCACGGAAAAGTTTTGGATACCTTAACGGTAATCCCAGCTTCTTGAGTTCCGATTTCTGGTGTTGCCAGAAATCCGCATGCTTCAGGTCGAATACGCACAACGCGAGTGAATTGTAGTACTCGTTAATCAGTTCTGTTAACCTCGCCCTGAATTCGTTTTTCTGGAGGTAAACCGGTCCATACTCGCAGAGAAGATGCAGGTGGCTCAGGCGCTGCGAGTTGACTCGCTTGGCGTCCTGGGCAGTCATCGAGTTTTCATGGGCCCGGATATAAGTCAGCACCTGATGTACGAATGCGAAATCGTGATACTGCAGTAAATCGTACAAGGCCTCCACGTCCGCATGCAGGTAGTTTGAACGATAGAACGGTTGCCGGTCATGAATAAGATCGGACCGGATTAACAGACAGGATGGCGACCAGAAGAGATAGATCAAGCCGCGCAGCGTCATGCGGGCCAGTTCGGTGCCGGAGATCACCGGGGAAGGGTAAGGCAGGCCTTCACATCTTACCCGTTTACCTGCCAGGCAATATGAACCGACAACTCCCGCGGCAGGAACTGCTTCGCCCGCTTTCACCATGAGCTCAATGCACTCTGGAAACATCCAGTCGTCGGCCTGCACGAGCTTGCAGTACTTGCTTTGCATGGAGATCAGTTTGAACGCGATATTGTGATTCTGGATTACATCGACGGTATGGTCATTGTTATGAATCCGTATTCGCGAATCGTGCCCGGCGTAGCGTTTGATGATCTCTGGCGTACCATCGGTGCTGGCGTTATTGACGATGATATATTCCCAATTCTGATAGGTCTGGTTCAGCACGCTTTCGATGCATTCTTTCAGATAGCGCTCGCCGTTATAAACGGGGGTGATGACGCTCACGAGGGGGGCGTTACCGCTCATGGATGGAGTATCCCCCCGGTTTTCTCTGAATGTGGACAAAGGTTTTTCTATCTATGCGTGGTGAATCGTGCCAAGGAGGAGGCGCCTGAATCCCGAGGCTCCCCTTCAATTCAGCCGGGACTGTACATCGTATTTATTATCTCGGCAATCGAATATGTTACTGAAGCAGAAACGATTAACGAGATGGCGGGGAAGCTGTAGAATGGTGCCTTTGATTGTGAAGGCCAGGGGCGTTATTGGTGCACGATGGCGGATGACCATGGAGATTGAGTTGCTTCGCCGATGAAAATCGCTGTGATAACCAATTTGTTTCCACCCCATTACGTCGGGGGATTCGAGATTCGTTGCGAGCAGGTTTCACGCGCGCTGGCCGCCAAGGGTCATGAGGTCGTGGTGCTGACCAGCATTAGCGGCGTCGACAGGCCTGTCGTGGAACGGGGTGAAATTGATGTCCATCGCATATTTGATTTGTATCGGCAATTTACCAATCCCGTGACCAGGGAGACCTATCCCTGGCTGCTGGTGCGCAGTGACCGCTTTAAGACCACCAGGAAAAACTATCGTATTGCACGGGAGGCATTGCTGCGGGAGAAGCCCGACCTCGTCTTTGCCTGGAGCCAGTCTCATTTGAGTCTGGGGCCAATACGCGCTGCGCAGGACTTGCGGTTCCCGCTGGCATGGACATTCGGAGATCCTAATATCAAACAGTACAAGCCCGCGTCATTCAGTCGGAGAAGAGAAAAATTTCTTGACTATATTCTGGACCGCAGTCTGTGGCGGAAAGCCACATGGGTTGATCTGGATTTCTCTTATACCCATTGTGTCAGCGCCGATATCAAACGCCGGCTTATCGAACAGGGACTCCCCCTCGAAAATTCCCAGGTAATCTATCGCGGCATCCCGATCCAGCAATACCCCATGCGGGACAACTCCGGTAGCCTCCATACGCCGGTACGGGTGCTGTTTGTAGGGCAGGTGCACAGATACAAAGGTGTCCACACCCTGGTTGACGCAGCGCATCGATTGGCAGGAAAACACGGTAACGGGTATCTCGCCGTGAGTATTATTGGTGAAGGCGAGGGCGAATACAAAATGAAGCTGGTCGATCAGGCAAATTCCGGGCCAGCCACGATAAATTTTCTAGGCAAGGTGCCGCACAAGGAGCTGTCTCGGGTTTATCGCGACCATGATATTTTTGTGTTTCCAAGCGCCGGTGGGGGTTATGAGGGATTCGGTGCAACGGCGCTGGAGGCGATGGCTTCGGGACTGCCCATCGTCGGCACAACCCAGGGCGGTATGGCTGAGCTATTCGAACATGAAACTAACGCTCTCGTGTTTGAAGCGGAGCAACCCAACGATCTGGCGGATAAGCTTGAACGACTGATCAGTGATGATGACCTGAGGCGGCGGCTGGTGCTGACCGCAAGGCGACAACTTGAGAAGGATTTCGCTATCCGGGGTTATGTTGAGAAGATGGAGCAATTTGTGATTCGCGCTGTAGAGCGGTCTGGCGATAGACCGTTCCGGCAGTGGAAAAAAGCTTAACTCAATGGACGGAATATTGGTGGACAGGTGAAGAGCCGGGGACAATATACCGATATACTAGCGGACGCTTTTGTAATCCACCGGCGCTACTATATAAGGTATTGATTATTAATTGATTAGTGCATCGATATTCAGTCGGTGCATCGCTGAATCCAACTATTTGTCAGTAGAGGGTACGGAAGATGGATATCCACAAGGGCGATATTTCAGTTACCACTATCAAGCCACAAAGTGGATGGCAACTTATAGATTTCAAGGAGCTGTTTGCTTACCGCGACCTGTTTTATTTTCTGGTTTTGCGCAACCTCAAGGTCATGTATGCCCAGACTATTCTGGGAGTTGGCTGGGGGATTCTTCATCCATTAATAAACATCATTATCTTTACCGTCATCTTCGGCAAAGTGGCCAAGGTGCCATCCGAGGGGGTGCCTTACACACTGTTCTCCTCAGTTGCAATTATTCCGTGGACGTACATGTCATCTGCATTGACATCGTCGAGCCAGAGCCTGGTATCTAACCAGGGGATGCTTGGAAAAATATATTTCCCGCGCCTGATCTTCCCCTTGACTGCTGTGATTTCGTCCTTGGGGAATTTCATTATCTCGATTTTCCTCCTAGTCGCTATCCTGATTTATTACCAGGTAGCGCCCACGTGGAATATTCTATTACTGCCGGTGTTTCTCCTGATGATGATCAGTATCCCCGCCGGAGCAGGCATGTGGCTATCAGCGCTCGCCATTCGTTATCGCGATGTGAGATTCGCCCTGAACTATTTCATTCAATTGTTGATGTTCAGCGCGCCGATCGTTTATTCGGCATCCACCATCCCGGAGCAATATAGAATCATATATTCAATCAACCCGATCGTGGGGGTGGTGGAGGGATTCCGCGCCATGTTCCTCGGTACGGAAATGAGCTGGCAATTCATCATTCCCGGCATGATAACCACGGCCTTTTTGCTTGTCGGCGGCGCATTGTATTTCCGCCGCATGGAAAGGGTGTTCGTGGACGTAATATAGAAACTGACCTTCGGACAGGAAAGGAAGCGCCGAACAGATCGCCAATAGAAGGATGGTAATTGAGCATGAGTGAAGATCAGGCCGTTATCAGGGTCGATGATGTCAGCAAAATCTACCGCATCGGCGTGCAGGAGCAGGCGACGGATAATCTTGCGTCGGCACTATACGGTTTTATTCGCAGGCCGTTATCAAACTATCGAAAATACAGATCGCTCTACAATTTCGATGATGTCCTGTCGGGCAACGGTAGCGCGCTCGGGCAGGAATCGGAAGATATCCTGTGGGCCCTTAAAAACATCACGTTTGAAGTCAAGCGAGGCGAATTGCTAGGCATTATCGGCAGGAATGGCGCCGGTAAATCCACCTTGCTCAAGATCCTCTCGCGGATCACCTTGCCGACGAAAGGCTGCGTGACATACCAGGGTCGGGTGTCAAGCCTGCTGGAAGTGGGGACCGGGTTCCACCCCGAGCTCAGCGGCAGAGACAATGTCTATCTCAATGGCACCATACTCGGTATGCGGAAAAAAGAGGTTGACGCCAAATTCGATGAAATCGTCGAATTTTCCGGCGTCGAGCGTTTCCTGGATACCCCGGTGAAACGTTATTCAAGCGGTATGCGAGTGCGCCTCGCCTTCGCCGTCTCGGCACATCTTGAGCCGGAGATTCTCATCATCGATGAGGTGCTGGCGGTGGGTGACGCGGTATTCCAGAAGAAATGCATGGGCAAGATGCAGGAGGTGGGGAACCAGGGCCGGACTGTGATTTTCGTTTCCCATAACATGCCCTCTGTAACGCGCATGTGCAGCAGGGTAATCATGCTGGACAAGGGAAAAATACAATATGACGGAACACCTCATGAGGTCGTGCGTGCCTATCTCAAGGGAGAATCGGACAATATCTCCTGCCGTGAGTGGGATGATGAGCAGCGCGCGCCACAGGGCGATGTCGTACGCTTGCGGGCAGTACGTTTGCGTAACGCACAAGGCGAGATTTCGGAGGCATTCGATATCAGGTATCCCATCGGGGTCGAAATAGAGTACGACGTTATCCAGCCTGGCCATAAGCTGGTAATGAGTTTTTCGCTGATAGACCAGGAGGGAGAAACGGCGTGCGAGGTCATAGACCAGGACAGGACA
This sequence comes from uncultured Chromatiales bacterium, assembly GCA_964437335.1. Lineage (GTDB taxonomy): Bacteria > Pseudomonadota > Gammaproteobacteria > SZUA-140 > SZUA-140 > JAITWN01. The sequence continues at coordinate 39,334 of CAYTGL010000015.1, forward strand.
TGGAGAGGGAAGCGCAGGCCAGTCGGGAGATACGTCAGTACAGGGTGGATACCGGGGAATTTTCTCGGGGAAGGGATGTTTATGGTGAATACATATATCCATACCATCGATCCCAAAGACGTCAACCAGATTCGAGAGCGCGATGTAGTGGGATTCCAGGTGATCGACAGCATGGATGGGGACTCGGCCCGCGGTGATTTTAAAGGAACACTCACGTGTCCCATCCGGCCGGTGTTTAACTGGCATACCCGGGCGGATATCAAGGAGTATGGCAGGATTCTGGATGCCTCGTCCTGATTATGAAAACGGCGGAGTCGCGCCACGATGTTGCCCCGAGATTCAGGATTAATTAGTTTGTCCAATACTGTTCTTATCCTCAGCCCGGACCCGGCATACCCGGTTGATTGGGGTTCAAAGCGCGATATCTGGGGCCGCATCGAATTTTTTCACAATGAAGGGTGGCGGGTGGTTTTCGTGGAGTGTGGCTGGTCCAAAGAGTCCGCATTGACCATACCGAAGACCGATATCCCCATCGAGATCACTTACCATTTCGTCAGTCGCAGGACCGATGAATGGTCGCGCGCCGAGCGCCGGGATACGGTGACAGAGCTGCAGGCGATCATTGATCAGTGCCGGCCCCGTATCGTTCTGGGCGAGTATGCCCATTTTTCATCGCTGGTCTCCGCACTCGATCTGCATGGCGCCAAGGTATGGTTCCGCTCGCACAATTTTGAAGTGCCGCACATGATCGAGCGGAACCTGGCCGGCCGGCCGTGGCAGGAGTGGCGCGGCAGGCAGGCGCCGCGGAAGGCGTATCACTGGGTCAGAAAACTTTGGATGGACACATCGAATCGATTCAGGAAAGAGCGGACAATGCACCGCATCTCGGATCGTATCTTATTCATCTCCTACAGCGACCAGCGCTATATGGCCAGGCTCTACGGCGGATCCGTCCGCAAGAGTTGGGTGTTGCCATTCGTCGAATCAGAGCCTATCCCTGTGAAGACCGACAAGTCGATACTGGATGTCGTCTTTGTCGGAATACATGTCATAGGTAACGAGCAGACCACGGTCGGCGCCAGGAAACTCATGAATGAAATCATTCCGGCGGTAGAGGCGGCGATGCCGGGCGCCTTCCGCTTCAATATCGTGGGAAGGGGCGCCCGTGAGATGTACGGTACTCCGGACTCAAAAGCAATCGTGATTCACGACTATATCGAGAACCTGTCAGGTTTCATGCAGGATATGGATATTGCCTGTCTGCCCATCAATATCGGGTGGGGATGTAAAATCAAGATGATCGAGGCATTGGCCGCCGGTCTGCCTGTGGTGGGTAGTCCGCAAACCTTTCGCGGCGTCATACCAACTGAAGGGGCTTATTTTGTGTGCAATTCAACCCGGGATTACGTGAAAGCACTTCGGTCACTGAGAGATCCCGAGATTCGCAAGAAGACCAGTCAGATAGCAAACGCAGCCTATAAATCCTGGGTGGCTGATGCAAACCAGATCTTGCATTCCGCATTGAAAGAACTGGCCTAGCATCCTGCCGGAAGAAGAGAGTGCTGTCATCGCTACGACCGCGGGATGAAATTGAAGTGTACTCCGTAAAGATATTTCCTCTCTCGCAAAGCCGCTATGTGTCTGCCATATACGCAGGGCTTTACAATCTCGCCTCGCTTGGCGAGGCTCGTGTTTCTGTCACCGCCTTCCCGTCGGTGCGCGTGCGGGAGCAACATGACAAGTATGTTTTCCGGAACAACCAGCACATTGCCTGGCTGGAGGTTGCTGACGATCGCACCGGTAGTCAGCGTAAATTGTGCTTCGATATGATGGACAACAAGTACATATCGTCTATCGATGGTCTTACGCAGTGCGACGTATACTTCAAGCGAAGCTTCGACAGGGCGTTCATCGCGACACTGGAACCACGCCTGCGAGACAAGTTGCTTCCCTATGGGCTTTACTACCCGGTCGCATCGCCCAACGAAGGAGACTCAATCAAGCGTTCGCTGATTTACACTTTCTACACTGATGAATTTCGTGCCGATCCAATCGGGTTCCTGAAACGGCTGGTATCACCGTTCCGGTCAGCCCTCAGAGGGCGGGATCCAAAGGCCCACGGAAACTTTCCCTATGTGCATGAGCTGATTATCAGACCGCAGGAGCCCGCTGCTGCGAAGATCTATTTCCCTACAAGGGTGTGGGACCCGTCGAACGCGGTCTATCCCGACGTGATGCATGCACTCAATGAAGCGCGAGTTGCAGTAATCAGGGCCTTAAAGCAGGAATTCGGAGACAGGTTTATTGGTGGTCTGCGGGAGTCGGATTTCGTAAGCAGGGCATATCCCGATTGCATTAATTCATATGGCAGCGCAAAATCAGCCTACCTGGATTTGTTGCGTCAGAATCTGGTTGCGGTGACGACCACAGGTCTCGTTTCCTCGATTGGCGCCAAATTTCCGGAATATCTGGCGGCGTCACGTTGCATCGTAAGCGAACCGCTGCAATACGAGACGCCGTTCGATGTGGTCCGCGGAACACACTATCTTGCTTTTTCTTCCCCTGACGACTGTGTGGCAGCCTGCGACCATCTCCTGCGCGACAGCCAGTTTGCCTCCGCGATGCGTCACTCCAATCACGAGTTGTTCATTCGCGAAGTGGAACCGACCGCAATGATGCGAAATGTGCTTCGACGAGCCTTCGAGAACACCACGGATTGAGCGAGAAGACCTCCGAAGTTACCCTTGCACGTTACCGGAGCGGATTTCCGATTCAAGTATGAGGATACTATTTGTTAACAACTATCCGATGGATCAGGCCTGGCGGTTGTGGCAGAGTGGCGAATATCCCGCACACCATCTCTGGGGCATCAGCCATCTGGAACAATACGGTATCGATGTCGATATTCTCCCTCACGAGAAATTTTCTTTTTTGAAAAGCACGCGCTGGTCCTGGCGTTTCGGTGATCTCGATCAACAACTACGTATCCTTGCCAGATTTGGCCGTTACGATCTGGTTTATTCCGCGTGCCAGAGCAGCACTAATCTGCTGGCGAAGCTTCGTTACCGGGGATTGTTTCGACCCAGGCTGGTTGCGATACTGCATCGGCCGACTACCGACGCAACGTTTGTTCTCGGCCACGACCGACTGATCTGTCTGAGCGACGTTGTACGTCAGCAAATGATCGATCTATTTCCTGAGTCAGCTGAAAAGCTGACCACGCTCCACTGGTGCGTAGATATATCTTTCTATAGTCACGCGTATAATCATGGCGAGCAGCCGCGGTTCATCCTCGCAACGGGAAAGGCGAATCGCGACTATGCTACTTTGGTGCAGGCCTTTGCAGGGATTAATTATCCCCTATTGGTTTCCTGCGATAGAGATTCAGCGCCAAAATTCCCAGATATTCCAGAAAATGTCACGATCAGAACCCAATTTGTGGATTATTCATCGTTATTGAATGACTATCGGAGCGCCTACGCCGTCGCCATTCCACTGCTCATCCCTGAATCGCACGCTGTTTCGCAAATTGGCATAACAAGCTTGCTTGAGGCCATGGCGATGGGCAAGGCGGTAATCATGACGCGCAACCGTCAGCTCGATATTGATATCGAGCAGGAAGGCATTGGACTTTGGGTCGAGCCCGGCGATGTTGCCGGTTGGGAGCGGAGCATTAGGCGTTTGCTATCGCAACCTGAAGAAACCAAACGCATGGGTCAGCGCGGCCGGCTTCTCTGTGAACAAAAGTTCGATATAAATACTTTTACCTGCCATCTGGCACAGATACTCCGGGATCAATGCCGCTAGAGCTGTCCTTGGCCAGATTCACAGGACTTGACTCACTGATAAGGGCTCGTTGCGCAATGAATTGTCAATCACATCAAGCTAAACGCAGTATGCTCGCCAAATTATTGGCTATTTATGTTAACATCGACAAAATTGGGATACCCATTGTCTGGCCATATCTTGTGAGAATGTGACTCTTGGCTTTTCACCGATTTATCTTATTACTGTCATTAATAATCAGCTTTCCTGCGTCGGCTGCATCGATTGTTGGTAGCAGCGGTGTACCCGCGCCGAGCACCAATCTCAGCGGCGAGGGTAGCGCGGACTGGGCCCACTGGGGATTGACCGACGCCAGCAGCTTCAGTCACAAGACCGGCATCACCCAGCAGATCAGCAATTACACCCGCATCGGGGCAGTCAACCCCGGACGCTATACCGCATCCGACCGGATCGGCTTCAACTGGACCGGTGGTACGCCCACCGCCAGCGCTACCACAGCGGCCGGCCTTTATATGACCGGCGCCAACAACGGATTCAGCCTGACCGTCCCGGCCACGACCTCGGCCAGGACCCTGCGGCTGTATGTGGGGGCATGGAAGGCCCGAGGCCGCTTGCAGGCCACGCTGGGCGACGGCAGCGCCTCACCGTATGTCGCCCTGATCGACGCGCCCTCCGGGGCCCTGGATCAGGTCATCACCCTCGATTTCAGCGCTGGCGGCGCGACCACCCTCACGGTGAGCTATACCATCGACGCCATTCACCCCGGGGGCGGAAATATCACCCTGGCCGCGGCAACGCTGGTGGCGCCCCCGCCAGCGGTGAACCAGCCACCTGTCCTGGCGGCGATCGGCAACAGGGCGGTGACAGCGGGCGCTACCTTGAGCTTTATTGTCAGCGCCACCGACGCGGATGGCCCGGCGCCCCTGACCTTGTCCGCCTCGGGCCTGCCGGGCGGGGCGGTGTTTACCGATAACCTTAATGGCAGCGGCAGCTTCAACTGGACCCCCTCGGTCGCCAGTGTCGCCGGCAGCCCCTATGCCGTCACTTTCGCCGCCACCGGCGGGGATGGCCAGGTCGCGAGTCAGGCCGTCACCATTACGGTCAATCAGAATACCGCCCACCTGCTTGGGGCGACCGGGACTGCCCCGCCGAGCACCAATCTGAGCGGCGAGGGCAGCGCGGACTGGGCCCACTGGGGATTGACCGACGCCAGCAGCTTCAGTCACAAGA
>CAYTGL010000015.1:44449-66468 GCA_964437335.1 uncultured Chromatiales bacterium
GCCATTCACCCCGGGGGCGGAAATATCACCCTGGCCGCGGCAACGCTGGTGGCGCATCCCGATCCGGGGACAATGCCATTAATAGAGAATTTCGATGGAAGCGCCGCCAACTGGACGATCGTGGATGACAGTACAAAAACCTCATCCTGGACAGTGACCGGAGGCGCTTTTCATCAGCAGAATGGTGTTGAAACGCGCCCGGGAGCCTTTGACCAGAGCTATCACAAGGGAACCTATGTTTATTACTCTCCCGGCACCGGTTTATACGACTATCGCTTCAGTGTCGACGCAACCTATCTGTCCGCCGGACAGGCCGACGATATCGGCGTCATGTTTCGCTATCAGAACAATAACAATTACTATCGCATCTCGATGAACTCCCGGTACGGGTTCACCCGCCTGGAGAAAAAGGTTGCCGGCACGTTCTTCCCGCTGGCAGTCAATGCCAGAGGGTATCGTTTTGGCGAGTTGCTAAGTTTCACTATTGAGGTCAATGGCAGTCGGATCCAGATCTGGCTCAACAACGAGCCGCTCTTTGCCGTCCAGGATACCAGCCTGGCGTCCGGCACCGTTGCCCTTTATGCCCAGGATAAATCCTCGTTCGACAATGTAGTGATTGAATATCCGTCTGCAATCCCTGCGGTCGTACTCGGTTCGCCGGTCGCTGCGACAGTCACGCCCACGAACATACTGACCGCCAGCGCAATCGCCGCGAATGTCCCCGGCGGCGGCGGGATAGAATTCCTGCTGAACGGAACGATATCGGTTATTGACAATATACCCCCCTATTTGGCTACCTTTGTCGGAATGCCGCAAAGTGGAACACATACCCTCGAGGCCATTATGCGCGACGCCTCGAGTACGGAGCTGGCGCGGGACACCAACACCCTGATTGGAACCCAAGGACACTACTTGCTCGCTGTTGGCGACAGCATTACCAATGGCGAGGGTGATTTTTATGCATCCGATAACGAATCCGCCCGTATCATCGGCTTCCAGGGCTATCAAAACAACCTGACCACCCTGCTGGAAGGGTCGTTGTCCCTGCCGGTTATTACCTACAATGAGGGCATTGGTGGGGATGAATCGGCCGATACCGCATTTAGCCGCATCAACTCGATACGCGCCCGTCACCCGGGCGCCAATAAGGTGCTGTTGCAGCTTGGGACCAACGATGCCCTTGCCAGCATCCCCAGCGGCCTTGACTGCGCCGGCAGCGCCTGCAACGGTACCTTCAAGGGTAATATGCAGTCGCTGATCAACACACTGAATGGCACAGGCTTCACAGTGTATGTGGCTCTGCCCCCGCCGGTATTTGGCACGTCAACGCCGTTTGCCAATCCGGCAACGGCCAACATCAACACGAATGTGATACAGCAGTACAATTCCGTTATCACCAATCAACTGGTGAATCGCCAGATCGGCCCCAATTTTTACGACTACTTTCTCGGAGCCGGCGCAAACCGGTTCAGCCTGTTTAACGATGTGTGGCATCCCAACTCTCTGGGCCACAAGGTGATCGCCCATCTGTGGCATAATTCCCTGAATCCCGGCTCGCCAGTGGCGTTGCCATTTGTGCTCAATAATCTTTCGAGATCGACCGGTTCACCCTACATCAAGCAGAATCTGCTGGAAGTCGGAGATCTGTACTATCGTGACAAGGCCTCCACTCTCGCGTCCATACCGCCAGTATTGAACAATGGGCGCTGGATAATGAGTGTTAATGCGGAAGCCGGCAACACTTCCAGCAACTACATCAGTTTCGATGCAGATCGATCAGTAACGGTCTATATAGCCTATGACGCCGGCGCAACATCACTGCCGAGCTGGATGAGTTCCTTTAGTCCAACCGGATTGACTGTGGAGACCACGGATTTACTCTCGCCGATCCTGAAGCTGTATAGTCGGAGTTACGGCGCCGGGACGATCACGCTGGGGGGCAACATGGCCACCGGCGCCAGCGGCGCGTTATCCAACTATATTGCGATAGTCGTTGAGAATTAGAGGGCATGATTGTGAATCAAATAACAGTTGCCGTTGTCTCCATTTTGATATTCCTGTCCGCTCAGGTCATGCAGCCCGCTTCGGCCGGCGAGGATCCCGGCGCGGACCAAGCGGCGGCCGAATCAGTCTTGACCCGATATTTCGCAGCCCTGTCGCAGGGGGACACGCTGACATTACGATCTCTGATGGGCGGAAGTCTCCTGGAAAAACGGTCCCTGCTGCTGGACAATCCTACATATCCTGCCCACCTGACCAGCACATATGGACAGGCTCTCTTCAGGATCAACAGCTATGCCACCTTCGACGATAACTCCGTCTCCATCAGCGCCACCATAGACCTGTCACCCGATGAATCCATAAACAAACGATTCCTGCTCAAGAGAGAATTGAGATCAGATATGGTCTCCCCCCAGTTCCTGATCATCGATGAAACAACAGAAAAATAACCGTTCAATCATAATTGTTGCCCACCCCGACGACGAAATACTGTGGTTAAGCTCGATCCTTGGGCGGGTCGACAAGATCGTATTCTGCTTTCAGGACTGCGCATCAGCGCCCAAACTGGGTCCCGGACGCAGCAGATTGCTGGCGGAATATCCCATTAGTAACTGTGTAAATCTCGGGATAGAGGAATCGCTCTCTTTCAATATGGCGGACTGGGAATCGCCCCGGGTTACCGACTACGGATTACATATTGCAAAAAACAGCAGGGCCAGTACGAAGTACAGAAGGAATTATCTCGATCTGATTGAAAAGCTGGCCCCGATACTGGAGGATTACGATAACGTTTACACTCACAATCCATGGGGCGAGTATGGGCACGAGGACCACGTCCAGGTTTACAGGGTGATCAAGACGCTTCAGAAGGGCATGAATAACAATATCTGGTTCTCCAACTATTGCAGCCAGCAATCAATGAAGCTGATGTTGGAATATATCTCGGGGTTTTCTAACGACTACATCACTCTGCCGACAAATATCGGGCTGGCGCATACCCTGCGGGACTTGTATAAGAAACACGAATGCTGGACCTGGTACGATGACTATCAATGGTTCAGGGAGGAATCGCTCATGACGGATGCCTCGCTTGATGATTCGGGGCTTCCCCGCGGCCATATATTTCCGATCAACATGTTGAAAACGGATTTTACCAGCAAGCCCAAGAAATCCGGCAGATTCCCGCGTCTGTTGCGCAAGATGGTCGGCAACCCGCATCAGTAGCCGCTTGCCTCCGGAGAATACTGTTGTTGCGCAGGATAACAAGAAAGATCAGGGACAAGCTGGGGAAGTCTGAAATACCGGATCACCAGACTACCGTCACCCTGCACCCGGAGGGCAGGCCGCGCGGAAATATCCTCCTCTCCTACATAATCAATCCATTTATTCGGGCGGAAGGCAAACCGATATCCAATGAACACACCCATCATTGGGAATCTTTTCAGATCGCGCAAACCTTCCTGAATCACGGTTTTTCAGTGGATGTAATCAGTTACATGAACTCGTCATTCCTGGCGAGGAAACACTATGACTACTTCATATCGGCACGTACGAATCTTGAAAGGATTGCCCGAAGTCTGAACAAGGATTGCATAATCGTCGCGCATCTGGACACCGCTCATTGGGTATCCAACAACCTTTCCGCATACTCCCGCCTTCTGTCATTGATTGACAGACGTCGTATGACAATCACGAACAGCGTCAGGCTGATCGAGCCCAATATGGCGATAGAGCATGCCCACCTCGCCACCATCCTCGGTAACGAATACACAATCGGCACCTACAGTTATGCCAATAAACCCATTTATCGCATACCCATCTCAACCACGGCTGCTTATGAGTGGAATTCGGACAAGGATTATCACCGCTGCAGAAAAAATTACCTGTGGTTCGGCAGCAGCGGATTCGTGCATAAGGGACTGGATCTGGTGCTGGAGGCTTTTTCTCAAATGCCTGATTACCATCTTACGGTGTGTGGTCCTCTGGAAAACGAAAAGCCATTCGTATCGGCTTATCACAATGAACTGTTCCAGACTCCCAATATCCATGTCGCTGGCTGGGTTGACGTGAACAGTGAAAGATTCCTCGAAATAACGGCCAATTGCATGGGACTCGCTTATCCCAGTTGCGCCGAGGGTGGTGGTGGCAGCGCCATTACATGCATGCATGCCGGCATCGTCCCCATCCTCAGCCGTGAAGCGAGCGTAGATATCGACGACGACTGTGGAGTATTACTGCGGAGCAGCAGCGTTCCCGAGATCATGGAAAGTGTCGTAAATCTCTCAAAATTACCTGGCGAAAGATTGCAGCAACTCGCGAAGAATGCCTGGTTGCGCGCGCGCGAAGCGCACTCGAGGGAGCGCTTTGCCGCGGAATATGATCATTTTGTTTCAAAGATATTGATCCCGCAATCTTTTGGACTAACTTCGCGGGACGTCAATCGACCTTCATAAGTAGCCCGTTATTCTGCAGGATCCCCGCAGTTTCAAGGATGATAGAGAAGGGGATGTCGGCGCGCTCCGCAATATCAAGCAGCGAGCGATCCCCGTCGGATTGATTCAAAACCCACAGCATTGCCATTTGTTTTCGCGCAGAGTCCTTGTCTCCGCCAATCGCACTGTATAATCCCCTTTTCCCAAGCTGTGGCTCGCACTTTGGATGTGTATTCAAATATATTCCATTGTTTTCCAGCGCCTCGAGCACATCCGTGATGATGCGATAAGACTCTTCAAGATGCTCTGCCTTCACAAAGTCCAGATTGTCGGCCGAATTATGGTATTCGGGAAACTTCCCGTACTGGCTTCTTTCAAATAACCCCACCGGGAGGTCAAAGGCCGGCGAACAGAATTGTCGCTCATCATAGCCATAAGGAGAAAAATCCTCTATAACAGCCTTCCTTCCGCAATGCGTCAATACATGCTCAACCACTCTGTCGATCTCCGCATCACCGCGCCGGCTGCGTTTGTAGGTCGGTCCGCCGCCATCACCGACGCACGAGAGCACCAGACCATGCCTGATATGACCTATCAGATTTTCGTTGCGGGAAAGCCAGGTGATGGAACCAATTGTTCCCGGTATAAACAGAAACCGATAGGTGAACTTATGGCCAACTCCAGTGAGATGCTTGGCAATGTATGTCGCAAGCGCAATGCCGGACAGGTTGTCGTTGGCGAGCGAGGGATGACAGATGTGACAGGAAATCAGGATTTCATCCCGGCTCTGACCTTCAAGAAGGTATTCGCCGTAGGTCAGGTATCCGTTTTTGAAATATGAATCGATGCAGACCTCGTATTGCCCGTCTGGCAACGAGTCAAGCTGGCGTTGGCTCAGGCAGAATCCCCAGGTCTTATTGTAGTAAGCGGTTCGGTATGGAACGAGATCAGGCTGGTCAGGCAATGTGATTACGTGCTTTCTCAGATCGCCCAGAGCCATTGTTTCATGGACAGGAGCGCTGTAACTCACTACGTGAAGATTGGATGTTCTGAAGTCGATTACGCGTTCGCCTGTGTTGTTTTTGATATAGGCGTCACTGATATTCCATTCTTCCGGAACCGTCCAGTCGAATACCCTGGTGCCTGACGGCACTTCATGTATGTTTAATGTGATGTGTTTCTGGATTCGCGCCAAGGTCTCGCGCACGCCATCCCCTGTGATGCTCCTGCAGATCGGGTACAGCTCGCGGACCAGCCTGTGCATATCCTGACCAAGCCCGGTACGGTGCAATTTCTGACTGGTTATATTATCTGGCACGATCAGGTTTTCGGCATGTCATCAGGATCAGGCTTGTTCAGTGTGAGGTCGGACGTCACCACATTCGCTGGCGCATCATGATTTCATTTGCGCCTATGATTTATTGGGTATAATCCGGCCACATCCTGTCGCGCTCGGATATCAGGCGCACGTCCATTTCCGGCCATTCTATCGCAAAGACCGGATCGTTCCATCTGACGCCTCGTGCCGTCTCCGGATAATAATATTCCGACATCTGATAAAAGACCTCGGTATTGTCCGCCAGCGTCTGGAAGCCGTGGCCAAATCCTGCCGGAATATACAGCATCTTCCGATTTTCATCTGTGAGAATAATACTCATATGCCGCTTATATGTGGCGGAATCAGCGCGCAGATCAATGATGACGTCAAAGATCCCGCCTTGAGTGCATCTGACCAGCTTTGTTTCTTCATGCGGTTCTGCCTGGTAATGCAGTCCCCGCAGGGTATTCTTCATCTTATTAAAAGAAATGCTGCATTGAACGAGGCGGGAGTTCAGCCCATGTCCTTCAAATTCACGCTGACACCAGGTGCGCGCAAAGAATCCGCGCTCATCTTCATTCAGCTCCGGTTCAATAACAAAGGCGCCTTTGAGAGGGGTCTCCGTGAATATCATGAATATACCCTGACCTCCGGGATGGGCACGACGAACTGGCCACCCCACGCCCGGACGTGGCCCATCTGCTTCATGATCTCCTCCTTGAGATTCCAGGGCAATATCAGGACGTAATCCGGGCGGGTTTCGTCGATTTTCTCGGGAGAATGGATCGGAATTCTGGTTCCGGGCAGATACAGGCCCTGCTTGTGAGGGCTGAGATCCACCGTGTAATCTATGAAATCGGTGCGGATGCCGCAATAGTTCAGCAGCGTGTTGCCCTTGGCCGGAGCGCCGTATCCGACCACGGTTTTTCCGCTGCGTTTGGCCTCGATCAGAAAGTCGAGCAGCTTGCGCTTGGTCTCCTTGACCTGCTCGCTGAATCTGCTGTAGGTGTCCGGCCGCCTGAAACCCTGCCGTTCTTCTTCCTGTTTCAAACGAATCACGTTTTCCGTCATCGGCCGGGCGTCGTTGTCGTCATGACGCGCATAGATCCTCAGGGAGCCCCCATGCGTCGGCAGCTCCGTAACGTCGAAGATCTTCAATCCGTGGCCGGCAAACACTTGCTCGACCGTAATGAAAGAGAAATAGGAGAAGTGCTCGTGATAGATGGTGTCAAACTGGTTTTCCTGCATCAGGCGCAACAGATGTGGAAATTCCATGGTGATGATGCCGCGCCTGCTGAGCAGCAACTTGAGTCCGCCGACAAAATCATTCAAGGCGGGGACATGCGCCAGCACGTTGTTGCCGATGAGGAGGTCCGCATGGATGTCTTGCGCGACGAGGTCGCGGGCTGTTTGCGTACCGAAGAATTTTACCACCGATGGTATGCCGGCGGCCTGCGCGACCTTCGCCACATTCTCGGCCGGCTCGATGCCCAGCACCGGTATGCCCGCATCCTTGAAGTTACGCAGCAGGTATCCGTCGTTGCTGGCGATCTCAACCACCTGCCACTTGCCGTCGATGCCGAACCGCTGAATGGTCTCCTGGGAATAGTTTTTCGCGTGTCGCAGCCAGCTTTCCGAATAAGATGAAAAATAGGCGTAGTCGCCGAAGATCGCTGACGGGCTCTGAAACTCCTCGAGCTGCACAAGGAAGCACGACTCGCAGACATAGGCATGCAGCGGGTAAAACGGCTCCATATTATGGAGCGCCTCCGGCTTGACATAGGAATTCGCCACCGGCGACATCCCGAGGTCGGCAAACGACCGTCGCAGCGTCGCGCCGCAGAATCGGCATGAAAGATTCGTACTGGACATTGAGCTACCTTGATTCATAAATGATCACGACCAGCGCAGGCGCCTGGTCAACCTGCCCTTGTCGAGATGCTCCTGGAGCACCTTCAATCGCATAAAGGAGGATTGCCTGAAATTGGTGTCCTTGAAGTGCATTGCGGTCAATCCTTCCCTGAGGGCGGCGATCGCACCCGACAGATCAACCCGGGTCTGGTGCATGGGCGCCAGTCTGCCGAACAGATCGAAATTGACCTGGTAGGAACGTTTATCGGGCGCCGCATCCTTGTTGATCGAGACTTCTATACCGGGGATCTCGCGCGCCACCGCCTCGGCCAGGGATTTGACCTGGTAATTCCAGGCATTGCTCCCTACGTTAAGGGCGATGAAGTGACCGCCGTTGTCGACCTGCCGCGTAACGGCCCAATCGATCGCGCGCGCCATGTCCTGCACCGTTATCAGCGGTCGCCAGGGGGTGCCGTCGCTGAGGATCATGATCTTCCGGGCGGCAATGGCATTGGCCACGAAATCATTCAACACCAGATCCAGTCTTAATCTCTCGCTCATGCCGCAGGCCGTGGCGAAACGCAGGCTGGTCACGACAAATCTTTCATTGGCGAGGGCTTTGAGGTCGTTTTCGGAATAGACCTTGGATTTCGCATATGCGGTCAGCGGATTCAGCTCCGCATCCTCCGTTCTGGCGCCGCCCTCGGCGAATCCGTATACACTGCAACTCGATGCAAAAACAAAATTTCTTACGCCGGCCTTCCTTGCCTTGTCCGCCAACGCGATGGTAGCCCGGTAATTGATTTCCATGGTGACTTCTTCAAAGGCATTGCCCATGGGATCGTTCGATATCGCGGCCAGATGGACGATGGCGTCAACGCCGGTCAGCATCTCCGCGCTGACATCACGCACGTCCATGAAATACTGAATATTCAGGCGACATTCCGGCATCACATTCGCCGCCGTCAGACAATGGCCGAAATATCCCAGGTCGAGTCCCGCAAGCCTGGCGTCCGGATAGGATAATCTCAATTGCCTGGTGACCGCAGGTCCCACGTATCCCATGTTTCCGGTAATCAAAATATTCATGATTCTATCGACTCGGTTTTAGTGCATTAATCTGTCTATTTCGTCGCATACATGTTCTGAAAATGGAATGGAGCAGGTAAAGGCCGGTGATACGGCATTAAGGACATGGAGGGATTTTCCATCGCCCTCGATTACAAAGTCCATCTCCAGTTTTCTGGTTCTGTGATCCAGGAGTTGCGCCCGGATGCCGGGCTTCGCCCACCTTCTGTATCGGCTGGAATCCACTCCTTCCACAAGGACGGAAGCGAGCTGAACCATCCTGGTGCGGGAATACTTCCTCAATTCCTCGACGGCGAGTTTCTTGAAATCAAAATTCGAGTGGGTAAAAAGGCCCAGCTGCCGGTAGATGATCTCCATAAACTCCGTCAAACTGAAATTCTCAGCGCCTCGATATTGTTCACGCCAGAATACTGGTATGGCGGTCGGGCCTATTTTCGCGTCATTGTTGACAGTCAGCGTGTAATGGACCCCCAGAAAGGGATTGCGCAGGTCAGGCACGGGATAGATATTGGTGCGGATCGCCCCTTTGGGCTCGTCGGAGTAGAGGTACAGACCCTTGAAGGGCAGGATACTGTAGTGTTCGGAAAATCCGAAGTCTTTAGCGATCTTGTCCGCGTACAACCCGGCCGCATTGATGACGTAACCCGCGCCATAGATCCCGGATGAGGTCGTCACGACGCCGTTCTTCATACCCAGGTAACTGACTCCGGTGAGTATCTGGATGCCCTCGCGCAGGGCATCCAGAGTCATTTGACGCATGACCTCCGCCGGATCCACCGATGCGGTGGTTGGGGAAAACAGTGCCCGGCCGCAGGTCTTTACTCGCGGCTCTATCGCCTTCGCCTCGGATTCCGACAATTGGGTGAGGGGAACCGCATTGGCAATCCCTCGCTTCAGAAGTTCGTCCATCTGGGGCAAATCACGTTCATCCCGCGCAACGACCAGCTTGCCGCATGAATTGATTCTGATGCCGTTTTGATGACAGTATTCGGTCAGCGCCATATTACCCATGCGGGTAAAACGCGCCTTCAGACTGTCCGGGGTGTAATAAAACCCTGCGTGCAAGACCCCGCTGTTCCGGCCGCTTGCATGCTGACCGCAGTCCTTCTCTTTTTCAATCAGAACAACCCTGGCATCGGAGTACCGCCGTTTCATGTTCCTGGCGATATTGATTCCGATCACTCCTCCACCAATGACGAGGAAATCCGCATTAATCACAAAGCTACCAGACCTTCCATGGGGCTTTGCCGGTTTTCCACAGGTCATCGAGTCGATTCTTGTCGCGTTGCGTGTCCATGGAGTACCAGAATCCATCGTGACGGTAGGCAGAGAGGTTACCCTCACGCGTGAGGCGCTGCATCGGATCATGCTCCCACATCATCCCGTCGTCTTCTATGTAGTCGATCACCCTGGGCGAAAGCACGAAGAATCCCCCGTTGATCCAGCCGCCTTCATGAGGTTTTTCTTCAAAGCTCCTGATGACGGAATCCTTGTCAAAATCCAGCGAACCAAATCTATGCGGTGGCTGAACGGCGGTCAGTGTTGCCAGAGCGCCCTGGGATTTATGAAAGTCGATGAGCTTTTTAATATCAACGTCACTGACTCCGTCACCATAAGTAAAGCAAAAATCATCATCCCCGAGATATGACCTGACTCTTCTCAGGCGGCCACCTGTACCAGAACCATCGCCGGTATCGATCAGGGTGATACGCCATGGTTCGGTACCGCTCTGGTGCATTTCGACCCGATTCTTCGCCAGATCGATAGTCACGTCGGATTTGTGCAGGACGTAATTCGCGAAATACTCCTTGATGACGTAGCCTTTGTAGCCGCAGCATACGATGAAGTCATGTAGACCATAGGCGGAATAGATCTTCATGATATGCCAAAGGATCGGCATGCCTCCGATCTCCACCATGGGTTTGGGCTTGAGCTGTGTTTCTTCGCTGAGCCGGGTCCCGAGGCCCCCGGCCAATATCACGACTTTCATTCATGAACCTCTGGATCAGGGTTTATTCCGGGTTCGATTCATTGCGGCAGGAGGAGGGCCTGACTCCGAGTCGATATCGTCTTCTTCGGCCTCGTGGGAGAGGAACAGGCCACCGATGATCTTGTCACGGACCACGTCATGGACCAGATCAGCATCAATGGTTGCCTTTTCGTCAGCGAATCCGCAAACCAGCGCCGTATCACACAGCACATTGATCAGTCTCGGTACTCCGCGCGTGTAATAGTGAACCGTGACGCAAGCTGACGCTTCAAAAATATTCGGGTCTCCGCCTGCAACGGCCAGCCGGTGCTTGATATATTCAGAAGTCCCCTGCAGGTCGAGCGGGCTCAGATGGAAATCGATGGCGATACGTTGCGCGAACTGCTCGAGTTCGGGGCGGCGCAGCATGTTTCGCAGTTCGGGCTGACCGACCAGCATCAATTGCAGTATCAGTTGCTTGTTCGCATTGATGTTCGACAGCATCCGCAGTTGTTCGAGCGCCTCGATGTCGAGGTTCTGCGCCTCATCGATGATCAGGATGGTCCGGTGGCCGAGGTCGTATTCGCGATTCAGGAAGTTGACGAGCGTATGATAAAGTTCAACCTTCTCCATGCCGCGGTATTCGAGCTTGAAGGCGAGCAAAACCCATTGCAACAGCTCGCCATAGGAGCGGTGCGCATTCGATACCAGGCCAACCTTGATGTTATCGTCGTTTTCGATCTGCCCGAGCAGTTGACGCACCAGCGTCGTTTTCCCCGAACCGATCTCGCCGGTAATCACCGTGAACCCCGCCTGGTTCATGAGCCCGTATTCCAGCATGGAAAACGCCATCCGGTGATTCCTGCTCATATAGAGGAAGGCGGGATCCGGGAGCAGAGAGAAGGGCTTTTCCCTGAATTTGTAGAATGAGAGATACATGGTCAATACTTATTCAGTTTGCCCCACGCCATGCTTTTCGGCCGGCGACATGGTGGTCGGTGCGAGATGTCATATATTCAGTATCCATAATACTGGTCGGATGCTTCTGGTGACTTGTTGAGCACCGTGCCCAGGAGATTGGTGCTCTGCAGAAGCTCAAGCGCCTTGCCTATATCCTTGGTCTGGGTGCGGGCTTCTTCGACAACCAGCAGAAAGGAATGAATGTGGGGCGAGACCACCAGTACATCGTCCGCCACCAGCACCGGCGGCAGATCGACAACAACGATCCACGACGGAAAATATTTTTTGATCTCCTGAAACAATTGCGGGATTCTGCCCGATGACAGGATCTCAGACGAGTTTGCATAGGAGGTATTGCCCGGCACGATTGTCAATCGGTCGATTCCGGGATTGACCATGACTTGTTGCAGAGGGGTGCCGGCCAGCAGGAAATCGCTGACGCCATATTCGGGGTGAAAGCCGAAACGCTTGTGGATGCTGGGTCTGCGCATGTCCAGGTCGATCAGCACTACATTGCGCCCGATCTCCATCATTGCCAGACTGATGGCAAGATTAATCGCGGTCATCGTCTTGCCTTCGCCCGGATTGGCGCTGGTCACCCCCAGGCTGTGCCAGCCGTTGGCGCGCATCTGATGCCAAATGCGGGTACGAAGCAGCTTGAAGGCCTGGGCGATGTCGATGTGGTCTTCGCCAATGAATATCCTGTTGCGACGCAGGGCATCGCGGGAGATTTCGATTCTGCGAATGGCGGGATCGCCGCCCGGCTGCCGGCTCTCGAAAGGGCCCGCAGCCTGTTCATTCCGAATCCTTTCTACCGCCTTGGTAATGCGATCCATGGTTTATTCTCAATTGCTCTGCGGCTGCTACCGCAGGGGTACCCACTGCGTCAGTCGCACATACAAATCGGCCGATTACGCTTTCTCTTGACGGTGCAACCTCATTACGAGGTTAAAAAGACCTGTGCCGACATCAGGCCCAGCACCAGTACTACCAGTACCGACGCACCAATCAGCATAACCCGGCGCTGAAGCTGACGCACATCATCCTCGGTCCTGATATAGGGAATCATCACCAGAGGCGGCGCGCCTGCCAGTGCAGCGACGCCCTTGGAGCCGCGTATGCTGCGATCAAGATACTCGGCGCCCGCCGCGAATCCAATGCCGCTGGTCAACGAAAGGACGAATCCGAGGAGCAGGATGCCAAGCCGGTTGGGCTCGGACGGCTGACTGGGGATATAAGGCGCTTCTATCAACGAGAACCGCTCGCCCCGCTGTTCTGTCTCCAGTTGTTGGCCAAGCTGTGCCTCGAGTTGTTTCTGCTTGATTTCATGGAACTTTTTGACGGTGTTGTCATATTCTCGACGAAGGACGAAGCTTTCCTGCTCGACGCCGGGGATCTGCGTGATGCGATGTTCATACAGCGCCAGCTTTTCCCTGAGCCTCTCCCTGAGATCAGAGAGCGATTTGAGACGAATTTTCGCAGCCTCGAGCTGGGTCCGGGTGGAAATGTAGGCGGGGTTGTCCGGCTCATATTCACCGCTCACGAAGCTGTTGGCGCGGGCCCGTTGCAACTCATCCTCGAGCACCAGTATCGACCTTTGCAGCCTCAGGATGTCGGGATGATTAGCTGAATAGCGCTCTTGGGAGGCGGTCAGTTCCGCCCGGGATTTCAGGATCTGCTCTTCGATTTGCCGGGTATTCTCGGTGTCTCCGATTCGCGCGCGCAGCGATTCGATTTCCCGGCGCAAGCCGATCACATCGGGATGATCCGGCGCATACAATGCAGAAGCGGTCAGATAGCGTACCTGCAGCGCCCTGATCCGTCCCGCGGGACTCTCGCCGGTGTTCGGCTCCAGATGCGCCAGTTGCGTCTCCAGGAACAGCTCGCGTTCCTGCTGCGCGGTTATTTCTCGTTGCGTATCTTCCAGTTCACGCTCGGTGCGCTCCATCAAGCTCATGTTCATTTGCATCAATTCCGGCATTTGGCCCACGTTCTTTTCCTTGAAGGCCGCAAGCTCCGACTCCAGTTCGGCAAGCCGGATACTTAACTTGTTCGCTTCTTCTGCCAGGAACCCGGATGTTTCCGCCGCCATTTGCGAGCGGATCCTGATGTTTTCCTGTAGAAACAGCGATGACAGTTCATCGGCGACGTTACGCGCGGCGACGGGGTCATGACTATCGAAAGTCAACTCAAACGCGATCGTGGCTACGCCGGATCTGCCGCTGGAGGGATCGGTAACATCGGCGCTGATCATTTTGATACTGATGCCTTCTCTCACCCGGGAAATGATCTGGGATCTGTCTTCGCGTTCCATCTTGTCCCGGAACAGATCGAATTTTTCAATGATATTCCATAAATTCTCCCGCGTGAGCACCCGTTGACTGATGACCTGGATGCGTTCGGTCGCGAAGGTCGTGACCGTTGTGCGCACCATGTCCCTGGGGATGTCCTGCTGTTCGATCAGGATTGTCGCCGTTGAACGGTAGACCGGCGGCAGGCCATAGGCAATGCCGATGGCGATCAGCAACACCACGATTGTCGGGATGAGCAGATGGAATTTGCGGCGGTACAAAACCGCCATATAGTCGCTGATGTCAAGCGTATTGTAAGACATGACCGGATATGCCTGCGTTTTCGAGGTAAAGCTTCAATTGATCGTTTTCCATAAATCCATAATATCAGCATGGCAGCCCGTTGCGGCCGCGGCTAGCGCGATGCGGAGAATCCTTGCCATGCATAGTTGACGGACAGGTAAACGGCGTTGCTGTCACCTGCCTTGCCTGCGTCGTCAAACTCTTGCCAGCGATAGGTATACGAGCCATCAATGCTCCAGAATCGCGTTATCGACCGCCGGACGCCGAGATCAATACTATAATAGGTCCGGTTGTTGGATGTCCGCTCCAGATCGAGCGACTTGTTTCTGAACGCCAGGCCACTGAGCCAGAGGGACAAGGTCGGCGACATCTGGTGGCTAACATTGGCCCTGAGCTGATCACTCAACAGGACATCACTTGTGCCGCTAGGATACACATCCCGCAGCAGATTGAGCCGATAGCTGGTCGATCTGGCGCGACTGACCAGGCCGGCATTGATGACCCCGCCCGTCGTTTCGCCGCTGAGGAACGACGTCGACCGGTAACCGGCGGAGATCGATCCCTGGAGAATCGGGGAAAATTCATGTCTCAGAGTCAGATCGACAGAGTAATTATCCGCCGTCGTATTCGTATCGGATGCTTCATATCTGGACGCGGAGACGCCGGCTTCCACGATGTCTCGCCGGGTCATCCGGTGCGACAGGGCAGCTTCGACTACCTGGGTCCAGAAATCGGTCAGAAAGGTATCTTCCTGGCCGGAATAGCGAACATCGTTCAGGCGGTATCCCAGTCTCACAGAGGTCGTCTGCGTCAAGGCATGGGTCCATGTCGGTATCAGGCGCAGTTGGTTGCGGCGGACCACGACCTCCACGAGATTGACATCGACGACACCACCATCGAGATCGCCCGTCTCGCCATTTTCACTTTCAGACCCGGTGCCTGTCGCTACCTCCGTGACGGTCGTGGTCGTGGTGTCGCTCTTGTAAAAACCGTTCCAGCTCAATCTACTGCGCCTCGCGCTGGTATCACCGGACAGGGTCAGCATGCCGACATCGGAATCGGTGATTTGAGACTCTGTATAGCGATAAAAGATCAGGCGACCGCCGAAGTTGATGGTGCTGGCCGGGGTCCGCTGGGTGAAATTCACCTCCGGGGCCGCCGTTACTCCCATCGTGGAGAGCGGAAATGTCTCGCTCAGATAGATATTGTCGTCAGACAAGAAGCTTGCCTGCACCGACGGACTAACCGACCATTCGGCGCCGTATGTGGCGCCGGAAAGCGCGCAGGCCAGGCAGGCATGGAGCAGCAGCGCAATTGACTTGCGAGTGGGCGGTTGTGAAGGCGAACAGCGCGCCTGCTGCATTAGCACTAGGGAACGACGACGACGTCGCCACGTTTCAGGATGATATTCTGACCCAGGTTGCGACCCGCCTTGACGCTGGAGTACTGGAACGGGATGGCGGTTTCAACGCCATTCTCCCTGCGCAGTATCTTGATTTGATTTTCCGAGGCAAAGGGCGTCAACCCGCCTGCAATCGCCAGTGCCTGCACGACGTCGATGTAATGACCCACCTGGAACTGGCCGGAACTCTTGACTTCCCCGATGACATAGATCTTGTAGGCCGCAACCTTGTCGACGATCACCGTTATAACCGGATCGGGCATGTATTTTTTCAGGCGCTCGGTAATTTCCCGCTGCAGCTCCGCCGGGGTGCGGGAGGCGGCCGTAATCTCTCCAACCAGCGGGAAAGATATATTGCCGTCCGGCCTGACGGTGACAGTGCGCTGGAGCGTTTCTTCTCGCCAGACGGAGATATCCAGTACGTCGTCCGGGCCTATCAGATACTGGGCGACGGTATCACCCTGCAGAGTCAGGAGATTCGACTCCTCGGCATGAACGGTGCTGAAAGCGGTCAGAAAAATGAGTAGAACGCATAATTTTTCAAGAACAGCGGTTCCGGTTCGCGAGAGGGTGGTGTGTTTGTTGATCATGGTTATCAATAGACATTCTTCCCTGTGAATCCCTTGAACAGGGATTGGACGATAATCCTGAGATCCAGCAATAAAGACCAGTTCTTGATATAGGCGAGGTCGAAATCCACGCGGCGTTTCATCTTGTCCAGGGTATCGGTTTCTCCGCGCCATCCGTTAACCTGCGCGAGGCCGGTGATGCCCGGCTTGACCTTGTGACGCAGCATGTAGCCACTGATCAGCTTGCGGTATTGCTCATTATGGATGACCGCATGCGGCCGCGGACCCACGATCGACATCGAGCCCTGCAGGACATTGAAGAACTGGGGCAACTCATCCAGCGAGGTCCGGCGCAGAAACGCCCCGAATTGGGTGACGCGCGGGTCGGACTGGTGCGCCTGTTCAACAGTGTCGTTCTCCTCGCAGACCCTCATCGTGCGGAATTTGAGGACGTCGATCCGCTCCCCACGCAGACCATAGCGGGCCTGCTTGTAGATAACCGGGCCCGGCGAACTCAGCTTGATCCCGATAGCGATCACCGCCATCGGGATGGCAATGATCAGCAATATCAGGCTGGACAGCACAATATCCTCAAGGCGCTTGATCCAGCCGTCTATGCCGTTGAATGGCGTCTCATAGATGCTGACGACGGGGTATTCACCCAGATTGCTCATTGCGGCATTGATCAAATTGTAGCCAAAGAAATCCGGGACCAGATAGACCGAAACCGTGGTGTCGGCAAGACGTTCCAGCAGCTTCCTGATCCTTTCTTCCGCACGCAGCGGGAGAGTGATATAGATCGTATCTATCATCCCTGACTCCGCATGATTGACCAGCAGGTCCAGATCGCCGATCACCTTGAGTGGCTCGGTAACCAGGGGGCGATCACCGGCAAGCTTTCGGTCATCGTAGAACCCGACCGGCTGCAGACCCATCCAGCGGGATTCGAGCAGGGTATGGGCAAAATCCGCCCCCAGTTCACGTGCGCCCACAATGGCGACTCTCTGTATGTTGATGCCGTTTTTGCGCAATACGCCGAGCGCGTAATTGACAACAGAACGCCACGCACCCAGGATAAGGGGCGTCAGAATGATCCAGCTGAAAATAGTCAGTCTTGAATAGTCTTCTGAAATCTTCGTGGCAAAGCCGGTCAGCAACACGAGCGTTACGACAATGAACCACGCCGTGCACAGTTGCAGGAATTCATATACGATCGACGAGCCGCGCCGTGATCGGTAGATATCCAGAAACTGGGCAATGACGAAGAATAATGCACTGCTTAACACAGCAGCCGCGGCGTAGTTGTAACTCCATGTATACCCGTACACCCACAACAACGCCCATAATGCAGCGCCCACAATCACGGAATCTGCCAGGCGGAGCAGCGTGGCAAAATCGTGATAATGCCCGCGGATCACGCCTCTGAATGAGCGCGATCTGTTCCTCAGTTCACCCTTCAAATCTGGAAGTAAGCCGCCGTTGTTCATGACGCGTATCCATACACATCAAATAATGATGGAGGTGGACAGGACATGCAAGGATATGCCCGGACTGTGGAAAACATCTACTGCACTCTCCAGTTCTGAATATTAATTTATCGGGCCGCTCATGGACCATGAATCAGTCCATGCACTGTTGAACACATCATTCGCAATGCAATCGGAATCGCCCTGAGATGTGGTGACGGTATATTGACTCCCGCATCACTCGCGCTACTGTATAAGAACACTGTTAAGGTAGTATGACTGAAACGATGCGTTGTGCCAATTATTTGACCTCACAGCCGACGGCATTATAGCAACAATCACCCCAACTCGCATCCGTGTTATTTATGTGATTGTTATATCTCATAAATGATACAAATAAAAATATTTGGCTATTCATCTGCCACTTGCCTTGTCCGCTTCCTCGACCGTCAGATGAAGGCTATAATGTGCGGTGTAGAGAGTCCTATATATAGTCTGTCAGGAGTGGTGCCATGTTGTCGAATCGGTCCGTCCGCCCCGTGCTGGCGGTGATGCTCAGCGTTTCCCTGATGTTCCCCTGCGTTTCCAGCGGACAAGCCATTGGTCTAAAGCGCCCTGACAAGATCCCGCCCAGGGTCACGCATACCCCGCTGTCGGAGTTTCCGGCGGGCATGCCGATCCGGATCCAGGCGACCGTGACGGACAACGAGGGGATCAGGGAAGTTGCGGTGTTCTACCGCGAAGTCGGCAGTACTGAATACCAGCGTATCAAAATGCTGGAGGCGCCCGGTAAGGATATCTACTCAGTGGATCTGCCGGCGTCAACGGGATCGAGGATCGAATATATTATTCAGGCAACCGACCTCGCCGGCAACATTTCGCCTGAACAGTTGGTTGAACCGTATTTAGTTACGTTGAAGCCAGTGGCCGTAGCGAAGACCGCTGCCCCCCAGGCGGCGGACAGCGCGGCGGCGCAGCAGGCGACAAAGAAGGAAGGCATCAACAAGTGGGTGTGGATTGGCCTCGGGGTCGTGGCTGCGGGTGTATTATTGTCCAGTGGCGGTGGCGGCGGTGGTGGCGACGCCGGACCCAGCGGCACCGGCACGGTCACGATCACGGGTCCTGTGCCTTGAGATTTCTGTATCCGCTATTACTGCTGTTCGTATTTGCGCTGACCGGCTGTTTTCAGGGCAATAACGATTCCTCGATCCAACCCGGCGGCATCCCGATGCCGGTGGGTTTTCAGGGCTTGCCTGTTTCCGGGACCTTGTCCGTCAAGGTGTATATGGACGAGGAGACATCGCCCATATACACCGACGGCAATCTTGCTGTCGATGCCACTGAGATCAGCATCAATTTTAGCGCCCCTGCGGGTCCGCACACTTTCAGGCTGATATTCGAGTTCATCGATGATGGTGGGAATTCCTGGGTGTTGGCGCATTGGACCAGTGCTCCGGTAACGGTGATCGATGGCGGGACCCTGCCTCTGGATGTGGATGTATATATCTATGAGGATCTCGATGAGGACGGGGTCAGTAACGCGGACGAGCTGAGCACGGGCACCGACCCGGGTGATGGTACTGACTTCCCCTTTGCGGTCACTGCAACGACAGGTGCGGGCGGCAGCATCAGTCCGGCCAGCCGGTGGGTGGTCCTCGACGCGACGACCACCTTCGCGGTGACACCGAACACGGGCTACAGCATCGGTGACGTGACGGGTTGTAACGGGACGCTGACCGGTAATACCTACACCACCGGGCAGATCACCGAGGCTTGTACGGTGAGCGCCACGTTCAGTCTGAATAACTATACGGTCAGTGCCACGGCGGCTGCGAATGGCAGCATCGATCCGGCGAGCCAGCAGGTCAGCCACGGGTCGACGACGACCTTCACGGTAACACCGAACACCGGGTATAGCGCCACCGTGGGTGGAACCTGTGGCGGCACGCTGGTCGACGCCACTTATACCACCAATGCGATCACTGCGCCTTGTACGGTGACCGCCACCTTCACGCTGAACCAGCATACGGTGAGCACCAACGCGGGCGTTGGCGGTTTCCTCAATCCGACGAGCCGGACGGTCAACCACGGGGCGACCGCCACCTTCACGGTGTTTCTGGCTCAGGGCTTCAATTTCGATGATGTGAACGTGACCGGGTGTGACGGGACTCTGGTCGGGAATGTCTACACCACCGGGCCGATCACTGAAGATTGTACGGTGACTGCCATCTTCAGTCTGAACCAGTATGCGGTCTCTACAGATGTGGTGGGTGAGGGCGGCAGCATCGATCCGGGGAGCCGGATCGTCGAACACGGGGCGACGACTACCTTCACGGTGACACCGGACACGGGGTACAGCATCGGTTCCGTGATTGGTTGTAACGGTACGCTGGTCGGGAACACCTATACCACCGGGGCAATCACCGGACCTTGCAGGGTAGATGCCACCTTCACGCTGAACAGTTATGTGGTCAGTGCCACGGCGGGTCCGAACGGCGACATCGTTCCGGCGAGCCAGCAGGTCAGCCACGGATCGACGACGACCTTTACGGTGACACCGGACACGGGCTATAGCGTCACCATGGGCGGCACCTGTCCCGCCGGCAATCTGAGCGACGCCACCTACACCACCGGGGTGATCACGGCGGATTGCACGGTGACGGCCACCTTCACGCTGAACCAGTATACGGTCACTGCCACTGGCGGCCCGAACGGCAGCATCAGTCCGCCGAGCCAGGTGGTCGACCACGGGGCGACGACCACCTTTACAGTGACGCCGTCGACGGGGTATAGCGCCACCATGGGCGGAACGTGCGGTGGAACGTTGGTTGGCGCCACCTACACCACCAATGCGATCACCGCAGATTGTACTGTGAGCGCCACGTTCAGTCTGAACAGCTATACGGTCACGTCCTCAGGCGGAGGGGCAGGCGGCACGATCACGCCGGCGAGCCAGTCGGTCGACCACGGCGCAACGACGACCTTCACGGTGACGCCGACGACGGGGTATAGCGTCAGCATAGGCAGCACCTGCGCCGCCGGTAATCTGAGCGGCACGACCTACACCACCGGGGTGATCACCGCGAATTGTTCGGTGACCGCGACCTTTACGCTGAACAGCTATACGGTCACGTCCTCCGGCGGAGGGGTGGGTGGCACCATCACGCCGGCGAGCCAATCGGTGAACCATGGCGCGACGACGACCTTCACAGTGACGCCGACGACGGGCTATGGCGTCACCATGGGCGGCACCTGTGCCGCCGGTAATCTGAGCGGCACGACCTACACCACCGGGGTGATCACCGCGAATTGTTCGGTGACCGCGACCTTTACGCTGAACAGCTATACGGTCACGTCCTCCGGCGGAGGGGTGGGTGGCACCATCACGCCGGCGAGCCAATCGGTGAACCATGGCGCGACGACGACCTTCACAGTGACGCCGACGACGGGCTATGGCGTCACCATGGGCGGCACCTGTGCCGCCGGTAATCTGAGCGGCACGACCTACACCACCGGGGTGATCACCGCGAATTGTTCGGTGACGGCGACCTTCACGCTGAACCAGTATCCGGTGACCGCCACGGCGGGCCCGAACGGCGCCATCGCTCCGGCCAGCCGGACGGTGAACCACGGAGCGACGACGACCTTCACAGTGACGCCGGACTCCGGATACAGCGCCAGCGTAGGCGGCACCTGCGGCGGAAACCTGAGCGGCGCCACCTACACGACCAATGCGATCACGCAAGCGTGCACGGTGACGGCCACTTTCGGTCAGATCCAGCATACGGTGACCGCCACGGCGGGTGCGAATGGCAATGTCAGTCCACCGAGCCAGCAGGTCAATCAAGGGGCGCAGGCTACTATCACGGTGACGCCGAATACGGGCTATAGCGCCAGCGTAGGTGGCACCTGTGGCGGTAACCTGGTCGGTACCAACTATATTACCGATGCGATCACCGCACCTTGCACGGTGACCGCGACCTTCACACTGAACCAGTATTCGGTGACCGCCACGGCGGGCGCGAACGGCGCCATCGATCCGGCCAGCCGGACGGTGAACCACGGAGCGACGACGACCTTCACAGTGACGCCGGACTCCGGATACAGCGCCAGCGTAGGCGGCACCTGCGGCGGAAACCTGAGCGGCGCCACCTACACGACCAATGCGATCACGCAAGCGTGCACGGTGACGGCGACCTTCACGCTGAACCAGTACTCGGTGACCGCCACGGCGGGCGCGAACGGCGCCATCGATCCGGCCAGTCGGACAGTGAACCACGGCGCGACGACGACCTTCACGGTGACGCCGGACTCCGGATACAGCGCCAGTGTAGGTGGTACCTGTGGCGGTAACCTGGCCGGCACGAC
>CAYTGL010000016.1:0-66231 GCA_964437335.1 uncultured Chromatiales bacterium
GGTCTTCGCGGCGCACGACATCGGCTATTTCTTTTCTAACGGCGGCGGCGACTCCGCCGACACCTGCCTCAAGGTGTCGCAATTGTCAGAGACCCTCGGCTATCCGATCCAGGCGATTCACGTTCCGAAGACCGTCGACAACGACCTGCCGATCACGGACAACTGCCCCGGCTTCGGCTCGGTCGCGAAATATGTCGCGGTGTCGACGCGGGAAGCGAGCTTCGACGTCGCGTCGATGGCAAAGACCTCGACCAAGGTCTTCGTGCTCGAGGTCATGGGACGCCATGCCGGCTGGATCGCCGCGGCCGGCGGACTCGCCGCTGACGAGGATACCGACCTGCCGATCGTGATCCTGTTTCCCGAGGTGCCGTTCGATCGCGAACGCTTTCTCGCGAAGGTCGACGGCATGGTCAAACGATACGGCTATTGTTCGATCGTCGTCTCCGAGGGGGCGCAGGACGCAGACGGGAAGTTTCTGTCCGACCAGGGTCTGCGCGACGCCTTCGGTCATGCACAGCTCGGCGGCGTCGCGCCGGTGATCGCGAACATCGTGCGGGAGGGTCTCGGCCTCAAGTATCACTGGGGCGTCGCGGACTACCTGCAGCGCGCGGCGCGCCATATCGCGTCGAAGACCGATGTCGAACAAGCCTATGCGGTCGGCCGCGCCGCGGTGCGGCTCGCGCTGCAGGGCCGCAATGCGGTCATGCCGACGATCGCGCGGACCTCGAACAAACCCTATCGCTGGAAAATCGGCGTCGCGCCGCTCGACAAGGTCGCGAACGTCGAAAAAATGATGCCGAAGAACTTCATTACGAAGGACGGCTTCGGCATTACCGCGGCGTGCCGGACATACCTCGCCCCGCTGATCCGGGGCGAAGACTATCCGCCGTACAGGAACGGAATGCCGCAATACGTCCGGCTGAAGAACGTAGCCGTTACGAAGAAAACCGGGAAGACCTTCGACCTCAAATAGTAAAGGGTCAGACCCTATAAATAGGGTCTGACCCTTTTGATCAATACGTCAACAAGGGCGCGATGACGAGGCTGACGATCGCGAGCACGTTGATCAGGATGTTCAGCGCGGGACCCGAGGTGTCCTTGAACGGATCGCCGACGGTGTCGCCGACGACGCAGGCCTTGTGCACGTCCGAACCCTTGCCGCCGAGGTTGCCCTTCTCCACGTACTTCTTCGCGTTGTCCCAGGCGCCGCCCGCGTTCGCCATCGTCAGGCCGAGCATCACGCTGGCGACGAGGGCGCCGCCGAGCATGCCCCCGAGCGCCTGGGCGCCGAGGCCGAAGCCGACGACGAACGGCGCCGAAACGGCGAGCACGCCGGGGACGATCATGCGCTTCAGCGCCGCCCGGGTCGCGATGTCGATACAGCGGGCATTATCAGGCTTCGCGGTGCCTTCCATGAGGCCGGGGATCTCGTGGAACTGGCGCCGGATCTCCTTGATCATGTCGAAGGCCGCGTCACCGACAGCGGTCATCGTCAGCGCGGCGACGAGGAACGGAAACAGGCCGCCCAGAAACATCCCCGCGAGCACGTAGGGATGACCCAGATTCAGCGAGAAATCGGGGATGCGGGTCGACACGTCCTGGATGAACGCGGTGATGATCGCGAGCGCGGCGAGGCACGCGGCGCCGATTGCGAAGCCCTTGCCGATCGCCGCGGTCGTGTTGCCGAGTTCGTCCAGCTTGTCGGTGATCTTGCGCGTTTCCGGGCCGAGGCCGCCCATCTCGGCGATGCCGCCGGCATTGTCGGCGACCGGACCGTAGGCATCGATCGCCATCGTCATGCCGACCGTCGCGAGCATGCCGACCGCCGCGATGCCGACGCCGTAGAGGCCGCAGAACCACGTCGAGACGAAGATGACGGCGCACAACGCGAGCATCGGCGCAACGACCGACTTCATCCCGGTCGCGAGGCCCGCGATCAGGACCGTCGCGGGACCGGTCTCGCCCGCGGTCGCGATGCGCCGCACCGGGCTGCCGCCGGTGTAGTACTCGGTCACGAGGCCGATGACGATGCCCCCGACGGCTCCGGCCAGCACCGCGCCCCAGACCGCCGGGGCGATGCCCACCGCGACGATGACGAAATAGGCCACGATGATGAAGAAGACCGTGGCGCTGATCGTCCCTATGCGCAGCGCGACTTCGGGCGACTTCGCGGAAAACCGCCGCACCAGCAGGATGCCGAGCACGGAACAGACGAGCCCGGCCGACGCCAGCGCGAGCGGGAGAAACATCAGATCCTGGCGCTCGCCGAGACCGGCCAATGCCGATACGCTGATCGTCGCCGCCATCGCGATCGTCGCGATCATCGCGCCGCAATACGATTCGAAGATGTCCGAGCCCATGCCGGCGACGTCGCCGACGTTGTCGCCAACGAGGTCCGCGATGACGCCGGGGTTGCGCGGATCGTCCTCGGGGATGCCGGCCTCGATCTTGCCGACGAGGTCCGAGCCCACATCCGCGCTCTTCGTGAAGATGCCCCCGCCGACACGCGCGAACAGCGCGACGCTGGACGCGCCCATGCCGAAGCCATGAAGGACGTGCTGGGTCTCCGGATTCGAGCCGAACATCAGATAGAGCACGCCGAGACCGAGCAGGCCCATGGCCGCGACCGACATGCCCATGATCGAGCCGCCGAAGAACGCGATCGTCAGGGTCTCGGACGCCCCCTTGGTATGCGCGGCGACGGTGGTACGTACGTTGGCCTGCGTCGCGGTATACATGCCGATGAATCCCGCGCTCGCCGACGCGACCGCGCCGATGAAAAAGGCGAAGGCAGTCTTATACCCGAGGATGAAGAAGAGGAAAACGCCGACCACCAGCACGAAGATGCCGAGGATCTGGTACTCGCGCTTCATGAAGACCATCGCGCCGAGGTGGATCTCGCGGGCGATCTCGGCGATGCGCCCCTCCCCGGCGGGATACCGCTTCACCGCGCGGTAGATCACGAACGCCACGATCAGGCCCAGGACACCCATGAGTGGCGGGACAAATAAAACCACGTCCATATTTCCCCCCTGCGTAGGCTATATTGATGATTCCTCATCACAAAAGTCGACAACAGCAAGTCACCGCCCGACATAGCGCGCAGCCTGATGGGACCGACGAATGAGGTCGGCGCCGGCGAGCACCTGGGATACAATGGCTAAGGCAATGTTTTTTATGACGTTGCCAATGAGATAACGATGCCGCTAACAGCATATGTGAAAACCTTGGACCGCGCAACGACTCACAGGCGGCGGATATTACGGACCCGCGACCGCAGACGATGAACCCGGCCGATCACGCTGCGCACACCCATGCCCACGATGGCGGGACGGGCAACAGCGAGCGCGTGCTGCTGTGGGGCCTCGCGGTCACGCTGGGTTTCGCGGGGGTCGAGGCGATCGGCGGCTGGTGGGCCGGTTCCCTCGCGCTGCTCAGCGATGCGGCGCATATGCTGTCGGACGCGACCGCGCTCGGCCTGGCCGCGTTCGCCGCCCGTTTTGCCCGTCGGCCGCCTTCGGCGCGCCACTCCTATGGACTGTTGCGCGTCGAGGTCATCGCGGCGCTGTTCAACAGCGTATTCATCCTGCTCGTGGTCTTCGGTATCGCTTGGCACGCGGTCGAGCGACTGCGCGAGCCGCTGCCCGTCGCCGGAGGCACGGTGATCCTGATCGCGGCGGCCGGCGTGGTCATCAACCTCGTCATCATCTGGCTGCTCCATCGCGGGGAGCAGAACCTGAACATCCGCGGCGCGATGATCCATGTTCTCGGCGACCTGCTCGGCTCGATCGCGGCGCTGGCCTCGGGCCTCGTGATCTGGCTGACCGGCTGGACCCCGATCGACCCGCTGCTGTCGTTCCTGATCTGCGCGCTGATCCTCATATCGAGCTTCAGGCTGCTGCGCGACGTGCTGCATGTAATCATGGAAGGCGTCCCGGCGCACGTCGACCTGCCCGAGGTCGGCCGCGCGATGGCGGCCAGCCGCGGCGTGCGCGAGGTGCACGACCTGCATATCTGGGCCGTCTCCAGCGGCATGGTCGTGCTGTCGGCCCACATCGTCATCGACGATATGGGCCACTGGGAGACGATCCTCGACGACCTGCAGGCCCTGCTGCGCGACCGCTACCGGATCGAACACGCGACCCTCCAGCCCGAACCGGCGACCCGCACGGCGCGTATCGTGCGGATGACCGGATCAAAGGGGTCAGACCCTATTAATAGGGTCTGACCCCTTTGATCCGGAATTCTGCTAGAATTTCCGCCATTCCCGGCGTCCGCAACGGACATCGGCCCATACCGACAACTACGACCCGGAGCCACCCATGTCCAGACTGGTCAAACCCCATGGCAGCGATGCGCTGAAACCGCTGCTGCTCGCAGGCGCGGCGCTCGCGGCCGAACGCAGGCGTGCGCAGTCCCTCCCGCAACTGACCATCAGCTCGCGCGAGGCCGGTGACCTGGTCATGCTCGGCATCGGCGGCTTCACGCCGCTCGACGGCTTCATGTCGAAGGCCGACTGGCAGGGCGTCTGTGACGATTACCGGCTCGAAAGCGGCCTGTTCTGGCCGATCCCGATCACGCTGTCGGCCGACCGGGCAACCGCCGACGGTTTCGCCAAAGGCAGCGATATCGCACTGGTCTTCGATGGCGAGATCATGGCAACGATGACCGTCACCGAAAAATACACGATCGACAAGGCGCATGAATGTCGCACGGTCTTCCGCACGACCGATAGCGCCCATCCCGGCGTGCAGATGGTCATGGAACAGGGCGAGATCAATCTCGCCGGCCCGATCAGGGTGCTCTCCGAGGGCGACTTCGCGAAGCGCTTCCCCGGCATCTACATGACGCCGGCCCAGACCCGCGCGCTGTTCGAGGCCAAGGGCTGGCGCACCGTCGCCGCATTCCAGACCCGCAATCCGATGCACCGCTCGCACGAGTATCTCGTGAAGATCGCGATCGAGGTCTGCGACGGCGTGCTGATTCACTCGCTGCTCGGGCAATTGAAGCCCGGCGATATCCCGGCCGAGGTCCGCAGCCGCGCGATCGATGCGCTGGTCAAGGGCTATTTCGTCGACAACACCGTCGTCCAGGCCGGTTATCCGCTCGACATGCGCTATGCCGGGCCGCGCGAGGCGCTGCTGCACGCGCTGTTCCGCCAGAACTACGGCTGTTCGCACCTGATCGTCGGCCGCGACCACGCCGGCGTCGGTGACTACTACGGCCCGTTCGACGCGCATCACGTCTTCGACGAGATCCCCGAAGGCGCGCTCGAGACGAAGCCGCTGAAGATCGACTGGACGTTCTGGTGCTACAAGTGCAACGGCATGGCATCGATGCGCACCTGCCCGCACGAGGGCGGCGACCGCCTGCTGCTGTCCGGCACCAAGCTGCGCAAGGGACTGTCGGAGGGCGAGCATATCCCCGAGGAATTCAGCCGCCCCGAGGTGCTGGCGATCCTGCGCGAATACTACGCGAACATCAAGGATGAAGACCGGGTCGAGGTCAAGCTGACGGGGCATTCAGCGAAGTAACATCAAAAGGGTCAGACCCTATTAATAGGGTCTGACCCTTTTGCTTTCATGCTACTGCAGCAGCACGAATAACGCCGCCTCGCCGCGGCGGATGTTCAACAGAACACTGTTGTTGTCCGGACTCACGGACTGTCGCAATTCATCGAGTGACTTGATCGCGCGGCGGTTGACCGATACCACGATGTCTCCCGGTCTCAGGCCGCCGCGCTGGGCGCGACCGCCCTGCTCGACCTCCATGACCATGACCCCCTCGATGCGCCCGTAGAGCGGCGAACTCTCGTCGATCTCGCCGAAGCGAGCGCCGGAGAGGCGCGGATTCAGCGCCTCGCCCTCGATCCTGGCCCGCGACGGCTCGGCGATGCGCGCGGTCAGGATCTCGCGCTTGCCGTCACGCTGCACCTCGATCTCCAGCGTGTCGCCAATACGCAGCAGACCTATGATGGTACGCAGCTCGGTCGCGCTGCGGATCGTGCGATCGTTGATACGAGCGATGACGTCGCCGCTGGCCACTCCGGCCTGCGCCGCCGGCGTGCCTTCTCCGACCTGCACAACGACGACGCCCGGGCGGAATTCGCGCAAACCCAGCGCCTGCGCGAGCTCGGGCGTCAGATCCTGTACTGAAATACCCAGCTGTCCGCGCCGCACTTCCCCGTGTTCGATCAGTTGGCTCATGACCTGTTGAACCATGTTGCTCGGGATTGCGAAGCCAATGCCGACGTTGCCGCCGCCCGGCGCGAGGATCGCGGTGTTGATACCGGTCAGTTCGCCACGCAGATTGACCAGCGCGCCACCGGAATTTCCCGGATTGATCGAGGCATCGGTCTGAATGAAATCCTCGAAGCCCTCGATAC
Source organism: uncultured Chromatiales bacterium (assembly GCA_964437335.1). Taxonomy (GTDB): domain Bacteria; phylum Pseudomonadota; class Gammaproteobacteria; order SZUA-140; family SZUA-140; genus JAITWN01. The sequence continues at coordinate 6,386 of CAYTGL010000016.1, forward strand.
CGAGCCCGCTGCGGCCAAGCGCACTGACGATGCCGGAGGTCACGGTATGGCCGAGACCGAAGGGATTGCCGATCGCGACGACGAAGTCACCGACGCGCAGGCGGTCGGAATCGGCGAGCGGTATCCCGGTCAGGCCCTCGGCCGGGATCCGGATCACCGCGAGATCGACTTGCGGATCGGCCCCGATCACCTCGGCGGTCAGGCGCCGGCCGTCCATCAGCGTGACCTGGATCGCGGTCGCGCGATCGATGACGTGGTTGTTGGTCAGGACATAACCCTGCCGGGCATCGATGATGACACCGGAGCCGAGACTCTGCGCCTGGCGCTCGCGCGGCGGCTGCGGCATGTCGAAGAACCGGCGGAAGAACGGATCGCGCATCAGCGGACTCGTCTGGACCGGGACCCGACTCACGGTCGAGATATTCACGATGGCCGGCATGATGCGCTCGAGCATCGGCGCGAGCGTCGGCAGTTCCCCGCCCCGGGAATCGAGCGCAGGCAGCGCGGCAACGGCGCCGCCGGACCACCCTGCGCCGGACAGGGCGAACAGCAGCGGCAAGGCGATCGTGATACGGACCCGGTTCATCGGCAGCGCTCCTTGTTTCCTTTCAGTTTTTTGATCCGGCCTTTGCGGATGTGCTGGTTTTGCGCCGGGATTTCAAGGCTGACCGGCGCCGGCACTTGTCCACAGCTTGTCCAGAGGCTCTGCACCGTCGATGCAGGTTTTACCCACAGGGAAACACAATATCTTGTGTTGATATATTCTTGCGGATTGCCACTTTCTCTCGCTCAGGCGCATCGTTTCCAGTCCTGGAATATTTTATTAAGATATTGTTTTTTAAAATTATTTAAAGGATTATTCGGTCCCGGTAAAACAAAGTTTTCGGGGTCTTGACTGAGGTTGGCAATGGTCCTACAGTTGCCGGCTTGAACACAACATCTTGTGTCAGGCGCCCGGCCCAACCGGAATTATAACTAGAACGAGTTCAAGGAGCACCGCCGACCATGGAGCAGCAAGCACACCTGCGCGTCGTTTCCCCCACGGTATCCGATATCCCGCTGCAGACCGCCTCCCAGGACATCTGGGACAAGAAATACCGATTGAAGACCAAAGACGGGCGGGCGCTCGACCAGACCATCGATGACACCTACAAGCGGATCGCGCGGGCGCTGTCGGAAGTCGAGGAGACGCAGGAAAAGCGCGAGACCTGGTATGAGCAGTTCCTGTGGGCGCTGCGCCACGGCGCGATCCCGGCGGGACGCATCGTCTCGAACGCCGGTGCGCTCGAGCACAAGCCGGCGACGTCGACGATCAACTGTACGGTGTCCGGCTCGATAGAGGACTCGATGGACGGGATCCTGCGGCGGGTGCACGAAGCGGGACTTACCTTGAAGTGTGGATGTGGCATCGGCTATGACTTCTCGACACTGCGTCCGCGCGGCGGCTATGTCTCCGGCGCCGGCGCCTATACCTCCGGGCCGCTGTCGTTCATGGATATCTACGACAAGATGTGCTTCACGGTGTCGTCGGCCGGCGGGCGGCGCGGTGCGCAAATGGGCACCTTCGACATCGGTCATCCGGACGTCGTCGATTTCATTCGCGCGAAGCGCGAGCACGGACGGCTGCGCCAGTTCAATCTGTCGCTGCTGATCACCGCGGAGTTCATGGACGCGGTCAGGAACGATCGCCAGTGGCGCCTCGCTTTCCCGCTGCCGGCGCGCGCGGCCGAGAACGGGGAGGTCGATCTCAAGGATCCCGACAAGATCGTGTGGCGCGAATGGCCGGTCAAGCAGGGCTATATCGTCAACGACACCGGTCTCGTCGCGTGCAAGGTCGAGCGCACGATCAAGGCGCGCCGCCTGTGGGATCTGATCATGACCTCGACTTATGACTATGCCGAACCGGGCTTCATCCTGATCGACAACGTCAACGAGATGAACAACAACTGGTTCTGCGAGAACATCCGCGCGACGAATCCTTGCGGTGAACAGCCCTTGCCGCCCTACGGCTCCTGTCTGCTCGGCTCGATCAACCTGACCAAGTTCGTGCGCGATCCGTTCACCGACAAGGCGCGCTTCGACTGGGACGAGTACCGCGAGGCCGTCGCGATCTTCACCCGCATGCTCGACAACGTCGTCGAGATCAACGGCCTGCCGTTGCCGCAGCAGCGCGAGGAGATCATAAGCAAGCGCCGGCACGGCATGGGTTATCTCGGCCTCGGCTCGACGCTCGCGATGCTGCGCATGAAATACGGCGCGCCTGATTCGCTCGAGTTCACCGAGCGCGTCACGCGCGAGATGGCGCTGGTCGGCTGGGAGTCCGCGCTCGATCTCGCGCAGGAGAAGGGTCCGGCGCCGATTCTCGAACAGGACTTCACGGTTACCGCCGAGATGCTGCGCAAGCGCCCGGAGATGGTCAGCGACGGCTACCAGCTCGGCGATTCGATCAAGGGCAAGGTGCTGCACGCGCGCTATAGCCGTTACATGCAGCGCATCGCGGCGATCGCGCCCGAACTCGTGAACCTGCTCGCCGAAGTCGGCGCGCGCTTCACGCATCACAGCTCGATCGCGCCGACCGGCACGATCTCGCTGTCGCTCGCGAACAATGCCAGTAACGGCATCGAGCCGAGCTTTGCCCATCACTATTTCCGCAACGTGATCCGCGAGGGCCGGAAGAGCAAGGAAAAGATTGACGTCTTCTCCTATGAGCTGCTCGCCTATCGCGAGCGGGTCAACCCCGACGCGATCCCGGGATCGGATCAACCCGGCACGCAACTGCCCGATTACTTCGTCTCGGCCGACGACATCACGCCGAAGGCGCATGTCGATGTGCAGGCCGCGGCGCAGAAATGGATAGACTCGTCGATCTCGAAGACCGCGAACGTGCCGAGCGACTATGACTTCGAGGATTTCAAGGGCATTTACCTGTACGCCTATGAACAGGGCCTCAAGGGCTGCACGACCTTCCGCTTCAATCCCGAGGCCTTCCAGGGCGTGCTGGTCAAGGAAAAAGACCTCGCGAACACGACCTATCGCTTCCAGCTCGACGATGGCTCCGTCGTCGAGGCCCGGGGCAATGAAGAGATCGAATACGACGGCGAGATGCACACCGCCGCCAATCTCTACGATGCCTTGAAGGAAGGCTATTACGGCAAGTACTGATCATTCGGAGAACTAAAGTCATGGCCATCAGGATCGACAGCAAGATCGTCAGCTACGAAGTCGCGAAGGGGGAGGAAGAGGATAATGGCGGCAAGGAAGCCGCCGCTCCCCCTTCGAATATCATCCACATGCACGAGAAGCTCGAGCGGCCGGACATGTTGCTCGGCTCGACGTACAAGGTCAAGACGCCGCTGACCGAGCATGCGCTCTACGTGACGATCAACGACTACGTGCTGAATCCCGGCACCGAGCACGAGCTGCGCCGGCCCTTCGAGATCTTCATCAATTCGAAGAACATGGATCACTTCCAGTGGATCGTCGCGCTGACGCGCATCGTCTCGGCGGTGTTTCGCAAGGGCGGCGACGTGACCTTCCTGGTCGAGGAGCTGCGCTCGGTGTTCGATCCGCGCGGCGGCTATTTCAAGAAAGGCGGCAAGTTCATGCCATCGCTGGTCGCCGAGATCGGCGACGTCATCGAGCATCACCTGCGCTTCATCGGTATGCTCAAGGGAGAACGCCTGGACGTGCACCAGAAGGCATTCGTCGAGGCCAAGCGGCGCGAGTTCGAACAGGCCGGCGCCGCCCGAACCGAGAGCGGGATCGCCGCCAAAACCACCGCCTTTCCGGAAGGGGCCCAACTCTGCATCAAGTGCCAGACCCGGGCGATGATCCAGATGGACGGCTGCCTGACCTGCCTGAACTGCGGCGAATCGAAGTGCGGCTGAAACGGCGGTCCGGGCCAGGAAAAATACGATGAGCAGAACGCGTTTCGTGATATAATTCACACTGTCGGGCAGTCAGGTGTACTCGAGAGAGGAGCCATATATGTCAGTCAAGCAGAGGCCTGTAGTCGGCAACTGGTACATGAATCTGAGCGGCCAATTGATCAAGGTGTGGGCGCTCGGATATTCCACCGGCCAGATCCGAAAGGTTGTAATCGAATACCTGAACGGGAAGCGCAGGATCATCGGGATCGGTGACTGGTGGTCGATGGATCTCGAGGTGCACCTGTACCGGGCGACGCGCCGGCAGCGCAACGGCGAAGAACTGCATCGCTGAACAAAAACGGGACCAGCCCCCATTTCCCCCGATCAGGGGAAATGGGGGCTGGTCCCGTTTTTGTTTAACCATCATCGGCCTTGTCGGATATTTCCCGTGCCGTTCTGCTTGATCCACGCGGACAACATCGCCATAATTCGTAAGGTTGTTTATCCCGGCGTATCGTGTGGAGATGGACGGTCGCGGGTCCGGGCGGTCCTTGGCAACCATGGAAATCCAGCCATTTGATCAATCACATATTCCACCGAAGGAGGGGGATGATGAAAGCACGTTATATGGGACTGGTGGCAGGCGCTGCGTTGATGTTCGGCGCAGGACAGGCCGCTGCCGACCTCGATCTGGCGAAGGCCTCCGGCTGCCTGGCCTGCCATGCGATCGATGCCAAGGTTGTCGGTCCCTCGTGGAAGGACGTCAATGCACGCTATGCCGGTGCGGCGGGCGCCCGTGAAACCCTGGTCGAAAAGATCAAGATGGGCGGACGGGGTAACTGGACCGACGTCACCGGTGGCGTGCCTATGCCGCCTTACTCCCCCCGCGTCTCCGACGATGACATCGCAAAACTCGTCGATTTCGTCCTGAACATGTAATTCCGGCGGGACATCGCAATAAAAAGCCGGCCCTTGCGCCGGCTTTTCTGTTTATACGGTGATCATGACCGTCATTGCCAAACCGGACGCTTCTGCAGCTTGCGCTGCAGCGTGCGGCGATGCATGCCGAGCCGGCGCGCGGTCAAGGAGATATTGCCGTCGCACTCCAGCAGGACTTTCTGGATATGCTCCCATTCGAGCCGGTTCACCGACATCGGGCGCAAGGCATGCGGCACTGACACGTCACCTTCATCCCTGTCGAAGGCGCGAACGATGTCATCGATCTCGGCCGGCTTGGTCAGATAATGTACCGCACCGAGCTTGACCGCCTCTACCGCGGTCGCGATGCTCGCATACCCGGTCAGCACGACGATGCGGATATCCCGCGACAACGCATTCAGGCGTTCGACCATGATCAGGCCGGAGGTGTCAGGAAGACAGAGATCGATCAGCGCATAGGCGGGCGGATCGCGTGTCGCGATGGCAAGGCCGGCATCGATATCATGGGCGACATCGACGTCGAAGCCGCGCTTGCGCAAGGCCTGCGCGAGCACCGAACAAAATACCTCGTCGTCATCAACCAGCAGTAATCTTTCCATCGGCGTTGCCGGTACCTTCGATCAATGACGCCATCGCACCCGATCGCGGGCGCTCAACCCTCAGGCCCGCGAGCGGGAGCTCGACGCGGGTGCAGGCCCCGCCGCCCTCGCGATTGAACAGTTGAACCCGGCCGTGCAGGCGCTCGATCACCGAATAAGCGAGATAGAGGCCAAGCCCGAGGCCCTCATCCGGGCGCTTGGTCGAAAAGACGGTCTTGCCGGCGGCGGACTGCGTTGCCGGCGCCAGGCCCGCGCCGCGATCCCGGACTTCGAAACAGAGTCGTGTCGTATCCCATTCGGCAACGACCTCGATCTCCTCGCGCGAGGCATCGGCGGCATTGTTCAGGATGCTGGTCAGGGCATGACTCAGGGTCTGCTCGGCGACGATCTCCGGCGCCGGGCCATTCGCCCCGCCAGCCTCGCCGATACTGACATTGACCATGATGCCGGGACGCAGCTCACGCCATTGGCATAGCAAGTCCTCAAGCCAGTCGTCGAGTCTGCGGCTGCGACCGGATGCGGCCTGGCTCTGGCCGGCGGACATCGACAGCATCGCGAGCGTTTCCTTGCAGCGCCGGACCTGTTGTTTCAGAATCCTGGCCCTTGCGGCCAGTTCCGGGTCGATCGCCGCGTATTCCTCCTCGATTTCCCCGGCCAGCAGGCCGATCGTCCCGAGCGGAGTGCCGAGTTCATGGGCCGCGCCGGCCGCAAGCGTCCCGAGCGCGACGATGCGTTCGTCGCGCAAGGCATGCTCGCGACTTCGGGCCAGCAGGCGGTCGCGCTCGCGCAAGGCCTGGCCCATGCGCGCGACGAAGGTCGCGATCAGGCCCGCGCTCAGCACGAATCCCGACCACATGCCGAGGATATGGACGTCGAATTCCTGTTCATGGGTATGGGTCGAAAACGGCAGCGGGATGAAGACGTACAGCAACAGCGTATAGCAAAGCACGGTCAGCAGCGCGATGATCCAGGTATAACGACCCGGCAACAGCGCCGCCGAGATCGTCAGCGGCAACAGGAACAACAGCGTCAACGGGTTCGTCGAGCCGCCGGTCAGATAGAGCAGCGCGGTCAGGAGGAGGATATCGACGATCAGTTGGCCGAAAAACACCGGATCCGGAACCTCCTCTCGGTCCCGGGACCACCACCAGGTCGCCACGCTGATCAGGATCCACGCCGAGACCACCGCTACGATCGGGGCCAGCAACAACGAGAGTTCGAGCGAAGACAGCATGAAATACAACGCCGCGAGCCAGCCGGCAATCGCGATACCCCTCAGCAGCAGCAGGCGACGCAGGTTCAGCACTGCGGTTGTCGAGAAGGTCGTCATGGCAGGGTTCCGGTGCAATTCCATATCCTACCCCGGATTCTGCCTCGGTGCGGTCGTGCGCGAACTGTGACAAATCGCCGCGGGGAGGGAAACACACTGTTTCCGGAATTGGACTAATTCAATAATGATAATTATTTGCATTTAAGAGATGATCCGGATACACTCAGTACCGAGTGCAAGCACTCACCCCCTAACACGCGTTTCCCCCCCTCCTTATAACGCGTGATTCCCGGGAGCGCATAGCGCTCCCGTTTTTTTTACAGCGCCAGCATTTCGAAGTCCTGTTTCGCGGCGCCACAATCGGGACAGTGCCAGTCACCCGGCACCTCCTCCCAGCGGGTGCCCGGCGGGATACCATGGTCGGGCATCCCCGCTGCTTCGTCATAGATGAACCCGCAGATCATGCACATGTACTTTTTCATGTCCTGTCCTTCATCGAACGGATAACGCCGGCGCCATGCAACTGATGTGCGAATGAATGGCCGGGGTGCGAAGCGAGTCCTGCAATTTATCGTCCGGAATGTATCATAAGCGCGATGCTAGAATGAAGGACGTCGCGGCGTCGGCCGCGTGCCCTGTTCACGACTGTCAGCCATGCTGTTCATGAATACGCAAATCACCATACCCGTGGTCATCGCCGTCTCGGGACTCGACCCGACCGGCGGCGCCGGCATCCAGGCCGACATCGAGGCGCTCGCCAGTATGGGTTGCCATACCGCACCGGTCATCACTGCGCTCACGGTGCAGACGACCCGCGGCGCGCTGTCCTGGGAGCCGGTCGATGCCGGACTGCTGCGTCGCCAGCTCGAGGCGATCCTCGGCGACATGACGATCTCGGCGTGCAAGATCGGAATGCTCGGCAGTCCCGCTATCGTGCGCGCCGTACATGATGTCATGCGCGGACACCATCAGGTCCCGGTGATACTCGATCCGGTCCTGATGGCCGGCGGCGGCGGTGCGCTGTCCGATCACGGGACACGAGAGGCGATACTCGAACTGCTGTTGCCGCTGGCAACGATCATCACGCCAAATACCCGTGAGGCCGCGGCGCTTGCGCCACACGCCGCAGATATCGATGCGCGCGCACGGGAGCTGTGCGCGCGCGGCGCGGAATATGTCCTCATCACCGGCGCCGACGAACCGACCGGGCCAGTCATCAACCGGCTGTATAATGCAAGCGGCCTGATCGATACCTGCCGGTGGGAGCGCCTGCCAGGCAGCTATCACGGTTCCGGCTGCACGCTGGCTGCGGCAACGGCGGGCCTGATTGCACAAGGCACGGAGCCGCGCGCGGCAATACTCGAGGCGCAGGAATACACCTGGGAGACGCTCCGCCAGGGTTATCGGGTCGGCGCCGGCCAGACCATGCCGAATCGCCTGTTCTGGGCCCTCTACGACAAGGGAGTTGCGGATTGAAGCCACGGGCGCTTCGCGGCCTGTACGTGATTGCGGACAGCGCGCTGCTGCCACCGGGCACGCTGATCGGCGCGGTGGAACAGGCGCTGCGCGGCGGCGCATCGGCCGTACAATACCGCGACAAGCAGGCACGCGGTGCCACGCGCGTCACCGAGCTGATCGAACTGCGCGCACTGTGTCGCCGTGCAGATGCGCCGCTGATCCTCAACGATAATCCTGCGCTGGCGCTCGAGATCGACGCCGACGGCGTGCACCTCGGCAAAGACGATGCCGCGATAGCAGACGCCCGCGCGCAGCTTGGCCCGACCCTGCTGATCGGCGCATCCTGTTATAATGACCTGTCGCAAGCGCTCGCGGCGCGGGAGGCGGGTGCTGACTATGTTGCCTTCGGCAGTTTTTTCGCATCACCGACCAAGCCGGACGCGGTCGCCGCGCCGATCGGGCTGTTACGCCGGGCCCGTCAGGCGCTGGACCTGCCGCTGGTCGCGATCGGCGGCATCACTCCGGAGAACGGGCCTGAACTGCTGGCTGCGGGCGCCGATGCGCTCGCCATTATCAGCGGTGTGTTCGGACAACCCGACGTGACCGCAGCGGCACGCCGTTATACCCGGCTGTGGGCATAATAGACATCAAAAGGGTCAGACCCTATTAATAGGGTCTGACCCTTTCACACAAACAGGGGAAGCGCGATGACGCAATCACATGAATTGTATGCACAGGCCCGCCGGGTCATTCCGGGCGGCGTCAACTCCCCGGTCCGGGCTTTCAACGGCGTTGGCGGTGAACCGGTATTCATCCGGCGCGGCGTCGGCCCCTGCCTGTATGACGTCGACAACAAGGAATACGTCGACTATGTCGGCTCCTGGGGCGCCGCGATCCTCGGTCATGCCCATCCCGCCGTCATCGCGGCCGTGAAGCAGGCGATCGAGAACGGACTCGGCTTTGGCGCGCCGACCGAGATCGAGACGAAGATGGCCGAACTGCTGTGCCGCCTGGTGCCGTCACTCGACATGGTGCGCATGGTCAACTCCGGGACCGAAGCAACGATGAGCGCGATACGCCTGGCGCGCGCCTATACCGGACGCGACAAGATCCTGAAGTTCGAAGGCTGCTATCACGGCCATTCGGATTCACTGCTGGTCAAGGCCGGTTCCGGCGCGCTGACGCTCGGCGTGCCGACCTCGCCCGGCGTACCGGTCGCGCTTGCCGAACACACGATCACGGTGCCGTTCAACGACCTCGAAAAGGTCGAGGAGGCCTTCGCGCATGTCGGCGGCCAGATCGCCTGCATCATCGTCGAGCCGGTCGCCGGCAACATGAACTGCATCCTGCCGAAATCGGGCTTTCTCGGCGGTCTGCGCCGCATCTGCGATGAATACGAATCGGTGCTGATCTTCGACGAGGTCATGACCGGCTTTCGCGTCGCGCTCGGCGGCGCGCAACAGCGCTTCGGCGTCAAGCCGGATCTGACGACGCTCGGCAAGGTCATCGGCGGCGGCCTTCCCGTCGGCGCCTTTGGCGGCAAGCGTGCGATCATGGAAAAGATCGCGCCGCTCGGCCCGGTCTACCAGGCCGGCACGCTGTCCGGCAACCCGATCGCGATGGCCGCCGGGCTCGCGACGCTGCAGGAGCTGATGCGCGGCGACTTCTACGAAACCCTTGCCTCGACGACAAAGCGTGTCGCCGAAGGACTCGCGACGCGCGCGAAGGCCTTCAATATCCCGCTGCGCGTCAATTACGTCGGCGGCATGTTCGGGCTGTTCTTCAGCGAGGAAGAGAAGATCGAGAACTTCCATCAGGTGACGAACAGCAACCTCGACCGCTTCCGCCTGTTCTTCCACGGTCTGCTCGAACAGGGCATCTTTCTCGCGCCGTCACCCTACGAGGCCTGTTTCGTATCGTCGGTGCACGGCCAGGCGGAGATCAAGCGCACGATGATCGCGGCGGAGCAGGTGTTCTCACAGCTCTGAGGCATGTGTGACAGGAGGGGGTCAGGCCTGAAATTTCATATGTTAAATTTGAGGCCTGACCCCCTTTCGTTCGCGCTGTTGCTGGTGCTGGTGATTGGGTGTCCGGGTAGCGCGGCCGGGAACGGGGAGACCGTCACGCTGCAACTGCCGGACGGGCAGGGCGCCGGTGCGTTATACCTGAGACCCGGTGGCCCGCATGCCCGGCTGACGGCCGTGCTCGATTTCGAGGCCTTCGATGCCAGCGGCGCCGGCGACCGGCTGTATGTCGCGGCCGGCGACGACGGGCTGATCGTACTCGCGGCACAGGGCAGTGACGCGCCGCGACGGACCGCGCAACTGGCGCTGGATTTCCCTGTTACCGCGCTTTGGATCGCCGGCGAAATCGCCTGGTTGACCGGTCCGACGGGCCTGACTTCGGTCGATATCAGCGTGCCCGACGATCCTGCGATCATCATGCACTATCCGACCCCGTCGGCACCGGTCGATTTCGTCATCGACGACGGCAAGGCGTGGCTGCTGCTCGCGCGGGAATTGCTGACCTTCGATCTGTCCATGCCCGGTCATCCGATCCTCGTCGGACGCAGCGGACTCGGTTTCAATGCCCGCGCGCTTGCGGTACATGATAACCGGATCTTTCTCGCAGCGGGCACTGCCGGGCTCATCACCTTCGATCGACGCCAGCCACCGCCGCGGGTCTCGGGTTTCCGCTCCGGCGGCGCGGTCAACGACGTGGCGTTCGCGAATGAGCGTATCCATGTCGCAACCGACGACGGAATCACCATCATTGAAAGCAGCGGCGTTGACGGCCTGCGCTGGCTCGGCAGCTTCCGAACCGACCGGCCGGCGCAACGCATTGCGGTCGGAGACGGGCTTGCGACCGTGTTGACGGCCGACCACCGGCTCTGGCTGCTCGACGTCGCCAATCCGGATGCGATCCGGATCATCGCGTCGCTGGCCAGCGACTGCTGTACCGCGTGGCAACATCACGGCAAACACGCCTTCGTGCTGTCGGGCGCATCGCTGTCAGTCGTCGACGTCAGCGTGCCCGCGCCGCAACTCGGCAATGAAGGCCTGGCCTTTGGTCAGGGCGTCAACCTCGGCGGCCAGCGCCGCGTGCATATCGACCGGGGCATCGCCTATGTCGCCGACTGGTTCGCCGGCCTGCACCTGTATGCGATCGATGACCCCGTCCGGCCGCACCTGCTGGCGAGCCTGAAGACCGCCGGCTCGGCCAAGGGTGTCGTCGTCCGCAACGGTATCGCCTACGTCGCCGACGACGATCATGGCCTGCAGCTCATCGATGTCAGCGACCCGCGGCGGCCGCGCCACGTCGCGAACCTGCTGCTGCCCGGCCTCGCCTATACCCCGGTACTCGACGGTGACCGCTTGTGGCTCGCCTCTCATTACGGCGGCCTGATGGTCATCGACGTCGCCGACCCCCGCGCGCCGGCGTTGATCACGCGATACGAGATCCCGGGCAAGACCTGGTCGCTCCGCGTGCGCAACGGCATCGCGTATGTCGCCGCCGATGACGCCGGCCTGCTGTTGCTCGACGTTGCCGATCCGCAGGCGCCGCGCATGCTCGCCAGTTATGCGCCGGGTGGTCGCGCCGAGGAGGTTGTGATCGCCGGTGATCGCGCCTATGTCGCTTTCTTCGACGACGGCGTGCACATTATCGACATCGGCGACCCGGCACAACCGCGCAAGCTTGCCCAGGTCATGACCCCCGGTAATGCGCGCGGGCTCGATCTGCATGGCGACCGGCTCTATGTCGCCGACTGGCGCGCCGGCATACAGGTCCTCGACGTCGCCGATCCACGCCGTCCTCACATCCTCGGCTATTACGACACCGATGGCGCGGCCTGGGGATTGCAGGTCATCGGCGACATCGCCTTCGTCGCCGACTGGTGGGGCGGTATCACGCTGCTCGATGTCGGCGCGGCGGATGGGCCTGCGCCGGTCGGCTACTACCCGCCGCGTACGCCCATCAAGGCGATCGCAGCGACGGGCAGCCATGCATTCGTCGTCCAGGGTGACGCCGGGTTGCAGGTCTTCGATATCGATAATGCGCTGAATCCAACCTGGGTCACCGGCCTCGAGCTGCCCGGCGCGCGCGATATCGTCATCATCGGCGAAGATGCCTGTATCCTGGTCGGCGATGACCGGATCGCGATCATCGACATCAGCGATCCGGCTCAGCCACGCCAGCGCGCAATGCTGGCAACCGGACGCGAGACGCGCGCGTTACGCCGCGCCGATGGACGCCTGCTGCTGATCGAGGCCGCGGGCATTGCCCTGATCGATCCCGCTGTCGATCCCGTTGACGGGACGACGCAGCGCATCACGCTCGAAACGGGCGTGATCGATGCGTGGTATCGACAACCGCACCTGTATGTCGCAACGGCGGGGGGCCTGCACATCCTCGATACCGGGGGTGCGTTGCGTGCCGGCGCGCCCGCCCTGGCGATGGACGGACTGTCGCTGGTGCGCGGCAATCAGGATCTCGTGCTGATCCATGTACGCGGCGAAGGCATTCGCGTGCTGTCACCGGCACCGGAGGCTCGCGAACTCGCGCGCATACCGCTCGCGCAGGAAATCACGGACATGCACCTCGATGGGACAATGCTCTACGTCGCGACCGATGCGCCCGGGATCCTTGCCTTCGATCTCGCCGATCCCTCAGGCTGGCGGCTCGTATCCGCCTATGAAACGATCCATGCGATCACCGGCCTGACCGGGTACCGCGGCACGCTGTATTTCGCCGGCACGCCGCAGTTGCTCGCTGTCGCGCCGCCCGCACCGATGCGTATCGAGGCCGTCGCGCCGGATCGCATCACCGTCCACCTGCCGGACGGCCTGCCACCCGGTGACTATGACCTTGCCACCGCAGAGCCGCCGCTGCCCGGCCCGGTACTGCGACGCAGTGTTGTCGTCATCGATCCGCTGCGCTTCGGCCGACCGCAGATCAGCGCCGAGGAATTCGAAGCGCTGCGGCGGCAGCACCTGCAACAGACGCAGTGATGACCTGCGGGGCCGGATCCTTTCGGTCATTCGACAGGCGCGGTAAATGACGACCGGCTCATGATCAAATGAATACCACCGAATCGAAGGGGTCCGGCCCCTACTGCGAAAGCCTCGCACCGGTGATAACGCCGTCGGTGCGGGTATTGATCCTCGGCTCGATGCCGGGCGCACAATCGCTGCGCAAGGCCGAATACTACGCCCATCCGCGCAACCTGTTCTGGGACTTCATCGAGGAACTGTTCGCGATTCCGCGCGCACTACCCTACGCAGAGCGACTACGCGCACTCAACCGGAACGGCATCGCACTGTGGGATGTCGCCGCGCAATGCCGGCGCCGCGGCAGTCTCGATGCGGCAATCGAGCGCGCGACCGTGATCCCGAATGACTTCGCCGCACTGTTTCCGCAGTTGCCTGAACTGCGCGCGATCGTTTTCAATGGTCGTGCCGCGTCCGGGCTCTATGCCCGTATCGTTTTGCCCCGACTCGACCCGCGCTGGCAACGCATCGAACGCATCGACCTGCCATCCACGAGCCCCGCCAATGCGTCCATTCCCCTCGCTGAAAGGCGGGCGCGCTGGCGTGTACTTCTGGGGTCAGAGTAGAGTCAGTCTACTCTGACCCCAGCAACGCGACCGAGGTGGAGAGGAATTCCACGCGGAGCCGATGGTGCGCGGCGAGCCATTCGATGGTCTTCGGCGCGTAAAAGCTGACGTGGGTCGGATCATCCTTGTAATACCAGCGTCCGAAATCGATATCCGACGTCAGCAGGCTCGTCATGACACCGAGGCGGCCGCCGGGTTTCAGCAGGCCGACGAGCCGTTCCCATTCGGCTCCTGGTCGCGCGAAGTGCTCGACGACCTCGCTGCAGGTGATGAAGTCGTAACGTTGTCGCAGGGCCTCACGGTCATCGGCATAGAAAGGGTCATAGACGCGCATCGGATGCCCCGCCTCCTCGAACATCACTGACAAGGTCGGTCCGGGTCCGCTGCCATAATCAAGTCCCGCGGCACCGGCGGGCAGGCGTTCGATCATTGGCCGGAACAGTGCGGACAGAAAGCGACGATAGGCGGGATCGGCGGGATCGTTGTCATGCCGGTCATAACGCCGTCTTTCCTCATCGGCGGCAAGATGATAGGCGCGAGGCACATGGACCAGCGCACAGACGTTACAGCGCAGGTATTCACGCCGGTGGTCGCGGAAGCAGTGCGCGGGAGGCGCGCCGGAGCACAGCGGGCAGTGCGCACCGAACGATCCGGCCTTGCTATCCTGTATACTCATATCACTGAACTATCGCCTATCACACAGTTTTTCTGAGGTTTTCCGCCATGCCGTCATTCGATGCCGTCTCCGAGGTGGATATGCACGAGGCGCACAACGCCGTCGATCAGGCCAACCGCGAGGTCGGCAACCGCTTCGACTTCAAGGGCACGGAATCGAAATACGAACAGGACGACACGGTCATCACGCTCCACAGCGAGACCGACTTTCAGCTGAAGCAGATGCTCGACATTGTACAGGACAAGCTGACGCGGCGCGGCCTCGACATCGCTTGCCTGAAGATCGACGATCCCGAGATCTCCGGCAAGCAGGCACGCCAGCGCATCACGCTGCGCCAGGGCCTGGACGCCCCGCTGGCGAAGAAGATCGTCCAGGCGATCAAGCAGAGCAAGCTCAAGGTACAGGCCTCGATCATGGGCGACCGGGTGCGCATCAGCGGGAAAAAGAAAGACGACCTGCAAAAGGTCATGGCGCTGCTGCGCGAACAGGATTACGAGCTGCCGCTGCAGTTCATCAACTTTCGGGAATGATCATCGGCCGGATCAAAAGGGTCAGACCCCTTTGATCGCAGGAGATGCCCGGTGTCCCTGATCCTGTACCGGATCAAAGGGGTCTGACCCTTTTGATCCTACAGCATCAGCATGCGGACGGCGACGGCGATCAGCAGCAGAGCGAACAGGCGCTTCAGCAGCTTGACGGGCAGCGTGTGGGTCAGGTGCGCGCCAAGCGGCGCGGTCAGCACGCTGGCCGCCGCGATCGCGGCGGCAGCGGGCCAGTGGATATAACCGGTATTCCCCTGCGGCAGATCGACGACGCCGAGTCCGGCGATCATGTACGCAAGCGTTCCGGCGACGGCGATCGGCAGGCCGCAGGCGGCCGAAGTCGCAATCGCATTGCGCAGCGGCGTGTTGCACCAGAGCAGAAACGGCGTTGTCAGCGTGCCGCCGCCGATGCCGACCAGCATCGACAACCCTCCGATCCCGGTTCCCGCGGCGGTCATTCCGGCTGCGCCCGGCAGGCCGCGACTCGGCGGCGGCTGCAGGCCGAGTATCATCTGCAGCGCGATCAGCAGTACGAAGACCACGAACACATAGCGTAGCGCATCGCTGCCAACCGACTCGGCGAATGCGACGCCGAGCGCGGCGCCAAGGACGATGCCGGGAGTCAGGCGCGCGCAGACCGGCCACAGGATCGCGCGATGGCGCTGGTGCCCCCAGATCGATGCAATTGCGGTGACACTGATCGTCGCGAGCGAAGTGCCGAGCGCCATCTGCATCATTGCTTCCAGCGGAAAGCCCTGGAGCGTGAAGAGGTAGACCAGCACCGGCACGATGATCAGTCCGCCGCCGATGCCGAACAGGCCGGCGAGCAGCCCGGTGACTGTGCCGAGCAGCAGATACAGCAGGAGCAAAATCAACATTCGTGGTTATCGGGGATTATCTGATCCAGACGGTCTTGATGTTGACGAACTCGCGCAGCCCGTGGATCGACAGTTCGCGACCATAACCGGAATCCTTGATGCCGCCGAACGGCAGCCGCGGATCACTCTTGACGATGCCGTTGACAAAAGCGCCGCCGCACTGCAGGCGACGCGCAAGCGACTCGCCACGCACAAGGTCGGTAGTCCAGACGCTGCCGCCGAGCCCGAAACGCGAGGCGTTCGCGACCGCAATGGCCGCGTCCGCGTCGCGCACCCGGATCACGCTCGCGACCGGCCCGAACAGCTCCTCGTCGAAGGCGGGCATGCCCGGCGCGACGCGGTCGAGGATCGTTGCCGGATAGTAAAAGCCGGGGCCCGGCAGCGGCGCGCCGCCGGTGACGAGTTCGGCGCCGAGCGCCACGCTTTTCCGTACCTGTTGATGCAGTTCAGCGCGCAGGTCGGCGCGAGCGAGCGGCGCGAGTTTCGTGCCGGCATCGAGCGGATCGCCGGTCACCAGGGTTTCGGCGCCGGTCCTGAACGCGGCGACAAAGGCATCGGCAACCGCATCGACGACGAGGAAGCGCTTGGCCGCGATGCAGCTCTGTCCGGCGTTCATGTAGCGCGATGCGATCGCGTTCTTCACGGCATGCTCGAGGTCGGCATCCTCGACCACGATGAACGCGTCCGAACCGCCGAGCTCGAGCACCGTCTTTTTCAGTGCAGCACCGGCGCTGGCCGCGACCTTGCGCCCTGCCGGTTCGCTCCCGGTCAGGGTCACGGCGCTGACGCGCGGATCCTCTATTACACGTGCAACCCGGGAAGCCGGAATCATCAGCGTCGTGAACACTCCCTCCGGCAGCCCGGCGTCGCGAAATACCGCCTCGATCGCGAGCGCGCATTGCGGCACGTTCGAGGCATGCTTGAGCAGCGCGACGTTGCCGGCGACAAGCGCCGGTGCGGCAAAGCGAAACACCTGCCAGAACGGAAAATTCCATGGCATTACCGCGAGCACCGCGCCGAGCGGCTGCCAGGCGATGAAGCTGCGCCCGGCATCGGATGCGATCGGCTCGTCAGCGAGAAATTCGCCGGCGTGATCGGCGTAATAGTCGCAGGCATGCGCGCATTTGTCGATTTCGGCCCGCGCCTCGCCGATCAGTTTGCCCATCTCGAGCGTGACCAGGCGAGCAAGCCGGTCCTGTCGCCCGCGTAAAACGTTCGCGACTTCGCGCAGCTGCGCACAGCGACGCTCAATCGCGACCCCGGCCCATACCGGCACTGCGCGCGCGGATGCTGCCAGCGCGGTCTCGATGCGCGCCTCATCCCAGACCTCGACTGTCTCGAGCCTGTGCCCGTTCGCCGGATTGATCGTTTCGAATGCCATGTGATGCCCAGCTTAACATAGCCGTCAAAACCCGATGAAACGCGACGCTGACAAGCTGCACAGGCTGGACTAGAATCACAGTTCATTGATATCCCCGAGGAAGGGGTGCATGCCTGTCACAATCAATCGGGTCGTCAAACCAAGAATCTGCATAGCGGGCGGGACCGGCTTTGTCGGCCAGCACCTCGCGGCCCTGCTCGCCGACCACGGCTACCGGGTTCGAATCCCGACGCGGCGCAGCGAGCGTCACCGTGCGCTGCGTGTGCTGCCTGGCGTCGAGCTGGTGCAGGCCGATATCCACGACACCGCCGAACTCCGCCGCCTGCTGCGTGGCTGCGAAGCCGCCATCAACCTGGCCGCGATCCTGAACGAACGCAAGCAGGGCGACTTCGAGGCGATGCACGTCAAGCTGCCGCGCAACCTCGCGCATGCCTGCGAGGAGGCCGGCGTCACCCGTCTGCTGCATGTGAGCGCACTGAACGCCGGGACCGGCGCGAGCCGTTACCTGAAGTCCAAAGGCATCGGTGAAAATTTCGTCCATGGCGTCAGCGGCCTTGCCGTCACGAGTTTTCGCCCGTCGGTGATCTTCGGACCCGATGATCATTTCTTCAACAGATTTGCCAAGTTGCTGAAGATCTCGCCATTGATGTTCCCGCTCGCGTGCCCCAACGCCCGCTTCGCGCCGGTGTTCGTCGGCGACGTGGTTCAGGCGATGCTGATTGCGCTCGAGCGCCCGGCCACGATCGGACAGCGTTACGAGCTGTGCGGGCCCCGCAGTTACTCACTGCAGCAACTCGTCGAGTACACCGCCGAGACGCTCGCCATCAGGCGTCCGGTCATTGCGCTTGGCGACGGCCTGTCGAAACTGCAGGCCCGTTTCATGGAAATGCTCCCCGGCAAGCCGTTCACCCGGGACAACTACCTGTCGATGCAGACCGACGCGGTCTGTCACGGCGGCTTCCCGGAGGTATTCAGGATCACGCCGGCGTCGGTCGAGGCGGTCGTACCGATCTATCTTGGTCACAACGACCAGCGCAGCCGTTTCAATGCGTACCGGCACGATGCGCGACATTCCTATTAGATGAAGACCTATATCGTCGGCGGCGCGGTGCGGGACCGGCTGCTCGGATTACCGGTCAAGGATCGCGACTGGGTCGTCGTCGGCGCGACGCCCGAACAGATGATCGCGCGCGGATTTCGCCAGGTCGGTCGGGATTTTCCGGTCTTTCTGCATCCGGAGACCCGCGAGGAATATGCGCTCGCGCGTACCGAACGCAAGGTCGGACCAGGCTACACGGGTTTTGCCGTACACGCCGATCCCGATGTCACGCTCGAGGAAGACCTGATACGGCGCGACCTGACGATCAATGCAATGGCCGAAGCCGGGGACGGCGCGCTGATCGACCCGTATTGCGGCGCCGCGGACCTCGAGCGACGGATACTGCGCCATGTGTCACCGGCCTTCGCCGAGGATCCGCTGCGGATCCTGCGTGTCGCGCGCTTCGCCGCCCGCTTCGACCCGCTCGGCTTCATCGTCGCCGAGGAGACACTGCTGATGATGCGCGGGATCGTCGAGGCCGGTGAGGTCGAGACGCTGGCGCCGGAGCGCGTCTGGCAGGAAACCGCGCGGGCGCTCTCCGAATCGCGGCCATCGGCTTACTTCGAGGTATTGCATGCCTGCGGGGCGCTGGCGGTAATCGCACCGGAGATCGATCGCCTGTGGGGGGTACCACAATCGCCCGAGCATCATCCGGAAGTCGACACCGGCGTGCATACGATGATGGTGCTCGATTCCGCGGCGCGGCTCACGACCGACACGACCATCCGCTTCGCAGCGCTGGTCCATGACCTCGGCAAGGGCACGACACCGAAAGAAGAGTGGCCGCGTCATGTCGGCCATGAGGAACGCAGTGTCGCGCTGATCGAGGAGTTGTGCGCCCGCCTGCGGGTTCCGAACGAACATCGCGAGCTCGCGTTGCTTGCGGCGCGCTATCACGGAGACTGCCATCGCGCGCTGGAACTGCGTGCCGGCGCCGTGCTCGGCCTGCTCGAGGCGCTCGACGCCTTTCGCCGTCCCGGTCGCTTCGAGCAGTTCCTGCTTGCGTGTGACGCCGATTCCCGCGGCCGGCTCGGTTATCAGAACAGCGACTATCCGCAGGCTGCCTGGCTGCGCCGCGCGCGCGAAGTCGCCGCGAGCATCAGCGGCGCGGCCCTGGCGCAGACCGGTCTTGCCGGCAAGGCGCTCGGCGATGCGCTGTCGCAACGACGCTGCGAGGCGATCGCGGCGCTGGCGCGCGCGGAAGGCCGGAGCGAATGACCTGGTGGCGCGGTTTCGCCGGCCTGCCGCGCGCGGCCCGGCCGTCCGGTCGCGGGAATCTTTACTCCGCCCCCCACCGCGGCAACAGCGTATGCGGCACATCGAGGTGATCGAGGATCCGCGCGACGACAAAGTCGATGAGGTCGCCAATCGCGCGCGGCTGGTGATAGAAGCCCGGACACGGCGGCATGATGACGACGC
Source organism: uncultured Chromatiales bacterium (assembly GCA_964437335.1). Classification (GTDB taxonomy): domain Bacteria; phylum Pseudomonadota; class Gammaproteobacteria; order SZUA-140; family SZUA-140; genus JAITWN01. The sequence goes on from CAYTGL010000016.1 coordinate 26,130, forward strand.
CGAGGCGGGCGAGTTTCAGCATGTGTTCGAGATGGATCGCCGACAGCGGCATCTCGCGCGGGACCAGAATCAGCTTGCGCTGCTCTTTCAGCACGACATCGGCCGCGCGCTCGAGCAGATTGTCACTGGTCCCGGTGGCGATCGCCGCGAGCGTCCCGCTGGTGCAGGGACAGACGACCATTGCGCGCGGCGCGCTCGACCCGCTTGCGACCGGCGCGGTCCACTGGTCCTTGCCGAAGACCTCGAGCTGGCCATCGGTGGCCCCGTAGAGCTCGGTGAAAAACCGCGCCATGTCGCGCGGCGCGGCCGGCGCCTTGATATCGGTTTCCATCGCCATGACGACCTGGGCCGGCTGCGACACCATCAACTGCACCCGTTCGCCGGTGTGAATCAGGCATTCCATCAGCCGCAGCCCGTAGGGTATCCCGGAGGCTCCGGTCATCGCCAGTGCGATCGCATCGTTGCGGTCACTCATGTTTCAGCGCCTCGATCAGACGTACATGGATATTCTCGAAACCGCCGTTGCTCATGACCAGGATGTGGTCTCCGCTGTCGGCCTCACCGGCGACGTGCTCGACTATCGCCTGCACGGTCGCGAATATATGGCAATGCGGCCCGACGGCGTCCGCGACGGTCTCCAGCGGCCAGCCGAGATCCGCCGGCCGGTACAGCAGGACCTCGTCGGCCCCGGCAAGCGCCGGCGCCAGCTGGTCCCGGTGCACGCCCATTTTCATCGTATTGGAGCGCATCTCCAGCACCGCGACAAGCCGGTCACCGCCGATCCGGTCGCGCAGCCCCTCGATCGTCGCCGCGATCGCGGTCGGATGATGGGCGAAGTCGTCATAGATCTCGACGCCATGGACGGTCCCGCGCCTTTCGAGCCGGCGACGCACGCCGCGGAACTCCGACAATGCATTGATAGACGCCGGTGCCGGCACCCCGGCATGGCGCGCGGCGAGCAACGCAGCGAGCGCATTGTCGGCGTTGTGACGGCCAAGCACGTTCCAGGTCACCTCGCCGATGCGCTTCCCGTCGTGCAGCACGACAAAGCCCGGGCCATCGCCGCCGAGCGCCTGGGTCACCCAGCCGGAGCGGCGGCCGTCATTCGCCGCACGGGAAGACCGGGCGCCGAAGCGTTCGACCGGGGTCCAGCAGCCCATCGCGATGACATCATCGATCGCCGCATCGTCTTGCGGCGCGATGATCAGGCCGTTCGCCGGCACCGTACGCACGAGATGATGAAACTGGCGCTTGATCGCATCGAGGTCGGGAAAGATGTCGGCATGATCGAACTCGAGATTGTTGATGATCAGCGTGCGCGGGCGGTAATGGATGAACTTCGAGCGCTTGTCAAAAAACGCGGAATCGTATTCGTCGGCCTCGACGACGAAGAACGGCGTCGCGCCGAGCCGCGCCGGCGCCGGAAAGTCATTGGGCGCGCCGCCGATCAGAAAGCCCGGAGTGAGGCCTGCGTGTTCGAGGATCCACGCCAGCATCGACGAGGTCGTCGTCTTGCCATGGGTGCCGGACACCGCGAGCACCCAGCGACCGGGCAGCACGTGGCGCGCGAGGAAATCCGGCCCCGAGGTATAGGGGATGCCCTGCTCGAGCGAGCGCTCGACGACCGGATTGCCGCGCGACATCGCGTTGCCGATCACGAGCAGGTCCGGCGCCGGGTCGAGCTGCGCCGGGTCATAGCCCTCCACCAGCGGTATGCCACTGTCGGCGAGCAGCGTACTCATCGGCGGGTAGGCGTTGAGATCGGAGCCACTGACCTCGAAGCCGAGTTCGCGCGCAAGCAGCGCAAGTCCGCCCATGAAGGTGCCGCAGACCCCGAGGACATGGATACGCATGTCAGGTCGCTCCGCCTGAAGCCGTGAAGAACACGCTGCGCGTCACGCTGAACGTGATGAACATGTACAGCAACGCGAGCAGGACGCCGATCGGCAGGATCGTATCGATCGCGTGGCGCAGAATATGCCCGATCACGAGCAGACTCCAGAACATCCAGGCCCACAGCAGCAGCGCGGCGACGATGCCCATGGTCATCATCTCATCCCCGCTGTTCATCGACTGCTGCCAGATCACCAGCGGCACGGAGACAAGATCGAGGACCGCGCTGGCGCCAAATAACGCGGTGAAAGTCTGCAGAAATCGATTGAGCATCAGCCTGATCCACAGCAGCAGCCAGATCAGAAAGCCGAACAGCAAGGCGTGGAGCAGCACCAGCCCGAACGCACCGGCGTAACTGATGTACTGCACGGCCACCAGCAGGCCGGCGGCGACATAACAGACGACCGCATACACGGCGAGCGCCGGCACGGCCGGCAGATCCTGCGGCCGCATGCGCAACAGGCACAGCGCGAGGAAGCTTTTAAGAATTGTCAGCATCTATCGCAAAATCAATGGGGTCAGACCCGGACAGACTGCGATACCCGGGCAGTTATAGAGCTTGGGGTCTGACCCCATTGATTTTTCATTGATATTCCATTCTAGACACTGAAATATTTCGCCTGCGGATGATGCACGACGATCGCGCTGGTGCTCTCTTCGGGCCAGAGCTGGTCTTCGTCGCCGAGCACGACGTTGATGCGCCCGGCATCGAGCAAGGCGAGGATCTTGTCCTGGTCGGCGAGGTTCGGGCAGGCCGGGTAACCGAAGGAATAGCGCGACCCGCGATAGCCCTGTTTCAGCATGTCGTGCATCGAGCGTGAATCCTCGCGGCTGAAGCCGAGTTCGGCGCGGATACGCTTGTGAACGAATTCGGCGAGGCCTTCGGTGGTCTCGACATTGAAACCGTGCAAGTACAGATATTCCTGATACTGGTCGGCCTTGAACAGCTCGCGCGCAAAATCGGAGGCGTGCTGGCCGACGGTGACCAGCTGGAACGCGACGACGTCGATCTCGCCCGAGTCGACCGAACGAAAAAAATCGGCGATCGAGATCCGGCGCGCCTTGTTCTGGCGCGGGAACGTGAAGCGGCAGCGCTCTTTGCGGCCTGCAACATCGTCATAGACGATCAGGTCATTGCCGTTTGACTGGCACGGGAAATAGCCATACACCGCCTGGGCCCGTGTAATGTTTTCCTGCTCACTGCGTGCGACCAGACGATTGAGGATGGGATCGACCTCGGCGCGGGCCCAGGCCTGGTACTCGGCCTCCGAACGACCGGCCGCCTTGAAACCCCACTGGAACCGATACAAGGTGCGGCGGTTGATATAGGGCACGATCGCCCGCAACGGGATCTGCTCGATGCACTTGCTCCCCCAGAATGGCGGGGTCGGCACGGGGTTATCGTGCGCGATCGGCTCAGGCCCTGTGTCCTGATCCCTGGCGAGATCCCGGTCCTCACCGCTGTCCGATGCATCGTTCATGATACCCATGATAACGTGTCCGACAGCCGGACATGAAACGGAATCTCGGGAGATCTGCCATGCAGGACTGGACAAGCATCGCACGGGAGATCAGCGCCGCCCGCGGCGTGCCGTTTGTCGTGCGTATGCAGCGCGCAGTCGGCGGCGGTTGTATCAACGATGCCTGCGTCCTGTCCGACGGTGACCAGCGCTTTTTCGTCAAGCTCAATACCACGGATCGACTGGCGATGTTCGCCGCCGAGGCGGCCGGGCTCGACGAGATCCGGCGCAGCGGCACGGTACGCTGCCCGGAGCCGGTCTGTCACGGGATTGTCGACGGCGCCAGCTTTCTCGTGCTCGAGTATCTCGACCTCGGCGGACGCGGCAGGCCGGCAGATCACGCAGATTTCGGCCGGCAACTCGCGGCGCTGCACCGCGTCACGCAGGCGGATTACGGTTGGCATACCGACAATACGATCGGCTCGACGCCCCAGCCGAACCGCCGTGATAACGACTGGCGCCGGTACTGGCGCGAACAGCGTCTTGGCTTTCAGCTCGAACTGGCCGCCGCCAACGGTTTTCGCGGACGATTGCAGCAGCAGGGTGCGCGCCTGGTCGAGGCCCTGCCGGCATTGCTGCCGGCACAGGACCCGCCGGCCTCACTGCTGCATGGTGACCTGTGGTCAGGCAACTTCGCCTTCGCCAGGGAGGACATCAGGGACGGGATACCGGTGATCTTCGATCCGGCGGTCTATTATGGCGACCGCGAGACCGATCTCGCAATGACGGAACTGTTCGGTGGTTTCTCCCCGGGCTTCTACGCGGCCTACCGTGATGCCTGGCCGCTCGACCCCGGCTATGAAACGCGCAAGACCCTGTATAACCTCTACCACGTCCTCAATCACCTGAACCTGTTCGGCGGGAGCTATCTGTCGCAGGCGGAACGCATGATCGCGTCGCTGCTGAGCGCGGCGGGATAAACGGGGTCAGATCCCCCTGGGATCTGACCCCGCGGCGATTACCGCAGCAGGATGTTGTCGCCCTTGCCCATCTTCGGATCGGCATCCGGCGTATTCATCAGCACCGTGATCGCCCCGCGCATCGCCGCACCCATGGTGTGGTCGACAATCGCATTGTTGGTCGGCTTATCCTTCGGCGAAACGATATCGAGCGTCAGCGCCTCGGAAACCCCGACCTGCTGGGTGGCCATGCCGTAAATGATGTTCTTCGGATTGCCGTTCAGATAGACGCGCTCCCAGATACCGGCGATCGGGTGTACCGCAGCCGGCAGATTGATGTTGGCGTTCGCGTAAAAGATCCGCACCCGCTCGCCGGGCTTGGCCACGAGCGCCAGCGAGGCGTTCGGGTCGTGCACCGGATCATAATGGAAGACCTTGCCGTTGATCAGCGAGTTCGTCCAGCCCTCGTTCTCCATCATCGCGTGATGATTTTCGGCATCCGGGAAGAACTGACCCTGGATCAGCACATACTCGCGATCCGGCTTCGGATAGTCCTTGGTGTAGCCTTCCTTGGGATCGACGATGATCATGCCATACATGCCGCGCGCGATATGCTGGTGCATCGGATTCGCGCCGCAGTGGTACATGAATACCCCGGGGTGATCGGCCTTGAATCTGAAGGTCTTGCTCTCACCCGGCTTGACCGGCGCGAACTCGTCAAGCACGTCGACGATGGCCGCGTGAAAGTCCATCGAATGTGAATTCTTGTTGGTCTTCGGGTTGACCAGCGTAAACTCGACGGTATCCCCCTGCTTGACCCTGACGACCGGGCCGGGGATATTTGGACCAAAGGTCCAGGCCGGATACATCGTCCCCTTGTTGTCTATCGCCACCTCATGCTCCATCGCCTCCATGGAGACCTTGACGACCTCCGCCGAGACGGGGCTGGCGACTGCCACTACCGCCCCGAGGGCCAGGGCGACGCCCAGGCCGCGAACCGCAAGTTTCATGTTCATGATTCTCTCCTCATTTATTATCCAGATGACCCGCTCCGATACCGCTTACTCTTGCTACTCCTTGCTCCGCGCCTTACGGCCCGGAACCATGTGTGCAGTTGCACAGCTCGCGCATGTAGGCGACCAGTCGATGGATCTCGTCGTCGCTGAGCACGCCCCCCCACGGCGGCATCAGCAATGATTTGCTCATTGCCAGCCCGCCTTCCTTGACGGCCTTGAACAGGTCGGCATCGGAGCGGCCGGACATCCATTCCCCATCGGTGTGATTGCGCGGTTGCACTGACATGTCGCGGATGTTGATACCCATGCCGTCGCCGCGGATGCCGTGACACTGGGCGCAGAAGGCCTGGTACAGGGCCGCGCCCGATTCCCGGGTCTGGCCCACGCCATGAATCCCGAAACCGAGAGCAAGGACCAGCAGACCGGCAGTGATCCGGCTCATGGCGTCGTCTCCGCATTCAGCGCCCGCAGGTAGTGCACCAGCCGTTGCAGGTCATTGTCCGTCAGCTGCCTGTTCGGCATGATGCTCTTAACTTCCCATGCCTGCGGGTTACGCATGTAACTGATCATGTAATCCTCCTGCAGCCTGGCTGCAGCGGTGTACACCTCGGGACCGGACAACCCCCCATAACCTTGCTCGATCTCATGACAGGCGAGACAGCCGCGAAACCGGTCGAACAGCATCTCGCCCATGTTGAGGGCGATGCTGCCTGGCTGGTATTCACCTTCCTTTATCAGATGGGCCTTGGCCTTCAGCGTCATCAGGTAATCCGCGACCTTGCCCGCCGCTTCCGCGGTCAGCGCCGGGTGTTCGATCAGGGTATCGGTCCGGATACTGTCACGTCCGTCATCCGACTTGACATGATTGGCGAAGAACATGCCGGCAGGACGAATGCGTGCGGGCCTCTGCAGCCACTCCTGCAGCCAGTCGCGCTTGTACTTGTTACCTGCGTAGTACAGATCGGGACCCTTGCGCGCCTGCAACTCGTCCAACGTCGCGGGACCGGGGCCCGTCAGATCATGGCATTGCATGCAATCCGCCCGTAGCAGCGCTTCGCCGGCAAGTGCGCCACCGGATGGCGCGGCGATTATCAGGAACGCTGTCAGCAGCGCGGTTCTTACCGGTAAGCGGTTCAATGCCGGTGCTCTCCGCCCGCGGTCCGGCGCGCGCGGGCGCCGATCGCACTACCCTTGAATCCCGCATGATCGTGCATCCCGTATCCGGCCTTCATGGATTCGGTGTAGAAGAAGTTCGGGTCATACTCCTTGCCTTGCCAGTGATACCAGTCGTCCGGCTTGATCTCCTGGTATTCGATCACGGTCATCGGGCCGCCGTGGGGCTGTCCGTCGTTGGTGACATGCGGATCGACGTGATCGTGGAGCATCCACAGGCCCGGATTGTCCATCTCGACGATCACGTCATAGCGCTCGCCGGGGCCGATCAGCAGGGTATCGACGAAATACGGGTTTGGCAGCGGTAAGCCGTCCTTGTGCGTGACCAGCACGTCATGACCATGCAGATGCATCGCGTGCACCTCGCCGCCGGCGCCGTAATAGCGGATACGCACCACGTCACCCTTCTTGACGCGGATCGGCTGCGTCAGCGGAAACGATCGTGCATTCATCGAAAAGTAATTCGGCTTGTCGCGTGGCCCGCCGCCCTTGCCCAGCTCGTTCGCATAGGTCGAATCCCAGGAGCTCAGCATAACGATGACATCCTGGGTCACCTTCTTCTCGATCGGGGCCGGTTTCTTTGGATCGACGATCAGCGGCCCCCACATTCCGCGAATCCCGACGTGTTCATGGACATTGACATGACAGTGGTACCAGAGGCTGCCGGTCTTGTCGGCCTTCCACTGGTAGGTGAAGGTATCGCCGGGTTCGATGTTCTTCTGGGTCACGCCGGGGACGCCGTCATTGCGCCAGTTGCCACGCTGGTAGAGTCCGTGCCAATGGACCGTGTGGGGAAGGGTGGTGTTGTTGGTGACGTGGACCTTGACTTCATCCCCCTCTTTCACCCGGATCAACGGCGCCGGCACCTGGCCGTTGAAGGCAAACACCTGATAACTGAGATCGGGGGCCACCTGGATGGTCACTTCATCTATCGTCAGGTGAAATTCCCGTTCCTCCGCGCCGGCTACGCCGATCTGCAGACAGCTCACCAGCGCCAGCATGGACACGGCGCGGGTCAGTGCGAATTCTGTCTTGAATAATGTCATCGCGATGCTCCCTCGATCGTTCATACGCCTGCACCTCTCGCACGGGCCAGGCGGCCGGGGACAGGTTAAACCCTATTTTTATTAAATGTATGCAATATACATCTTATGATACCCATGCGAGGTACAAAGTCAACACCCGAATATCCGGCCACCGGCGGACAATGGCGCTACAGACTCGCGGCGGGAACGGGTTTTTCCAAGCGGCACAAGCGTGTAGTATCGCGACCTTAGGCCACCATAAACCCGGCGAGATGAAACAGAAAAAACTCTACAAGGTCATTTTCCACAACGAAGGCAAGCTGTTCGAGATCTATGCGAAGGAGGTCGTGCAGAGCAACCTGTACGGTTTCATCGAGATCAGCGGTCTCCTGTTCGGCGAAAAATCCGCGGTCGTCGTCGATCCGTCCGAGGAAAAGCTGAAGAATGAATTCGGCAGCGTCAAGCGCACCTATATCCCGCTGCACGCGGTCGTGCGCGTCGACGAAGTCGAGAAGCAGGGGTCGGCCAAGGTCACGGCGATCGACGACAAGGGCGGGAAGGTGACGGTGTTTCCCGGGCCGGCGTGGTCGCCGGGGACGCCGCCGAAATCCTGAGGAAGTCGGGGCCAGACTCTACCGGTCTGACCCCCGGGCGTCGCGGGCGCAACGAAACCCGAGGTCGTCGAAACGTGAATTCGGCGGCACATAGAAGCGGTATGCGGTCCGATAGAAGTGGCTGATGACGTAATGGCCAAGCCCGCCCCAGCCACCGCCGCGCACGACCTTGTACTTCTCGCCAAAATTCGCTGATTCGTACTTGCTGTCCCGGTACGGCTGATACCAGTCGTCAACCCATTCCATGACGTTGCCGGCCATGTCGTAAAGACCGTAGAAGGACTTGCCGGCCTCGATCGAACCGACCGGCCTGACGCCAAGGGACTCATCCTTGCCGGCGTTGACCCTGTCGATCGACCACTCGTTACCCCAGGGATATTCGCGCCCGTCGGGGCCGCGCGCCGCTTTTTCCCATTCCTTTTCGGTCGGCAGGCGCTTGCCGGCCCACGTGCAGTAATTCGCGGCGTCCTTCCAGGCGACGCCGGTGACCGGCAGCCGATCGAGTTTGCGGCGCTGCTCCTCGATCAGGGTCAGCAGGCTCTCGCGGTCGAGGGTGCGCACATCGCGTCCGACCTCGAAGACATCGGTGGCGAGTCCCCGCAGCGTGTCCATGTCGGGGGTCGCGATCTGCAACAGCTCGCGCGTCAGCAGATAGCCGTTCTGCTCCCAGCTATCCGGCACCCAGTAATTCTGCTCGGTGACGAACCGCCGGTATTCCTGGTTCGTAACCTCGTAGCGATCGATCGCGTAGGCATCCAGATGTACCCGTTGCTGCGGATGCTCGTCGACATAGAGTGGTTTGTTGAAGCCGAACTCGCGGGATTGCGGGTTCTCGTCAACCTTGTTGCTGCCGAGCAGGAAGTCGCCGGCCGGGATCAGCACCATGCCGTCGTCCGCCAGCGCGGATAGGGCCCACAAACCCAACGGAAGCAGCAACACTCGCAGGGTTCGCATCAACATGTTCCGCTCCGTTCAGGTATCCTTCGCACAACGAAACCCGAAGGTCGAGTTGGTGACACGGGCATTGAAGAAACTGCGATTATACAGCGGAGCCGAGATCCCGCACTGGTAGAACGAGCAATCCCACCAGGAACCGCCCTTGAGCACGCGGTAGATCTGCCCGAAGTTCTCCGACCGGTTTTCATTGCCGGGGTGGGGCAGATACCATGCATCGGTCCACTCCCAGACATTACCCGACATGTCGTACAGTCCGTAGGGGCTGACACCCTCGGCGAACGCACCGACCGGCGTCGTGTCACCCCCGATCCCGATGCGCGCCCAGCGCACCGGCGTGTTCGCCTTGTGCAGGCGGAATTCGTTACCCCATGGAAACACGCGGCCGTCCTCGCCGCGCGCTGCCTTTTCCCATTCCTGCTCGGTCGGCAGGCGCTTGCCCGCCCACTTGCAATAGTCGCGGGCGTCAAACCACGACACGAAGGTCACCGGATGATCGACCTTGCCCGCCGGGATGCGCCGGCCGGTGAAATGCTGCGGCGCGCGCCGGCCGGAATTCTCGATGAACGCGAGGTACTGGAGGTTCGTGACCTCGTACCGGTCGATCGAGTAATCGTCGAGATGCACGACATGCTGCGGCCCCTCGTCGGAAAAGCGTTCGTCGCTGCCCATGATGAATTCGCCGGCCGGGATCCGGATCATCGGACCGGGTTCGGCCCCGATGCGCGACTCTTCATAATAGAGCGGAACCTGCATGCCGAAGGTCTCGGTCATCTGCTCCTTGTCCGACTGGTGCGCCGCGGAGAGCGATGACAGCAGCGCGCCGCCCCGATCATCGTCGTGACAGGCCGTGCAACCCCGATCGATATCGACATCGGCGAAGGTCTGATCGGTATGGCAGGTCGTGCAGCGTTCGATGTCCTCGCCGTGATGCAGGTTTTGCCGGTCGGTAACGACGTCGCCGCGCAACGGCGCAGGCGCGTTGAACAACAGGCCGAGCGCCAGCGCGAGCGAGATGCAAAACAAAGACAAGGTGCGGAGACTGCTCACAGCTGCCCCGCGTCCCCCTGGCCGGCTCGCCGCAGCAGGACGGCGATCTCGTTATGATCCTTCGACGACGCGGCCATGAGCGGTGTCCAGCCGTCATTGTTGCGCGCATTGACGTCGGCGCCAGCCTCGATCAGCGCCTCGACGACCTCGATGTGTCCCCGCATCGCTGCCCAGTGCAGCGCGGAAGACTGCCGGTCATCGACCCTGTTCGGATCCGCGCCGCGCGCGAGCAGCAGCCTGACCGCCTCGGCGTTGCCCTTGACCGAGGCGCGCATCAGCGCGGTCCAGTTGCGTTCATCAACGGCATTGATGTCGGCGCCATGCTCGAGCAACAGCGCGATCAGGTCGGTATGATTGCCACGGGCGGCATGCATCAGCGCCGTCCAGCCATAGCTGTTGCGCTCATCGACATCGACGCCCTGCGCGAGCGCCGCCCGGGCCTCGTCGGCATGGCCATGCATCACCGACTTCATGAATTCGGTATTGCCATCACAGCCGGCGAGGACGAGCGCAAACCACGCCGCGGCGATTGCAGACACCCATTTTCCAGCACTGGCCATGATATTGAATGCTATCATGAAAGCCCCGATCGCGGGGTGCCGCAAGGGAACGCCTCCGCCGCGATCGAAGGTGAAGTCCGGTGGCGCCGTCCGGGCAGCGCCGCTATCATTGCGCTATGAGTAAACCGATGAAATTCTTCGTCTGTCCCAAGTGCGAGCAACGCAGCATCACGGTCAAGGACAAGTACCTGAGCGGGCACTGGATCAATATCTACTGCCCGGCTTGCGGCGCCCGCCTGTTCGCCGAGCCGGTTTTGCTGGCCGTGACCTACATGGCCTTTTTCTGGGCCGTGAGCTGGTTCGTGTCCTGGGCGATGCTGAAGGGAGACTGGAGCCTGGCGCTGTACCTGATCCCGGTCTGGCTGATCATCGATTTTACCAGCCTCGCCTACCTGCCGCTCCGGGTGATGCGGCCCAAGGCCGCGGCGCCAAGGGAATAGTCGCGATGATCCACCAGGCCGGATGTGCGCGGTTCCGGCGCGAAAGATGATCCGGATCTACGATAGAAAGGGTTTCGTCGAACTGCTCTATCTCGACGCCGTCACGCTGGTCGGCGCGGACCTCGCGCATGCCGGGTTGCCCGAGGCAAACCTGGTGCAGGTCGATCTGCGCGGCGCGGACTTGTCCCATGCAGTACTCACCCATGCCGACCTGCGGCTCGCGAACCTCGCAGGCGCCCGGCTGAACCATGCCGACCTGACTGGAGCTGACCTGACTGGGGCCGATCTGTCGGGGGCGGACCTCACTGGCGCGGACCTTTCCGGGGCCCGGCTGGCGGAGACAATCCTCGATGGCGCAACCTTGACGGATACGCGCCTGCCGGACGGTTTTCTGAAAGCTTCCCCACTCGCAAGCATCAAGGTCAAGATCGAATCATAAGGCATCCATGGACGTCACCCGCATCCTCGACCCGCTGAACGACGCCCAGCGCGAGGCCGTCGCGATGCCGCCCGGCCCGGCGCTGGTGCTCGCCGGCGCCGGCAGCGGCAAGACCCGCGTGCTCGTGCATCGCATCGCGTGGCTGATCCGCGCCGAGGACGTGTCGCCGTTCGGCATCCTCGCGGTGACGTTCACGAACAAGGCCGCGGCCGAGATGCGCGGGCGCATCGAATCGATGCTCGGTATGCCGGTCGGCGGCATGTGGGTCGGCACGTTCCACGGCCTCGCGCACCGTTTGTTGCGCGCGCACTGGCGCGACGTCGGCCTGCCGCAGACCTTCCAGATCCTCGACTCCGAGGACCAGTACCGGCTGATCCGCCGCGTGCTGAAAGCGATGAACCTCGACGAGGCGCAGTGGCCGCCGAAGCAGGCGCAGTGGTTCATCAACGCGCGCAAGGACGAGGGCCTGCGCCCGAAACACATCGACGATCGCGGCGACCTCTTTCTCGGCCAAATGCTGCGCATCTACCAAGCCTACGAGGAAGCCTGCCACCGCGCCGGCGTCGTCGACTTCGCGGAGCTGCTGCTGCGCGCGCACGAGCTGTGGCGCGACCGGCCCGAGATACTCGCCCATTACCGCAACCGTTTTCGTCATGTGCTGGTCGACGAATTCCAGGACACCAACGCGATCCAGTACGCATGGCTGCGGTTGCTTGCCGGCAAGGACATACCGCTGTTCGTCGTCGGCGACGACGACCAGTCGATCTACGGCTGGCGCGGCGCGCGCATCGAGCATATCCAGCGCTTCAGCCAGGACTTCCCCGGCGCGCGGCTGGTGCGCCTCGAACAGAACTACCGCTCGACCGGCACGATCCTGAACGCCGCGAACGCGCTGATCGACCACAATGACGGCCGCCTCGGCAAAAAGCTGTGGACCGACGGCGCGAAAGGCGAGCCGATCCAGCGCTACACCGCGTACAACGACCACGAAGAGGCGCGCTTCATTGCCGAGCGTATCCGGCGCTGGGTCGAGGACGGCAACCGGCGCGATGAGGTCGCGATCCTGTACCGCTCGAACGCACAGTCGCGCGTCATCGAAGAGGCACTGATCCGGTCCGGCATTCCTTATAGAGTGTACGGCGGCTTCCGCTTCTTCGAGCGCGCCGAGATCAAGGATGCGCTCGCGTACCTGCGTCTCGTCACGAGCCGCACCGACGACCCGTCGTTCGAGCGCGTCGTCAACACGCCGACCCGCGGCATCGGCGAGCGCACGATCGAGCAGGTGCGCCTGACCGCGCGGGCGCGCGGCATCCCGCTGTGGGACGCGGCGCGCGAGATCTGCGCGTCGAACGAACTCGCGGCGCGTTCATCGTCGGCCTTGCGCGTGTTCCTCGACCTGATCGATGCGCTCGACGCCGAGGTGCGCGAGCTGCCGCTGTTCGAGCAGGTCGATAGCGCGATCCAGAAGAGCGGGCTGATCGCGCATTATCAGAAGGAGAAAGGCGAACGCGGCGAAGCGCGCATCGAGAACCTCGAAGAACTCGTCAGCGCCGCGCGGCAGTTCGAGTATGCGCCCGAAACGACCGACCCCGATGAAATCAGAATGGAACCGCTGCCGGCGTTCCTGTCCCACGCCGCGCTCGAGGCCGGCGACGCCCAAGCCGAGAAGAATACCGACTGCGTGCAACTGATGACGCTGCACTCGGCGAAGGGCCTCGAGTTCCCGCTGGTGTTCCTCGCCGGCATGGAAGAGGGCCTGTTCCCGCACGGGCGCTCGGTCGAGGAACCGGGGCGGCTCGAAGAAGAGCGGCGGCTGTGCTACGTCGGCATCACGCGCGCGAAGAAACAACTGTACATCACCCATGCCGAGATGCGGCGGCTGCACGGCTCGGAGATGTTCCAGGCGCCGTCGCGGTTCATCGGCGAGATACCGGAAGAGCTGATCGAGGAAGTGCGCGCGACGACGACGCGCGTGTCACGGACGTCGTATGCGCCGGCAGCGCAGCCCGTGCACAGAAAGGTCGTCGACGAGATGCCCGCCGGGCTCAAGCTCGGGCAGCGGGTCGCGCATGCGAAGTTCGGCGAGGGCGTAATCCTGAATTACGAAGGGCAGGGGAGTCATGCGCGGGTGCAGGTGAATTTCAGGCAGGCGGGGAGTAAGTGGTTGGTGGTGGCTTATGCGAATCTGGAGGCGATATAGCGTTTCCTTTTCCTGCGTGATGGCGCCTTCGACACGCATCTGATCATATCCCTCACATCCCGCGAATCACATCGGCCGTCGCTCGGCCAAAGCCGTTGCGGAGAATCCGAGCAATTTGGTTGCTCTCGATTCGCTGATCAGATCTTCCGCAAGCGCGCGGAAGATCTCACGTTCAAAGCGAAACAACCTTCTCCTTAAAGGAGTATTGTTCGCCCATCCAGGATTAGCAATTTGAATAACTCGATACTATACAGTAACCTACTATCAATTTAGACCAAATACCGGGCATGGGACAAAAGGATTATCCCTCAATGAGCATAACTAACAACATTGAAGAAGCGCGAAATGATTCCGCGTTAAACGAACAGCCCGTTATGCGCAGAAGCATAGATACAAATCAGTTCAAGAAAAAATTAATAGATAAAAAGCAGAATATGGTAACTGTAGGATGTCTTTTCTCTGCCATTGGTGGTTTTAGCAAGGCATTTCAACAGCATGGCGCGTCGATTCTTTGGGCAAATGAAAAAGATAGATTCGCTTCAGAAACATTTCGACTAAATTTCCCCAATGTCAGGCACATCGAAAAGCCTGTTGAAGACCTCTCTGTACATAGAGATCATCTCCAACCGATTGATGTTCTGACCGCCGGTTTCCCATGTCAATCGTTCTCGATTGCTGGCGAGAAACGCGGATTTCAGGATCCACGTGGCCTTCTTTTTCTGCACATCATCAGAATAATAAGGGAATTTGGATCCAAGAAACCGAAAGTTCTGCTCCTCGAGAACGTCAAGAACCTCAAAGCCCACGATAAAGGGAGAACATTCAAGCGAATCCAAGCTGAAATCCAAAGAGCCGGTTACTGGTTCAGCGATGCTAACACTCGAGTTCTTAACACCGCCGACTACACCGATATTCCTCAGAATCGTGAGAGAGTCTTCATGGTTGCTATGAGTCGAGCGCATTTTACAGCCAATGCTTTTATTTTTCCTGATCCCTCCCTACAAATAAAGAGGCGCGCTGTGCGCACTTTCCTTGATCTTAAAGAAAAAGCAGATCCAACTTTATATTTCACTCCCGACTCACAGTATTACGAAATGTTCCACAAAGAAATCGAGAAAGGCGGGCGCGCTCATATCTATCAACTACGGCGAAGCTACGTTCGAAAGAACATGTCAAATATGTGTTTCACTCTTATGGCTAATATGGGAGGGGGTGGCCACAATCAGCCGGTCATTAAAGACCGTTGGGGAATCAGAAAACTCACTCCGAGAGAGTGTGCACGATTGCAGGGTTACGAAGATTCTTGGTTTCAAATACCAGAGAGCCTCTCGAACACTCAAGTCTACAAGCAAATTGGCAACTCCGTTACCGTTCCATTAGTAGCCTTGCTCGCGCAGGGCATCATGCAGCATATTCAATCGTTGAGCAATAAGCAGAGGGCATAAAGCGGCTATGTATTGGATATTCCCAAGAAACGACGGCGGCCGTGATAGCGGCTTTCATGATGCAGGAGTCGAAACTTTCAAAGGAAATTTGGATCGTTATATTGCCCGAGAACTGATCCAAAATAGTTTTGATGCTCGTCTTGATCCCGAGAAACCAGTACACATAAAATTTGAGCTCCTTAAGCTAGACCGGAAGAAAATTCCCGCTATTGATTACCTTCAGGACACTTTCGGACGATGTGCCGACTACTGGAAGGATCAAAGCAAAGTCCACACCTTCTTCGAAACTGCGGCTACTCTGGCCGGGCAACAGTATCTGACGGCGCTGAAGGTGAGCGACTACAACACAACTGGAGTTCCTGGCACAGATATAGACCGCACCAAAAACTGGTATCACCTGATACGGTGCGCAGGTTCGTCCTCCAAGGGCGGTGGCGAAGGAGGCTCGTTTGGCATAGGGAAAAACGCTCCTTTCGCGGCAAGCAAGCTACGTACCGTCTTCTATTCCACGATGACTAGAAATGAGCAACATGCTTTTCAGGGAATCGCGACGCTGGTATCACACAAACTGCCTGATGGAGTAACCGCCCAACCAACAGGATATCTAGGCGGGATTCGCGGAGAGTCAATTCGTGAAGTGGAAAATATCCCCCCTGAATTTCGGCGAACTGAGCACGGATTAGATATCCTTGTCCTCGAGTATCCGGCCGCCAAAACGTGGCAAAATGACTTGGTATATTCGGTTCTCGACAATTTCTGGCCAGCTATAGACTTCGGAGACCTCGTGGTGACCATTGGCAACCAGACTATTGACAAGTCAAACCTATCAAAGCTTATGGACGCCTTCAGCGGTCAAGAGGAGTTTACCGCTCATTTCTATTACCAGGCATATAAATCTCCTTGTTCTCAGGCTTTCCACGAATCTCTGCCGAAATTGAACGAGGTAAGCCTTTATCTTTCTACTAGCGATGCTGAATTACCCAAGCGTGTTGCTATGGTACGAAAAACCGGGATGGTTATAGAAAAGAGGGGTTATCTACGTTCAGTTTTGCCATTCTGTGGAGTTTTCTTGTGCCGAAACGACATAGGTAATCACATCCTTCGGGATATGGAGCCACCACGACATGACACATGGGATCCCGATCACCCAGAAAAGGGAGCAAACAAGAAAATTGAACATGAATACATGACCTTCATTCGCGAATGCATAAGAAAGCTCGTTCCAGTTGATGACTCAAAAGTTATTGCGATCCCGGATCTTAATCGTTTTCTACCCGATGATGAAGAAAGCGATGAAGAATCGTTCGATGGCAATGAGTCAACCTCTTCTAGAATCGAGACGCCTGACAGGTCGCCGTTACCCGAAAAGATCCTTGGACGGAGAATTGAGCCCCGCCGAAGGAATATGCAGCCAGACAAATTAAAACCCGAAGGTGATGAAGATGAAACGGAATCTGGCGAGGGAGACGGTTCGGGTGGTGGGGCCGACAAGCACTCCAACGAAACGGAGGGGGGAAATGGCGCTGGTGGTGGAGGTAAAGGCAAGGGAAGCGCGGATTCAAGCACTGGCGGAAAAGGAGGGGATCACTCAAAACCGGCTATCCCCGTGCGCTATAGAACATTCGCGAAGAACTCCGGCAATGGGGTATACAGTTTGATGGTTGCTCGACAAGAAAAAGGAGATGCGCCCCTCTATTTGGTTGTTTCCACCATCGGAGACGACCAAAAGGCCGCTACCGAGATAAAAGAAGCTCGGCTCAATGATGGAGTGCCCGTTCCAGTTTCCGGTCCAGGGATACTCGGACCCATAACGCTTTCCCCTGATGAAACATTGCTCATCGAATTTTCACTTTCTGAACCAATCCGGGTCGCGATGGAGGTTACAGCTCATGAGGCTTAGCGACAGATCATACCCACATCCTGTTCTTGGAAATCGGGATGATGTTCCGGGCGCTGCTTTTCAAGCGACGATTGAGATGTCGACCGACAAGCAATCTATCTATGTGGCCGTAGATATTGCATGCAGCTGCGATACCCTCAATGCTCACCTGGCCGCCGGACGCGCTACCATTGTGCTCCATGTAGAATGCAGCAATACCCTTTTCAGAAGAGCTTATACATTCAACGAGTCAACTCACAGAATATCGATACCCGCAGACAATATGAACGACGCTGTTGAAGCCAACATCTTCATTAGCGCTATCCAAGGCATACCCAACTACCACATCCCTGAGGCGCATTCAGATTACGGTAATGCAGTATTCGACATCCGCAGAGGTGATATTCTTGCTGTTTCCGAAGGCCAGGTCTTTCATGTGGAAAGTAATTTCGATTCCCTGAGCCACATTGGATCAATCATGCAGATCAATGAATCTCCAAAGGACGGCGATTATCCAATGGAGGCCTCATTTGAGGGACAGAAGATTGTTATATTCCTTTCCAAGAGCGACTTTGCTGATTACAAATTGCTCAAACCTCACGAAGGGGTACGAGATCCTCTGACTACCACAATTGTATTGCCTGTTCTGGTCGAAGCGCTGCACATAATAAAGGAAGAGAATGAAGGCTTGGAAGACCCTCGGCGGTGGGTTAGAGCGCTTGCTCGACGAATTGAGAATGTCGGCCTTACTACTGAAATGCAACCGCTTTTCCTAGCTCAGAAACTCCTCGAGTTGCCAGTGAAACGAGCTCTCTCATCATCACGAATGCTTGCCGAGGCCTAATTGCAGGAGGAGAGATGAGTTCATTGATGATTTTTAGGAGCACTTTGGTAAATGCGCTGTTCAGCTCTATCCCAATGAATTTAGAGCAGTACCTTCGCAACGATATGTGGATATCTGAGGCATCAACAAAAACCAATCGAGATATGCCAACGGGGGTAGAACTTCTTCAATTACCTCCTCTCGACTTTCCCGAGGACAGCAACCTAAAGGATACTGAAAACGCTATTCGCTTTCACAAAGCGTTTAGGCATCTCACCCTATTACAGGCTAGAGATCCTCGGTTATGGACTAGGCTAACCCATGTAGAGTACTGGCCGTACATGAGGTTGCGATGGCCCATTGAGAAGCATATAAAAAATCGAGACAGAGCCGCTCGATTTATCGAATCTCGCTACTTTGTACCGCAGAGCCAGAGTCGCGCACTCCTCCGCAATGGAATAGCACGTCTTTGGTGGACAGCTGAACTGTCACATGACGCTGATCGCGATAACCCATACGAGTTGACAACAGTTCTTCTTTCAACCCTTGATATTACCCAGCAGATTGTTGAACGCAGCATGGGGCGTGCCGACAACATCATCAAAGGATTTCTTGACTTCCTACTTTGTAACGCCAACATTCTTCTAACTGGCGGCGATAAGAATCGCGACCGTATTAGGCGTCTTGCTAAACATCTCAATATGCATGGCGGCATATGCGTTTTAGATCTACTCAGCCGAAGTGATGTGGCAGGTCTGCTTGACAAGGAATTATCCCGTATCGTTGATAACGAACTCGCAGAAACCTAATAAGTAAGGATGCGGGATGACAGATACGTTTAGCCGAGAGGAACGATCAAGGATCATGGCTAAGATCCGAAGCCGAGGAAACGCGGCGACTGAGCTGCGCTTCATAGAAATCTTGAGAAAGCATAAAATATCTGGTTGGCGTCGTGGTGTAGAACTTTTTGGAAAACCAGACTTTGTATTCCCATCAAAGAAGCTGGCTGTATTTATTGATGGAGATTTCTGGCATGGGAACCCGCGTAAATTTCGACTCCCCAAATCTAACCTAAGCTACTGGGAAGAGAAAATTCTTAGAAATCGGCGACGTGATCGACAGGTCAATCGATTCCTTAGAAAAAAGGGATGGAAGGTATGCCGTTTCTGGCAATCATCTCTTAAATCAGAAGCGACCGTAGTGTTGAAGCTGAAAAGGAACCTATGAATCCGTAGTTTCAGACATCCTCTTATTGTTCGATCTCGCGAACAGTGTCATTTTAGGTCCCCTCTATCCCGGCAATATTCTGGCCCCAGTTCGGACAATTGTCCTAATCCAATAGCGTTACTCATTGAGAATCAATCAGATCATATGGTACGCTTGACGTCACACATACCAGCCATTAGTATCCGGCTGTGATTCGCAGCTTCAGGGACAAGGATGCCCAGGCGCTGTTCGAAGGCAGACGCGTACGACGCTTTCTTGCCATTGAAAAACAAGCGCAGAAGCGCTTGCAGTATCTGGATGCCGCCACGATTCTGGCTGATTTGGCGGCAAGACCATCGAACAGATTTGAGCGGTTGACCGGGAACAGACGCGGCCAATGCAGCATCCGAATCAATAACCAGTGGCGCCTGTGTTTCCGCTGGACAGATCTCGGCCCTGAAGACGTTGAAATCGTCGACTATCACTGAAATGGAAACGACCGATGAGTGCTCCCAAGAACAAGTTGCCTCCTATTCATCCCGGCGAACTCCTGAGGGAAGATATGGAAGCGCTCGGCCTGTCGGCGCGCGCGCTGGCTGATGCCCTTGCCGTGCCTCATAACCGCATCTCCGCGATCCTGCGCGGCGAACGCGCGATCACCGCTGATACCGCGCTGCGCCTTGCCGCCTATTTCGGTACCGGTGCGGAGGTATGGATGAATCTGCAGATGATGTACGACCTCAAGATGGCGGAGATGGAGTACGGGTCTGAAATCAAAGCTGAAATCAAGCGGCATGCCGCATAAATATCAGTAAGGTCCTAGCAAGCCGGCACGATTAGCAGGCTGGCTACTCACCAATCGCCTTGATCACCGCCTTCGGATTATTATCGACAATCTTCAGCAATACCCGGGCCGCGCCTCTCGGGGCCCGGAGGCCCTGTTCCCAATGACGCAGCGTCCCGATCGAAATACCAAACGTCGCACAAAACCGCTGCTGGCTCATGCCGGTTTTCTTGCGGATCGCCCGGACGTCGATGGGCTCGGGACGATGTACCCTGACCCGGGACTTCTTGCCCCTGGCATGGGAAATCGCATCCTTCAGGCCGGTGGCTATTTCAGTGTATGCTTTGCTCATTTCTCTTCCTGATCCGACAGCAGACGCGTTATCTTCCTTCTTCCTTTGAAACGCGCTGGTCTCGGCAATGGTTAACATCTGAAAGGATATACTCCAATGGAGTACTATTCAAGCCTTCCAAAGATCACGCCCAGAGGGCGTGCCACTAAACAGCCAATCACAAATGATGGGTTTCCGTGGGGATCTTGACTATCGGGCAAACTGGGAAAACGCCTCCCACCGGTATCTGTCCCTAGATCCCGATAGCTCTGTCTCAGAGATTCACAAAGGCTTTCATTCGTCTGCGGAGAGCCTGCGGCTCAGATCAACACCGATGGTAATTCCGGGGACTTCGCATAAATTGGTTTCTTGCTCACACATTGACTCCATGTCATTTTTGACATATCCTTCATGGAACCTGAGAAGAACAAGCCCTTGGTCTGGCTGCACGGCGCAATCAAGACGCCGCCGTTTTCCAGCACCGCCCGGATCGAAGCAGGCTTTCTTCTTCGAAGACTACAGGCAGGAGAATTGCTCTCTCTGCCTTTCTCGCGCCCAATGCCTATAATCGGTGCGAGATGTCATGAACTTCGCGTTAATGATAGTCATGTGACGTGGCGGATCGTTTATCGCATCGACCATGATGCAATTTTGCTATTAGAAGTCTTCAAGAAACGCACGGCAACAACGCCGGCAACCGTGATCGACATATGCAGGCACCGGCTGAGGCTTTATGACAGTGAATAAATTGAAGAGAGAACGGCTCGAACGCCGCGGCTGGAAAGTCGGCAATGCCGATGTATTCCTCGATCTCAGCCCTGAAGAATCCCGCTATGTCGATCTCAAGCTCGCGCTCAGCCGCAAGCTGCGGGAACGGCGCGAGGCGCGGAAACTGACCCAGACGGAGCTCGCTGAGCAGCTCGGCTCCAGCCAGTCCCGCGTCGCCAAAATGGAAGCGGGCGATCCTTCGGTGTCTCTCGATCTGCTGGTCCGCACATACTTTGTGCTCGGGGCGAGCAGGAGCGAGCTTGCGAGGATCATTGCGGCGCGGGCGCGGCGCTAAGGAGTTTTTACCGAGAAGACCTGATACATCAAATAGGAGACCCGACATGACCCCATCCATTCCGAAACCGAAAACCGCGTTCATCGCCATCATGACCGGCCTCGCCCTGGCGGCAACCGGCACAACCGCCCTCGCACAATCCAAACCCCGCCTGCCGCAGGCAGTCTACCTCACCCAGGAGCTTGCACTCGACGCCGCAAAAGCGGCCCTCGACCAGTGCCGCACCGACGGCTACCGCGTCGCCGTCGCGGTCGTCGACCGCTCCGGCACGTTGCTGGCGCTGCTCCGCGACCCGGAGGCCGGCCCCCACACCGTCGGCAGCAGCCAGGGCAAGGCCTTCACGTCGGCGAGCATGGGACAAAACACCGCCAACATCGCACGAACGATCAGCGAGAACCCGGCGGTCGCCGGCCTGAGGGACATGGATTCGCGCATGGTGATCCTCGGCGGCGGGCTGCCGATCGTCATCGACGGCCAGCGGGTCGGCGGCATCGGCGTCGGTGGGGCGCCGGGCGGTCATCTGGATGAGGTCTGCGCCGAGGCGGGGTTGAAGAAGATCGGGGCGGGGTAAAGCAGGATACCGAGCTACGAAAGGCAAGGAAGCCATGCACGGGCACAGATGAATTTCAATCCTCCCATGCCCCGAACCCGATCGGCCGCTTTTTCTTCGGCTCTGCCGGCGTCATTAACTCCCGAATCGCGTCGAAGACGACCCTGAACTGAGCATCGTATTTCCGCTCCAGCGCCGCAAGCTTCCGGGCCAGTTCGGCATTAGAGGCGAGAATCCGGCGGAGACGGACAAAGGCGCGCATAATCTCAATATTGACCTGAATGGCGCGATCGCCGCGAAGGACGCTTGATAGCATCGCAACCCCCTGTTCAGTAAAGGCATAGGGCGGGTATTTCAGGTTGAGGCCCTTCTTCAAGATCACAATTTGTGATCTTGAAGCCCCTGCGTCGGTCCCCCTTGAAATCACAGACTGTGATCTCAAGGCAGCTACCTCGTCCCATGATAACTGGAACATGAAATCATCCGGAAAGCGTTTGATGTTCCGCTTGACCGCCTGAACAAGGACCCGGACTTCCACTCCGTACAACTCGGCCAGACGCATGCTGAGCATCACTCGCTGGCCCCGAATCGACAGAATAGCCTTCGATATATCCTCAGAAACGGAGACTTCGTCCTTCTCTGGTTTCCTGGCATCCATGCCTAACTCCGTATACGCATCATTGCCCCGATCTTGCGCATCGATCGATATCACGGCAATAGGAACAAGTCTGATTGTCCCGCATGATTCTGCTATTGAAATCATCTCACGCAATACGCCGCTCCCGCTCCCGCTCCCGCACCTCGCCCAAAGCCGCAGCCGCATCCCGCAACGCCGTCCGCAACCCCTCCTCGACCACTGGATGATAAAACGGCATCTCCAGCGCCTGCTCGACGGTCAGCCCCATCTGCATCGCCCACGCCAGCAGGTGCCCCAGGTGCTCCGCGTCCGGCCCGATCATCTCCGCGCCGAGCAGGCGGCCACTGTCCCGGTCGGCATAGACGTGCATGAGCCCGCGATTGCGCAACATCACGCGACTCCGACCCTGATCCTCGAACGACACTTCGCCGATGACGAAGCTGCCCGGCGCAAGATCGCGGCGTGATGCACCGGCGATCGCGATCTGCGGGTCCGAAAAGACGATCGCGAGCGGCGTGCGCCGGAGTCCGGGCCTGACCGCGGGCCAGCGCGCCGCGTTCTCACCGGCGATGCGGCCTTCGTCGGCCGCCTCGTGCAGCAGCGGCAGGTCGTTGTTCGCATCGCCGGCAATGAAGATCGGGCTGTCGCCGCATTGCAGGGTATGGCGGTCGAACAGCGGGACGCCGCGCGAATCAAGGCGCAGCGAGGTGTGCTCCAGCCCGAGCCGGCCGACGTTCGGCGTGCGTCCGGTCGCCGCGATGACATATTCGACGGTGTCGCGGCGCTCCGTGCCTTCGGTGTCGCGATACATGATCGACACGCCGTCGTCGACCGGCGCGAGCCCGTGCACCTGCGCGTCGGGATCGAGATAGAACTCCTCCCGGAACACCTCGCGCGCGTAGTCGCGCAACGCCGGATCGCTGAACGGTCCGACCAGCCCGTCGCGCCCGAACATCAGCACTTTCACGCCGAGCCGATGCAGCGCCTGCCCGAGCTCGAGCCCGATGACGCCGGGACCGAACACGGCGACCGACGCCGGCAGCGTCTCCCATTCGAAGATGTCGTCGTTGACCAGCAGGCGATTACCCGCCGTGCGCAGCATCGCCGGCACCGCCGGCGACGAGCCGGTCGCGATGACCGCGCTCGTGAATTCGATACGCGTATGGTCGTCGACGATCAGCGTATGGTCATCCTCGAAGCGCGCGTAACCACGGACCTTGTCCTGCGCGGGGATCTTCTCGACTCCGTCGACCACGAAGCCGACGAAGCGGTCGCGCTCGCGCTTGACGCGCGCCATCACCGCGGCGCCATCGACGGTCACGCGGCCTTCGAGGCGCAGGCCGAATTCCGCCCAGCGGGCGGGGCCATGCGCCGCCTCGGCGGCGGCGATCAGCAGCTTGCTCGGCATGCAGCCGACGCGGGCGCAGGTCGTCCCGTAGGGGCCGCCCTCGATGACGACGGCGCGCTTGCCCGCGGCGGTCGCGGCGCGGTACGCGGCCAGACCGGCCGTTCCCGCGCCGACGACCGCGACGTCGACGAAATAGTGCTTCATATGGACCACGCCCCGATCAGGCGGCGCGCCGCGTCCAGCGCTCGAGCTCCTCGAGTCCGCCGATGCGCTCGCCGTTGATGAACACCTGTGGCACGGTCTTCGCGTCGGCGATCGCGCCGATGACGCGGGTGCGCTTCGTGTGCGGCAGCGGGACTTCGGCGTAGTCGTAACCGAGATCCGTCAGCATCGCCTTCGCGCGCGCGCAGTACTCGCAGCCTTCACGCGTCAGTATCGCAACCTGGTCGGGCGTCTTCGCGTTGGGGTTGATGTAGTTCAGCATCGTGTCGGCGTCCGACACCTCGAACGGGTCGCCCGGCTTTTCCGGCTCGACGAACATCTTCTCGACGACGCCGTCCCTGACCAGCATCGAATAGCGCCACGAGCGCTTGCCGAAGCCGAGGTCGCTTTTGTCGACGAGCATGCCCATGCCCTCGGTGAACTCGCCGTTGCCGTCCGGGATCAGTGTGACGTTCTGCGCCTCCTGGTCCTTGGCCCATTCGTTCATGACGAAGGTGTCGTTGACGGAAACGCAGGCGATCGCGTCGACGCCGTTCGCGAAGAACGCCGGCGCGAGCTCGTTGAAGCGGGGCAGGTGGGTCGACGAACAGGTCGGCGTGAACGCGCCGGGCAGCGAGAATACGACGACCGTGCGGCCCTTGAAGATATCGTCGCTGGTCACGGTCTTCCACTGGTTGTTCTCGCGCACGCGGAACTCGACCCGCGGGACGCGCTTGCCTTCATGGTTTTGCAACATCGTCTGTCTCCTTTTCCTGATAGCTTGATGGGATTGCCTGAATAGTGGGGTCCACTATAGGAAACGGGCGGCGCGCCGGGCCAATACTATGTTAGGATCAGACCCATAGGATTTTCCTATCGGACGAGATCATGACCCTGACCGAGCTGAGATACATCGTTGCCGTCGCCGCCGAGCGGCATTTCGGCCGCGCCGCCGAGCGCTGCTTCGTCAGCCAGCCGAGCCTGAGCGCGGCGGTCAGGAAACTCGAGGACGAGCTCGGCGTGCGGATCTTCGAGCGCGGCAAGGCCGAGGTGCTGGTCACCGCGGCCGGCGAGCAGATCGTCGCGCAGTCCCGGCGCGTGCTCGAAGAAGCCGAACGCGTGCGCGCGGTCGCCCGCCAGGGGGCGAATCCGATGATCGGCCCGCTGCGCCTCGGCGTGATCCACACGATCGCGCCGTACCTGCTCCCGGCGCTGGTCGCGGATCTCAGAAAGAAGGCGCCGAAGATGCCGCTCGACATCGAGGAGAACATGACCGCCACGCTTGACCAGATGCTGCGGGGTGGCCAGCTCGACGCCGCGGTGCTCGCGCTGCCCTACGAGGCGCCGGGCGTCGAACTGATTCCGTTATATGAAGAAGAATTCCGCGTCATCGTGCCGACCGGCCATCCGTGGGCGCGCCGCAAGGCGATCGGCGTCGACGAACTGCCGGGCGAGAACCTGCTGCTGCTCAGCATCGGCCACTGTTTCCGCGACCAGGTGCTGAACGCGTGCCACGAATTCTCGCGCCCGCCGGCGGCCGGCAAGCAGGGCAACTCGCTGGAGACGATACGCAACATGGTCGCGTCCGGGATCGGCATCTCGGTGATGCCGGCCTCTGCGCTGACTTCCCATTATGTAAACCCGTTGATCAGGGCGATCGACTTCAAGCCTCCGAGGCCGGCGCGGCGTGTCGTGATCGCGGTGCGCGAAGGCTTTCCGAGGATCGCGGCAGTGAAGGCCATCGCCGATGCGGTGCGGGGAATGCGGCTGCCGGTCATCCCGGCAGAGTGATAGGGGATTCCATTACCCTGAAATATATGTGCTTTATTCCGTGAAGCCGTCAATGGACTGGGCGGCGAAAACATGATTTGATGGATGCGTATTTCGCCCAGATGGCGATGCAGGACCTTGTAGTGCAGCCACAAACAACGGATTGTTACCAGCTACAGGAGGATCCCCCATGCCCGACCTCAATACCCTCTGTTCCAAAGCCGAACCCCATCTGCTGAGCCTGATGCGCATCGTCGCCGCGTTTCTGTTCATGGCGCACGGCACCGAGAAACTCTTCAGCTTCCCGGCCGCGCCGGGGTTCGGGAATCCCGAGGCGCTGACGCTGTTCTGGTGGGCCGGCGTGCTCGAGGTATTCGGCGGCCTGCTCGTGCTGGTCGGGCTGTTCACGCGGCCGGTCGCGTTCCTGCTGTCGGGCCAGATGGCGGTCGCGTACTTCATGGTGCATGCGCCGCAGAATTTCTGGCCGATCGAGAACGGCGGCGAGCTGGCGGCGCTCTACTCCTTCGTATTCCTGTATCTCGCCGCGGCCGGCGGCGGGCGGTGGAGCGTCGACAGCCTGATGTCGCAGCGCAAGGGCGCGGCATTCTGAGTCTGTGCAGGGGACGGATTTATTCATCGTTTGCCTCTGAAAATAAATCTGTCCCCGCTGTTGCTGATCCTGCTCGCGGGCGCATTCCCGCTCGCTGCGGAAGCCGATTGTCCGACCAGCGGGCTGACGCCGATCGCGCAGCTGAAAGGTGCCGCCGGTGACACGCACCAGGGCAGGCAGGTCCTGGTGCGCGGCATCGTCACCGGCGATTTTCGCGGCGAGGAGCGGTTGCGTGGTTTCTGGCTGCAGTCGCGCGCGGATGACGGTGGCCTGCCCGCAGGCATCTTCGTATTCACGCCTGATCATGCGCCCGGCGCGGCGCCGATCGCGCCCGGCGTCGAAATCGTCGTCCACGCCCGCACCGGTGAATTTCGCGGCCTGCGGCGGCTGAGCCGGGTCAGACATATCGAGGCCTGTGATCGGCCCGGTCTGCCCGCGCCGGTGTTGCTGCCGTTCCCGCCCGCTGCGCCGGCGCTGCTCGATCATTATGAAGGCCTGTATGTGCGACTTGCCGAACCGCTGACCGTCAGCGGCAATCACGAGCTCGCGCGTTTCGGCAGCCTGACGCTCGCAGCAGGCGCCCGGCTGTTCCGGCCGGGTAACGCGGTGGAGAACCATGCCGCCGACAACGGACGCTGGCGCCTCGCGCTCGACGACGGCAGTTACATAGCCAATCCGAAGCCTGTGCCGTATCTCGACAGCCAGGGCACCCGCCGGGTCGGCGGCGAGGTCACGGCCGCGTCCGGTGTCCTGACCCACGCCTTCGGCGACTGGCGTTTGCATCCGCTCGATGTGTCCGCAGTGCGCTTTCGCGACGCCAATCCACGCCCGGCGCCGCCCGCGCGCGGGTCCGGCGCGCGCATTACGGGCTTCAATGTCGAAAATTACTTCCTGACGCTGGGCCTGCGCGGCGCAGCGAGCGAGCGTGCACAGGATGAGCAGCGCCAACGGCTCGCGGCGGTCGCCGCGGGTCTGGCTGCCGATCTGATCGGTCTGATCGAGGTCGAGAACCATCCGGCCGCGGTCGCGGATCTTGCCCGCCGCTTCGGCGAGGCGGCCGGCGTCGCGGGGGGCTATCAGCACTTTCGCATCGACGGCGCGGTCGGCACGGATGCGATTCGCGTCATGCTCGCCTGGCATCCGCGGCGGGTGACGCTGCTCGCGGGCCCGTTCATCGACGACGACCCGGCGCATATCCGTCCGCCGGTCGCCGGGCACTTTCGCACTGGAGACGATGGGCCTGGCGAGCTCGTCGTCGTGATTCATCACAAGGCGAAATCCGGCTGCCCGGAGCGCGGCGACATCGATCTGGGACAGGGTTGCTGGAACCAGCGCCGCACCGCGCAATCGGAAGCGCTCGCGTCGTTTCTCGCCCGCCTGCAGCGGGAGACCGGGACCGATCGCGTGCTGATCGTCGGCGACATCAACAGCTATGCCGACGAGGATCCAGTGCGCGTGCTGCGCACGGCCGGATACGTGGACCTCGTCGCACAGCGCCTGTCACCGGAGTCACGCTACAGTTATGTGTTTCAGGGGGAATCCGCTTATCTCGATACGGCGCTCGCGAGTCCGGCGCTGATCCGGGATATCGGATGGGTCGGATTCTGGCATGTCAATGCCGATGAGCCGCCTGAGTTGCACGATTTTGCAAAGGCCGGGACGGCCGGGCCGTGGCGATCGTCGGATCATGATCCGGTGGTCGTGGATTTTAAATCATCAATAGGGTCAGACCCTTTTGATCGCTGAGGCAGTACCGGATCAAAAGGGTCTGACCCTATTGATGATTCAATTCAGATCGCTGGCGTACTGTCGCAGCAGTTCGAGCGGGACGATCTCGAGCGCGCGGCGGTGGGTGCCTTTCAGCACGACTTTCGGGGCCATGCCCTGGGTATGGGCTTCGAGCCAGCGCGCCGCGCACAAACACCAGCGATCGCCGGGACGCACGCCGGGGAAACTGAATTCCGGGATCGGCGTACTGAGATCGTTGCCACGGAAGCGGGAATATTCGAGAAACTCGGCGGTCGCGAGGATGCAGATGGTATGAGAACCGGTGTCGTCGTCATTGGTGTTGCAGCAGCCGTCGCGGAAGAAACCCGTCAGCGGCCTGTCGCTGCAGGTCTCGAGCGGTTCTCCGAACACATTGACCGGTTCATCGATTTCCATGGCAGTATTATACGAGCTTCGCACGCGGAAAACACAGGCAATGTGGCAGATTTACCTGATCAGGTGCAAGGATGGTTCGCTGTACACCGGTATCACGACCGATGTCCCGCGGCGCCTGGGCCAGCACGCGATGAATGGCGGCGCAGGCGCGAAGTACCTGCGCGGCCGCGCGCCGCTGACGCTGGCCTATTGCTGCACGGTAGGGACACGATCGAACGCGCTGCGCATCGAACGCCTGGTCAAGAAACTGGGGAAACGCGACAAGGAAAGGCTGGTGGCGGGAGAATGCAGTCTCTCCGAGCTGGCACTGCTCTGATCAGCCGGACCTGAACTTCTTCCTGGCGGAGAACAGCGCAGCGAATGCGCGCGGCGGCAATGCCTCACTGACAATATAACCCTGGTAGTGATCACAACCATTTTTACGGAGGAAAGCGAGCTGTTCGGGTGTCTCGACGCCTTCGGCGAGCACCTTGAAGCCAAGCGCGTGGGCCATCGCGATGATTGCGAGCGTGATCTCCGCGTCATCGGTGTCATGCGGGATTTCCTTGATGAATCCCTTGTAGATCTTCAGCACATCGATCGGGAAACGCTTCAGATAGGCGAGCGACGAGTAACCCGTGCCGAAGTCGTCGATCGCGAGACGCACGCCCAGTGAACGCAGGCTCTGCAATACCCCGACAGCCTCCTCTTCGCGTGTCATCAGCACGCTCTCGGTCAGTTCCAGTTCCAGGCGCTCGGGGGGAAAACCGGTCTGCGCGAGCACGTCGGCGACCAGCATGCCGATATCGCCATGCCGAAACTGATACGGCGAAAGATTCACGGCCAGTGTCAGCGGGGGAAGTCCGGCCGCGATCCACGCGCCGCCCTGGCGGCAGGCCTCCTTCAGAACCCAGGCGCCAACCTCGCTGATCAGCCCGGTCTCTTCGGCGGCGGGGATGAATTCGGTGGGCGGGATCAATCCGTGCTCGGGATGTTCCCAGCGGACCAGTGCCTCGGCGCCGATGATCCTGTCGCTGCCGATCTCCAGTTGGGGCTGATAGTAGACTCGCAGTTCCCGCTGCACGATGGCCCGCCGCAGCCGGGCATCGAGTTCGATGCGGGCGCGCGCCGCCGTGGTCAGCTCATCGGAAAAATAGCGGATGCATCCACGGCCGTCCGCCTTGGCCCGGTACAATGCCGCGTCGGCATGCTGGAACATCGCCTCGGGCGATTGCCCGTGCTCGGGATACAGGCTGATGCCGACGCTGGCCCCTATGCGCACCTCGGCGCCATTGCTGAGCCGGCAGGGTTCGCTCAGCGCGGCGATGATCTCGCGCGCAACGCGTTCCGCATCGACCGGGTGCGCGAGATTCGCGAGCAGCAACGCGAATTCGTCACCACCGAGGCGGGCGACCGTATCGATGCCGCGCAAACGACTGGTCAGGCGGCGGGCGACCTGTCGCAGAATTTCATCGCCCGAGACATGCCCGTAGCTGTCGTTGACATCCTTGAAGTGGTCGAGATCGAGCATCAACAGCGCGAGCCGGCTCTGCTCGCGACGTCCGACCTCGAGGCTGTGCCGGAGGCGGGACAGCATCAGCAGGCGATTCGGCATTCCGGTCAGCGAATCATGATGGGCGAGAAACTCGAGCTTGGCCTCGGAATCCTTGAGCCGGGAGATATCGGTGAACACGCCGACATAACCGGTCAGTTTGCCGCCAGCGTCTCTGAGCGCGTTGATGCTGAGCAGCACCGGAAGCAGCTCACCGTCCTTGCGCCGGTCCCAGATCTCGCCCTGCCAATATCCGGTCTCCCGGATACTGCGCCACATCGCGGTGTAGAAATTGCGCTTGTTGCGCCCCGAACGGAGCATGGCCGGAGACTGTCCCAGCAGCTCATCTTCGCTGTAACCACTCATCTCGCAGAAGGCGCGGTTGACCATCGTGATGCGGCGTTTCGCGTCGGTGACCATGATGCCCTCGCGCGTGCTCTCGAATACCGTCGCGGCCTGACGAAGATGCTCCTGGTCTTTCTTGTGATCGGTGATATCGAGCGATGTTCCGATCACGCGGACAAGATGACCTGCATCGTCACGGCGGAGATCGGCGCGCTCCCTGATCCATCGGACCTCGCCGTTGACGATGATGCGGTGTTCGATGTCATAGGAGCCGCCCTGTTCCGCCTTGCGCCATTCATGCTCGACATAGGCGACATCGTCGGGATGCACGCATTTGAAGAAGGTCTGATAGTTCAGCGGCGAACCGGGCGCGACACCGAAAAGCCGGTAGCTCTCGGCGGACCAGTCCATATGGTCGCGCTTGATATCGAGTGACCAGCTCCCGACCCGGGCGACGGCCTGGGCGCGATTGAGATCTGCCTCCCGTTCCTTAAGCGCCTGTTCCGAGCGCTTGCGCTCGGTGATGTCCTGCATCGTCGCAATCAGAAATTCTATCGTATCGTCCTTGCGGCGAACGCCCTGGACATTGATGATCACATCCATGACTTCGCCATCGTGGTGCATGACCCTGATCTCATGCTGATAGCCTTCGCTCTGCTTCGCCAGCACCTGCTCGATGCTCGACGCCTCGATTGCGCGATCATCGCTGTGGATCATCGCGCCCCAGGTCACCGTGAGCAGCGATTCGCGCGCGGTCCCGAGCATCGCGCAGAGCTGGTTATTGACGTGGGTCGGCCGGCGCGTCGCGGGGTCGATAATCGCCATGCCGATGAACGGCATATCGTAGAATCGCCGCAGCAGCCTGTCCTTTTCCGCGACCTGATACTGCAATTCAAGCTCATGGCCGGGGCCCTGCCGCCGCCACGGCATGACGATCGCGAGCGTCATGCCGGCAATCAGGAAGAATGCGACAAAGACATAGCCCTTGACGACGCCGATCTGCTGCAGCGCCGCCGTATCGGTGATGATGAAGCCGAGCACCTGATCGGACAAAAGTAACCACAATGCGCCCAGCACGACACAGACCAGCGCGATATCGCGCGGGGTCAGCGGTCTGCGTATCCTGAGCCAGGCAGGGAACATACACCTGTATCGGCAGGCACCGGTGTTTTTTCACAATCCCGGTTTTCAAATGATTGATCCCACGTATAATATCGAAATCGCGCCATACCCGCGCCGTCAGCCGACGGCTACAGGCCGGCTGCGAGATCAGGGAGCATTCGTGAATCCGGATACCCAGGCAAAACACTGGTGGAACCCTGTCCCGGTTGACACCGGTGAAACCGCTATCCTCAGTCTCGGTCCCCTGATCGTGCAATTGCATCGCGGTAACGAGGAGTGGCTGGTCGCATGGGAGCGCGAGGATGGCGCGGCCGAGCCGATGCGGGCAAGCATGTTGCGATCACGGAACGAGTTTCAGGCGGACGAATACCATCGTTACGTCACCTGTAACGCCTGCGGTGATGCCGCCGCCAGGCCGATGCTGGCCGACCGTCCGGTGGTCGTCCGTCCGCACCAGCCGGTCTTCATCTTGCCGGGCGAGGATGCCACGCTTTATATCAGCTCGCCGGTCTGGATCCGGCTGGAGGTGGGCGACCCGCCGCAAGTGCTGCTGGAAATCCCGGTGCTGCGCCTGTCGGATTCCTGGTTCGGTCCTACGACCCGCGAGGGCGAACTCTGTTACGCAACCCGGACCCACGCCCGCAACAGTCTGGCGGAGGTGTTGCGACGCCCGCATCGGGCGGTGACGCCGGTGCGTATCCACAATCGCGCTGCCAGCCAGTTGCCGATCGAGAAACTCAGTCTTCCGGTGCCACTGCTGTCGATCTACGGGGACGAGGACGGAACCTTGTGGACGGAAAGCGTGAGCCTGACCCGCAACCCCGATACCGAGATGGCGGCCCTTGCCATCACCCCGGGCGCGCCGCACGATACCACCAGCGCGAAGCTGCTGACCGGTCCGCGCGAGTTCGTCGAAAGAGGTAGTCTCGTACGCGCCTTCCACGGACTGTTCGGATGAACGGCAACCCGGGAGATCTCTGAATGTACGAAGCGGTCATGGAATTTCTGACCGGCGAAAGGGCACTGCAGGTGCTTCGTGCGGTGTTGCTGCTGCTGACAGGCTTCATCATCGCGCGGCTGGTATCCCGAATCCCGCAGCGCTTTATGAGCAAGCGCTTCACTCCGCATCACATCATGCTGGCGCGGCGCTTCAGCTACTACCTGGTGCTGGCGCTGTTCATCGCCTCGGCGTTGAGCGAGCTCGGCTTCAGTCTCCACGTATTACTCGGCGCGGCCGGCGTGCTGTCGGTCGCCATCGGCTTCGCGTCCCAGACGTCGGCGTCCAACCTGATCAGCGGACTGTTTCTGATCGGCGAGCGGCCGTTCGGGATCGGTGACGTGATCACCGTCGGCAACACGACGGGGGAAGTGCTGTCGATTGACCTGCTGTCCGTCAAGCTGCGCACGTCCGATAACCTGTATGTGCGCATTCCGAACGAGTCTCTGATCAAGAGCGAGGTCACCACCTTGACCCGTTTCCCTATCCGCCGATTCGATCTCATGGTCGGAGTCGCCTACAGGGAAAATATCGAGCATGTGCGCGAGGTGCTGATGCGCGTTGCCGAGAATAACCCGGTTTGCCTCGACGAACCGAAGCCGCTGTTCATCTTCACCGGTTTCGGCGACTCCTCGCTTGATATCCAGTTTTCGATCTGGGCCAGGCGCGAGAATTTCCTCGAACTGCGCAATACGATGCATGAGCAGGTGAAGCTGGCCTTCGATGAGGAGGGCATAGAGATTCCATTCCCCCATCGCACAATCCATACCGGCGAAGTGACCCGGCCGTTCCCGATACAGCTGTCACAGCAGGGCGATACGGAAGAAAAACAGGCCGACAACAAATAAGGCGGTGCAATCATGCAAGATGCAGTCAGCGAAGGCAAATCGATGAATAAAATTCCGATCTATGCGCTGATCCTGCTCGCCTCATGTTTCCATGACGCGAGCGCGGCCGATACCAGGTGTCTCAGCGTCACGAACAACAGCTGGTCCAAGCAGGGCTCGGAGTTCGGCATTACCTATGTGCTGTGGGAGGCGGAACTGGCGAATGTATGCGCAGTAAGTTACGACGCCGATATCGTGATTCGCTTTATCGGTGTCGACGGCAAGGAAATCTATCAGTCACTCGACCTGATCTCGGTGCCGCGACGCGCAAAGACGACGACCAGTCGTGAATTCAACATCCCCGACCACGAGTTCGAAAAACTCGCCGATGTCGTCGTGACGATCAGGGAGGAACGCGAACGTCCCTTTTAGGAAAGGATCCGTTCAGAGTTTGCTGATCGGCGCCGAACGCGCGGGACCGATCACCCGCAGGTGTTTGGAGAGTTCCCGCGCCCGCGTAACGTCGATGGTCTCCATCGCGAAATGGACCCCGCGAAATTCGCCGTCGAACGGCTTCAGGACGAGGAAATAGGTCTGCCCGGCCTCGAACGTAAATTGCACCGAGCGGGTCAATTCCTTGTGGTTGAATTCTGCGCCGAAACTGGTGTCGTTACGCACCGAGAGCCGGATGTTGCCTGGTTTCAGCGACACCAGCGTGTATTCTCCCTTGACCAGTCGCATCAGTTCGGCGCGCTCGGCTTCGATTGTGATGATATTGTCGGCAAAACCAAGGTAGCGGTCGGTAAACGGGCGAATAAAATAGACTTTCGCGGCCGGTTCCGCCGCGTCCCGGGTGACCAGCGGATGGGACTTGTCGAGCCGCGTCCCGGCGCAACCGCCCAGAACCACTGCCAACAGCAGGATCACCAATGACAGGAACCGGACTGGCGGGCGGAGCGGACGCCGGCTCCGGTTCATCTTCGGGGCCATGGACGGGCGGCCGACAGCATCGCGCAGGTTCACGGGGCGTTTCTCCACTCTCAGGTCGAAATCATCGCATTCTGGCGCCCTCAAGACAAGCCATCGCAGCCCCCGCGAGGCATCAAGCTGGTGAAAACATATGAATTTTTCGGTAGAATCCGCAAACAACTCGCAGGATCCCTGTCAATTCGACCCGGTTCACAGCACCTGCCCGGAAGTACTATAAGAGCCTATAACTCGAGAGGAACGTCATGTCAGCGAAATATCCGATTATCGCCGTGACCGGGTCGTCCGGCGCCGGCACCAGCACCGTCAAGGACGCCTTCGAACACCTTTTCCGGCGCGAGGGCATCAAGGCGGCGATCGTCGAGGGCGATGCGTTTCACCGCTATGATCGGGCGGACATGAAAAAGGCGGTCGACGCTGCGTCCGCCGAAGGCAAGACGCTCAGTCACTTCGGTCCCGACGCCAACCTGTTCGACAAGCTCGAGGAACTGTTCCGCAGCTATGGCGAGACCGGTCGCGGCAAGCTGCGCAAGTACTTGCACAACGAGGCGGAAGCCGAACCCTACAAGCAAAAACCCGGTACCTTCACGCCGTGGGAAGACGTCCCCCAGGGCTCCGACCTGCTGTTCTATGAAGGCCTGCACGGCGGCGTCGTGACCGACAAGGCCAATGTCGCGAAATGGGTCGATCTGCTGATCGGCGTCGTGCCGATCGTCAATCTCGAATGGATCCAGAAGATCCATCGCGACACCTCGGCGCGCGGCTATTCCGCCGAGGCGGTCACCGACACGATCCTGCGCCGCATGCCGGACTACGTCAAGACGATCACCCCGCAATTCTCGCGCACCGACATCAACTTCCAGCGCGTCTCGATCGTCGATACGTCAAACCCGTTCATCGCCCGCGATATCCCGACACCGGATGAAAGCCTGGTCGTGATCCGTTTCCGTTATCCGGAGAAGCACGACTTTCCGTATTATCTCGCCATGCTGAAGGGCGCGTGGATGTCCCGCCCGAACACGATGGTCGTCCCCGGCGGCAAGATGGGCATGGCCATGGAGGTCATCCTGCGGCCGATCCTGCACGAAATGGTCGAGAAGAAACGCGGCGGCTGAGTTACCCGCTGTCACCGAATATGCCCGGCGCGAGCCAGGCGCCGGTCAGCGCCCGATCGTGATCGCCTGCAACGATCGCATCGGACGGGCGAATGGATCGTTCCGCCGTATCTGCGGCGGCAGCGCCGCGATCGCTTCCCGCGCCTCCGCCGGCCCGGCAAAACTCCCGTGAATGACCAGATAGAGGGTGCGGTCGCCGCGCTGCGTCGCGATGACCGTGGTCTTGCCCTGGAGCGGGTTACGTTCGATGAACCGCTCCGCAAGCGCGCGATCCGGTGAGCTCGCGAGTTGCACGCTGTAACGATCCGGCGCCTGCGCCATCAGCCAGGCGCGACCCGTCAGGGTATCCCCGCTGGTCGCGCGGGACGCAGGCACGGACGTTACCGCGAGCGGGGATGGGGATGCAACTCCGGACGATGCGGACGGCGGCGGCTGGGCAACGACTGCCTCCGGGACAACCTCGTCATGCGGCGGGTCGATTGGCTCGGCCGACGGCAGCGGCGACGACGGCTGATCAGACAATGCCTCGGCGAACAACGGGAAATCGAACGCGATCTCGACCCTCGGCGGTCCGCTGACCAGCGCGAACGCAA
Organism: uncultured Chromatiales bacterium; assembly: GCA_964437335.1. GTDB lineage: Bacteria > Pseudomonadota > Gammaproteobacteria > SZUA-140 > SZUA-140 > JAITWN01. Next base: position 62,240 of record CAYTGL010000016.1, read on the forward strand.
GCCATGCGACTCCGGCAATCATCGCGATGCTCACGCCGACGCCGACAAGACGATTCTTGCGCTGGCGTGCGATCGATACCGCGTGCCGGCTGCGCCAGGGCCGCGGCTTTCTGCCGTTCAGCAGGTCATCAGCGACGCGCCGGATCTGGCGCGGCAAGCCATGAGAAGCCTTATGTATACGCCGGATCTGCGCGCTGTCGAAGCTGACCGATTCCTGCAGGTTGGCTGCTTCGATCAAGTGATGCAACCACTCTGCCGTATCCTCCGCGCTGAATCGGGGCAGCACGATCCGCTGCAGAAAGTCGTTACCGAAGGCGGCAAACACGGGTAGCGCGAGCGTCGCATCGAGGGCGTCGACTCTTGTACTGATGACGAGGACAAGCCGGCCGCCGCCCTGTGATACCCGCTGTTTCAGTTCGAGCAGGGCCCGCAAGGCGAAGCAGGACAGGCGCTCGGCATTGTCGACGATCAGCAACAAGGTCTCATGCCCCGCGCTCTGCCGCACGAGCAGGCTCGCGAGTTCCCCGACGTCGCGAACTGGCGGGCACAAATAAACCTCGGCGATCCTGCCGAGCACATGCCGCTCGCCGAGCGCGAGACGGACTTCGATATGACAGACGCCGTATTCCGCCTCGAACTGTTGCGCCAGCCGGCGCAGAAACACCGTCTTGCCGGCGCCCTGCTCGCCCTCGATCAGCACGACCTGGTCGCCATTCCGGACGGCCTGTTCGGCCGCGTCGAGCGCCGCCTGCAGCGGACCCGGCAGAAACAACTGATAATCGGGCGGCTCGTGACGGAATGGCGAGGGCGAGACCGCGGTCGCATCACCCGCCCGGTCGCGCTCGCCGGCGCTGGTGACCAGTTTGAGCGATGGTGATGATACCGGCTTGTCCTGTCTGTCGATTTTCATCCCGCGACTCCCTGGCGGCGATACCGTACCTGTCCGCATCTTAACGCAATCGTGCCCGGATCTCCTATCCCGACAGGATGCCGGAGCGAGACAAGCGCCCGCGCCTCATGCTACGGTGATTCCGCCTGCTCCCCGATGAATGCTCCCATGACGGCGCCATGACGATTCAAGTTCCGCGCAACCGGCTCGCCGGCGAGACCAGCCCCTACCTGCTTCAGCATGCCGACAATCCGGTCGACTGGCATCCGTGGGGGCCCGAGGCGCTGGCCCGGGCCGAGCGCGATGACAAGCCCATCCTGTTGTCGATCGGCTACTCGGCCTGCCACTGGTGCCATGTGATGGCGCATGAATCGTTCGAGCACGCACCGACCGCCGAACTGATGAACCGGCTGTTCGTCAACATCAAGGTCGATCGCGAGGAGCGCCCCGATCTCGACCGGATCTACCAGGCCGCGCTGCAGATGCTGTCGCGGCGCACCGGCGGCTGGCCGCTGACGATGTTTCTGGCGCCGGATAGCCGTGTGCCGTTCTTCGGCGGCACTTATTTTCCGCGCGACCCGCGTTACGGTATGCCGGCCTTCAGTGAAGTGCTGCAACGTGTCGCCGACTTTTACCGCCAACAGCGCGACGCCCTCCTGGCACAGAACGCCGAGTTGATGCAGGCATTCGAGACACTCGGCGCGCGCTCGGCGGATGCCGGCACGCCCGAACCTTCGGTGCTCGACATGGCGCGTCATCAGCTCGAGCACGGCTTTGATCCACACCACGGCGGATTCGGCGGCGCGCCGAAGTTTCCCCATCCGCCCAATCTCACCCGTCTGCTGCGTCACCATGCGGCAGCGGTCCGGCAGGGACACGGAGATGACAAGACCCTGCACATGGCCGTGTTCTCGCTCGAGAAAATGGCGCTCGGCGGAATCTACGACCAGATCGGCGGCGGCTTCTGCCGCTATGCGGTCGACGGCCAGTGGATGATCCCGCACTTCGAGAAAATGCTTTATGACAACGCGCAACTGCTGCCCTTGTATGCCGACGCATTTCGCCTGGATGCAGACCCCTTGTTCGAGCAGATCGCAATCGAGACCGCGGACTGGGTCATGCGCGAGATGCAAGCGCCGGACGGCGGTTATTACTCCTCGCTCGATGCGGACAGCGAAGGGGAAGAAGGCCGCTATTATGCCTGGACGCCCGACGAGATCCGCACGCTGCTCGACCCCGGGAATTTCCAGCTGTTTGCGCGGCGCTTCGGCCTCGACCAGGCGGCGAACTTCGAGCATCACTGGCACCTGCGCGTCACGACCGATATCGGCACGCTCGCGCGCGAGTTCGGACTCGAGCCGGATGAGGCGCGGCGGCGCATCGACCGGGCGCGCAACGCCCTCTTCACCGCGCGCGAGCGCCGGGTACGGCCCGGACGCGACGACAAGATCCTCACTTCATGGAATGCGCTGATGATTCGCGGCATGATGATCGCGGCGCGCGAGCTCGGTCGGGACATGCTGCGCGTTTCCGCGGAACGGGCGATCGACTTCATCCGCGCGCAACTGTGGCGGGGCGGCCGCCTGCTCGCCACCTGCAAGGACGGCCGGGCCCACCTGCCGGCCTATCTCGACGACCACGCCTTCCTGCTCGACGGCCTGCTCGAAGCGCTGCAGGCACGCTGGCGCGATGCTGATCTCGCCTTCGCGCTCGAGCTCGCCGATGCGCTGCTCGAACGCTTCGAGGATCCGGACCAGGGCGGATTCTTTTTCACCGCGCACGATCACGAGACGCTGATACACCGCCCGAAGCCCTACGGCGACGATGCGCTCCCGTCCGGCAACGGGGTCGCGGCCCGCGCGCTGATTCGCCTCGGCCACCTGCTCGGCGAGTCCCGCTACATCGAAGCCGGCGCTCGCACGCTGCGCGGCGCCTGGCGCCAGATCGCGGCGGTGCCCTATGCGCACAACACTTTGCTCGACGCGCTCGAGGAACACCTGCATCCGCCGCAGATTATCGTATTGCGCGGAGACGAGACGATGTTCGACGCCTGGCTCGCAGTGTGCCGCGAAGGTTACCACCCGAATCGAATTACCGTTGCCATTCCCGGCGCGGGCGCAGCGCTGCCGGGAATGCTCGGCGAACGCCGCGCGCCTGCTGCAGGTGTGCTCGCCTATGTGTGCAGCGGCACGTCCTGCCGGGCGCCGGTCGATACGCTGGCGCTGCTGCGCGAGGCGCTGCAAGACTCCCCGTTATGACCTGAAACCATCGAAGAGGCATCAAAGACATGAACCGGCTGATTCTGATATTGCTGTTATTGCTCCTGCCGCCGGCGGGAATCGCTGTGGCCGCGGGCGCCGCCGACAGCGAAGCGATGAACCGGATCGAGTTCCAGGTGCGCGCCGAACGCGAAGCCGCCAATGACCTGTCACAGGCAACACTGGTCGTCGAAAGCGAACACGCCGACCCCGCGCGCCTCGCCGCAGACATCAACGAGACGATGGCCTGGGCGCTCGAACAGGTTCGCACCGCCACCGAGGTCAAGGCGCGCAGCGGTGACTATCGCACCTGGCCGGTGTACAACCAGCGGCGGATCACGAACTGGCGCGCGACCCAGGAGCTGACGCTCGAAAGCGCGCGGACGGAGCAGCTGAATACGCTCGTCGGCAAGCTGCAGGATCGACTGCAGGTTCGAGGGATGAATTACACCGTATCGCCGGGGCAGCGGCGCGAGCTCGAGGAAGCCCTGACCGGTGAGGCGCTCGACCGATTCCGGCAACGCGCCGGCGCGATCGCGGAACGCCTCGGCGCAAGCAGCTATGACATCGTCCTGCTGCAGGTCCATGATGGCGGCGCCCAGCCGCCTTCGCCCCTGATGGCCAGGACGATGAGCCTGCCCGAGGACGCCGCGATCGCAAGCGAGCCCGGGACGAGCCGCCTCGGGGTCACGGTCAATGCAGTGATAGCGCTGCGCTTCTGATATCAGCGCCAGCCGGCCAATGTATGATCGAGCCAGGTCGAGGCGCGTCGCCACAATCCCGGCTCACCGGCACAGGCGCGGTTGATTTCTATCGATAGCACCGTGCCGTTATCCGCGGTCCGC
>CAYTGL010000017.1:0-28575 GCA_964437335.1 uncultured Chromatiales bacterium
AGCGACGCAATGCGCGCGTCGACACGCAGGAGCACGCGGTTCGTCTGCGCTGAGACCGGCCGGTGTCAGTGTTTATGCTCGGACTTTTCCGTGAGGGCGGCGGCCGCCTTTGCCTTCCGCTCCTTCGCAAAGTGCCACTTGATTGCGAAATAGGCGATGATAACGCCCAGAAACCCGGCGACCCACATGATCTCGATGGCCACGAGGACACCGAAGATATTTTCCTCCACCCATCGTTCGAGCATCGGGTCGCCCTCCGTGAATGCGGTGCCGCGCTGGTGCGGGACGGGTCCTCATCACGATACTATGAAAGCCCGGCGGAGGGTATACGCCGGGTCTTCAGCAATGCGCGACGGGGACGGCCCTGTCGCGTACCATCACGGCCGGGGACGACTCCGGCACGATCTCTGTCGGAGTGACACATGGCGTGGTTATTGTTGCTGTTTGCGGGCGTGCTCGAGGTCGTATGGGCCGTCGGCCTGAAGTATACACAGGGGTTTACCCGATTATGGCCATCGCTGGTCACGGTGTCGGCGATGGTCGTCAGCGTCTGGCTACTCGCGCTGGCGATGAAGTCGCTGCCGGTCGGCACCGCGTATGCGGTCTGGACCGGCATCGGCGTCATCGGCGCGGTCGTGTTCGGCATCCTGCTGTTCGGGGAATCGGCGTCGCCGGCGCGCCTTGCGTGCATCGCGCTGATCGTGTCGGGGATCATCGGACTGAAGTTGATCACGACATCGTGATGCCGGATCACGGCAGCGGTATTCGTCATCACCGCCGCGACATCAGGCCCCCAGTGTCTGGCGCAGGACGTAGGGCAGGATGCCGCCGTGGCGGAAGTATTCGATCTCGTTCGGGGTGTCGATGCGGGTGACGACGGTGAATTCGCGCCGCGCGCCGTTACCGCCATCGACGCTGACGGTGATGCGCGCGCCGGGCATCAGGTGGTCCAGACCGCGGATCGTGTACAGCTCCTCGCCGCTCAGGCCGAGGCTCGCGCAGTTCTCGCCGGGCAGAAATTGCAGCGGGAGGATGCCCATGCCGAGCAGGTTAGAGCGATGGATGCGCTCGAAACTCTCGGCGATGACCGCGCGGATGCCGAGCAGCTTCGGACCCTTGGCCGCCCAGTCGCGTGACGAGCCGGTCCCGTATTCCTTGCCGGCAATGACGATCAGCGGGACGCCGGCCTGCGCATAGCGCACCGATGCCTCATAGATCGTCATCTGCTCCCCGTCGGGCAGGTGGCGCGTGACGCCGCCCTCGGTGCCGGGCGCGAGCAGGTTGCGCAGGCGGATATTCGCGAAGGTGCCGCGCACCATGACCTCGTGATTGCCGCGCCGCGATCCATATGAGTTGAAATCCTTCGGTTCGACACCCTCGGCAATCAGGTATTGTCCCGCGTCGCCTTTTCTCGAGATCGAGCCGGCCGGCGAGATGTGGTCCGTCGTCACCGAGTCGCCGAGCACCGCAAGCACGCGCGCGCCTTCGATCGCGGTCAGCGGCGCCGGCTCGGGTGCGATATCGTCGAAGAACGGCGGTTCCTTGATGTAAGTCGAATCCGCTGTCCATTCGAACAACTCGCCGTCGGGCGCGTCGAGCGTGTTCCATTCCTCGCTGCCTTCGGAGATACGCGCGTAGGTGCGGTTGAACTGCGCCGGATTGACGAACTGCAGCATGACTGCATCGAGTTCTTCCTGCGATGGCCAGATGTCCCTGAGATAAACATAGTTGCCGTCCGGATCGAGGCCGACGGGATCACTCGTCAGGTCGATGTTGATATTGCCGGCCAGCGCATAGGCGATGACCAGCGGCGGCGACGCGAGGTAGTTTGCGCGCACGTGCGGATTGACCCGGCCCTCGAAGTTCCGGTTGCCGGACAGCACCGCCGAAACCGAGAGATCCCCGGTGCGAATCGCCGCAACCAGGTGTTCCGGCAGCGGGCCGCTGTTGCCAATGCAGGTCGTGCAGCCATAGCCGACGAGATGGAAGCCGAGGCCCTCGAGATAGGGCATCAGGCCGGATTCCACGAGGTAGTCGGTGACGACCCGCGAGCCCGGCGCGAGGCTGGTCTTGACCCAGGGTTTTGATTTGAGACCGCGATGCACCGCGTTACGCGCGACGAGGCCGGCGGTGAGCATGACAGCCGGATTCGAGGTATTGGTGCAGCTCGTGATCGCGGCGATGACGACCGAGCCATGGCACAGGTTATAGGACACGCCGTCCAGGTTGCGTACCGGGATGCACTTGTTGAAACCGTTGGTCGCGTCGCCGTCCCCGCTTTCGGCCTGCGCGAACTCGGGCGCGACCATCATCGGGCTGCCGCCCTCGCCGAGCCAGTTCGTCAATGCGTCGGGATCAATATGCGTGTTGCCGGCCTTCAATTGCGTAGCCAGCGCCTTGCGAAACGAGCCGCGCACCTGTGACAACGTGACGCGATCCTGCGGGCGGCTCGGGCCGGCCAGGCAGGGCTCGACCGTGCCGAGGTCGAATTCGATGGTCTCGGAATAGTCGGCTTCCTTGCGACCGGGTTCGTACCACAGGCCCTGGGTCTTGCAATAGGCCTCGACGACCGGCGTATGTTCGCCGCGGCCGGACAGCCGCAGGTATTCGACGGTCTTGGCGTCGACCGGGAACAGGCCGCAGGTCGCCCCGTATTCCGGCGCCATGTTCGCGATCGTCGCGCGGTCGGCGAGCGTCAGCTCGGCGAGGCCGGGGCCGAAGAATTCGACGAACTTGCCGACGACGCCGTGCTTGCGCAGGCGCTCGGTGACGGTCAGCACGAGATCGGTCGCGGTGGTGCCGGCCGGCAGTTTGCCGGTGAGCCGGAAGCCGACGACCTTCGGGATCAACAGCGATGAAGATTGTCCGAGCAGCGCGGCCTCGGCCTCGATGCCGCCGACGCCCCAACCCAGCACGCCGAGGCCGTTGATCATCGTCGTGTGGGAGTCGGTGCCGATCAGCGTGTCGGGATATGCCCAGGTCTCGCCGTCGTGCTCGGCGACCATCGTCACGCGCGCGAGATACTCGAGATTGATCTGATGCACGATGCCGCTGTCCGGCGGCACGACGCGGAAGTTATTGAACGCGTTCTGGCCCCAGCGCAGGAACTGGTAACGTTCACGATTGCGCTCGAATTCATTCGTCGCGTTGATCCGGAACGAATCCTCGCTGCCGAAGCTGTCGACGACGACCGAGTGGTCGATGACGAGATCGGCGGGCGTGAACGGATTGATGCGGCTCGCGTCGCCGCCAAGACGCTTGACCGCGGCGCGCATCGCCGCAAGGTCGGCAACCGCCGGCACGCCGGTGAAATCCTGCAACAGCACGCGCGCTGGCATGAAAAAGATCTCGCGTTCCGGCGCGGCCTTCGGATCCCATTGCACCAGCGCCGCGATATCGGCGGCCTCGACGGTCATGCCGTCTTCGTGACGCAGCAGGTTTTCGAGCAGGATCTTGTGGGCATAGGGCAGGTGTTCGATATCGCCGATACCGGCCTTGCCGAGTGTGGGCAGGGAATGGTAGCGCAATCGTTTTCCGTCGACTTCGAGGATTGCCCTGGTCTTGAAGCTGTTGCCTGTGCTCACACTTAACCGCCTGATTTATGTTGTCTTTCGCGGATCATCCGGGCAATTCAGACGATTATACCCGAAAATCAAATGTCGAAAGGGGCCGTTCAGGCCAGCAGTACCGCGACGAAGCCGGTCAGGAAGATGCCGTCGAAGGTGCCGGCGCCGCCGATCGAAGCGATCGGGACGCCCATGCGGCGGATGTCGTTGAGGCGCAGCAGATCGGCGCCGACCAGCACGCCGGTTACACCGCAGATATACGCAAGCGGGGCACTGAGTTCATTGTTGACGATGAGCGCGACGATTGCCGCCGCGAACGGCGCGACGAAGATCGGCATGCCGATCCCGAGTCCCGGAATCGGGCGGCTGAACACATAACAGATTGCCGACACCATGCCGACCGCGAGCAGCACATCCGATAAGGGCAGCGGATGGTGTTGCAGCAGATAGGCGGAGAACATGATCGGGATCAGTCCGCCGCCGACGTTCAGCGCGATCAGCGTTTTGCCCTTGAACTCGCGCATGGCCTGCCGCAACAGGCCCTGCAGCCGGACCGGCGCCTGGTCGAGAGAACCGCGCTCGGCCCGGAGTGTGAACAGCGGGAGATTGATCATGCTGCCCGCCAGCGATACGACCAGCAGCAGAAAGGCGGATTCCGCCGAAAGACCGAGTTTTTCGAAGGCAATGACCAGCGCGCCGATCTGCACGAATGCGACCAGAAAGCTGGTCAGCATTACGAAGACCAGCAGCCAGATCAGTGAAAACGGCGATTTCATTCGCGCACAGGCCCGCGTGATCAGGCCGGGAGACGTTCTTGCCGGCGTTCTTCCTGCTGGAGTTGCCACATATGGGTATAGACACCACCGGCCCCGAGCAATTCCCGGTGCGAGCCGCGCTCGACGATACGCCCCTGTTCCATGACGAGGATCTGGTCCGCGTCGATGATCGTCGACAGTCGGTGGGCGATGACCAGCGTCGTATGATCTGCGGCGACCTCGCGCAGCGCCTTCAGGATCGCCTGTTCGGATTCGGAGTCGAGCGCAGAGGTGGCTTCGTCGAATACGAGGATGCGCGGCCGCTTCAGGATCGCGCGCGCGATCGCGATGCGTTGTTTCTCGCCGCCCGAGACCTTGAGCCCGCGCTCACCGACCAGCGTGTCGAAACCGTCCGGCAGGCTCGCAATGAAGCGTTCGAGGTGCGCCATGCGCGCGGCCTGTTCGATTTCCTCGCGCGTCGCGTCGGGCCGGGCATAGGCGATGTTGTAATAGATCGTATCGTTGAACAGCACGGTGTCCTGCGGCACGATGCCGATCGACGCGCGCAGGCTTTTCTGGGTAACGTCGCGGATGTCGACGCCGTCGATGCGTATCGCGCCGGCATCGAGGTCGTAGAAGCGGAACAGCAGGCGCACCAGTGTCGATTTGCCACCGCCGCTCGGACCGACGACGGCGACCTTGCTGCCCGGCGGTATCTCGAAACTGACGTCCGCAAGGATCGGCCGGCGTTCGGAATAGCCGAAACCGGCGTGCTCGAAGCTGACCCGGCCCTCGGTGACGGTCAGCGGCAGCGCGCCCGGCCGGTCGGCGATCTCCTGGTGCTCGAACAGCAGGCTGAACATCTTCTCCATGTCGACCAGCGAATGCTTGATTTCGCGGTAGACGAAGCCGAGGAAGTTCATCGGGATGAACATCTGCATCATGTAGGTTGTGATCAGCACCAGATCACCGAGCGTCATCCCGCCATCGGCGACCCCCTTGGCCGCGAGCAGCAGGATCGCAGTCATTCCGCAGGTGATAATCATGCCCTGGCCGATATTCAGCGATGCGAGCGAGGTCTGGTTACTGACCGCGGCGGCCTCCCACTGTTGCAGATTCGCGTCGTAACGCCGGGTTTCGAACTCCTCGCTGCCGAAATACTTGACGGTCTCGTAGTTGAGCAGGCTGTCGATCGCACGGGTGTTCGCCTGCGAGTCCATTTCGTTCATGCGGCGGCGGAACTTCATGCGCCACTCGGTGACGATCAGCGTGAACGCGATATAGATGACCGCGGTGCCGAGCGGGATAAGCGCGAACCAGAGGTCGTAGAACAGCATCAGGATGCCGGCTATCAGGCTGATCTCGATCAGCGTCGGCAGGATGTTGAATACCATGAAGTTCAGCAGAAAGCTGATGCCGCGGCTGCCGCGCTCGATGTCACGCGACACACCACCGGTCTGGCGATCGAGATGGAAGCGCAGCGACAGGCCGTGCAGGTGGCCGAACACCTTGAGTGCGATCTGGCGAATCGTGCGCTGGGTCGCCTTCGCGAATATAGTGTCGCGCAACTCGCCGAACAGCACCATCGCGACGCGCACCAGGCCGTAGGCGAAGACCAGTGCGAGCGGCAACACGAGTTCCGGGTGCCGGCTCGCGTCGAGCGCGTCGACGATCGCTTTCATGACGACGGGTAACGTCACGCTCGCGACCTTCGCGAGCACCAGGCAGCCGAGCGCAATCAGGATCCGGGTCTTGTGCTGCCACAGGTACGGGGCCAGGGTCAGCAGGGTCTGCCAGTCGTTGCGCCGGCGCTGGCTCTCGGGGCGGGTAGTCGCGGGTGCTGGGCGGTGAGAGGAGGGCGGCGCGGACAAGGGGTTTCTCTACTGGCAATTGAATTTTCTGGAATAATCCCTATATGAAGGGTACGCTAAACGGTATTGGACGAGGAGCGCCGGAATGCCGATCTACGAATATGCCTGTAAAATCTGTGGGTACCAGTTGGAGGCCCTGCAGAAGTTCAGCGACGCCCCGTTAACCGATTGTCCCGAGTGCGGTGACGCCGGGCTCGAGAAACAGATCTCGGCCGCGGGTTTTGTACTCAAGGGCGGTGGCTGGTACGTTACCGATTTCCGGGAAAAAGGCAAGAAGAAAGACCCGGGGAGTGAATCCGGGAAACCCGAAGGCAAGAAAGATCAGGAGAGTTCCGCACCGCCTGCCGCTTGCGGCAATGGCGCCTGCACTGACTAGATGACCGACCACGACAAGGCATCGCATCCGCTGCCGACGTCGCAAGTACCTGCTGGCCGGTCCGGCCTGTCAATTCCAGCGTAATTAGAGATAAAATATGCGGTTTCACCCAACTCCCGGAAGCTGATTACGGACTATGCGCACCCATTACTGCGGTCACGTCGATGAAACCCTGCTGGGCCGGGAGGTCGAGCTGTGCGGGTGGGCCCACCGCCGCCGCGATCATGGCGGGGTGATCTTCATCGACCTGCGCGACCGTGAGGGCCTGGTGCAGATCGTATTCAATCCGGAGTCGCCGGAACCCTTCGGAATCGCCGGCCGGGTGCGCAGCGAGTATGTGCTGCGCGTGAAAGGCCGGGTGCGGCTGCGACCGGAGGGCACCGAGAACCCGGACCTGCCGACAGGCAAGGTCGAGGTCGACGGCGGCTCGCTCGAGATCCTCAACCCCGCCCGTACGCCGCCGTTCACGATCGACGAGGACGGCGAGATCGGAGAGGACGTGCGCCTGCGTTACCGCTATCTCGATTTGCGTCGCCCGCAGGTCTACCAGCGCCTGCGCCTGCGTTTCGAGGCCGCCCGCGTGTTGCGTCACTATCTCGAGGAACACGGCTTCATGGAGATCGAGACGCCGATGCTGACGCGCTCGACCCCGGAAGGCGCGCGCGATTTCCTGGTGCCGAGCCGCATCCATCACGGCAACTTCTATGCGCTGCCGCAGTCGCCGCAGTTGTTCAAGCAGTTGCTGATGGTCGCCGGCATGGATCGCTACTACCAGATCGTGCGCTGTTTCCGCGACGAGGACCTGCGCGCCGACCGCCAGCCGGAATTCACCCAGCTCGACATCGAGGCTTCGTTCACCGACGAGGCACAACTGACAAGCCTGATGGAGGAAATGATCCGGCGCCTGTTCGCCCGGGTCATCGAGGTGCCTTTGCCCGAGAAATTTCCGCGCATGACCCATGCCGAGGCGATTTCACGCTACGGCATCGATCGTCCGGACCTGCGTATCCCGCTCGAGCTCGTCGAGCTGACCGACCTGATGAAGAATGTCGACTTCAAGGTGTTCTCCGGCCCGGCGCATGACCCCAAGGGCCGTGTCGCGGCGCTCCGCCTGCCGGGCGGCGGCGAGTTGAGCCGCAAGGAGATCGACGATTACACGCAGTTCGTCGCGATCTACGGCGCGAAGGGGCTCGCCTATATAAAGGTCAACGACCGCGCTGCCGGCCGCGCGGGGTTACAATCGCCGATCCTGAAGTTCCTGCCGGACGAGGTCATTGCCGGCATGCTCGAACGCACCGGCGCCGCCGACGGCGACCTGATCTTCTTCGGCGCCGATCGCGCGAGCGTCGTCAACGAATCGCTTGGCGCGCTGCGCGTAAAGCTCGGCCATGACTGCGGCCTGATCGAGCATGGCTGGCGGCCGGTCTGGGTCATCGATTTCCCGATGTTCGAATACGACGAAAAGGAAGGCCGCTGGGCCGCGCTGCATCACCCGTTCACGAGTCCGCGTGTAGAGGATCCCGCGGCGCTCGCCGCCGATCCCGGCGGCGCGATCTCGCGCGCCTATGACCTCGTGTTGAACGGCACCGAGATCGGCGGCGGTTCGATCCGTATCCATGATGCGGGCCTGCAGTCCGAGGTATTCCGCCTCCTCGGCATCGGCGAGGCGGAAGCCGAGGAGAAGTTCGGTTTCCTGCTGCGCGCGCTGCAATATGGCTGTCCGCCGCACGGCGGCATCGCCTTCGGACTCGACCGCCTCGTCATGCTGATGACCGGGGCCGCGTCGATCCGCGACGTGATCCCGTTCCCGAAGACCCAGACCGGCAGTTGCCTGTTGACCGAGGCGCCGTCGCCGGTCGGCGAGGACCAGTTGCGGGATCTCGGCCTGCGGCGGCGGATCAAGCCCGGCGCTGACGTCACCCGCGCCGCCGGGGGCGGCCAGGAGTCCGTCGGATGATCGCTGGTATCGCGATAAAGCGCGAGAACCCGACCGACGAGGACTGGCGCGCGCGCATCGAGGCCGCGAAGGCCGCGCTCGGCGATCGCCTGGTCATCCTCGGTCACCATTACCAGCGCGAGGAGGTGTTCCGGCATGCCCACTTTTCCGGCGACTCCCTGAAGCTGTCGCGCAAGGCCGCGGCATCGAATGCCGATTACATCGTGTTCTGCGGCGTGCATTTCATGGCCGAGGTCGCGGATATTCTGTCGCGCCCCGAGCAGATCGCGATCCTGCCGGATCTGTCCGCCGGCTGCTCGATGGCCGACATGGCGAATCTCGGCAAGGTCGAGCGCGCCTGGCGGGAACTGGGTGAGGTGCTCGGCGATCCGGATGCGGTCGTGACGCCGGTGACCTATATCAATTCCGCAGCCGATCTCAAGGCCTTTTGCGGACGTCACGGCGGCGTCGTCTGCACTTCGTCGAACGCCGGGCGCGTGCTCGACTGGTCATTCGCCCGGCGAGGGAAGGTGCTGTTCTTCCCGGACCAGCACCTCGGCAGGAATACCGGCTACCGGATGGGCATCCCGCTCGACGACATGGTCGTGTGGGACTTCGACCGCCCGCTGGGCGGGTTGACGCCGGAGCAGATCCGGGGCGCCAGGATGATTCTGTGGAAGGGCTTCTGCTCGGTGCACCAGATGTTCAGGCCCGAGCAGATCGACCGCTTCCTTGCCGAATATCCGGAGGCGAAGGTCATCTCGCACCCCGAGTGCTCGTTCGAGGTGTGCCAGAAATCGGATCTCGTCGGCTCGACCGAGTTCATCATCAGGACGGTCGCCGAATCGCCGCCAGGCACGCGCTGGCTGGTCGGCACCGAACTGAATCTCGTGCAGCGCCTGCACGAACAATACAAACATCAGGGAAAATCAGTACATTTCATGTCGCCGACGATCTGCATGTGCTCGACGATGTTCCGCATCGATCCGGCGCACCTGTGCGCGGTGCTGGAAGGCTTGGTCGAGGGCCGGGTCATCAACCGCATCCAGGTGGCGGAGGCGGATGCAGCCGAGGCGCGGGTCGCACTCGACAGGATGCTCGAAATCTAGGCTGATCGGGCGTGATTGGGGGGGGCGAACCCTTTGGGGTCTGACCCCGGATAACCAAACCATAAAGAACGTGTATGGCCGGTCACAGCAAGTGGGCGAATATCCAGCACCGCAAGAATGCGCAGGACGCCAGGCGCGGCAAGCTCTTCACCAAGCTGATTAGAGAGATTACCATCGCGGCGCGCCTCGGCGGCGCCGACGCATCGTCGAACCCGCGCTTGCGCACGGCGATCGACAAGGCGCTCGATGCGAACATGACGCGTGATACCGTTGATCGCGCGGTCAAGCGCGGCAGCGGGGATATCGAGGGCGCGCAGGTCCAGGAAATACGCTACGAGGGTTACGGGCCCGGCGGCGCGGCGGTCATGGTCGACTGCATGACCGATAACCGCAATCGTACCGTCGCCGAAGTACGTCACGCCTTTTCGAAGTGCGGCGGCAATCTCGGCACCGAGAACTCGGTCGCCTACCTGTTCACCCGTTGCGGCGTGCTCAGCTATCCGGCCGGCAGCAACGAGGACGCGATCATGGCCGCAGCGCTGGAGGCCGGCGCCGACGATGTCGTCGTCAACGACGACGATTCGATCGACGTGCTGGTGCCGCCGGAACGATTTTCTGCCGCGCGCGCGGCGATGGCGAAGGCCGGTTACGAGCCGGTGTATGCCGAGATAACCGAACGGGCCTCGACCGGCGCCGAACTCGGACCCGATGAAGCCGGGGACATGGTCAAGCTGCTCGAGATGCTTGAAGATCTCGATGATGTGCAAAACGTCTATTCCAATGCGGATATCCCGGAAGACATCCTGGCCCGCCTGTGAGCAGTGCGGTGGGCGGGGCTAGGACGCCTGCCGGATCCGGGTTATTCTTGGCGCAGCCATGAGAATCCCCGGTCCATGAGAATACTCGGAATAGACCCCGGATCACGCGTGACGGGCTTCGGCGTCATCGAAGCGGATGCCCGCAAGGCGATTTACGTCGCCAGCGGCTGCATCCGCGCCGAGGGCCACGACTTCCCCGCGCGCCTGCGGATCATCTTCGAAGGCGTGCAGGCGGTGATCGCCGAATATGTCCCCGACGTGGCTGCGATCGAGAATGTCTTCGTGCAGCGCAACGCCGGCTCGGCACTGAAGCTCGGCCAGGCGCGCGGCGCGGCCATCTGCGCGCTGGTGCTGCGCGACCTGCCCGTGCATGAGTACACGCCGGCGCAAATCAAGCTGTCGATCGCCGGCCGCGGCGCCGCGACCAAGGAACAGGTGCAGCACATGGTCAGCGCGCTGCTGGCCTTGCCCGCCGCGCTCCGCGCCGACGCGGCTGACGCGCTGGCCTGCGCGCTGACCCATTACCATGCCGCGACGACGTTGGCCCGGATGCAGGCGGGCGCGCAGGCGGCGCTGCGGGGCGCAATCGCATGATCGGCCGGTTGCGCGGCACGCTGGTGCACAAGCAGGCGCCGCAGCTCCTGCTCGACGTCGGCGGTGTCGGCTACGAGATCGAGGCAACCCTCGGGACCTTCCACGCGCTCCCGCCGGTCGGTTCCGAATGCACGCTGTATACCCACCTCGTCGTCCGCGAGGACGCCCATCTGCTGTTCGGTTTCGCGAGCCCGACCGAGCGCGGGCTGTTTCGCGACCTGATCCGGGTCAATGGCATCGGCGCGCGCATGGCGCTCGGGATCCTGTCAGGGATGGTGGTCGAGGAGTTCATTCGCTGCGTGCGGGACGGCGATGCGGCGGCGCTGATCCGGCTGCCGGGCATCGGCAAGAAATCAGCCGAGCGCCTGATCATCGAGATGCGCGACCGGTTCAAGGAACAGGGCG
Source organism: uncultured Chromatiales bacterium (assembly GCA_964437335.1). Lineage (GTDB taxonomy): Bacteria > Pseudomonadota > Gammaproteobacteria > SZUA-140 > SZUA-140 > JAITWN01. The sequence continues at coordinate 11,431 of CAYTGL010000017.1, forward strand.
GCATCCCGGGCGCGATCGTCGCCGCGTCGCTCGCCGGCGTCCATCCGTCCGATCCGATCCACGACGCCGTCAGCGCGCTCGCTGCGCTCGGTTACAAGCCGCACGAGGCGAGCCGGATGGTGCGCGCGATCGACATCGCCGGCAAGAACAGCGAGGAAATTATCCGCAGCGCGTTGCAGGCGGCGGTGAAGTGATCCGATGATCGAGACCGACAGACTGATCAGCGCGGCCGGACTTCCCGGCGACCTGTCTCTCGACCACTCGGTGCGGCCGGCGCGGCTCGCCGACTACGTCGGGCAGCCGGTCGTGCGCGAACAGATGTCGATCTTCATCCAGGCGGCGAAGGCCCGCGGCGAGGCGCTCGATCACACGCTCATTTTCGGGCCGCCCGGCCTTGGCAAGACGACGCTGGCGCATATCATCGCGAACGAGATGGGCGTCCACCTGCGCCACACCTCCGGTCCGGTGCTCGAGCGGCCCGGCGATCTCGCCGCGCTGTTGACCAATCTGGAGCCGCGTGACGTGCTGTTCATCGACGAGATCCATCGCATGAGCCCGATCATCGAGGAGGTGCTGTACCCGGCGCTCGAGGACTGCCAGCTCGATATCATGATCGGCGAGGGGCCGGCGGCGCGCTCGATCCGGCTCGACCTGCCGGCGTTCACGCTGGTCGGCGCGACGACCCGCGCCGGGTTGCTGACCTCGCCGCTGCGCGACCGGTTCGGCATCGTCCAGCGCCTCGGCTTCTATTCACACGAGGAACTCACCGCGATAGTGCAGCGCGCGGCGCGCATCCTCGGGGTGCCGGTCGACGAGCCGGGGGCGCGCCAGATCGCGCGGCGTTCCCGCGGTACGCCGCGGATCGCGAACCGCCTGCTGCGCCGCGTCCGCGACTATGCCGAGGTACTGACCGACGGGCGCGTCAGCGGCGAGGTCGCCGACCAGGCGCTGCGCATGCTCGATGTCGATCACGCCGGTCTCGACGCGATGGACCGCAAGCTGATCATGGCGATCATCGAGAAATTCGACGGCGGCCCGGTCGGTATTGACAGCCTTGCCGCCGCAATCGGCGAGGAGCGCGGGACGATCGAGGACGTCATCGAGCCGTTTCTGATACAGGAAGGCTATCTGGTCCGCACCGCGCGCGGCCGCATGGTCACGCGCGCGACCTGGCGCCATATCGGGCTGACGCCCCCGGAACGCGATGCGTCCACCGGCGCGAGGGATCTCTTCGAGTGATGGCACCGGAGACGGCGCCGTGTCATGGTATTAACGCAAGAATTATTCTAATATTGCCCGCTATTGTCCTGCTTCTGCGGACTTTCTGATGTTCTACTGGCCAGTGCGCGTTTATTACGAAGATACCGACAGCGGCGGCGTCGTCTATTACGCCAATTATCTGAAGTTCATGGAGCGGGCGCGCACCGAATGGCTGCGGAACTTCGGTTTCGAGCAGGACGTCCTGGACAGGGATCACGGGATCATCTTCGCAGTCCGTTCCGTCTCGATCGAGTTCCAGCGCCCGGGCAGGTTCAATGACCTGCTCGCGGTCGGCGTGCGGCTCGCCGGGCATCGCGCAGCGAGCCTGATGTTCTCGCAGGAGATTTCGCGTTCCACTGCGGACTCCTCCGGCAACGGGGGCGGCGAGTTGTTGTGCACGGCGCAGGTCCAGGTGGCCTGTGTCGACGCGGCGGGCCTGAGGCCGCGCCGCATACCTGATTTTCTGATAGCGGAGATTGCACGTGCAAGTTGACATGTCACTGTTTCACCTTCTCTCGGGCGCCAGCTTCCTGGTTCAGATGGTGATGCTGCTTCTGATGCTGGCTTCGGTGCTCTCGTGGACGATGATTTTTCGCAAATGGAAGGAACTGAAGACGGCGCGCGTTTCGATGGACCGCTTCGAGACGCGCTTCTGGTCCGGCGGCGACCTCTCCGATCTGCACCAGAATATTACCCGCTCAGGCCGAGTGACCAAGGGTCCCGAGCAGATCTTCGATACCGGCTTCAACAGCTTTCTGCGCCTGTCCCAGAAGCAGGGCACGAACCGGAACGAGGTGCTCGACGGGACACGCCGGGCGATGCGGGTCGCGCTGAATCGCGAGGCCGATGCGCTCGAGGTCCATCTGCCGTTTCTCGCGACCGTCGGCGCGATCAGCCCGTTCATCGGCCTGTTCGGGACCGTCTGGGGCATCATGAATTCCTTCCGCGCGCTCGGTAATGTCAGCCAGGCGACGATCGCGATGATCGCGCCCGGCATCGCCGAGGCGCTGATCGCGACCGCGATGGGCCTGTTCGCGGCGATTCCGGCGGTGATTGCGTATAACCGCTATATCAACGATGTCGAGAAGCTGGTAAATCGCTATGACAACTTCCTCGAGGAGTTCACCGCGGTGTTGCAGCGCCAGACACCCGAAGCGCGGTCGAGCTAGCCGGGGCCTGTCGCAATGCTGAGGCGAGTGCGCAAGCGGCCGATGTCCGAGATCAACATCGTGCCGTACATCGATGTGATGCTGGTGCTGCTGGTCGTCTTCATGATCGCGGCGCCGCTATTGACCATGGGCGTCAGCGTCGAGCTGCCGAAGGCCGACGCCAAGCTCCTCGAAAGCGACCAGCGCGAGCCGTTGATCGCGTCCGTCGACGCCGGCGGGCGGATGTATCTGAATGTCGGCGACAATACTGACTCCCCGATCGAGGCGGATGTGCTGGTGCAGCGGGTTGCCGCGGTGCTGCGGCATCGGCCGGGGACGCCGGTGATGGTGCGGGGGGATTCGACCGCGAATTACGGCGCGGTCGTCACGGTCATGACGCTGTTGCAAAAGGCGGGTGCGCCAAGCGTTGGCCTGATGACCGAACCGCCGCCAACCACCCGGCGCCCGCGCTGATGGTTCTGGGGGCATTCATCGGCGATATCCTGTCGAGTCTGCGGAACGCGTTCAGGTTTCTGGCCGAAGAGCCGCGTTACCTGGTTTATGCCCTGCTCGTGCACGCCGGGTTTTTGTTGATATTCGTGCTGAGCTTCGAGTGGACCACGAAACCCTTCGTGTCGCAGCCGGAGGTCAACGTCGTGCAGGCGACCGTCGTCGACGAGTCCGCGGTGCAGCAGGAAATCGACAAGTTGCGCGAGGCCGAGGCGCGCAAGCAGGCCGAGGAAGAGGCCCGCCTGCGTCGCCAGCGCGAAGAGGCCCAGCGGGCCGAGCAGCAGCGCAAGCAGGCCGAGGAGGCGCGCAAACGCGAGGAGCAGCGACTCGCCGAGACCAAGCGACAGGAGGAACAGGCGCGGCGGAAAATCGAGGAGCAGCGCAAGGCCGAGGTACAGCGCAAGGTCGAGGAGGAACGCAAGGCCGAGGTACAGCGCAAGCAGGCTGAGGAGCAGCGCAAGGTCGAGGAACAGCGCGCCGCCGAGCAGCGCAAGCAGGAAGAAGCGCGTCGCGTCGAAGAGCAGAAACGCGCGGCCGAAGCGGCGCGCGTCGCCGAGGAACAGCGGCGCAAGGATGAGCAGGCCGCGGCCGAGCGCGCGCGCCGGGAGCAGTCGGAGGTCGAGCGATATGTCGAGGTCATCCGCCAGCAGGTCGAGCGGAACTGGAACAGGCCCCCGAAATGGACGACCGGCATCAGGTGCACCGTCCGCGTGAATCTGATCCCGGGCGGCGACGTCGTCGACGTGCGCATCGTCAGGAGCTGCGGCGATCCGCTGTTTGACACCTCGGTCGAGCACGCGGTCCGCAAGGCCTCGCCGCTCAGGGTGCCGCCGGCCGACACCGGGCTGTTTGATCGTTTCAGAGAACTGGAATTCGTTTTCAATCCCCAGGGCTAGGCATGAAGATACTGTTCAGAAGCATGTTTTTCGCTGTTTGCGCGCTGCTTTCGCTGAATGCGCAGGCGGTACTGACGATCGAAATCACTCAGGGGGCGCAGGGCGCGCTGCCGATCGCGATCGTGCCGTTCGGCTGGGAGAGCGGGCCGCCCGGGCCATCGGAGAACGTCGCGGCGGTGATCACCGCCGATCTGCACCGCAGCGGGCGCTTCTCGCCGCTCCCCGAACGGGATATGCTGTCGCGGCCGCAGGAAGGCGCGCAGATCAACTTCCGCGACTGGCGCATCCTCGGCGTCGACAGCGTCGTCGTCGGTCGTGTCCGGCCCTCGGGCGACGGCTACGAGGTCCGCTTCCAGTTGTTCGATGTGCTGCGCCAGAACCAGTTGACCGGCTTCACGATCCGCACCGACCGCGCCGGCTTGCGCCGGACCGCGCACCAGATCGCGGACATGATCTACGAGACGCTGCTCGGCGAGCCCGGGGCGTTCGCGACGCGGATTGCCTATATCACCGAGATCCAGGATCCGGGCGGGGTGCGTCATTATTCTCTCGAGGTCGCCGACTCCGACGGCTACAACCCCCGGCCTGTACTGCGGTCGGAGCAGCCGCTGATGTCGCCGTCGTGGTCTCCGGACGGTAACCGCCTTGCCTATGTCTCGTTCGAGTCCGGGAATTCGACGATCTATGTCCAGAACGTCAATACCGGGTCGCGCGAGATGATCTCGAGTGGCCGCGGCCTCAACGGCGCCCCGGCCTGGTCTCCGGACGGCAAAAAACTGGCGTTTGTGCTGTCCAAAGACGGCAGCCCGAATATCTATGTGCTGGATCTCGCAAGCCGCCATCTGTCCCAGGTGACGCGCAGTTTCTCGATCAATACCGAGCCGGTCTGGTCGCCGGACGGCCGCTCGATCGTGTTCACGTCGGACCGGGGCGGCCGGCCGCAGATCTACCGGACCTCGATGGACGGCGCGCAGGTCGAGCGGATGACCTTCGAGGGAACCTATAACGCGCGGGCCATCCTGTCACCGAACGGCAAGTACATGGCGATGGTCCACAACAGCGGACGGGGCTTCAACATCGCGGTGATGGACCTCGAGTCCGGAGCGCTCCGGGTGCTGACCGAGTCGGGCCGGGATGAGTCGCCAAGTTTCGCGCCCAATGGTAGCATGATCATCTACGCCACGAAGGAGGGCGCACGCGGGCTGTTGTCCGTCGTGTCGGTCGACGGGCGGGTGCGCCAGCGTCTCGTGTTTGAGGGCGGGCAGGCTCGCGAGCCTTCGTGGTCTCCATATATGAGGTGAGGGCGCGATTATCGGAGAATGAGAGCGGGATCACGGACAATGCTGTGAATTGAGGCCACAGTTATGGGCTGATGGATATTTTAATAACAACCGAGAAATTACTGAGGAGACGGCAATGAAATTCTTTTTCAGACTGGGCCTGGTCGCGATCATGGTCGCGCTGGTGGCTGCCTGTGCGACCACGCAGGAAGAAGTGGCGCCCGACACTACTGCTGAGATGCAGCCGCGCACCGAGACACGCACCGAGACCGATACGATGGCTGCGCCAGGTGACGGGAGATTCGTCGGCAGCCCGCTCGATGATCCCAGCAGTCTGCTGTCGAAGCGGGTGATCTATTTCGATTTCGATCGCGCCGAGATCAAGGTCGAATTCCGCGACATCATCCGCGCGCATGCCGAATATCTTGTCTCGAATCCGCGCACCCGCATCGTGCTCGAAGGCCACACCGACGAACGCGGCACCCGTGAATACAACATGGGGCTCGGCGAACGCCGCTCGAACGCAGTTCGCTCGATGCTGACTCTGCAGGGTGTCACGCCGGGCCAGGTCGAGACCGTCAGCTATGGCGAGGAACGACCGGTTGCGCTCGGTAACGACGAGGAGTCCTGGCGTCTGAATCGCCGGGTCGAGATCGTCTATCGCTGATCGAAACAGGGCGTAGCAGGATGAGGATGTCGGCGGCAGGGGGGTGGATCATGGCGCTGGTGGCAGGCATGATCCTCCCGCTGTCTGTCTTCGCGGCCGCGCCGATCATCGAGTCCCGGCCGCTCGACGCCCAGGGGACTGCCGCACAGGGCGGCGTGGCATCCGCATCGTCCGGCAGTCTCGAGGACCGCGTCACCCGGCTCGAGCGCCAGGCCGGCAATCCGATTCTGCTCGAGATGCTGGGCCGGCTCGATGCGTTGCAGCTGGAAGTCCAGGAATTGCGCGGCCTTGTCGATGTTCAGGCCCACAAGATCATCGGCGTCGAGCAGCGGCAGCGCGATCTATACCTCGACATCGATCGGCGCATGCGCCAGCTCGAAAGCGGAGCCGCTACCGGTCAGCGTCAGGGTCAGGAGGCAGTGTCATCACAGGCTCCGTCGCTGGACGCGACTCCCGGCGCCATGCCGTCCGGCGCCGCGCTGGGAGGCGCGACCGGCGTCACTGCCGGGGCGCAGGATCAACAGGCCGATTCCGAGGCGGAGCGTCTGGCCTACCAGCGCGCCTTTGACGACCTCCAGGCGGGACGTTACGAGGCGTCAGTCGCGTCGTTCCGTAATTTCCTCTCGCGGTATCCTGATGGGCAGTATTCGGCGAATGCGCAATACTGGCTCGGCGAAGCCAAATACGTCTCGAAACAATATTCGGATGCAATCGCAGAGTTCAACAAGGTGCTGCAGGTGTATCCGAACAGCGGCAAGGCGCCCGATGCGCTGCTCAAGCTCGGTTTCAGCCATTACGAACTCCAGGACTGGGACAAGGCCAGCGATGCGCTGAATCGTGTCGTTGCACAATATCCGGGCAGCACCGCCCGGCAGCTTGCCGAGAACCGCCTGCACCGGATGCGCGTCGAGGGAAGATAGCCCCGGCCATGCGCGATGAAAACCGAACCGCTTTCACACGGCGATGTCTCCGCGGTTGACGCGCTGACCCTTCGCATCACCGAAATCTTTTTCTCGATTCAGGGCGAGTCGCGCAGCGTCGGCCTGCCGACCGTGTTCGTGCGGCTGACCGGATGTCCGCTGCGTTGCGGCTATTGCGATACCGCCTATGCCTTCACCGGCGGCGCGACCATGACGCTCGGTGAGATCCTCGCGCGGGTCGGGACCTGGCCTGCGCGCCACGTCACCGTGACCGGCGGCGAGCCGCTGGCCCAGAAGCATTGCCTGCCGCTGTTGTCGATGTTGTGCGATGCGGGCTATGAGGTTTCGCTCGAGACCAGCGGCGCGCTCGACGTCGCCGCGGTCGATCCGCGTGTCGTCAAGGTCGTCGATCTCAAGACGCCGGGATCCGGTGAAAACGACAGAAATCGCTTCGAGAATCTCGACTGTCTCGGTCCGCTGGACCAGATCAAGTTCGTGCTGTGCGATCGCACCGACTATGAGTGGGCGCGCGACCAGATTCGGCAGCGCGACCTGCCGGCGAGATGCGAGGTCTTGCTGTCGCCGGTCCACGGAGAACTCGACCCCGGCCGGCTCGCGGACTGGATCCTCGAGGACGGACTGCCGGTGCGCCTGCAGATCCAGTTACACAAGCTCCTGTGGGGCGACGTCCGGGGGCGATGATGGCGGCGCCGGGACACGCGGTCGTGCTGCTGTCGGGCGGGCTCGATTCCGCGACGCTGCTCGCGCTCGCGGTCGAGCGCGGTTACCGTTGCCATGCCTTGAGTCTTGCCTACGGGCAGCGTCATGATGCGGAAATTGCCGCGGCGCGAACCATTGCGCTGCGCCTCGGCGCAGCCGAACACCGCGTCATCGCGCTGCCCGCGCTCGGCGAGCATGGCGGTTCGGCACTGACCGACGCCGGCATCGCGGTGCCCGAATCTCCGACCGACGGCATCCCGGCGACCTATGTGCCGGCGCGCAACACCGTGTTCCTTGCGCTCGCGCTCGCGTGGGCCGAAGTGCTCGATGCGCGCGATCTGTTCATTGGCGTCAACGCCGTCGACTATTCCGGTTATCCGGACTGCCGTCCCGAATTCATCGATGCGTTCGAACAGATGGCGAATCTCGCGACGCGCGCCGGCGTCGAGGGCCGGCGCTTCACTGTGCACGCGCCGCTGATCGCGCTCGGCAAGGCCGCGATCATCCGCGAAGGCGTGCGCCTCGGCATCGATTACGCGCAGACGGTGTCATGCTACCAGGCCGACGACAAGGGCCGCGCCTGCGGCCGCTGCGACGCCTGCCGCCTGCGCGCCGCCGGCTTCGCCGACGCCGGCCTCCCCGACCCGACGCGCTATCGATCAATAGGGTCAGACCCTATTAATAGGGTCTGACCCTATTGGCCGTGGCAGCCCCTGGACATACCCGCTACAATAAGCCTCCTTTCATGGGCCGTTAGCTCAGTCGGTAGAGCACCGGACTTTTAATCCGTTGGTCCCGCGTTCGAATCGCGGACGGCCCACCAATCATCGGGTATTTTCGCGTAACCGCCCGCGAAAGGCGTTAATCAGACTTGAATCCAATCCGTGCGTGGCTCCCGTCGCAGAACGGCTTGGTGTTGCTGGCGCCGCAGCGGCACAGGCGCGCCTGGGTCACGCGCGCGACCACGCGGCCGGTGCCGCTGGTGATTTCCAGATTGCCGCGCACCTGCAGCGGGCCGTCCGTTTCCGGATCGATCGCAAGCGGGCCATCGCGCACGGCGAGCATCCCGGTCTTGTCGGTCGTGGGTGGCTCGCCCGTCGCGGTGAAGCCGGTTGCCTGGTGCGAACCGTCGCAATAGGGCTTGTTCTTCGATGCGCCGCAGCGGCACAGCGTAGCGCGGAAGTTTCCGGCCTGGCCATCGAGGCGCATGTCTCCGCGCACTGCGTAAGGACCCGACTCGCGGATAGCGATCAGATTGACGGGCGGCGGTGTTTCGTCGTGCCTGCCGTCCTTGCGCCGATAGCGGATCGCGCCGGACGGGCAGGCGTGCGCAATCTCGACCAGACGCTCCACCTCCATTGCGTCGGGATGGATCCACGGGCCTTTGACGTTGGCGAGGAAAACCTGCGGCGCGCCGGTGACGCAGAAGCGCGAGTGGATGCACTTCTTGCCTTCATAGAGCAGCGTGAGATCCTTACCCTCGATGAATTCCACGCCTGCGATGACGATGGGTCGGGGTGGAGCGGCTACCGGAGCTGCAGCGGGAGCCTTCGACGGCGTGATAACGGGGGCTGCTGTTGTCGCGGCGGTGTCGAATCCGCGCGCTGCGCGCCTGGCGAGATCGTTCAATTGGCGCGCCGCGGTATTCGTGCGCGCGTCGCCGCCGGACTTGTCCAGCGCCGCGGCGGCGGCGGCCAGTTCGCCGAGGCGTTCGACGAAGAAACGCGCCGCGCCCGACCCGGGCGGCAGCGGCGCCGCATCGCGCAGCGCGGTGAACGACATGCCGGCGTTACAATCCGGATTCGACGGCCCGGCCGGCAGGCGTGCGGCGCGTTCCGCCAGATGCGTGACGGCGCGCATCAGCCCGAGCGCGAGGTCGATCGCGAGCGCCTTTTCCGGCTGCGGCCGCGGCACGAGATAGGAATAGGCGATCAGCCGCAGCATGAGCGCATAACCGGTATTCGCCAGATCGACCGTCGCGGCAGCGTCTTCGTTTTCCAGCCACACGCGCCTGCCGCGCCGCACCGGCGGTCGCAGTACCGGATTTTCCGCCACCGGAAATGCCGGCTCGAACGCCGGATTCGTCGCCTTCAGCGCGGCGAATTCCTCGCGGATCGCGCGAAAACGCTGGAAATGCGATCCCTTGACGTCTTCCGGCGCACCCTCGCCCTGTTCGACAATGGCCGTGAAAGCAGCGAGCGCGGTTTTGAGGCAGATCACCGGCTTTGCGCCGGCAAGCTCGACCTCCGCCGGCGAGATCTGCAGCGCGGGATCGCCACAGAAGGCCGCCGCCTCGCCGTGATGCGCGACGAAGGCGCGCAGCTTGTCTGAAAGCGATGCGTAAAAGGCGCCTACCGTCTCGTAATCGGCGCCCATCGGCGTGAGCCGCGGCCTGGGAACGGAACGTGTGAACACATGTTCGGGCGCAAATCCCTCGCCGTCCGCTTCCGCCGAACCGTCGGGCCGTTCCAGGTGGATGAGATGTTGCAGTACCGCTTCACCGAACGGCGCGAGCTTCACCACCACGCCGGCCGGAAGGGCGCCGGGATCAAGTGGAAAATTTCCGCGACCGAAACGCGGCGTACCGCCGAGTGCCGCGGTAATGTTCCATACTGCGGTGAGATGACCCATTTCTTCGATCGCAACGCCGAGGATGATGCGGTGCCAACGGGAGACGGCGTCGGCCTCCGCCTTCGACAGGCCATCCGTTTCACCATCGCGCAGACTGTAGGCGGCGTAAAGGTAGGTGCACATCAGATTGTGTTCGAGCTCCGCCGCCTCGTAGAGATCGTGCAGCAATTGCTCGCGGCTGGATCTGGATGTGGATATCGTTGCGCTCATCGTTCATCTCCCGTGGCCCTGATCCAAATATAGACCCAAATCACGCGGCGTAGCGAGCACGACGATATCCGCGCCATATTATTTATAAGACGTTGATTTCAATTTTGATAATATGAGTCCTTGATAAATGTTCATCGACGGGATTATCAGGGGATGCCGCTGATTGCCGTTACACGCCTGCGCCTCCGCTCGTACCGGTTCATGCCGGGCTTCGTCTACTACGCGATGCGCTCCGCGCGCCAGGCGCAGCGATCAACCGGTAACCTCGGGATCGATCTCGTGCGCGAGTCGAAGCTGACGTTCTGGACCGCAACCGCATGGAAGGACGAGGACGCGATGCGCGCGTTCATGATGGCGCGGCCGCACCGTGCGGCGATGACCCGGCTTCCCGAATGGTGCGACGAGGCTGCGGTCGTCCACTGGGAGCAGAAAGAAGCGACGCTGCCGGATTGGCACGAGGCGCATCGTCGGCTGGTCGCCGGTGGCAGGCCGTCGAAGGTCTATCATCCGTCCGCCGATCATGCCGCGAACCGAATCCCGCCGCCGGCCCTGCCGCTGCCTTGACGCCCTTCCCTCGCGCGGCGAAAGGCGTAACAATAAAACGCTCCAATAAATAAGGAGGGTACCGATCATGATCCGGACTGATAAACGACTGCCCCAGGCATGGATCACCGTGGCTTGCGCGCCGGTTGGGTGGTTCGCGTCGTTACTGCTGATCGTCTCAATCACGCCGCAGCTTGCCGAAGCCGCCGGGGATTTCGAGGTCTGGGCCCTCGACCAGGGCACGCATATCGTGCATATCTACGACAGCGAGCTGGCCGAGATCGACCGCATCGATCTCGGCGCGCACGGCGCGCGCGTCCCGCACATGATCGACTTCACCTCCGACCATGCCTATGCGTTCATCGCGAACCTCGGCTCCGGTGACGTCGCGGTCGTACGCACCGCGGATCGCGAGGTGCTCGAACTCGTCAAGACCGGCCCGCGCACCCATATGGCCGGCGTCATGCCCGACGACAGTGCCGTCATCGCCGACGTCATCGGCGCGGCCGACCAGCCGCGCACCGGCAAGCTCGTCGAGATCGTCGTCGATCTCGAGGCCGAGACTTTTACGGTCGGGCGCACCCTCGTCGTCGCCGAGGACCCGGCGGTAAAAAAGGTTGCCGACCGCTTCCCCGAGACTGCGCCGATCTGCCATGAATACACGCCCGACAACCGCCATGCCTATGTGACCCTGGGGCCGGGGCTGCATCACGGCGGACTCGTCATCGTCGACACCGGCAGTTTCACCGTGACGAAGGCGTTCCCGCCCGATGTGCTGAAGGTCAATTGTGGCACTGCGCTGACGCCGGACGGCCGCCACATGCTGGTCAACGGCGGCGACAAGGAGGTCGGCGTATGGTACGCGATCGACACCGCGACCCATGAAGTCGTTCGTGAAAGCAGCAGCCGCGGGCATGACGCCCATGGCGTCTGGACCACGCCGGACGGCCGCGAGATCTGGATGATCAATCGGGTCAGCGACGATGGCATCATTATCGATCCCGAATCGCTCGACATCATCGCCGAGATCGACGACATCGGCGACACCCCGGACATCATCGCGATGTCGCCGGATTCCCGCTATGCGTTCTTCAGCCTGCGCGGCCCGAACCCGAAATCGGCGCCGCATCTCGCGGTCGGCACGACGCCGGGGTTCTCGGTGGTCGACGTCGACGAGCGCCGCCTGCTCCGCCTGGTCGAGCCCGCGAAGGGCAATCCGGACAGTGATTTCCACGGAATCGGCGTGCGCGTGCTGCACTAGACGCGCGGCGCTCCGGCAATCAAGAGATCCGCACCCGCGCCGATACAGTTTCCGGCGGGTGAGTTTGGGACCTGCCGGGCAAGGCTGCGAGAGCGAACTCATGTTCGGATTGAAGAAACATCGTGACGGGCGCTCCAACCCGCGCTGGCGCATCGACCGCTTCCTGGCCGTCTACGATCAGGACAAGTCGACCTTCATCGGCCGCGTGCTGGATCTCAGCGTCAGCGGCATGTGCGTGCTGAGCAGCGAGACTCTGCCGATCGGCAAACATATCAGGCTCGCGATCGAGTTGATGCTGGAGAACGGCGGCGTCAAGACCTTTCATTTGCGCTGCCGCAGCCTGTGGTACCGTCCGGACGACGACAGTCTGTACCGGATGGGCCTCGAATTCTCGGGCGTTTCCTCTGTTGTGATTCAGGAAATCGAACGCATCATTCGCGAGCAGGACTTGACCCGTTCGGGCGCCTTGCCACCGACGGATCCTGCCCCGTCGTCCTGAGCCGTTCCCGGAAAATTGGCGCTGAATCAGTTGCTAAGAGCGGCCTGTGCGCGCCGCGCCGGTAGCAGTTGCAATCCGCGGGGGGTGACACTACGATATCGGGCTCACGCTCGGCGGGACGGGGCCGGGCGGTCGCAAGCGGTTCCCCGTTGTCAGGCTTCCCATCGGTTTCTCTAGTATGTCGTTTCGTCTGAAAATTGTCCTCGGACTGGTCGTCATTCAGATCCTGCTGATGGTGATCCTCGTCTGGAGCAGCCTTAATTTTCTCCGCATCTCCAACGAAGTCGAGCTGTCGAACCGGGCATCGTCGACCGCATCCATACTCGCATCCACGCTCTCTGTATCGGTGACTGCCGATGATGCCGGCGCCCTTCTGACCGCCACGATCAACGATGTCCTCGCCCAGCCGGATATCCTCTATATCAGGGTTATCAAAGGCAGCGTGGTGGTCGCCGCCGGAGATCCTTCAATGCTCGACCGGCCCTTTGTCGAGGACCTCCTGTTTGATGATGTCACCGACGGCATCTATGACGTCTCCGCCGAGATCAGCGAAGAGGGTGTACCGGTCGGACGGGTCGAGATCGGGATGTCGACGAGCGAAGTCGGCGACATCATGGCCGCGGCGCGTCGCGAGATGGCAACAATTGCGGTCATCGGACTCGGTCTTTCTATCCTGTTCTCGCTGATGCTGGGCAACTACTTCGCGCGCCAGCTGAAGCGACTCAGGGACGCGACCCGCCGCATCGCGTCCGGAGATATCGGTTACCAACTCGCGGTCGCCGGCAACGACGAGTTGGCCCAGACCGCGAACGCGTTCAACACGATGTCGCGCAAGCTCGCGATGCTTTATTCGGAAAAGCAGGCGGCCCTGAATCGTGCGCGCCAGAAGGCGGACGAGCTCCAGGACAGCGAACGCCATATTCATGCCGTGCTACATCACGCGATGGATGCGATCATCACCTTCGACGAGAGCGGCGTGCTCGAGAGCATCAATCCGGCCGGCGAACAGATCTTCGGCTGCCCGGCCGGGGAGTGCATCGGGCAGGATCTTATGAGACTGATCCCCGAACCGTGGATGTCGGAGCATCGGACCTCGATCAGGGAGTTTCTGCGCGGCGCCGGCGCCGGAGTCTTCGGGGCGACCCGCGAAATCGAGGGCAGGCGCAAGGATGGCAGCGTGTTCCCGATGGAAATCGATATCAGTGAAGTCGATATCGAGGGTCGTCACCTGTTCATCGCGATCGCTCGCGATATCACCCAGCGCAAGCGGGTCGAGTCCGATCTCCGTCACGCACAGGAAGCGGCGCTCGAATCGTCACGCAATAAATTCGAGTTCATCGCGAATATCAGCCAGGAAATCCGCGCGCCCGTCAACGAAATTCTCGGGTCCCTCAATGTCCTCGCCGCGAGCGAACTGACGCCGGATCAGCGCATCCGGGTCGACAATATCTCGTCCTCGGGCAACTCACTGATCACGATCATCAACGACATGCTCGATTTTTCGAGGATCGAGGCCGGCAAGCTCGAGCTCGAAGCGATTGATTTCGACCTGTGGCGCACCGTCGATACGGTCTATCGCATGTTCCGCGGCGCCGCTGAAGAGAAGGGCGTGAATCTCGCGTATATCCTCCCGTGTCCGGCGCCGACCGCGCTGCGCGGCGATCCGACCCGGCTTCGGCAACTGTTGATAAATCTCATTGAAAATGCGCTCAAATTCACCGACAAGGGCGAGGTCATCCTGCGCATTGGCGTGATCGATGAATCGGCCGGGCATGTAATGCTGCGCTTCGAGGTCGAGGACACCGGGATCGGCATCGCACCCGTCGTTCAGCAGCGCATCTTCGAGATCTTCGACCATTCTGATTTACCGCGGTCCTCCGTGTACAACCGGAGCTCCGGGCTGGGCCTGATGATCTCGAAGCGTCTTGCGGAGATGATGCAGGGCACGATCGGGGTCAGCAGCGAGATCGGTCGCGGCAGCGTGTTCTGGTTCACGGCGCGATTTGAAAAACACGCCGGCGCGGCGGGGGCTCCTGAAACACTGTCCGGGGATCTTTCGCACCTGAAGGTGCTGATCGTGAATCCGGATCTCGACGCCTGTGAGTCGATGCGCGCGATGGTCAGGATCACCGGCCTGCGCTCCCGCTGCATCGGGGATGGCATGAAAGCGCTGAGCGAACTGGGCGCCGCTGCAAGCCGCGGCCGGCCCTATGATCTCGTGATCTTCGATCGTGAAATCCCGGGGATGAACGGCCTGCAATTCGCCCATGCAGTACGGGGGGACCGGCGTTTCGCGAAAATCCGCATGATTATGAACGCGGCGACCGGTTATCGCGGCGATGGCGAAGAGGTGCGCCAGGCCGGTATCCACGGCTATTTGACGGCCCCGGTCAAACGCGAGCAAATTCTCGGTTGCATCACCTCCGTCATGCAGGGAGGGCGTGAGGGCCAGGACGGCGTTGTCACCCGCCATACCCTGGCTTCCGTCCCCGGCGGCAGGCAGCAGCAACAGGATCACGCGCTGGTCGTTTCGGCGGATCGGGAACGGCAGAAGCAACTGCTCGGCCGGCTCGAGCGCCTCGGCTATCGGGCCAGTCTCGCGACAGACGCCGCCGAGGCGCTGGCATCGACGGAGCGTAACGCATCCCGGCTGGTCGTCGTGGACAATGAATCGCGTGAACTGCTCGGTGCAGACGCGTTGAGAAGGATCCGCCGACACGAACGGGACGGGCAAGAACATATACCGATTGTCGTCATCGTATCGCCGGCGGCCAGCCGGGACGAGCAGCAGGCCTATCGCAGCGCCGGCGCCGATGAATGCTTTAGCGGTCTGGCCGGTATTGATGCCCTGAAGCGGCGGGTCACCGGCGGCGCCTGACGAACCTTGATCGGCGATCTTGCTGTTAACGTCATTGGGCCGCTTCGCCGACCAGCTTCGACTTATTCTTCCACTGTTCCTCGAGCAGCTGAATGCGAGCCTGGATCTTGGCCTCGCGATGGATATCCTGCTGTGGCATCGTGCGCAGCGCGATATTCAGCTGCTCGATCGCCGCGCGGGACTCGCCGAGCAGTTGGTGGTAATCGGCCAGCGCCTGATGCGCCTCGGACTGCTCGCCGTTCATGATTCTCGCCCGTGCCAGCAGTCGGTACAGTTCGGGCCGCGGGCTGCGCGCGCGATGGTAGTCGCCGATCACGGTAATCGCGGCGGCTGCCTGCCCTTCGAGCAGCAGCGCGTTGACATGATAAATCGTCAGCGGCAGATGCCAGGGATAGAGGCCGAGGTTGTGGCGATAGATCTGCTGCGCACGATCGATGCGGCCCGCCGAGATCTCGAGTTCCGCGAGCGCGATCTGGAACGGGATACGTTCCGGTTCTTTGGCGATCAGCGGCTCAAGTTGCGCGCGCGCCGCGTCGAACCGCCCTGTCGCCTTCAGCGCCAGCGCATAACCGTAACGCGCGGCCTCCTGCTTGTCCTCGGGGATCTCCGACAGCGCGCCCTCGTAATATTCGACGCTCCGGCGCGGATTCGCATGCTGGATGATGCGTGCCTTTTCCCGGACCAGCAGATAGTTTGAATTCAGGTTTTCGCTCAACTCCGGATACTGCTCGGCGCGGTTGCCGGTGTCGGAAATGCGCGAGATCGTGACCGGGTGGGTGCGCAGGAATTCGAGCTGCAGGTTGTCATAGAACTGGCTGGCCTGCTGCAGGCGCCCGAAGAATCGCGGCATTGCGCGCGGCTCGAAGCCCGTGTCGGCGAGGACCTGCAGGCCGATGCGGTCGGCCTCCTGTTCATTGGCGCGCGTGAAATTGATCTGCTGCTGGATGCTGCTCGCGGTCGCGGCCGCGATCGCGGCCTCACCGACCTGGCTGCCGCCGCTGGCGCCGAGGATGATCGCCGCGATGATCGCCGCGGTTACCGGCACGCTCATCCGCGACGCGGCCTCGAAGGCGCGGGCGATATGGCGCTGGGTGACGTGGGCGATTTCATGCGCGACGACCGAGGCGAGTTCCGCTTCCGAGTGCGTCGTCAGGATCAGTCCACTGTTGACTCCGATATAGCCGCCGGGGCCGGCGAAGGCATTGATCATCGGATCCCGGATCACGAAGAACGTGAACTTGCGGTCGCGGATGCCGGTATTCGCAACCAGGCGGCTGCCGAGCGATTCGATATAGGCCTGTATCTCCGGGTCATCGATCAGATCCAGTGAACCGCGGATGCTGCGCATGAAGGCCTCGCCGTAATACTGCTCCTGCTCGGTCGAGAGATAGCTCTCGGTCGCCTCGCCGATGCTCGGCAAATCGATGATGCCGTGCCCGATCGTGCTCTGCGTCAGGAACAGGATCAGGGCCAGGATGGCGAAAGGTCGTTTGGGGAATGAGGTCTTCAAGGTCGCGGCGTCCGTGATCGACGGCGGGCGGGTCAGGTGCCGCGCGCCTGCTGCAACGGCAGATCGAGGCCGCGCTTGCCGACCGTGTTGCGCTGCAGGACCGGTTTCAGGTATTGACCGGTGTAGGAGCGCGGATGGGCCGCGATTTCCTCCGGCGTACCGGCGGCGATCAGCTCGCCGCCCCGATCGCCGCCTTCGGGACCGAGGTCGAT
>CAYTGL010000017.1:28585-54801 GCA_964437335.1 uncultured Chromatiales bacterium
GGATTTTTCCTCCACAATCTGCTCGGGCGTCCCTTCGGCGACAATCCAGCCTCCCTCGCTGCCCGCGTGCGGACCGAGGTCGATGATCCAGTCGGCGGTTTTGATGACGTCGAGATTGTGTTCGATGATGACGATGGTGTTTCCCTGGTCGCGCAGGCGGTGCAGTACCTGCAGCAGTTGCCTGATATCGTGGAAATGCAGTCCGGTGGTCGGCTCGTCAAGTATATAAAGGGTGTTCCCGGTATCCCGTTTGGACAATTCGCGCGACAATTTGATCCGCTGGGCCTCACCCCCCGACAGCGTCGTTGCGTTCTGGCCAAGCCGGATGTAGGACAGCCCGACATCCATCAGGGTCTGCAGCCGGCGCGCGACCGGCGGGATCGCGCTGAAGAAATCCAGCGCTTCCTCGACGGTCATTTCGAGCACTTCATGGATATTCCTGCCCTTGTAGCGGATTTCAAGGGTCTCACGGTTATAGCGCTTGCCCTTGCAGACGTCACAGGGAACATAGATATCGGGGAGGAAATGCATGGCGACCTTGATGACGCCGTCGCCCTTGCAGGCCTCGCAGCGTCCGCCCTTGACGTTGAAACTGAAGCGCCCGGGACCATAGCCGCGCATGCGGGCATCGGTCGTGACCGTGAACAGGTCGCGGACCTGGGTGAACAGGCCGGTATAGGTTGCGGGGTTGGAGCGGGGCGTGCGCCCAATCGGGCTCTGATCGATATTGACGACCTTGTCGAAATGCTCGAGCCCGGTGATCTCGCGGCACGGCGCCGGATCCTCGGAACCGTCATTGAGCAGGCGCGCGGCGTAACGATAGAGCGTGTCATTTATCAGCGTCGATTTGCCGGAGCCCGACACGCCGGTGATACACGACATCAGCCCGACCGGGATCGCGATATCGACGTCCTTGAGGTTGTTGCCGCTTGCGCCGGCGATGCGGCATTCGCGTTCCGGGTCGCGTGGCGTTCGAACGTCGGGAGTCGCAATCGCAAGGTTCCCGGACAGGTAACGCCCGGTCAGGGATTCCGGCGCCGCGGCGATTTCGCGCGGCGTACCCTGGGCAATGATCCGGCCGCCGTGCACGCCGGCGCCGGGGCCGATGTCAACGACGTGATCGGCCGCGTTGATCGCGTCCTCGTCATGCTCGACGACGATGACGGTGTTGCCGAGGTCGCGCAGGTGGTTCAGCG
This sequence comes from uncultured Chromatiales bacterium, assembly GCA_964437335.1. Classification (GTDB taxonomy): domain Bacteria; phylum Pseudomonadota; class Gammaproteobacteria; order SZUA-140; family SZUA-140; genus JAITWN01. Next base: position 29,782 of record CAYTGL010000017.1, read on the forward strand.
TGTTCAGCAGGCGCTGGTTGTCGCGCTGATGCAGGCCGATAGACGGCTCGTCGAGGACGTACATGACGCCGACGAGGCCGGCGCCGATCTGGCTCGCGAGGCGGATGCGCTGGGTTTCGCCGCCGGACAGCGTGTTCGCGCGGCGGTCCAGCGACAGGTAATCGAGCCCGACGTTGACGAGGAACTCGAGGCGCTGGTTCAGCTCGCGGACGATCTTGTCGGCGATCTTGCCGCGTTTGCCGCCGAGCGACAGCGTCTCGAAGAAACGGTGCAGCCGGCCGACCGGCATCGCGGTCAGTTCCGGCAGGATCCGGTCGGCAACGAAAACATTGCGCGCCTCTTCGCGCAGGCGCGCGCCGTCGCAATCCGGACAGGTGCGCTGGTTCAGGTATTTCGCGAGTTCCTCGCGCACGATCTGCGATTCGGTCTCGTGGTAGCGCCGCTTCATGTTCGGCAGGATACCTTCGAAGGCGTGGCGCCGCCGGCTCTGGCGCCCGCCGTCTTCGTGGTAGGAGAACTCGATCGTCTCATCGCCGCTGCCATGCAGCACGATCTCGCGGATGCGCTCCGGCAGCGCCTCGAACGGCGTCTCGATGTCGAAGTCGTAATGCGCCGCGAGCGACGACAGCAACTGCGCGTAATAGGCGTTGCGGGTGTCCCAGCCGCGCACCGCGCCGGCGGCGAGGCTGAGTTCCGGGTGGCGCACGACGCGAGCCGGGTCGAAAAACTCGATGACGCCGAGGCCGTCGCAGCCGGGACAGGCGCCGGCCGGGTTGTTGAACGAGAACAGCTTGGGCTCGAGCTCGGACAGGCTGTAGCCGCATTCGGGGCAGGCATAGCGCGACGAGAAGGTCAGCTCCGCGCGCTCCGGTTCGTCGATGAACGCGGCCCTGATCGTGCCCTCGCTCATGTGCAGCCCGGTCTCGAGCGATTCGGCGAGGCGCTGGCGGATGTCGTCGCGGATCTTCAGACGGTCGACGACGGCCTCGACGACGTGTTTTTTCTGCGGGTCGAGCGCGGGCCGCTCGTCGAGTTCGACGACCTTGCCGTCGATGCGGGCGCGGATGAAACCCTGGGCGCGCAATCCCTCGATCAGTTGCTGATGGCCGCCCTTGCGGTCCTCGACCACCGGCGCGAGCAGCATCAGCCGCGTCCCTTCGGGCAGTTCAAGGATGTGATCGACCATCTGGCTGATCGTCTGCGCGGCGAGCGTCGCGCCGTGCGCAGGACAACGCGGTTCGCCGGTGCGCGCGAACAGCAGGCGCAGGTAGTCGTAGATTTCAGTGACGGTGCCGACCGTCGAGCGCGGATTGTGCGAGATCGTCTTCTGCTCGATCGAGATCGCCGGCGACAGCCCTTCGATATGGTCGACGTCCGGTTTTTCCATGATCGACAGAAACTGGCGCGCGTAACTCGACAGCGATTCGACGTACCGCCGCTGACCCTCGGCGTAGATCGTGTCGAACGCGAGCGAGGACTTGCCGGAGCCGGACAGTCCGGTGATGACAATCAGTTTGGAGCGGGGCAGGTCGAGGTCGATGTTCTTCAGGTTGTGGGTCCGCGCCCCGCGGATCGAGATCTTTTCCACGATGTTCCCTGTGTTGAAAGCAACCTGTTAATATAGCCGCTTTACCCCCGACAACGCAAAAAAGCCCTATGTCCCGTCAGGCAATGTCCCCGGACGAACGCCGCGCCGCGTTCTCGCTGGCCAGCATCTTTTCGTTCCGGATGCTCGGCCTGTTCATGATCCTGCCGGTCTTCGCGCTGTACGCGGAGACGCTCGGGGACATCGATCCGGTCCTGATCGGACTCGCGATCGGCATCTATGGCCTGACCCAGGCCCTGCTGGCGATCCCGTATGGCCTGTGGTCCGACCGCCTCGGACGCAAGCCGGTCATTGCGTTCGGTCTCGTCGTGTTCGCGCTCGGCAGCGTCGTCGCAGCGACCGCGGACACGATTACCGGCATCATCATCGGCCGCGCGCTGCAAGGCTGCGGCGCGATCGCCGCCGCGGTGATGGCCTTCGCGGCCGACCTGACGCGGGAGCAGTACCGCACCCGGGCGATGGCGATGATCGGCATGAGCATCGGGCTGTCGTTCGCGCTGGCGCTCGCGCTCGGGCCGGTGCTGAACCACTGGATCGGTGTGCCGGGCATCTTCTGGCTGACCGCGGTGCTCGCGGTGGCTGGCATCGGGATCCTGTACCTGGTCGTGCCGAACGCGCCGCGGGTCCGGTCGCACCGGGATACCGGCGCGGTGCCGGGTTTCTTCGGCGACGTGCTGCGGGACCCTCAACTGCTGCGGATCAATCTCGGTGTGTTCGTGCTGCATTGCGTGCTGACCGCAAGCTTCGTTGCGCTGCCGTTCGCGCTGCGCGATTATGCCGGACTCGAAGCCGCGCGGCACAGCCTCGTCTATCTGCCGGTCCTGCTTCTCTCGCTGGCGCTGATGATGCCGCTGGTCATTGTCGCAGAGAGGCGTCGGCGCCTGAAGGGGGTATTCCTCGCGGCGATCCTGATCCTCGCGATCGCCGAGGCCGGGCTGATCTTCCTGTCGTCTTCGGTGGCCGGCATCGTCCTGATGCTGTTATTGTTCTTCGTCGCATTCAACGTGCTCGAGGCACTGCTGCCGTCGCTGCTGGCCAAATTCGCTCCCGCGGACCACAAGGGAACCGCGATGGGAGCATTTTCGTCCAGTCAGTTTATCGGCGCCTTCGCCGGCGGAATCGCCGGGGGTTACCTGTACGGGCAATTCGGTCTGACAGGAGTATTCGGCTTCTGTCTGGTTTGTCTCGTCGGCTGGCTGCTCTGGGCGCGTACGATGGCGACCCCGCCGTATCTGAGCAGCTATATGATTTCAATGGAATATTTCGATACCAGCCACGTCGACGCGCGGGAGCGCGAGCTGCTGACCATGCCGGGCGTCGCCGAGGCTGTTATTGTGGTCGAAGATGCGGTGGCGTATCTTAAGGTGGATAGCCGGACGGTAGATTATGACCGGATCGAATCCCTGGTCGAGACTTGGCGGATGGCCGAGCGGTGACGATGATCAATCCATGATTTCCGGCAATCATTTCTGGCAAGCATTCCTGGGAGAAGAACATGGCGAGAGGCGTTAACAAAGTCATCCTGATCGGCAACCTCGGCAAGGATCCGGAAGTCCGTTACATGCCGAGCGGCTCTGCAGTCGCCAATGTCACGATTGCGACCTCCGAGCAGTGGAAGGACAAGCAGAGCGGCGAGAAACAGGAACGCACTGAATGGCATAACGTCGTATTCTTCAACCGTCTCGCGGAGATCGCCGGCGAATACCTGAAGAAGGGCTCCAAGGTCTATATCGAGGGCAGCCTGCGAACCCGCAAGTGGCAGGACAAGGCCACCGGCGCCGATCGCTACACGACCGAGATCGTCGCAAACGACATGCAAATGCTGGACAGCCGCGGCGGAGAGGGCGGCGGCCAGCAGCGGCAGTACCAGCCCCAGCCCCGCGAAGAGGCGATGGCGGAGCCCGATCTCGACGACGATATCCCGTTCTGACCCTGATGCCGTATGCCGGATCGCGCCCTGATCGTCGGGGCCGTACGGACTGCGTCTCCGCCGCCCCTGAATTCCCGTTGTCACTGATGCACGCGCCGCGCCCCGGGTCGCCGGATGCGTCATGAGCGGACGGCTGCGCATTGTGCTGGCCCAGCTCGATTTCATGGTCGGCGACGTGCAGGGCAACGCGGTCCGCATCATCGAGGCGGCCACCACCGCGCGTGACCGTGATCGGGCCGATTGCATCGTGTTTCCGGAGCTGGCGCTGACCGGCTATCCACCTGAGGACCTGCTGCTGCGCCCTGCGCTGATCGACCAGGTCATGCGCGGCCTGATGCTGATACGGAATCAGGTGCCCGATATCGACATCGTGCTCGGCTGTCCGCTGTTGCATGAAGGCACCCTGTATAACGCGGCGATACTGCTGCGCGGCGGCGCGATCATTGCCGCATATCACAAGCACCGGCTGCCGAATTACAGCGTATTCGATGAATTGCGCTATTTCTCGCCGGGGTCTGACCCCTGTGTCGTCACGATCGGCGGGGCGCGCGTCGGGCTGACGATCTGCGAGGACGTCTGGCAGCCCGGGGCGGTCGAGCAGGCCGCGGCGGCGGGCGCGCAACTGATGATTAACCTCAATGCCTCGCCGTATCACGTCGCGAAGCGCGGAGAGCGCGAGGCGGTCCTGCGCCAGCGCATCGCGGCGGCCGGGATCCCTGTGGTCTACCTGAACACCGTCGGCGGGCAGGATGAACTGATTTTCGACGGAGAATCCTTCGTCATGGATGCCCGGGGCGAAGTCACGCAACGTGCGCCGCCCTGGGAAGAGGCGTTGATCCTGGTCGAGTTCGCGGTCGACGCTGATGGCAGCGTGCGGCCGCAGCCGGGCGCGATCAGCGCGCCGCTCGACGACGACGCGGCGATCTACCATGGCATCGTGCTCGGGGTGCGCGACTATGTCGACAAGAACCGCTTCAAGGGTGCGGTGGTCGGCCTGTCCGGCGGCATCGATTCCGCGCTGACGCTCGTGATCGCGGTCGATGCCCTCGGGCCGGAGCGCGTTACGGCTGTAATGATGCCGTCACGCTATACCGCGCAGATGAGCACCGATGATGCGCGCGCCGAGGCCGTGGCGCTCGGCGTCACCCATCACCTGATTCCGATCGAGCCCGCCTTTCAGGGTTTTCTCGACATGCTCGGCGAGGTTTTCGCCGGGCGGCCCGCCGATACGACCGAGGAGAATATCCAGGCACGTTGCCGCGGCGTGATCCTGATGGCGATTTCGAACAAGCACGGTAAAATCGTGCTGACGACCGGCAACAAGAGCGAACTCGCGGTCGGCTATGCGACGCTGTACGGCGACATGGCGGGCGGCTTCGCGCCGCTGAAGGACGTGCCGAAGACCCTGGTCTATCGCCTGGCGTGCTATCGCGATGCGCTTGCGCCGGCGATCCCGCAACGGGTGTTCGAGCGCCCGCCGTCGGCGGAACTCGCGCCGAACCAGCGTGACGAGGACAACCTCCCGCCGTATGCGCTGCTCGACGCAATCCTCGAAATGTATATAGAGAAGGACATGAGCCCGGAGGAGATCACCAGCGCAGGTTTCGACAGCGACATCGTCAGGCGCACCGTCAATCTGGTCAACCGCAATGAATACAAGCGCCGTCAGGCGCCGCCCGGGGTACGCATTTCCCGGCGTGCATTCGGACGCGACCGGCGCTATCCGATCACTTCGGGCTTTTATGGCGACATCGCCGTGAATCAGAAATCGGGCAAAAGCCCGGACAAAGGAGGGAGCAAATGAAGCGAGTCGAGGCGGTAATCAAGCCGTTCAAGCTGGACGAGGTGCGCGAGGCGCTGTCCGAGGTCGGTATCACCGGGATGACCGTGACTGAAGTCAAGGGCTTCGGGCGCCAGAAGGGGCATACCGAGCTTTATCGCGGCGCGGAATATGTCGTCGATTTCCTGCCCAAGGTCCGGATAGATGTCGTTGTCGCCGATGAAAAGGTCGATTTGTGCATCGAGGCGATCACGAGGGCGGCGCGCACTGGCAATATCGGAGACGGCAAGGTGTTTGTCAGCGACGTGCTGAAGGTCGTCCGCATCCGCACCGGCGAAGAGGACGCAGAGGCCTTATAGGTTTTCCGGCGGCGCGGGCAAGCCAATGACCTCGTCCGGTCCGCGGGCGTCGGTGCGGGCATCCGGGAAGTTGGCCTCCAGGACCCGGCGCGTCGCGGCGGCGAGATCGTCGAACCCGAGCCGGTCATAGGCCACTGCCATCAGCCTCAATGCTTCCTCGACGGCCGGCGTGCGCGGATAGGTTTCGATGACGTAGCGGGCGCGATTGGCCGCTGCGACCCAGGCGCCCCGTCGCAGGTAGTAATTCGCGACGTGCAGTTCGTGGCGCGCGAGATAATGCCGCAGATACACCATCCGCTGCACCGCGTCCGGGGCATAATGGCTGTCCGGATAGCGGGTCACCAATTCCGAGAAATAACGGAAGGAGTCGAGCGCCGAGCGGGGGTCGCGTCGCGCCGCGTCGGCGCGCAGCCAGTCGTCAAGCGCGCCACGGGTCTGGCCGAAATTCGCGAGACCCCGAATGTAATACGCGTAATCGACATTCGGATGCCGCGGGTAGGTCTTGATGAACTGTTCGGCGGTCGCGATCGCCGATTCCGGCTGGTTCAGCTGATAATGGGCATAGGCGGTGTCGAGTTGGGCCTGCTGCGCATGGTCACCGAACGGAAAGCGGGTCGACAGCTCCTGGTAGTGTCCGATCGCCGTTTCATAAAAGCCGTCGTCGAGTGCTGTCTTGCCGCGTTGATACAGCGCCTCGGGGTCATTCAGATCGATCTGGGATTTATTCGAGGCGCAGCCGCCGAGCAGCAGCAGCGCGAACAGGCCTGCAATGACGAGATATCGCAACATGATCACCATCAGGGTCGAAAACGGCTATTATAACCGGGCGGACTCGCCGCGGGCCAATCGTCAGCGCTGCGCGCTGCGTTCGAGCTCTTCCAGCTTGATGGTGCCCTGGATGCCGGACATTCTGCGGATCCACGGGCGTTCGCCGAGGGTTGTGCGCGGTAGCCGTTCCGCCGCGGAGCGCGCCTCGTCGATGTCGCTGTATACGCCGTAGATCAGCGTGTACCAGGAGTTCTGAGCGCGGGTCGTGCGGAAATAGGCGGCGGCGTCGAGCTTGTGACGGTCGATGAAGGAGAGCAGGGCCTGTTCGTTTCCGGTCCCGAACAACTGTATCGTCCACGCCTTGCCATCTTGCCGGTTGATCCAGTCTTCGCGCCGTGGTTTGCCGTCTCCTGTTGTTTCCGGCGGGCGGACGGTTGCGGGTTCGGTCGGTGGCGGAGGCGGTACTGGAGTCAGCGGCGGTACCAGCGCCGGAACCACCATTGGCGCAGGGGGGGCATCGGTCCCGCCGGGCGCAAGCGGCTGCGACGCCGAATCACGCCGCACCGTGCCATCGAGGTTCAGCATCCGGTTCGCCATGTTCACGATCTTCGCCGCCTCGGTTGCGAGTCCTGAATCCGGATAGAACTCGATCACCGAGCGGGCGCGCAGGCCGGCGCTGGTATATTCGCCGCGATTCATATGCTGCTTCGCGGCCTCGAGTTCATATTGCGCGAGTTGCTGGCGCAGGTGGGCGACGCGATTGCGCGCGTCCTGGCTGTAGCGGCTCTGGGGATAGCGACCGATCAACTCGCTGAAATACTGCAGCGCGAGATCGACCGTCGGTGGCCGCGGCCCGGTCGTCGATGTGAGTGCAGACAGGTCCCGCAGCGCCTGATCGAAGCGGGCGAGTCCGCGCAGGTAATACAGATAGTCGAGATTGGGGTGGTCCGGATGCTGTCGAATAAAGCGCCCGGCCGCAGCGACTGCGGACGACGGGTCGCCGTCCTGGTAATACGCGAAGACCAGCTCCATCTGTCCTTGCGCTGCGTACGGGTCGTTCGGATACAGCACCTCGAGCCGCTGGAAATGCCGGATCGCCGCCGGGTAGTCGCCGGCTTCGAGCGCCACGGCGCCGTCTTCGTAGAGTTTCGCTGCAGTGCGCGTATCCGTGTGGTCGGCGGGGACGGTCGCGCAGGCGGACAGTATGAGCATCATCAGCCCCAGCGCGGCCGTGGCAGCAATGGTTCTCGCCGGCGCGGCGGTGTGATCAGCTAGAATGAGGCGCTTGGGCATGCCGGTATTATGGGCCGACACCGCACTGATTGGAAAGGAAATTCCCGGAGTTAAATGATGGGCGAAACGGAATCGCGGATCACCGCGCAGTTACCTGAAGAAATGTCCGGCATGCGCATCGACCGTGCGCTCGCGATGCTCTTTCCTGACTGGTCGCGCGCGCGGCTGCAGCAATGGCTGCGTGCCGGCCTGATCACCGTCGACGGTGCCGTGCCACGGTCGCGCGACAAGGTGCGCGGTGGAGAAAGTGTCGAGGTTATCGCCAGGCTCGAAGCCGAGACCACATGGAATGCAGAGTTGATCCCGCTCGCGGTCGTCCATGAGGACGAGGCGCTGATCGTCATCGACAAGCCGCCTGGCGTCGTCGTGCATCCCGGCGCCGGCAATGCCGCCGGGACGCTCGTCAACGGCCTGTTGCATCGCTATCCGGAACTCGCGAACCTGCCGCGCGCGGGTATCGTGCATCGCCTCGACAAGGACACCAGCGGCCTGCTGGTCGTCGCGCGTACACTCGCTGCGCACAAGTCGCTGGTTGATCAATTACAGGCGCGTACGATGGGACGCGAATACGAAGCTGTGGTTTGCGGCGTCATGACCGCCGGCGGCGAGGTGCGCGAGCCGGTCGGGCGCCATCCGACCCAGCGCACGCGCATGGCGGTGCGCGAATCCGGCCGGCCCGCCGTCAGTCACTACCGCGTCGTCGAGCGCTTCCGGGCGCATACCTGGATACGGGTCAGCCTCGAGTCCGGGCGCACGCATCAGATCCGTGTGCATATGGCCCATATTCGCTATCCGCTGGTTGGCGATCCGGTCTATGGCGGCCGTCTCCGTCTCCCGCCGGGCATCCGCCCGGAACTCGATGCGATTCTGCGCGGTTTCAGGCGCCAGGCGCTGCACGCCGGCCGGCTCGCGCTGATCCATCCGCTCGACGGCGAACCCCGGTCATGGACCGCGCCGCTGCCCGCTGATATGCACCGCCTGATCGACGGTCTGCGCGCAGACCGCGACGCCGGCGGGAAAGGGGTCTGATCCCTGTCGACCTGCGGTCCCCAAAATCAGTCCCGTCACATTTGTGTAACAATGGGGCCTTAGGCTACTCTCGACTAATACCGTCGGGGTGACCCATGACTGTGACCAGGCTGTTGCTGGTGGAGGACGAGGGATCGGTTCGCGAGATGCTGAAGTTCGCGCTCGGCGACGAGGAATACGAGATTCTCGAGGCGGCCGATGCGAGCGAAGGGCTCGCGATCCTCAAGAGCCAGCGCCCGGACCTGATCCTGCTCGACTGGATGCTGCCGGGCATGAGCGGCATCGATATGGCGAAGCGCCTCAAGCGCGATGCCGCGAACCGGGACATTCCGGTGATCCTGCTGACCGCGCGTTCCGAGGAGGACGACAAGGTCAAGGGCCTGCAGAATGCCGACGACTACATCACCAAGCCGTTTTCGACCCGCGAACTCAAGGCCCGGATACAGGCGGTGCTGCGCCGTTCCGGCGCCGACCAGACCAGCGACCTGCTGCAGATGGACGGCCTGTGCCTCGACCCGGTCGCCCACAAGGTGACCGCGCACGGCGAGATGCTCGCGATGGGGCCGACCGAATTCCGCCTGCTGCGCTTCTTCATGTCAAATCCCGAGCGGGTCTACAGCCGCGAACAACTGCTCAACAACGTCTGGGGCGCGAACGTCTACGTCGAGGAACGCACCGTCGATGTACACATCCGGCGCCTGCGCAAGGCCCTGACCCCGCATGGTTATGACCGCAACATCCAGACGGTGCGCGCGGTGGGTTACCGGTTCTCCGGCCGGGTGTAATCTTGTCAGGACTCTGGCTGAAGGAGCTCTGGCGCTTCGCAGCGATACTTGCAGCCGCTCTCCTGTTCAGTCTGGTGTTCGGTCATACGCTCGCCTTCCTTGCCGGCGGGCTGATCGGCTGGTTGCTGTGGCATGTCTACAGGATGTCCTGCTTCGCGCGCTGGCTGATCACCGGCCAGGAACCCGTGCCCCGCTACGGCGACGATTTGTGGGGCGAGCTCTACTACCAGGTCCACAAACTCAAGAACCAGACCCGTCGGCGCGAGCAGATGCTGCGCGAGGTCGTCGAGCAGTACCGCGCCTCGGCCGAGGCGCTGCCGGACGCGACGCTGGTGCTCGCGCCGGACAACCGGATCGAATGGATGAACCAGTCGGCGGCGTCGCTGCTCGGGTTCGATGCGATTGCCGATATCGGCCACCGTGTCCAGAACCTGCTCCGCCATCCGGATTTCATCGCGATGCTGAATTCCGGCGACTACTCCGAGCCGCTCGAATTGATTTCCCCAACAGAGGACGGCCGCGTGATGGAAATCCACATTGTCCCGTATGGCAATCGCCAGCGTCTGCTCGTCGCGCGGGACATCACGCGCCTGCACCAGCTCGAAGTCATGCGCCGCGATTTCATCGCCAACGTTTCTCACGAGCTCAGCACGCCGCTGACCGTGATCAGCGGTTATCTCGAAAACCTGTCCGGGAAACAGCGCAAGCCGGAACAGCTCGAGAATGCGCTGGGCCAGATGCGCCAGCAGGCCGAGCGCATGCGTTCTCTGGTCAATGACCTGCTGCAGATTTCGCGTCTGGAGCTGAATGAGACGCGGGAAGCGGAGGCTGAAGTCGATGTCGCCTCGATGCTGTCCGGTCTGGTCGAGGACCTGAAGGGGCCCGGTCTGCCGCGCAATCATGAGATCACGCTCGAGGCCGACGCGGGACTGCGCCTGCGCGGCATCGGCAAGGATCTCTACAGCGCATTCTCGAATCTGGTTCGCAATGCCGTGCAATACACGCCGGACGGCGGACGTATCGGCATTCGCTGGTACGCGGAGCAGGGCGCGGCCTTTTTCTCGGTGCGGGACACCGGCATCGGCGTCCCGCAGGAACTGATTCCGCGCCTGACCGAACGCTTTTACCGCGTCGATGCCGGCCGCTCGCGCGCGCTCGGCGGTACCGGGCTCGGCTTGTCGATCGTCAAGCATGTGCTGCGCAATCACCAGGCCACCCTGCATATCGAAAGCGCGGTCGGCAAAGGCAGCCTGTTCCTGTGCCGGTTTCCGCCCGAGCGCGTAATCGTCCATTCCGGCCGACAACACGCGGTTTGAACGCCGGCTCGGCGCCGGCGCCCGGGATACGCTAGAATCGATCCCGATCATGACTTCGACGCAGGTTACAACGTCCCCGCAGCGGGATCCCGTCGACCGTGCACGCCTCGTCGCGCGGCTGCAGGCGCTGTTGCCTGCGGCACAGGTGCTGCATACGACCGAATCCCTGCGTCCCTACGAATGCGACGGCCTGTCCGCCTATCGCCGTCTGCCGCTGGTTGCCGTACTGCCCGATACCATCGAACAGGTGCAGGTGATACTGCGCCTGTGCCACGAACTCAGCGTGCCGGTTGTCGCGCGCGGCGCCGGCACCGGCCTGTCGGGCGGTGCGCTGCCGCACGAGCAGGGCGTGCTGCTGAGTCTCGCCCGTTTCACGAAGATCCTCGAACTCGATCCGCGCGAGCGTACCGCGCGGGTGCAGCCCGGCGTGCGCAATCTGGCGATCTCCGAGGCGGCGGCGCCGCATGGCCTGTACTACGCGCCTGATCCGTCGTCGCAGATCGCATGCACGATCGGCGGCAATGTCGCCGAGAACGCCGGCGGGGTGCACTGCCTGAAGTATGGACTCACCGTGCACAACATCCGCCGGCTCCGGATCGTCACGCTCGATGGCGAGTTGCTGACGATCGGCGGCAGCGGTCTCGATGCATCGGGCCTTGATCTGCTCGCGCTGATGACCGGATCTGAAGGGATGCTCGGCGTCATCGTCGAGGTCACGGTCAAGCTGCTGCCGAAACCTGAGCGCGCGCAGGTCTTGCTCGCAGCCTTCGATGACATCGGCAAGGCCGGGGCGGCCGTCGGCGCGATCATCTCGGCAGGGATCGTGCCGGCCGGGCTCGAGATGATGGACCGCCTTGCGATTCGCGCGGCCGAGGAATTCGTCCATGCCGGCTATCCGGTCGATGCCGAGGCGATCCTGCTGTGCGAGCTCGACGGCGCGAACGAGGAGGTATCGATCCATGTGCTCAAGGTGCGCGCGATCCTGCAGCAAAACGGCGCAACCGAAGTGCGCACCGCGCGCGACGAGGCCGAGCGATTGCTGTTCTGGAAGGGGCGCAAGGCCGCATTCCCGGCCGTTGGCCGCATCGCGCCCGACTATTACTGCATGGACGGCACGATACCGCGCAAGCGCCTGCCCGAAGTGCTGCGCGCGATCGCCGACCTGTCGCGTGAGTACGGCCTCCCGGTCGCGAACGTATTCCACGCCGGCGATGGCAACCTGCATCCGCTGATCCTCTACGATGCGAATCGGCCCGGCGAGCTCGAACGCACCGAGGAATTCGGCGGCAGGATCCTTGAGCTGTGCGTCGCCGCCGGCGGTACGATCACCGGCGAACACGGCGTCGGCATGGAAAAGATCGACCAGATGTGCGTACAGTTCGGCACGTCCGAGCTCGCCCAGTTCCATGCAGTCAAACATGCCTTCGATCCGCACGGCCTGCTCAATCCCGGCAAGGCGGTGCCGACGCTCGCGCGCTGCGCCGAGTTCGGCGCGGTGCATGTGCATCGCGGCAAGCTGTCTTTTCCCGAAATTGAGCGCTTCTGAACCGATGCGGGACGACCTCGGCGCGGCATTGCAGGCACAGGTCCGCGAGGCGGTGCGCGACGGCGTCGCGCTGGCGATCCGCGGCGGCGGCACCAAGGCATTTTACGGTCACATGGTCCCGGGCCGGCTGCTCGAGACCGGTGCGCATCGCGGTATTGTCAATTACGAACCGACCGAGCTCGTGATCACCGCGCGGGCAGGGACGCTGATGCGGGATATCGAGGCGGCGCTCGCGGAACACGGGCAGATGCCAGGCTTCGAGCCGCCGCATTTCGGCGCGAACGCGACACTCGGCGGTACGATCGCCTGTAACCTGTCCGGCCCTCGGCGGCCATACGGCGGCGCCGCGCGCGACTTCGTGCTCGGCTGCCGCCTGATCAACGGCAGCGGAGAGATCCTGTCATTCGGCGGCGAGGTCATGAAGAACGTCGCCGGGTATGACATCTCGCGGCTGATGGCCGGCAGCCTCGGCACGCTCGGCGTGCTGCTCGAAGTCTCACTGAAGGTGATGCCGGCGCCCGAAGTGGAGATGACGCTGGTGTTCGAGTGCGACGCCGGTGATGCACTTGAACGGATGAATGACTGGGGGAGACTGCCGCTGCCGTTGTCGGCGACCTGTCATGATGGAGAGAATCTCCATGTCCGCCTGTCCGGCACTGATGACGGGATCCGCGCGGCGCGCAAACGCATCGGCGGCGAGGTACAGCCCCGGGCCGGCGATTGGTGGCACAAGCTGCGCGAACATGAGCATGGTTTCTTTACCGGCAATCGTCCGCTGTGGCGCCTGTCGCTCGCATCGACTGCGCCGCTGCTGCCGCTCGCCGGCAAATGGCTGCACGAATGGGGCGGTGCGCAGCGCTGGCTGCTCAGCGACGAGCCGGCGGCGCGGATCCGCGCGGTCGTCGCGGGGGCCGGTGGGCATGCGACGCTGTACCGCGGCGATCGCGATGCGGTCGATGTATTTCAGCCGCTGCCCGACGGCCTGAAGGCCTTGCACCGGCGCCTCAAGGAGGCCTTCGATCCTGCGCATATCCTGAATCCGGGACGGCTGTACCGGGACCTCTGATGACCCTGCTGCGGATCTGATATATGCAAACCCGACTCGATCAGGATGTGTTGGATACCCCGGAGGGTCAGGAGGCCGATGCGATCCTGCGCGCGTGCGTGCACTGTGGTTTCTGCACCGCGACCTGCCCGACCTATCAGTTGCTCGGCGACGAGCTCGACGGCCCGCGCGGGCGCATCTACCTGATCAAGGAGGCGCTTGAAGGCGGAGAACTCAGCGCAACGACACAATTGCATCTCGATCGCTGCCTGACCTGCCGCGCCTGCGAAACGACCTGTCCATCGGGTGTACGCTATGGCCGGCTGCTCGAGATCGGCCGCGAGTACGTCGATACGAGGGTGTCGCGCGGACTGATCGATGAGGTGACGCGAACGGTACTGCGCAGGGTCGTGCCGTGGCCGCGGCGCTTCGGCCTGTTCCTGCGGATCGGACGATGGCTCCGGGTACTGCTCCCCGCGTCCGTGCGCCGCAAGGTGCCGCGACCGCAGTCGCCCGGTTTGTGGCCGCGCAACGCGCATCCGCGCCGGATGCTGGTCCTCGCGGGCTGTGTGCAAAGCGTCGCGATGCCGCGCACCAATGCCGCCGCGGCGCGGGTGCTCGACCGGCTCGGGATCAGTCTCGTCGTCGTCCCGGAAGCCGGTTGTTGCGGCGCCGTCAGCCATCATCTGTCGGCCGCCGCGGAGGCGCTCGACTTCATGCGGCGCAACATCGACGCATGGTGGCCGCAGATCGAAGCCGGCGCCGAGGCGATCGTCATGACCGCGAGCGCCTGCGGCGCGATGGTCAAGGACTATGGTCACCTGCTGCGTGATGACCCGCATTATGCGGACAAGGCCGCGCGCATCAGCATCCTGGCACGGGATCTCGGTGAGGTGCTGCGCGACGAGGACCTGGCCGGCATCGAGTCGCGGGCCGCCGGCCGGCGCGTCGCCTTTCACAGTCCCTGCACGCTGCAACACGGCCAGCAACTGCACGGCGTCGTCGAATCGGTGCTCCGGCGGGCGGGCTGCCAACTGACCGCGGTCCCCGACGCCCATTTGTGTTGCGGCTCCGCGGGCACCTATTCACTGCTGCAGCCGGAATTGTCGCGGCGATTGCTGCGCAACAAGCTCGCGGCGCTCGAAGGCGACCGCCCTGACGTAATCGCCTCCGCGAACATCGGCTGTCAACTTCACCTCGCGAGCGCCGCCGGGATCCCGGTCAGGCACTGGATCGAGCTCCTCGACGATATCCCGCAGGAGGGAGGAGGGGTCTGACCCCTCGTCATGAAAAAAACCTGATATGTTACAGATTTATTACACGTTTCGACCCACACCCGGCTTGAAAATCCGTCTGGATTCCAGCACACTCTGAGTCTACCGCTGCCGGTGTATTCCATCCCGGAATGAGAAGTGCCGGCGCGCCGCGATGGCCGGGCGCAGCCGCCTGCGGTCCGGGCGAAAAATGTCATTCAAACGCTACCAATATGCATTGCCCCGCCGCTCAAACGTCAACGAGCTGACGGACCTGTTGCGCCGCGAAGGGCTGGATCTGAGGGTACAGGCACCCGTCGAGGTCGAGCGCGTATTTCATGACAGCTTCGACTGGCGGCTCTATACCGCCGATCTCCTTCTTTTCATCGATCATGCCGCTTCCAGGCGCCGCCTGACCCTGCGCGCCCTCACCGACGGCCTCGATATTGTCAGCGTCGATGTTGATGACGATCCCCACTTTGCGGCCGAACTGCCGGATGGCGTGCTGCGCCGGCGCGTCGCGCCGCTGCTGGCGCCGCGCCGCTTGCTCGAGCAGGCACGACTTCGAACCCGTTCCCGTTACCTGCATGTACTCGATGAGGAGGGCAAGACCGTCGCTCGTCTGTGCGTCGAGCAGAATCGCGCCTGCCAGGGTGATGGAAAGCGGCGCCAGTTGCGCGATCGGGTTGCGGTGATCCCGGTTCGGGGTTTCGATGACTGGCTCGACCGGCTGCGAAGGATATTCGAGCAGACGCTTGCGTGGGATCGCATCCAGGCTCCGGTGCTCGACGAGGCGCTGACGGCGCTTGGACGACGGCCGCTCGATTATTTGGCGAAGCCGTCCCGCGAGTTCGATCCGCAGTTGCCGGCCGGGCTCGCCGCCCGCGCGCTTCTGTCCGACCTGTTCGCGATCATCGAGGCCAACGAGGAAGGCCTGCGGCATGACCTCGATGTCGAGTTCCTGCATGACCTGCGCGTCGCGACCCGGCGCACGCGTTGCCTGCTCGGGCAGTTGAAAAAGCTGCTTCCGGCGCGGCAATTCATCCACTTCCGAAACGAGTTCGCGTGGCTGGGCGCGATGACCGGGCCGGTTCGCGACCTCGACGTACATCTGCTCGAGTTTCCCCGTTATGCCGAATGGGCCGGCGCCAGCTACGCCGGCGATCTTGCGCCCTTGCATGCATTGCTGCGCCGGCAGCGCAGCATCGAACGGCGCCGCCTGCTCGAGGTGCTGGCCTCGCCGCGCTATCGCAACCTGAAGAGCAGCTGGCGCCGGCTGCTCGACAATGAAGCGGGCGCCGAATGGACCGACGATGTTGCGGGCCTGCCGGTGTCAGTCGCTGTCGCCGGGATCATACTGCATCGCCACGACAAGGTGCTGAAGCGCGGCGGCCGGATCGATAACGAATCTCCCGATGCCGATTTTCACGAGTTGCGGAAGGAGTGCAAGAAACTGCGCTACCTGATGGAATGCTTCGCGAGCCAGTTCCCGCGTGACGAGATTCGCCCGTTGATCAAGGCGCTGAAGTGCCTGCAGGACAACCTCGGCGAATTCCAGGATCTCTGCGTGCACCGGGAATCCCTGCTTCGTTACAGCGAAGAATTACAGGGGGATGCCGCTGCCGGAGAGAGCACCATGAAGGCAATCGCAGCCGTCATCGACGGCATGGATGCCCGCAAACACTCCGTGCATGAGGAGTTCGCCGGCGCCTTCCAGCGCTTCGCCGATGCGTCCGGGCGCAAGCGTGCCCGGCGGATGTACGATGAGTCCGCAATGGCAGCAACGGCATGAAGGTACTGGCCTGCTACAACATCAAGGGCGGAGTCGGCAAGACGGCAACCGCGGTCAATCTCGCCTGGCTATCGGCGCGTGACGGCTTCCGCACCCTGGTCTGGGATCTCGATCCCCAGGGCGCCTCCAGTTTTTATTTCCGGATCCGCCCCGAGGTCGCGGCCGGCGCGACCGGCCTGATGCGCGGCGTGTTGAATCTGATGCAGGCGATCAAAGGGACCGACTACGAGAACCTCGATCTGCTGCCCGCCGACTTCTCCTATCGCAATATGGATCTGTTGCTGGACAGCGAGGACCAGTCGCGACGCCGTCTGAGCAAGCTGCTGAGACCGCTCGACGAGGAATACGACTACCTCTTTCTCGACTGCCCGCCGGGGATCACGCTGCTGTCTGAAAATGTCTTCACTGCGTCCGATGCACTGCTGGTGCCGACGATCCCGACGACGCTGTCGCTGCGCACGCTCGACCAGTTGCTGCGCTTCTGCCGCAAGGAGGGACTCGACGACTTCGGCATCCTGCCGTTCTTCACGATGGTTGACGTGCGCAAGTCGCTGCATCGACGTGTCGTTGAGGAGCTGCCGCAGAAGATCCCGGGAATGCTGACCGGCTATATCCCCTATGCAAGCGACATCGAGCAGATGGGCGTGCACCGCGGCGCGGTCGGCTGCTATGCCGCTCATGGCCGCTCCGCTCGGGCCTACGAGGAACTTTGGTGGGAGATCAGGACGCGCCTCGAATGGATCGGCAACCCCGGCGTGCCCGCCGGTCTCACCGGCACGGAGGATAAACGGGCATGAAGCGGCGTTTGCTGATCCTGCGCCATGCGAAAGCGGATCGCAGCGGGGACGTCGCGAACGACTTCAATCGCCCCCTGGTGAAACGCGGGGAAAAGGACGCGCCGCGGGTCGGCGAGTGGCTGAAAGAGAAAGGCCTGATGCCGGACCACGTCCTCGCTTCGCCGGCGGTGCGCGCGCGGGAGACGGCAAATGCAGTCGTTGACGCGCTCGGTTTGCCGCGCGCACAGGTGCATTTCGACGAGCGGCTTTATCTTGCTCCACTCGAGACGCTGCTCGAGGTGCTCGCGACTGCGCCCGCGAAGGCGGGTGCAGTGCTGCTGGTCGGGCACAACCCCGGCCTCGATGGCTTGCTCGAGTATCTTGTCGCAGATGAACCCGCGCGCACGGCATCCGGCAAGCTGATGACCACGGCGGCGCTGGCCTGGGTGGAGACCAACGACCCATGGCGCAAGCTTGAACCGGGTGGTGGGAATCTCGTTGCGCTGGTGCGGCCGAAAGAACAATAGCAGGACAATAGCGAAACGGATCAGCGCATGAGCACTGTGAAGCCCCTGAAGCCGGCCCCGGCGGCAGTCGTGGACCTGAAGCAACCCGATCTCTACATCAACCGCGAATTCAGCCATCTCGAATTCATCTGGCGGGTGCTGTTGCAGGCCGAGGACGAGATGCTGCCGTTGCTCGAGCGCTTGCGCTTTCTGTGCATCGCATCGACCATCCTCGACGAGTTTTTCGAGGTGCGGGTCGCCGGCATCAAACAGCAGGTCGAGGTCGGAGCGTCGCAGAGCGGACAGGATAACCTGTCTCCGGTCGATGTGCTGAAGGCGATCCACGCACGCGCGAAGGTGCTGGTCAAGCGCCAGTACCAGATCCTCAACGAAGTCCTGCTGCCGGGCCTTGCGGGACAGAATATCCGCACGATCCGCCGCGCCGACTGGACGCCGAAGCAGGAGGCGTGGTTGCGCGGGTTCTTTCACGACGAGCTGCTGCCGATCCTGAGCCCGCTCGGCCTCGACCCGGCCCATCCGTTCCCGCGTATCCTGAACAAGAGCCTGAACTTCATTGTTTCCCTGAAGGGCAAGGACGCGTTCGGCCGCAACAGCGGCCTCGCGATCGTCCAGGTTCCGCGCGCGCTGTCGCGCATCGTCAGGCTGCCGCCCGAGGAGACCGGCGGCGGCCCGCATGATTTCGTATTCCTGTCATCGGTGATTCATGCCTATGCCGACGATCTCTTTCACGGCATGAGCGTTACCGGCTGCTACCAGTTTCGCGTCACCCGCAACAGCGACCTGTTCGTCGACGAGGAAGAGGTCGACGACCTGCTGCGCGCGGTCGAGGGCGAGCTTTTCTCGCGCCATTACGGCGATGCCGTGCGCCTCGAGGTCTCCGATAATTGTCCCGACGAGCTGGTCGTGTTCCTGCTCGAACGCTTCGGGCTCGGCCGCGACGATATCTACCTGGTCGACGGACCGGTCAACCTGAACCGGCTGATCGGCATCGTCGAGATGGTCGACCGCCCGGAGTTCAAGTACCCGTCGTTTACGCCAAGCCTGCCGCCGAATCTGGTTCCCGGCGCCGACCTGTTCGAGGCGATACGCGCGTCCGACATCCTGCTGCATCATCCCTTCGAATCCTTCGCGCCGGTAATAGAGTTTCTGCGCCAGGCCGCCGCGGATCCGCAGGTGCTCGCGATCAAGCAGACGTTGTACCGGACCGGGCATGATTCCGCAATCGTCAGTGCGCTGGTCGCGGCCGCGCGCAGCGGCAAGGAGGTCACGGTCGTCATTGAACTGCGCGCGCGTTTCGACGAGGAAGCCAATGTCGCGCTCGCGAACCGGCTGCAGGAGGCCGGCGTACACGTCGTTTATGGCATCGTCGGCTACAAGACTCACGCGAAAATGCTGCTGGTGATCCGCCGCGAGGGCAGGGGCCTGTGCAACTACGTGCACCTCGGAACCGGCAATTACCATTCGCGCACCGCGCGCATCTATACCGATTACGGCCTGTTCACCTGCAGTGAGGCGATCGGCGAGGACGTTCACAGCGTGTTCCAGCAATTGACCAGCCTCGGCAAGGTCGCGAAGCTGAACCGTTTGCTGCAGTCGCCGTTCTCTCTGCACAAGGGCCTGCTGCAGAAGATCCAGCGCGAGGCCGACAACGCCGCGGCCGGCAGGCCGGCGCGCATCATCATCAAGATCAATGCGCTGATCGAGCCGCAGCTGATCCAGGCGCTGTACGCGGCGTCGATCGCCGGCGTCGAGATCGACCTGATCGTGCGCGGCATCTGCAGCCTGCGGCCCGGCGTTCCCGGTGTCTCGGAGAACATCCGCGTGCGTTCACTGATCGGCCGCCTGCTCGAACACACCCGGGTTTACTACTTCGAGAACGGCGGTGAGCCGGAAGTCTGGTGCGCGAGCGCCGACTGGATGGAGCGCAACATGTTCCGCCGGGTCGAGATCGCGTTTCCGCTCGACAATCCGAAACTCGCCAAGCGGGTCATCCGCGATCTGCAGTGTTATCTGAAGGACAATGCCCAGTCGTGGCTGCTCGAGTCCGACGGTAGCTACACCCGGTTTTCACCGAAAGGCCGCGCGCAGCCGTTTGCCGCGCAGCAGGTCCTGCTCGATTCGGTTGCCGAGCGGACATGAGCAGTCCGGACTTCAGTCAGTGTCCGGGGTCAGGATAGACAGGATCTGCTCTGATCCCGAATCGACCGGGTCGAGGTCGTGGCCGAGGAAGCCGCCGGACTGGCGGCGCCACAGCGCCGCGTAGAGGCCATCCCGACGCAGCAGTTCTTCGTGTGTCCCGCTCTCGACGACGCGGCCCTGCTCGATGACGACGAGCCGGTCGAGCATCGCGATCGTCGACAGGCGGTGCGCGATCGCGATGACGGTCTTGCCTTCCATCAGCGTATAGAGCTGCTCCTGGATCGCGGCCTCGACCTCGGAGTCGAGCGCCGAGGTCGCCTCGTCGAGGATCAGTATCGGCGCGTTTTTCAGCAGCACGCGGGCGATCGCGACGCGCTGGCGCTGGCCGCCCGAGAGCTTGACGCCGCGTTCGCCGACGTGGGCGTCGTAGCCGGCGCGGCCCTTCGCGTCGACCAGCGCCATGATGAACTCGTGCGCATGGGCGCGGCGCGCGGCCTCGACGATCGCGTCCTGGGCCGCGTCAGGATTGCCGTAGGCGATGTTGTCGCGGATCGAGCGGTGCAGCAGCGAGGTGTCCTGGGTCACCAGGCCGATATTGCGGCGCAGCGATTCCTGCGTCACCCGCGCGATGTCCTGGCCGTCGATCAGGATGCGGCCATCCTCGACGTCGTAGAAGCGCAGCAGCAGATTGACCAGCGTCGACTTGCCCGCGCCCGAGCGCCCGACCAGCCCGACCTTCTCGCCGGGCCGGATCTCCAGCGACAGGTCCTCGATGACGCCGCTCGCGCGGCCGTAATGGAAATGGACGTTCTCGTAACGGATCTCTCCGCATTCGACGACGAGTGCTTTTGCATTCGTATCGTCGGTGATCGCGAATGGCCGCGCGATCGTGTTGATGCCGTCCTGCACGGTGCCGATGTTTTCGAACAGCGTCGCGACCTCCCACAGGATCCACTGCGACATAGCGCGCAGGCGCATCACCAGTGCGATCGCGACGGCAATCGCGCCGAGTGAGATCGAGGTCTGCTGCCACGCAAGGATCGCGAGCGCCGCGACCCCCGCGAGCAGCAGCGAGTTGATCGTGTGCAGGGACACCGTCAGTTGCGTCACCAGCCGCATCTGGCGATGGACGGTCCCCATGAACTCGTCCATCGCGTTGCGCGCATAGTCCTGTTCGCGCAGCGTGTGGGCGAACAGCTTGACGGTCTGGATATTCGTGTAGCTGTCGACGATGCGTCCGGTCATCAGCGCGCGCGCGTCGGCCTGCAGCATCGAAACCCGGCGCAGGCGCGGGATGAACACGAACAAGATTACCAGGTAGGCAGCGAACCAGATGACGAGCGGCAGCGTCAGGCGCATGTCCGCGCTCCCGATCAGCAGCATCGCGCCGGTGAAGTACACGCCGACGTAGACGAACACCTCCATCAGCTTCATGACGCCCTCGCGGAGCGCGACCGCGGTCTGCATGACCTTCTGCGATATGCGGCCGGCGAACTCGTCCTGGAAGAAGTGCATGCTTTGTCCGAGGATGTAGCGGTGCGCGAGCCAGCGCACCAGCATCGGATAGTTGCCCATGACCGTCTGGTGAATGATCAGCGATTGCAGCAGCACCAGCACCGGAAAGCCGACCAGCACCAGCAGCGCCATGCCGGCAAGCTGCCAGCCGTGGTCGGCGAGAAAGGACTCGCGCTCGGCCCCGGTCAGCCAGTCGACCAGCGAGCCCATGAAGCCGAAGAACGCGATCTCCGCGATCGACATCAGCGCGGTCAGCACCGACATGATGATCAGCCACGGCAGCACCGGCTTCGAGTAGTGGTACATGAACCGGAACAGTCCGCGCGGGGGCGTCGCGGGCTCGATGCTCGGATACGGGTCGATCAGGGTTTCGAAGAATCGGTACATGGGCTGGGTCCTGGCCGGGTTGTCGGGTTACGGGATTGTCGCAAGCTTCTCCCGTCGGCGGACAGGAGAAAATCAGGAGGGCGTCGACGGTAGGGCTATTCCCTTGCCACCACCCTGAATCTCACCATTATCTCATCGGCTACCCGCAGTCTGCCGCCGACCGCGGAAAAGGGTTCGATGCCGAACTCCGTCTGCCGCAGGCGGAAGCGGCCGATAGCGGTGATCGTCCCGTCGGCGACGTCCAGCGCGACCGGCACGGTCATCGCCCGGGTTTGATCCCGCAGGGTGATTTCAATAGTGACATCCGGCTGCCATCGCGGGCCGCTGACGGCCACCGAGCGGATGACGATCTGCGGGTGCCGTTCGGCGTCGAGCACCGCCGGTGAGCGCAGGTTGTCGCCGGTGCCAGCGATCGCGTCGTCGTCCATCTGCGGATCGAAGCCTTCGGCCAGCCGCCATTCGGGATCGTCGACGCGGAGCGCGGGCACGTCGACAAACAGCTCCACGCCGGAGCGGTGAAAATCCTCCGCGAGCCATAGGCTCCCGGAGATGACGTTCCCGCCGATCACGTGGGGATGGCCGAAGCGCGCCAGCGGGCCGTCGGCGAACACGAGAATACGCAACTCGGAGTCTTCGGCGGCGACCGTGTATCGCCGGCCGACGGCAGCGACCGTCTGAACTGGTTGCGCCACCGCGTGGGTGACGTCCCCGGCCGGCGGGCGCACCGGCGCGGCGCAGGCGGCGACCAGCAACGCGGCCGACACGATCACCAGCGCGACAGGTGTTGTAAACTTCATCGTAATGAAGATTCCATTGCGCAATACCGTAACCCATTACGGGCTGATCAGCCAGTTGCTGCATTGGTCGGTCGTGGTGCTGATCGTCCTGCAATTCATCTGGGCCTGGCGCATCGATCAGACCGAATCGGTGATCCAGACCTACCGCCTGACCGTGCAACACAAGTCCATCGGCATGACCGTGCTGATGCTGGCCGCGCTGCGCCTGGTCTGGCGGCTATTCAATCGCCCACCGCCGCTGCCGGCCAGGATGCCGCGCTGGGAGGCGGTCGCCGCGAAGCTCAGCCACGGCCTGCTGTACGCGCTGATCTTCGCGATGCCGCTGACCGGCTGGGCGTATTCGTCGGCGGCCGGCTACGGCGCCGAGTGGTTCGGCTGGATTGATTTTCCCGACTTCGTCGGCGAGAGCGAACGGTTGGAGAATTTCTTCGGACGCGTACATGGGGTGCTGGCCGTGACGCTGGTCATTGTGGTCGCCGTGCATGTGCTGGCGGCGCTTCGCCATCATTTCATTCTCAGGAACCCGATGCTGAAACGGATGTTGCCGACGTGGAAGTGACGATGAATCGGGGTCTGCGTATCTGCGCGTTGCTCGCTGCGCTGGCATTTGACATCAGCGTACAGGCGGAAGAAGTCTGCTACCGAGGCGACGCCGGCAGCGGCGAGCTGGTTTTCTCAGGTGTCCTGGAGGGTGATCCGTTCGAGGGGAAGTTCAGGAAAGTTTCCGTGCGCTATTGCGACGGGCGCATCGAAGTGTCCGTGGCGACGAAGTCGGCCTCCGTCGGCAACCGCGACGGGGACGAGGCGATGGCGAGCGACGAGTTTTTCGATCCGGCCGTGTGGCCCGAGGCGACGTGGACCGGCGATGCCTCCGGGGCCGACGGGATTCCCCGGCGGGTTTCCGGAATGCTGACTATCCGCGGCATCAGCCGCGAAGTGCCGGTCACGCTGACTGTGGAACGCAATGGCGAAGGCCTGCGAATGCATGGTGAAGCCACGATCATGCGGCTGGATTTCGACGTCGGCATCGGCGAGTTCAAGGACACCAGCTTCATCATCAACGAAGTGCGCGTGCGTTTCGATTTCGAATTGAAGAAATAACCCCCGCCGCTTCAGGCCGGCTTTCTGCGTCGCCGTGGTCGCCACAAGGCATCCACGTATCGGCCGTCATATGGAGACGGTTGCGAGCCATCGCCGGGCGTTTTTGTTTTCCCGCTTGTGATTTCCCAGGTATTTCCTTAGCTTGTCGGGATGAGCATTCTTCTGGCAGGGCTGGTGATTTTTTTCGGTGTCCACTCGATATCGCTGATCAACCGTCCATGGCGCGACCGCATGGCGGTGCGCATCGGCGAGACTCCGTGGATGATCGCCTATTCACTGGATTCGATCATCGGTCTCGCGCTGATCGTCTGGGGCTACGCCCTCGCGAGCGCCGATCCGGTCGTGCTCTACAAGCCGGCCAGCGGCTTGCAGGAAGTCGCGATGCTGATGATGCTCCCGGTGTTTCCGCTGGCGCTCGCGGCCTACCTGCCGGGGCGCATACAGGCGGCGACGAAACATCCGATGCTGCTGGCCGTGATCCTCTGGTCCGCGGCGCACCTGATGAGCAATGGCGCGCTGGCGGATGTGTTGCTGTTCGGAGCGTTTCTGGTGTGGGCGGTCGCGGTCCGTATTTCACTGACGCGGCGCGCGCAGCGGCCGATGATCAGTACGCTGGCATCGAAGGCGAACGATGTCATCGCGGTCGTTGCCGGACTCGCGCTCCATATCGCGTTCCTGTTCTCGTTGCATGAGTGGCTGTTCGGGGCGGTGCTGATTTCGAGATGAATATTGCCGGTACCGGTCTTCGGTCCGCCGCCGTATCGCCAGCGCCGTAGTTTCAGCTACCCGGCCGCTTGTCGCAGACGCCTGGCCGCTTCCACCATGACACTGAGTGCACGCTCGGTCTCCGGCCAGCGCCGGGTCTTGAGACCGCAGTCCGGATTGATCCAGATCCGCTCCGCCGGGATGTGGGCCACGGCCTTGCCGATCAAATCGACGATGCGTTCCACGGTCGGAACGTTCGGCGAGTGGATGTCGTAGACGCCGGGACCGATCTCGTTCGGATACTCGAAGCGCTCGAATGCCTCCAGCAGCTCCATGTCCGAGCGCGAGGTCTCGATGCTGATGACGTCGGCGTCGAGCGCGGCGATCGAGTCCATGATGTCGTTGAACTCGCAGTAGCACATATGCGTGTGGATCTGCGTCTCGTCGCGCACGCCGCCCGCGGCGATGCGAAACGCGCGCACGGCCCAGTCGAGATAGTGCTTCCAGTCGCCGTGGCGCAGCGGCAGGCCCTCGCGCAGCGCGGGCTCGTCGATCTGGATGACGCCGATGC
>CAYTGL010000018.1:0-52119 GCA_964437335.1 uncultured Chromatiales bacterium
TTGCTGGCCGGCTGTGGTAGCGGTGGCGGTGGCGGTGGTGGTGGTGGTGGTGGTGGTGGTGGTGGTGGCGGTGGCGGTGGTGGCGGTGGCCCGGCGTTAGGTTTGGACTCGAGCGCCTTAATTGCGACTGTAAATTTATCTGCGTCTAGGGATTCCAATTTGGCGGGGGACGCTGAAGCCGTGAGTTGGGTAAGAGTGATCGTCGATGTGGATGGCGATGCAATGGCTATCTGGCGCGTAACCTATGTCGAGGGCGGGTCCGTTACATCGTCAGCGGCCTGGGCAAGCTACTATGACCGTATTACTGGAACATGGGGGTCCGAGCAGAAGATTGCGGAGGGTAGTTCTGTGGTCAGTGAGCCGCAGGCGATATTCGATGAAAACGGAGATCTGTTTGTATTTGGAAGGGCTTTCCCGGATTGGTGGTGGAACAAGTTTTCCCCATCGACGGGCTGGGAAGGACAAGGAAAATTTCCTGACGATGTCAGCCTGACGCCGATAGCCATCACCGCTCTGAAAGAAGTCATCGTTCGCGATGGAAGCATTACGAATAGTCTTTCCCGATATAGTACCGATACCGATGTTCTGGTGAATGATATTCCGAACGCGGGTATTACTTGGAGGTCCGATGATGCCTCGGCAAGCCGCTCGGATGGAGAGGTTGTAATGGCGGCGGGAATGGTCAACTCGGGCGCTATTCACGCCCGTATCAGACAGTACTCTCCGGTATCGGGGTGGGGGAGCGAGATGCAGACGCTAGACCATCAGATCGGGGCAGTGGGGTTCGAGATCAACTCCGTGACGAAGAACGCCGATGGACATATTGCGGTCTTGGGTACTGCAACCTTGAACTTATCGACCATCACGGTTCTGGCGGCTTACTACGATGGATCGCAGTGGATGCCTTGGCAGGTGCTTGACGAAGTATCGGGCTTCGATTCCGTGTTTACCTCCAGCGTAAGGATGGATGCTCACGGCAGAGTCATCGCGTTGTGGGACAAGCCCAGCACGGAGTCCATAACCAAGAGACGCCTGTTTGTATCAACCTATAACTCCGGTATGGGTTGGGGTGCGCCGGAGGAAATAAATGTATCGTCCGGCATGAGCTACTTCAATCGGAATTTCAGCAACCAGCTTGGCGTCGACGATGTTTTTACCATGAGCGCGGAAGGCCATGCCTTGGTTATATGGTCATCAGGCAGTATTTGGAAGAATCAGTTCAACCCTCTAACCAGCAGTTGGGAAGGTGAATCTCTCCTGATCGAGGATTCTTCCCCGCATCCAGGGGCCCCCAGGTTCTTTGCCATTTCGGCTGCGAATGTGAATGCAAGCGGCAATGGATTCCTGGTGACGGAAAGGAGGGTTACCGATGCCGGTGATCCATTCAAGATAACGGCAGAGATTCGTGCTATTCCCATAGCGATACCTTAAGGAGACAGGGGGCAGGCTGAGCTGCCCCCCGGTATTCCGCAGACATATGGTTAAGGCACGGCGACGGCGACTGCGGCTGCGGTCCGCTCCATTGTCGGACAGCTCAATTCTGGAAAGTAGCAGATTACGACTAATTGGGCGTTGAGCTTTATCCCGTTCTGATTAACAAGGAAGTACCCAAGTGGAGCGATGATTCATGCTGATAAGAATTATCTACCTGTTTTGTCTGCTCTTAATCCTGACTGCATGCGGTGGCGGGGGCGGAGATGGAGACGGCGGACCCCAGCTCAGTAGTGGCGTCTTCATCGACTCCCCAGTTGAAGGTCTGCGATACCAAACTGCAACCCAGGACGGGTTCACCGATACCAACGGGATCTTCACCTATCTGAGTGGCGAGGAGATCAGCTTCTACATCGGCGGTATCCTGCTGGGTAGTGCTGCCGGCGAGGCCCTGATCACGCCCATTGACCTGGTGCCAGGAGCGGTCGATCACACCGACCCCAGGGTGATCAATATCCTGCGCTTCGTGCAGTCGCTCGATGACGACAACGATCCCAGTAACGGTATCCGCATCACGGCTGAAGTATCGGATCTTGCCGCCAATATGAGTATCGATTTCAACCAGTCGATCATCGATTTCGAAAACGATGGCAATGTGCAGACCGTCGTGGCGGAACTCACGGCGGTTACCTCCGCGGGCGCGCGGTCCCTGATCGATGCTGAAACGGCGCAGACGCACCTGCTGGACAGCCTGAATAATACTGGCAATGCCGGCGAAGTCGGTACATTGACCATAAGCGGCAACGATCAAGGCGTTATCGGGACCAGCTTCGCGCCGGGAATCATGGAGACGCAAAGCATCCCCGAATTTTCAGTGATCGTCGGCACCTGGGCCTCGACGGGTGTGGAGAATTTCAACCAGGTCATCGTGTCCATCACGGGTACGCAGATCGGCGCAGTTGAATTTAGACACATGCCTTCTATTATAGGCACCGACATATACTTCTATGTCTGCTCTGCATTTCAATGTCCGGGTGTTTCCGCCAACCTGGCAGCGAAGACGGTGACCTTCAATAATGCCCAGATCCAGATCGGGGCTATTCAGAATGTTATCAACAACAATCTGGCCACCGGGCCCATCGTCCTCAATGGAACCCTGGCTTGGGAGTAAGGCGGCATGGTTTCCCAGCCTAAAAACGTGGGGTAATTGAGGACAGGCGATGCTTGCTGATTGCCGCTATTGTGGTTCCTCTGCTTGTCATGTATCTGACGACATCCTCTGTCGATCTGAAGAACGTATCCCTTGATCAGGAGCAGGCCCAGGCGCTCGCAAGAATGGTCCATGAGGTAACAGATGCTTCATCAGGACATATGGAAATAATCAAATAATTCCAAAAAGGAGGTTACATGAGAAGCGTTCTATTTTTCGATGCAATGCTTACCCCGAAAATCATCACGGTTGTCTACTGGCTGCTTCTGCTGGGGGTCGTCGTGTCGGGAATCAGCATGATGTCCGGGGGATACTCGGGATTCAGTTTCAGCAGTTTCCTCATGGGGCTTGGAATCATTATAAGCGGCGGCGTCGGCGTAAGAATCTTTTGCGAGCTGCTGATCGTGCTGTTCAAGATTCACGAAAACAGCAAGAAGATAGCTGACAAGGCATAGTAGCCGGATATTTCCGGGACGAACACGGTAAGGAGAGAGATCATGTTGAATTCTTTCGAAGCGAGCCGCCTGTCGCTGCGGCTGATGATATTGGCGGCGGCCGCTGCATTTGCGCTGGCTGCCTGCGGTGGCGGTGGTGGTGGTGGTGGTTCCGGGTCAGGGCCGGAAAAGGCAGCGCGCCAGTGGCTCGACGCCCTTAATGCCAACAATCTGACCGCGGCACAGGAAATGAGCACCGATGCGACCAAGGGCATGATCATAATGGCCCAGTCGATGGGGGAGGACATGGCGGTCGGGAAATACAAGATCACGAATGTCAGCACGACCAGCGATAACGCCGCGCAGGTAACCGTGAAGGTGGAAGGCAGCGGAGAAGAGGTCATGCTGGATCTTGTGCGTATCGACGGCAAGTGGAAGGTGGGGATACGCAAGTGATAAAGGTGGCTGCAATGAACGTGCGAACATGGAATATCTTCGATCAGGGTCGCGGTGGTATTGTTATTCCGTCGATCAAGGTATTTGTCATCGCAATCGTATTGGGATTGTCTGCTTGCGGCGGTTCCGAAAAAGAAGCAACCGGTATCACCAGTAGCTCAGTGGAGAAAGCAACTAGTGTGATCGACGCTCCGAAAAGGGCAACGGCCAGTGCACCCCGCACGCCGGAAATGGAAGCGACCGATGCCGCAAAACGCTGGCTGGATAATATGAATACCGGCAATTTTTCAGCGGCACTGGAAACGACTATAGGAGCGATGAGACAGATGATCGCGGCGGCAATGGAAGGTGGTGAAGCCGCCCCCGTCCCGTTTCCGGAGTACCAGATTCTCAGAACAGAAATGGTCGACGATGAATTGGCCCATGTAATTATCGCCATCAAGGGTGATGCAAAGGAAGAAACCCTTCACCTGATAAAGCTCGGCGGTAAATGGCTGGCCAGTCCGGAGAGGCTGGAGATAGAGGCAATCAGGGTTACAAAGGGTTGGCTGGATAGTTTAAACGCCGGCAATCAGATGGCGGCACAAGAATTAAGTACAGAGCAGACTAAGCGGTTGATGGGGGCGCTGGGAGTAACCATCGTGCCAAGAGAATACAGAATTCATGAGGTCGAAATAGTTAATGATAATCGCGTCAAGGTTGGCTCATACGTCGAGTTTATTGACAAAAATACCGTGTTCGACATCCAGAGGTCAGGTGGTAAATGGAGGGTCGATCTTAATGCGAATGACTGGTGGTAAATAGAATATCGGCATGTGCCGCGTTATCTTCCCGCCAGGTATCTTGGCCGCGATTGTTATCGTTGCTGCAGCCATCGCGGGGAGTGACGACTGGGGCAAGGGTGACGATGCGCATTTTTCACTACCATTGCAGGTCGGCGATATAGTCCTTAGGAAGGGAACCGGTTTCTGGGGAGTTCTCTTTGCGCGGGTTAATCCGCGTGATTCCCGGTTTTCCCATGCCGGTATCGTGGTCGAGGATGGTGGGCGCTGGCGGGTGGTTCATGCCGAGGCCGACAACTTCGGTGCCGATGGCAGGGTGCGCCTCGACGACTGGCATGAATTCGTGTATGGAGTATCAAGGCTGGCCGTGCTTCGTCTTGAGGACCAGGCCGCCGCCGGCCGTACCGCGGATGCCGCGCTCGATATGTATCGGGCAGGCATGGCGTTCGACTTCGATTTCAATCTTGCGCGCAGCGATGCAGTCTATTGCACCGAACTGGTATGGCGTTCGCTCATGCAGGCCCTCGGCCGCGACCCGCTGCCGGTGAAGCCGCTCGTCAATGGCCGGGAGGTGGTGCTCGTGGAGAATTTCCTGCTAGACATAGCGGATCTGACGCTCGTCGAGATTACCATGAACGATAATAGGAATTCTGTTCGCTTGGTTTCCGCAAACAATCGGGGGCGGACCACGTTTTACTGATTATTTCCGAGCCCCGGCGCGCCTGCAACGGTGGCTGGCTCGGAACTGCATATAGGACATACACCGATTCAAGTCCGGCACCCAATGCTGGATGCTCCCTGTTTCCTGGCCTTGTCGTCGGTGTACATTTGTGCATATAATATTCGGTTCAGGATCATCTCGTCGCGTCGCGCCAGCCGCGCCGAATGCCGCGACTACGAGGAAGACCGATGAGGAAGAACTACGACTTTTCCAGGGCCATGCGCGGATCCGTGGCGCCGCTTCCAAAGGGGAAGACGCGCATCACGATCCGCCTGGATGACGATCTGATCGAATGGTTCAAGACCCGGGTCCACGAGGCCGGCGGCGGCAACTATCAGTCTCTGATCAATGCGGCGCTTCGCGAGCACGTCCAGCGCGTGGAGGAGCCGTTGGAAGATGTCTTGCGTCGGGTGCTGCGTGCGGAGTTGCGCAAGGCCGACTCGGCGTCGCGGCCCAACCGGGAAAGAAATCGATCGGATAGGTAATCTTCGTAACGGCGACGTTACCGGCGCCAAAGTCGAACAACCGTTAATCAAGACAACAGCAAAACCTCTGTCTCCGCAACCCGCTTCAATCGGGCATCATTGCCGATAAACCCGGTCGCACCCGACCGGATCGCCGTTGCAAGCAGAATCGCGTCCGGTGTCTTGAGTTGATATTGCGCCCGCAGGCGCGCGCCGAGATCGGCAATCTCGATAGAGAGATCGACCCAGATGAGATTCGGGTACGTCGTCAGGAGTCCGTAAAACTGGTTGACCAGTTCGTCCCTGTCGTCGCGATAGGGCTGAACCAGCACCTCCAGCAATGACAATGTGGCGCATACGCCAAGGTTGCGCCCGGACTCGATGGACGCGAACAGTTTTTGCGTCAGGCGATGATAGTCGGGGTGGGCTTCGATGAAATAGATCAGGACATTGGAATCCAGGCCGATTCGCTCGTGCCTTTTCAGGAAGCCCTGAAAGGCTCACCACGAACGGCGTTCCTCATCGAGGTATTTCCTCGAATACACACCCTTCCCTTTTCCGGAAAGCGCCTTTGCATAGCTCTCCGGCCTGGGCATCAGCAGGGTCACGCCGCCTTTGACGACGACGAGCAACTCGTCCCCCCCCTTGACGTTCATCGCCTCCCGCGCCTCCTTGGGCAGGACAATCTGGTTCTTTGAAGACAGCTTCAAATAGGGCATGGCCGGTTCTCCAGACTGACAGTTGCTTTACTTTACATAAAAAAGTAAAGCACATCAAGAACCGGGGAAGGATCATGATGACCCGCAGGCTGCATGGCGGGTGATTGGACTTGTACTGAAATACCGCTCAGAAATCCGCTGATCTGGATCGTGGCAAATACAGCCGTGGATCGATCCCGACCGGCGCCAGTTCCTCGAGCCCCCAACGCGCCCGCACGTTGAACCCCTCTGCGTCCCGCTGCCCGTCCGCGATCCGCAGGCACCCGGCCAGCGCGATCATCGCGCCGTTGTCGGTGCAGTATTCCATGCGCGGGTAATAGGTCTCGCCGCCCTCGTCCGCCGCCATCGCCTGCAGCCGCTCGCGCAGCATGCGGTTGGCGCCGACGCCGCCGGCGACGATCAGCCGTCTCAGCCCGGTCTCGCGCATCGCGCGGCGGCATTTGATGACCATCGTTTCTGTCACGGCTTGCTGAAACGCGCAAGCGACGTCGGCGCGCAGTTGCGCATCGTCGCCCTGCCCCTGATGCCCCTGCAGGGTATTCAGCGCGAAGGTCTTGAGGCCGCTGAAGCTGAAGTCGAGCCCTGGACGGTCGGTCATCGGGCGCGGGAAGCGGAAACGTTCGGGATCGCCGGCCACGGCGAGGCGCTCGAGCGCCGGGCCGCCCGGATAGCCGAGGCCGAGCAGCGTCGCGGTCTTGTCGAAGGCTTCGCCGACGGCGTCGTCGAGCGTGTCGCCGATAACGCGGTAGACCCCGGGACGGTCGACGGCGACCAGCATCGTATGGCCGCCGGATACCAGCAGCGCGAGAAACGGGAACGCCGGCGCCGGCGTCTCGAGCAACGGGGCGAGCAGATGCCCCTCCATATGGTGGACCGCGACCGACGGGATCCCCCAGGTCCACGCGAGGCTGCGCGCGACCGCGGCCCCGACCAGCAGCGCGCCGGCGAGGCCGGGGCCGGCGGTCCAGGCGATGCCGTCGGGCCGTCCGTCCCCGAGGCCCGCATCGGCCAGCACCTGTCGCAGCAGCGGCAGGAGCTTGCGGATATGGTCGCGCGAAGCCAGCTCTGGCACCACGCCGCCATATTCGGCGTGCATCGCGACCTGGCTGTAGAGTCGCTGCGCCAGCACGCCGACGCCGGAAGCGTAAACGGCAAGGCCGGTCTCGTCGCAGGAGGTCTCTATACCGAGTATCTTCATGTCACTGGCGAAAGCGATAAAGTTGGCGGGCAAATATCCGATATATGTTGTAATATAAGCGCTTGACGCAGCATTGTATCCCGGCTGACGGGCAGGCCGGTACCATACGACCTACAGAACAAGATCGCCCGAAAACGACATTGACCATTCCGGAACCCAATCCCAAGCGGGCGCCCTGCGATGCCTGACCATCATGCCATACATGTCAGCAAGCTGACCAAGATCTACCCGCCCGACCAGCGGGCCGTCGACGAACTCGACCTGGACGTCAACGAGGGCGAAATCATGGCCCTGCTCGGCCCGAACGGGGCCGGCAAGTCGACGACGATCCGGGTGCTGTCGACGCTGTCCGGATTCGATTCCGGCCAGGCCTTCGTCGGTGGCATC
Source organism: uncultured Chromatiales bacterium (assembly GCA_964437335.1). Lineage (GTDB taxonomy): Bacteria > Pseudomonadota > Gammaproteobacteria > SZUA-140 > SZUA-140 > JAITWN01. Next base: position 7,803 of record CAYTGL010000018.1, read on the forward strand.
AACGTCGACGAGTCGCCGGAGCAGGTGCGCCGGGCCATCGGCGTCGTCGCGCAGAAGACCGGCGTCGACTACTTCATGACCGGCCGCGAGAACATGACCCTGCAGGGACACATGTACCGGATGAAGAAGGCCGACATCCGCTCGCGCATCGAGGAGCTCGCCGAGTACTTCGAACTCAAGGACAGCCTCGACAAGCCGGTGATGGCCTACTCCGGCGGCATGACCCGCAAGCTCGACATCGCGACCGCGCTGATTCACCGACCGAAGATCCTGTTCCTCGACGAGCCGACGCTCGGTCTCGACATCCGCAGCCGCAAGATCCTGTGGAAGCACATCGAGGAACTGAATCGCAAGTTCGGCCTGACGATCCTGCTGACGACGCATTATCTCGAAGAGGCCGACAAGCTGTCGCACCGGGTCGCGATCATCAATACCGGCAAAATCCGCATCATCGGCACGTCCGAGGAACTCAAGCACGGCATCCACGGCGACTCGGTCGTGGTCTCGTTCGAGAACGTCGGCAACAAGGAAAAGGCCTACGCGGCGCATCTGAAGCAGAGCGGCATTGCGACCCAGACGGTATGGGAGAGCAACAATCTCCACCTCTATGTCGATGACGGCGCCGGCAGCATCCCGCTGATCATGGAACAGGCGGCGCCGCACCAGGTTCACGTCAAGACGCTTTCACTTGCGCGCCCGACGCTCGACGATGTGTTCCTGAAATACACCGGCGCGAGCATGGCCGAGACCGCCGAAGAAGAGCCCGAGCAGTGGTGGCACCAGTGGGCCGGTAAGGGCGGCGGTGGTGGCGACTGGAAGAAGCAAGCTGCGAAATGGGGCTACGTCGAGGGCGAGGAAGACGCCGAGTGGCAGGGCAACGAGTGGGTAGACGCCGACGGCAAGCCGCGCATACCTGAACAGGACAAGAAGCCCGGCGATCCGCCGCCTGCGGGCAAGGCCGCGGGATCCGGCGAGTGGCAGGGCAACGAATGGGTTGACAAGGAAGGCCACCAGACCGGCGACTGGGGCGACTCCCCCGACTGGAAGGGCAACGAGTGGGTAGACGACCAGGGCAAGCCGAAGACCGACTGGAGCAAGCCCGCCGCCAAGCTTAAGCAGCCCGAACCCGATGCCTCAGCCAGGGAATGGAAAGGCAACGAATGGGTCGACAACAAGGGCTCGCAGAAGGGCGACTGGGGCGACTCGAAAGACTGGCAGGGCAACGAGTGGGTAGACAAGGACGGCAAGCCCCGGACCGACTGGAACAAGAAGGGCTGAAGCGATGATCGCCGATACCTGGCATCTGTTCAACAAGTACATGATCATCTCGCTGCGGATGCCGCTGTGGACGCTGTTCACGCTGATCCAGCCGCTGATCTGGCTGATCATCTTCGGACAGTTGTTCGGCCGCTTCGTCCAGGCCGACAACTACATGGACTTCATGGTGCCGGGCATCCTGATCATGACCGTGCTGTTCGGCTCGTCGTGGTCCGGCGTAAGCCTGCTGCGCGAGATCTCGGCCGGCACCGTCGACAAGCTGCTGGTATCGCCGGTATCGCGGATCGCGATCGTGCTGAGCCGGGTCATGCATTCTGCAGTGCAGGTCATCGCGCAGGCGCTGATCATCCTGGTCGTTGCCTGGCTGATGGGTTCGACGATCACGATGAACCCGATCTACCTGCTGCTCGGCATGCTGATCGTGTTCCTGCTCGGCGTCGGCTTCGCGGCAATCTCGAACGGTTTTGCGATCACGCTGCAGCGAGAAGAGCCGCTGGTGATGATCGGCAACCTGATGACTTTGCCGCTGATGTTCTTCTCGTCGGCGCTGGTGCCGAAGCAGTTCATGCCGGACTGGATTCAGTACATCTCCATCATCAACCCGATCACCTACGCGGTCGAAGGCGTACGCGCGGTGTTGGTCGGACCGCCGGACTTCGCTATCTTTGCCAAGGGCCTCGCCCTGATGCTGGTATTCGCCGGCGCGACACTGACCTGGGCAGTACTCGCATTCAACTCGTTGCGCGACTGAGCCGTCAGAAATTCACATTCATTCCGATAGACACCATCAGGCGGCTGTAATCGCTCAGCGATGAGCTTTGCAGCCCCTCGATGATATCCTCACCCCCCAGCACAAAGCCGACCGGAAGATTCGAGCTGTTCCGGGTCCAGGACATTGTCGTGAAAAAGCCGATGTTGGGTCTGAAGTTATAGTTGGCCCCGAGCGCGAGGTTGTGGCGGGTATTCTCTCTGTACTGGGTAAACCGCGAGAACGAGTCCGGGTTCGTGTAATCGAAATAAGTGTAGCCATAGTTGATATTGACGCTGCCCCAAGGCATTCGCCGATCGGCGCCGATATTCACGCCATGACTGACGTAGGCATAATCGTTGCCGATCAGCTCCTTGTTCTCGTTACGTACAGCCTGGTACCCGAGACGGATACGGTCACGACCGGACACCGACTGGGTAAGAGACAATCCGGCCGAAGTGGTATAGGCACTGAAAAATGGACTGCTCCTCGCGTCGAAATCGCTGTATGAAAAATTTGCCGAGACATTGCTCGGTACCGGTTGTCCGGAGAATGGCCGGATCAGATTCGGGATGCGAAAGCGGGTCATCCCCTCGCCGAAAAAGGTATGCATACGACTCAACCGGCTGTCGGAAATCAGTGAGGCGCTGCTCCGGTAAGTATAGCCGCCGACCAGGGTATAACGGCCGGGCATCAGACTCGCGGAAGCTGTCAGGGTCGAATTCAGATAATCGTACTGTCCCTTGTGATAATTGGTGTAAACCGGGCTCATCAGAAAACGCCAGCGCAAGTCGTTCTGCATCTTGTACTGGTAGGCAAGGTTCAATGAAAGGTCGGAGCGGAAATCAGCGATCGGACTCACGTCGCTGAGATTGATGTTATTGTCATAGGCCATCAGATAACCGGCGTTGAACGATACCCCCTGGATGCGACTCTGAACATTCTCGAGCCGCAGCCGCGCCTGCTCGGCAATCTCCGGTGGGGGATTCGACTGGAGTACCTTGCGATATTCGTCTATCGCGTCCTCTTCCCGATTGAGACGCTCGAAGTTGATAGCCAGGTTCATGCGGGCGCCAACATGGCCGGGAACGATCCGGACGACTTCCCGATAGGCATCTATCGCTTTCAGCAGTTCCTCTTCTTCGGCGTAAATCAGGCCGAGATAGAAATGCGCGATCTGGTTGTCGGGATTCTCGTCCAGGATCGCATTCAGCTCGCTCGCAGCCAGCTTATGCCTGCCCCGGGCATAGAGATCCTTGGCGTTCGCAAGGCGCAATGAGCTGACAAGTCGGGATACGATTTTCTCATCGGTTTCGATCGACACCAGCCGGGCATACTCCTGCACCGAATCCGCAAAACGGCCAAGGTAATCATAGAGCATGGCCAGAGCGTCCCGCGCCTGCTTGTCGCCCGGATCGAGGCGTAGTACGTTTTCGAAAGCTGCTACCGCATCCTGATAGGCGTTCTGCCTTAAATAAAGCAGGGCGAGCGCCTTCCAGGCTGCTGCGTCATCAGAATCGCCGCGCAGGCGGCCCTGGAGTTCTTCCATCCTTGCCGTCATCCGCTCGCGTTCGATACGCCTGCCCTCTTCGGTCATTCGAAAGCGATCCATAATCCGTAGCGCTTGTTCATAATACTTGCCCTGCGGACCGAGCACGATGATTGCATCCAGCTGCTCCCAGCTCAGCGCGAAATCGCCGGCCAGGATATGCAACTCCGCCAGCCTCATGCGCGCGCGATCATCTTCCGGATAGAAGCCGATAATCTTTGCCTGGATATCGCGTTCACGCTCGACGTCGCCCAGGGTTTGATAGATCGATGCCAGCGCATTGAGAGCCACCCGGTTCGAAGGCTCGAGTTCAATCGCCCGCTCGAAGGCAGAGATCGCCTCGGCCCGATTGCCCTGCCGGTCCAACAGGTGGCCTTCGATAATGAGCAGCCTGATCTCGGCCCGTGGCGCTGCGAGCCCTTCGGGATCAAGTTCTATCACCTTCCTGAGGTTCTCGACCGCATCCTCTAGCCGGCCCTCATTCTCATCAATCGTCGCCAGATTCAGGTAGGCGTTGACGTAAGTCGGATCCAGCACAACGACATGCTCGAAGGCCGCGCGGGCCGCCGGCATCCGGCCACTGAGCAGATTCGCGACCGCGGCGCTGTATACGATGAGTACATTGCCCGGATAGTCCCTGGCAAGTTCCTCGAACAATCCCAGCGCGATGTCGACCTCTCCCCGTTTCGCATGCCGGGTGGCGACCGTATAGCGCAGTCTTCGCCCGGCGTCTTCGTGCTGGCTGGTTCCGGGCACGGTCCGATCGTAGGCGGCTTGGTACTGTGCAATCGCTTCATCGGTCCGGTCTAGGGATTCAAAGACCGCGCCAAGCTGCAAACGGGCTTCTATATGGCCGGGGTTCAGCTGAATCGCGCGCAGCAGCGCATCGATCGCCGGTGTCATCCTGTTCTCGCGCAGCCAAGTCAGACCGAGCAGATAGTGCACATGTGCGCTCTCTGCGTTGATCTCCAGGGCCTTCTCAAAACTGTCACGGGCATGATCGTTTTCTCCCTGATCCAACAGGGTAGTACCCTCCTCGACGAGTTGCGAAAATTCATCTGCCCGTGAAATATCCGCAGGGACGATCAGAAGCAGCGACAGGAGAGCAGTCGCCAATCCCGTTAATAACGGGCGATGGAAAATCTTGGGTAGCGGATGCCAGTCGCGACTGGAGTCGTCTGGATGCATGACACTGAATTCAGAAATACAAGTTAATCCGGAAAAGCGCGCGCCAGCCGTTAAAGTCAAGCTCCATGTCACGGTAGGTCACGTCGTCGAACGATCTCGCTTCCGCGAGATAAGTCAGCTTCTGCTGGGCGTCGAGCTGTACCGGCGTGCGGAAATTGAGGTTGTCCTCCGGTTGGATGTCGGAGGTCAGTGTGGCGTTTCCAAGCTTGAATTTACTTGCGCTCAGCGTGTATCCAACATCGGCGCCGAGCGAGAACCAGTCCCGGAAGAAATACTCGCCTCCGAGACCGAGCTGCAGCATGAACTGGCCGGTAGCCTGGGATTCCATGATGATGAAGCGCTTGAAGGTGTCGGCGCCCGGTGGCTCGAAGCCGAAAACCAGTTCCTCGCGATAATCGATATCAAAGGTTTCATGCAGCGCCACGCGACTGTAGAAATGGTAACGCCGGTTGGCAGGATTCAGAATCCTGTGCCAGCCGATGAAATACTGGAAATAAGATACCCTGCCGTCGCGCTCATAGCCGACCGGAGTCAGCGCTCCCTGGAAAGGGATCTCCGTCCTCATCGACGAAGTCGAGCCACTTTCCCAGACACTCACCCCGAAAAAGAAAGCATTCCGGTCATCGATCCTGAATTTGACCTCAAGACCCGCCTCTGTCCCCGGCGCCATTCCAGGCAGTGGATTCTCGATCATGAAATCGAAATCGACGCCTTCTTCCACGCCCGCCGGTATCAGTCTGCCGCGCCCCGGTAGCGGCGCCTTGAACTCGCCGGTATTGAGCAGCTTGAGACTGGGGCTGTGTATGCCGAGCATCGGCGAGACGCTCCAGCGATGATCGCGCTCGGCCTTGACTTCCCCCGGCCCGAGCATCAGCAGCAACCCGACACCCAGCATCAGGCACACGATGCCTCGGGCTTGTACTTTCCGGATCGATGCGGTAATTCTGTCGTCGCTCAAATTCATGTTTCTCACGGCAACCCTGATTTGTTCAGAATGAATACTTGAATTCCATGAACAGGCGATCATTGTTGTTGAAATTACCGAAGAACTGGGCCTGCTCGAATGCGCTCGAGCCGATAATCGTGGCGCCGCCCCCCGGGGATCCGAGCTTTGACGGTCGGCCGAAAAACAGGTCGGCGCCGGTCGCTATCTGGAACTGGTTAGTGACATTGAAGATTAACTTCGGTTTCAGATAGAGCTCATCGAGGCTTACGAGTCCGATCGCAAGCAGCTGGATTACGGCGTTGTACTGGGGTATCGGCTTGCGGGCGAACAAGGTCAGCGAGGTGTCATACTGATGCTGGATCAGCTGATCATCATAGTCCAGGAGGATCCATTGGGTAATCGCCGGCGAGAAATCGATGCCCCACTGACTGAAATCGTAACCAAGAGCCCAGCGAATATGTCGTTTCTGCACCGCGCCCTGGTTGTCGAGGAAGCCGTCGCCGTCCCGATCGGTGTCGGCGCGCAGACCGAAATACTTGTCGGGCACATAGGCGACCTCGGCCTTGACGACACCCCGCCCGACAGGCGTCACCAGCGTCGCGCCATACATGTTGATCCGCGTATAGGTCGGAAAGAAGACGGGGTCGAGGGCTGAATCGATCAGCGCGGAACGGAAGACCACAGGAAAATCGTCCCAGGTGTATAGATAACTCAGCGAGACTTCGCTCTTCATCAACGTCGAGGAATAGCGCAAGCCGATTTCGGAATTTTCAGCAGTCTGACTCGGGTAGCGCGTGATCAACACATCCGCCTCGTCGCGAATATCCTGCAGCAACTCCCATTCGGATCCGCGCGGTGCGGCCTTGTGGAACTGGATATCCGGGATCCACAGGAACTGTAAGTCGCCGCGATCACTATAATAATCCAGCTTCAGGGTCCATTGCGGGATCCGGTAGTCGAGAAGATCAGGCAGGATCAGTTCGCGAAAATTCAGCGGATTGACCTCGTCAGTGATTCGCACGCCCTCGAAGACGCCCCAGATGACGTACTGCTTGCCTAGACGTACATCTAGCCTGTCGAAATACAAGTCAAGATAGAATTCCCTCAGTTCGGCAACCGGAGAATCCTTTTCCTGCTCGAGGTTGTCAATGAACACCAGGGGCTGGTCGGCGTCACGTGCGAACCGGGCGCTGATGGTCTCATAGGCAAACAGATCATAGGCCAGGTCATAATAGGCCCAAGCCGAAAACACCAGTCTCATATCCTGACCCGGTACGAATTCTCCGGACAGCGCGGCGATATTTCGCATCTTGGTAATCGAGCGGGGTTCGCGAAACCGGTACGCGGTTTCGTTTTTCAGGTAGCCGCCGAGTGTCAGTCGCTCAAGCAGCGCGGGCTTCGATTCTTGTGCGACAGACTCGTGGACTTCAGATTCAGGAGAGAAAAGGGTTTTCTGCTCGGGATCCAGATCCTGGGCGAGAACAACCCGAAAAAACGGGTCAAGGGCAAGAAGCGCAAATATCAGAGTGAGGGCGTGGTATGTCCCTGCGGCCTTCAGGCATCGTCTCTGCATTTGTCGCAAAGGATAACATGATCCTCTCCGGGTACCCCGAGACCGAGCATCACCACGGTGCCGGCGCCGATGCGTCGACGGCATGCGGAGCACGGAATGCTCTTGTTCAGAGTAATGTCTTCCCATCCTATGACGCCTGGAAAGCGGCCGTCGCCGGCAGGAATCTGTGTCTTGTCCGGCGCACGGTTGGCGTCGTCATTCAGTGCGGTATCGCTGAATGCTTTCTCAAGAATATTGCGAATGAGGATCGACACCGGGATACCGAGGCTTTCCGCCTTCGCGATGACCTTGTCCCTGAGCTCCTTCGGGACGCGCGCGCCGAGATATTCTTGCTTTCGCGCCAGCGCGGTCTGTCTTGCCCTGTCGCTCATGATCCTGGCCTGCTTGCGACCGATGTTACGAATTTCTCTCGCAAAGTCGTGCATCGCTCCTCCTCGCGTCATGTCCGGACATCATAGTTATACATTGTATAACAATCGTTATACACGCACAAGGATCGGGCAGATCAGGGCTCGCGCTGGAAACGATCGATGACCTCGGGACCTCGTTGCAGGGAACGGGCGGAAAACAGGTCGTCGTCGAGGCCGGAGTTCACCTTCATGTCACTCAACTGAAAAATGGAGTAGCTCTCGTTCAGGCGACTCCTGACCAGCACACGCTCCCAGACCCACGCATCACCAATGCGTTGCCACTTGATGAACTGGTCCTTCAGAAGTTCACCGGAGGCATCATAATAATCGATGCGCGCGGCCACGCAGTCGTCCCAGTTTTCCTCCTTGCTGAACCAGAAGACGCGCTTGCCGTACAGGGGATTCTTTTCCTTGGGAACACTCTCTACGACGTAAAACTCGAGATCTTCGACGGTGCTGACGCCGAGGTAGCTGTGTTCGTCGGCATCGACCGCGCGCTCGGTAACATCGGCATAGGCCAGGTTTGAATTCAGAAAACTGTCGCCCGGATCCCGGATCGTCACCCGGCGGATTTTCTTCAGCAAGGGGAGATAGATCCACTGATCCACCGGCTTGTTCGACTCGGGGGTGTAGGCGGTGCGCATGAACGCGGCGCCTCGGGCATCCGGAGGAAATATCGTAAACAGAAGCATCTTATCGGCGATGCCGTCCGTGCCGTTGTAATCCTTCCAGAAGCGCAAGTACTCGCTTCTTCTCATGCGGCCATCACGGTCCCTGAGCGTTACCGTGAACTTGCCCTGCTGATCCTCCCCCGCATACTTGTCGCCGCAGCGCTGGAACACCTCGGTACCGGACAACTGATTGACAGCGCCTGCCGCAAACGCCTCACCGCCGATCCCCAGCGCTGTCAGCAGGGCAAGCGCCGGCAAGTTCAAGCGACGTAGCAGCATGTCTGATTCTGCCACGAACAGGGGTTCCTCATGGTTTGATACTCGTGTGTCACACAGATAAAAAAAGAGAAGGGCATGGCCCTTCTCTTTACTGAATTACAGTTCGTTCCCGCAAGTACCGAGAATTATTGAATATCTTGCATGCTCGGCGGCGGTCCAAAGATGGCGTTCCATCCGAACGGAGGTACGGCACCTCCAGCGCCGTCGTTGATGCCGGTCGCAGTCGACGAGAAGGTCGTGATGTCGTTATCGGTCGTGAAGTTGGTAACGCCCTCAAAGCCGAACAGGGACTGGCCCTGGGCATCGAGGTCGATGCTCTGCCCGATCCAGCGCACCATGACATCTTCACCCGCGAGCCAACTGACCGTACCGCCATTCAAGGGATTACCCAGGCTATCGGTGCTGGTAGTGCCGAGCGTGATGCTGCCATCCTGGGTCGTGAACACCCCTTCATTCCGAATAAGCAGAAAACGTTGCAGGTCATCAGTCGCTACGACGCCGTCACCAAGGCCGGCGCGCTGGTCGATCGTAACTTTTCTGTCCTGGATCGCACCCTGCTGGTTATGGACGATCAGCATGTTGAAGTTGGTATTGAACTCATCGCCTGCCACGCCCGTACCCGCTGTGACGAAGCTCTGGTTGATATTCATATGGGGACTGCCCGCGCCGGGATTCGGGTTCGCCCAGCCAATCTGCAGCGCACTGATGTTCTCGAAACGGCCAAGAACATCATCCTGTAAATGCCGTTGCTGCGAAAGGATACCGTTATCGGCGCCGAGCCTGACAAAACTCTCGTCGCTGTAGTTGAGGTTGGCGGGATTCGGGCTGGTCGCGCCGAGGTCCGTGATGACGGTCTGGATATAGGTCGTGTTATTACCGGTATCGACCCACTGCACCTGCGTAAACCCGTCGCCGAACGAAACGACCTCGCAGGAAAATCCCGTCGGACAAGTAACCGTGATATTGCCGTTGTTCACCGACCACTGGTTGAATATCGGCAACCCGCCCGCCGCGTGTGCTGCCAACGGAAGGAAGGCCATCGACGGTGCGATCGCGAGAATACCGCAGAAACTTCTCAACCCTTTGACCATCTCCTGACTCCTCTTGGAAATCAACCCGCCTGCGTATCTGCGTTGCCTTCCATCAGCGTTATTGAGATATCTGTCTCCAGACCCGCCAATGTTGATGTGAATCAAGTCCTGCGTAGTGCTCGAGTTACATGGCGCCCTGATGGTAACGACAACCCATCAAAACCCAAGTTGAATATGGACATATCGTATCACCAGAACGCTAAAAAAGTCCATTCGGCAGGTATCATGCCGGGCCCAAAAATTTGTAAGATTTTTTATATATTTATTATGAATATGTGCTGTCAAGCGTTGGTACTAACCAATACCCCGGTGATTACACCGCCCTGCAGGAAGTTCGGTGTCCAGATCAGGAACGTTGATAAAAGTTTAGATAGATCAGATTATTTTGCTGCTCCCCATATTCAACCCGGCTGAGTGAGCCGTAATCGATCGTCAGGCGACGGTACGCTGCGAGCGGCATCGACAATGCCTCGGTGATGCACATACGTATGGGGCCGACATGGGCGACAATGACGATCGATTGTCCGGGATGGGTCGCGACAATCCGCCTGAGCGCCCCAGTAACGCGGCTCATGTGATCGTTGATCGCCTCGCCTCCCTCGGGTACGAAATAGACCGGATCCTGCTTCCATGCCTTGAACTCCTCGGGGTAATCTCGCGCGATATCGTCGAAATACAACCCGTCCCAGATACCAAACGGCCGCTCCTTCAGCTGATCGTCGATATGTAGCGGCGCGCCCGTCGCTTCGACAATCGCCGCTGCGGTTGCGCGCGTGCGCAGCATCGGACTGGCATAAATGACATCCGCCGTTTGGCCGGCAAGCATCGCGCCAGCAAGGCGGGCCTGCGCCTGGCCTCGCTCGGTCAGGCCGGGATCTTCCCGGTCGTCGCAATAGAGGCGTTTTCCAGGGAAATCGGCCTGACCGTGACGGACGAAGATGACACTCGTCGTTTTTTCCTTCTCTCTCATCGGATTCCGGACCCCAAACGACCCCTGGACTCAGGTCATCGGGCGGCTGTGCGTATGGGCATGCCCGCCATGGGTATGGCTGCTCTCGCTCACGTCGACCGGAACCATGCTGAGCTTCCCGTGCCGTACGCCGCGTTCGGCCATTACAGCGTTGGCAAATGTACGGATTTCACTGACGGATCCCCGCATCAGGGCGATCTCGAGGCAGTGATCATGATCCAGGTGGACATGCATGCTTGCCAGGTTCAGTTCGTGGTGCTTGTGATGCACACGGGTGATCCGGCTCGCAAGTTCGAGCTCATGGTGGTTATAGACATAACTCAGGGCTGCGACGCAGTAGCCGTCATCGGATTTTTCCAGGCGCTCTTTCTCGAGCTGCTGGCGAATCAGGTCACGCATTGCTTCCGAGCGATTACTGTAGCCGCGTTCCTTGATAAATGCATCGAACAACTCGGCAAGCGCTGAATCCAGCGACATTGTTATACGTTCCATCTTCCCGTCCCGGTTTGGCTGAATTGCACTCTGACTCGCGGCGGCGGCAATGATCCGTGCTACTCGCCTATCCGGCGCCCGCTCTCGCCGAACAGGTATCCCGTCGCCCCCTGGCCCGTCGCCCCCTGGCCCGTCGAACCCGGGCCCGTCACAAATAATACAGGATATACATACGAATGAGACATAAAACCGTCGCAGGAGGGCGGCGGCTCCTGGAAGATGCCTTTCTGGTCCAGGACAGGCAAGACCGTGGTAGAATATCCCTCCCAGGGTGGGGTGGGTATAGGAGGGATATCATGATCGAATTGAAGATTGAAGGCATGAGCTGTGGACATTGTGCGAAGACAGTGGAACGGGCACTGGCTTCGGTGCCCGGCGTTGACCAGGTCGTCGAGGTCAGCGTGGCGCGGGGCGCGGCCCGGATCGAGGGCAAGGCGGAGCCCGCCGCGCTGATCGCCGCAGTGGAGGATGAAGGGTACCGGGCATGGCAGACCTGAAGTCCGACGCACACTGCCAGGCCCTGAGCCTCGACCCCGCCGCACGCAGGGAGACCATGCGCAGGCTGCGCTCGATCAAGGGTCATGTCGAAGGCATCCTGCGGATGCTCGATGACGAATCGGTCTACTGCGTCGATGTGCTGAAACAGGTCAAAGCGGTCGATGGCGCGATCAAGAAAGTGAACACGCTGGTATTGCGCAGTCACCTGCACGACCATGTCGTCACCGCGGCGGCGCGGGGAGACTCAGGCGCGATCGTCGATGAACTGATGGAACTGCTGAAGTATCGCTGAGACGCACGCTCCGGCTTACCCCGCCCTGCCGCTTGCCACCTGAACCCGATGTGCTGGAGCATTAATTCATGAAGACCGAACTCAGCTTCGCCGTCGGCGGCATGACCTGCGCCGCCTGCGTGACCCGGGTCGAACGCGCGCTGAAGAAACAAACCGGGGTGAACGCGGCCTCCGTCAATCTCGCGACCGAAACAGCGACAGTTGCGATCGATACGGACACCGCCGACCTGGATCGTTTGTTCTCGGCGGTGCGGGAGGCGGGCTATCAACCGCAGTTGCGGCGCACCGACCTGCGGGTCGGCGGCATGACCTGCGCCGCCTGCGTGCGCAGGGTTGAGCAGTCCATCACCCGCTTGCCGGGCGTCGTCCATGCGAGCGTCAACCTGACCACGGAGAAGGCCTCTGTTGAATATCTACCGGAGACTATCGACCTGTCCCGCATCCGCGCGGCGATAGTCTCGGCCGGCTACCAGGCTATCATTGAAGAGGCTGATGGTGAAGCCGCTGGTGAAGACAGGGAACGCCGCGGCCGCGCGCGGAATATTCTGTCCCTGCGCCGCGATCTGGCGATCGCGACCGGCCTGACGCTGCCGCTGGTACTGGTAGCGATGGGGCCGATGATGATCCCGGGTCTCGCCACGGCGATGCAGGCACTGATGCCCGCTGAAGGCTGGCGCTGGCTCGAACTGGTCCTCGTGTGTCCCGTGCTGTTCATCGCCGGTCGCCGCTTCTTTCGCCAGGGCTGGGGCGAACTCCGGCACCTGAATCCGGGTATGAATTCGCTGGTGATGATCGGTACCTCGGCCGCATGGCTCTACTCGACGCTTGCGCTCACAGCGCCGGACATCTTCCCCGAAGGCACTGCGAATCTCTATTTCGAAGCCGCCGGGGTCATCGTCACGCTGATTTTGCTCGGACGCTGGCTCGAGGCCAGGGCCCGGGGACGGACTTCGGAGGCCATCAGGCGGTTGATCCAGCTCCAGAGCAAGACTGCGTGCGTGATCCGGAACGGGGAGGAAATCGAATTGCCCGCGGATGCGGTGAACCCCGGCGATGAAATCGTCGTGCGCCCCGGTGAGCGGGTACCCGTCGACGGTATCGTCGTACACGGCGGGAGCTACGTCGATGAATCAATGATCACCGGTGAACCGGTCCCGTCGGCAAAACGCGTGGATGCCGAGGTCATCGGCGGCACCATCAATCAGACCGGGGCCTTCCGCTTTCGCGCGACGCGCGTCGGTGCGGAAACCCTGCTGGCGCGCGTGATCCGCATGGTCGAGGAAGCCCAGGCAGCCAAGCCGCCGATCCAGGAGATCGCCGACCGCATAGCCGGCGTGTTCGTACCTCTGGTGTTACTCGCCTCCGCGCTGACTTTCGGCGTCTGGATAAGTCTCGGCCCCGAACCCACGCTCAATTTCGCGTTCGTCGCGGCAGTCAGCGTGCTGCTGATCGCCTGTCCCTGTGCGATGGGTCTCGCGACGCCGACTGCGATCATGGTCGGCAGCGGCAAGGCAGCCGAAATGGGAATCCTGTTCCGCAAAGGGACTGCACTCGAATTGCTGGCCCACATCGATACGGTCGTATTCGACAAGACCGGGACACTGACCCTGGGTCACCCGGTATTGACCGATATGGAAGTCATCCGCGGTGGCGAAGCCGAATTTCTGGCCCTGATCGCAAGCGCCGAGGCGCTCAGCGAACACCCGGTTGCCCAGGCGATCGTCAACGTCGCGCGCGAGCGCGGATTGATGCTGGAAGCCGCTGAGGATTTCCATGCGGAACCCGGTTTCGGCATCGATGCCCGGGTGCGGGGGCTCCACGTCCAGATCGGTTCCGAACGGTATATGAAGCGTCTCGGGATTTCGACCGCAGCGGCGGCGACAGCCCTGTCGCGCTGGAGCGGACAGGGCAAGACCCTGCTTCTTGCCGCCTGCGACGGCGAGATCAGCGGCGTGATCGCCATCTCGGATCCGTTGAAGGAAGGCAGCCGCGCGGCGATCTCGGCGCTGCACGCCCTGGGGATGAAGACCGGCATGCTGAGCGGAGACAATCCGCAAACTGCCCGTGCGGTCGCTGCGGAGGTCGGTATCGATCTCGTGATCGCCGAGATCCTGCCGGACCAGAAAGCGGATGAAGTACGGCGTCTGCAGCAGCAGGGTCACCGGGTCGCCTTTGTCGGCGACGGTATCAATGACGCGCCGGCCCTCGCCCAGGCCGATGTCGGTATCGCAATCGGCACCGGCACCGATATCGCAATCGAATCCGGGGATGTGATCCTGATGCGGGGTGATTTGCGTGGTATCGTTAATGCAATAGCGCTGTCGCGCCGCACATTGCGCACGATCAGGCTGAATTTCTTCTGGGCCTATGCCTACAACGTGGCCCTGATCCCTATCGCGGCGGGTGCGCTGTATCCGTTCGCCGGCCTGATGCTGAATCCGATGCTCGCCGCTGCAGCGATGAGCGTTTCGAGCCTGTTCGTGGTCAGCAACAGCTTGAGGTTACGCGGCTTTCGGCCGGTGCCGGCAGCCGCCTGAGCGCCGGCCGGAGAAGTGGAGCGACGTCAGGCGGAGGAATCGCCAGAGCGCTTTTTCTGGTCCGGGGCCGGTTTCTGCGGTCCGCTTTCGAGCGCCTCGTCGTGAAAATGCGACTCGTCGACCACCTCGTGTAGGTGTCCGTGTTCGTGATCGTGGGAGTGCAGATGCATGTGATGGTGGCCGTCCGCACCATGGGCATGCCGGTGGGCATGGAGGAATTTTCCGATGACACTACGATCGCCCTCGTCCATCTCCGCATGGTGGAGGATATCGTGGAGGAGTTCATGGGTCATCAGCGCGAGCGGCAGCTCGAGCTTGTTATCCTCGAGCAGCTTGCGGTCGTAGAGGATGCTGGTCGTCGGCCCGTCAGCGGCGATGCGGCCATCGACGAGCAACAGGCAGCGGCTGCAGACTTCGAGTGCGATGTCGAGATCATGTGTGCACAGCAGAATGGTTTTGTCGGAATCCCTGAGCCAGTTGATCATATTGCGCCGGTTCTGGGGGTCCATGTTCGTCGACGGTTCGTCGAATACGAGGATTTCAGGCTGATACGACAGCACCGTCGCGAGCGCCAGCCGCTTGCGTTCACCGAAGGAGAGATGAAACGAGGAGCGCTCTTCGAAGCCCTCCAGGCCGACAACTGACAGCGCTTCCCTGACCCGGGCCTCGATCTGCTCATTCGGCAACCCGAGGTTCAGCGGACCAAACGCGACATCGTCGAACACGGTCGGACAAAAGAGCTGGTCGTCTGGATCCTGGAAAACGATACCGACCTTTCTTCGGACTTCTTTCAGGTTACCCTTGCTGATCACCGTGCCGTCTATCGTCACGCGCCCCGAGTCCGGTAACTCGACACCGTTCAGATGGCTCATGAAAGTCGACTTGCCGGCGCCGTTCGGACCGATCAGCGCGACTTTCTCTCCCTTGTGAATATGACAACTCAGCCCTTTCAGAACCTCATGCCCGTCGGGGTAGCTGAAAAACACGTTATCGACATCAATGATGACCGGCTGGGACATCAGGTGCTCTCCGTCATCTCAGTGGTAGCGGCAGGGCCGGCCGACAGTGGAATAAAATCAGTACCAGGCATGTTCTGCTACTCCGAATCTCCCGCTCATATCCAGCGCCACCAGCACGATTGCGATCATGGCTACGACCACCGCCTTGGCGTAATCCGATGCGTTCGACTGGAACGTCACCATCGAGTGCAATTCGCCCTGGTAGCCCTTGGACAGCATTGCCTTGTAGACCCGCTCGGTGCGTTCGAAACTGTGCACCAGCAGGGTGCCGACGAAATGACCGAACACGCGCAGCGTCCTGCGGTCCGTTCGCGCAACGAAACCGCGCACACGCATCGAAGTATACATGCGCTTCAACTCGTCGAGGAACAGGAAGGTATAGCGGTAGGTGAACAACAGCATCTGTACCATGATTTTCGGGCATTTGAGCCGTTGCAGCGCGATCATCGAGACGTCGAATCGGCTTGAGCCGAACACCGCAAAACTGACGACGACGATCGCCAGCGCCTTCATGAAGATCAATGACGCGATCCGCAGCCCTTCCCATGCGAACGGCAGCCCGATAATATGAAACGCTGCCTCGCCGGGATAGGTGAGCGGCATGACCACAAAGAACGGCAGCAGGAAGAACAGCACGAAGGCCAGCCCGTGCGAGACGAAATGCATCGGCAAGGCGCTGATCCCGAGGATGACGGCGGCGAACACGAGCGCCGCGACGGCCATCGGCAGTGATTTCAGCAGCGCGATCGCGATGATTAACAGACCGAGCGCGACTATCTTGACCCGGGGATCCCAGCGCTGGATCGGAGAAGCGACATTGGCATACCGGTCGATATCAAGCGCCACGCCGGGTTACCTCGCTGAAACTGGCATGTCAGCGGACGCCGCCGGCATCGACTGCGGGTAATTTCCGGCCGGCGAGTATTTCGGGTTTGACCCGGTGGAGGAACTCGGCACAGGCGCCTGTGACAGCGGCCTCGATCAGCATGATCGGGATATGGGCAAGCATGACCATCGCGGCGACCCCGAAGAACGCCTCCCCGGTAGTCAGCAGCGCCAGCGCGAGCACGATGCCCGAACTGATTGTCGCCACCGCGCCGGCCAGCGCGCCAAAGACGAATTCCCGCTTGGCGAAACTAAAATGATGACGCATCTGCCAGACCACGTAGGCAACCAGCGCACCACCCCCAAGCATGATCGAATTGACGCCGATGACGGTGACGCCGCCATGACCGAAGATGATCGCCTGCAGGATGATGCCGAGCATGATGGCGGGAAACGCCCGCCATCCGAGCACGACCGCGACCAGTCCGTTCAGGATCAGATGGACACTCGAGGGGCCGATCGGGACCTTGATAAGCGATGCGACAAAGAACACCGAAGTGATGACTGCGATCTTGGGCACCTCTTCCATGTCCATGTTGCGCATCGTCGCCGCAGCCAGCACGACGGCACCGGCATAACCCGCCATCCACACCGGCGCGTTCAAAATACCTTCGGAGATATGCATGGTGGCAGGAGATCCTGATCAATTCACTACAGTCATATCGGTCGCCTCGGCACCGGCCTGAAGCCCGGTTACTATACGCCGGTCGGAGAAGACTTCCCGCTCATCCGGCGCGCCTTCAGATAGAAAAACACGCCAATTATACCGACGATAAAGCCGATGCCGCCGACAATATCGCTGAAGGTCCGTTGCTCCTTCAGTTCAGACAAGTTACGCATTACCGGGAGCAGGGACTCGCCGACCGCCTTGCGGATCATCGCCTGGACAGCCGCTGAATCGACACCCTCGCCGCCTATCGGGCCCGTGACAGCAGACATTTGACCCGAAGTCGGCATTTCGTCGGCGAGACCGGGTTTAGAGTTCTTGCCAGCCGCTTCACCGATCGATATGCCACCCAGTTCGGATTGGGTCAGCGTATATTCAGTGCGATGCCCCATCCCTGCATACAGGCTAATCCTCAAGTCACTGATTTGCGGGATATCAAAGGAAAACTTTCCGTCGTCATCGGTGGTGCCTTCCAGCAGGAGTTCATTCCCCGGGCCATACACCGTAACCTTGCTGTTCTGGGCCCGCTTGCCATCGGTAAAATATCCCTCGACTACGATCGTATTACCCTCCACATTGGCAAATAAATTGACCTTGTGGGCATGTACAGGCGATGCCGAGAACATCCCGGCCAGTAAGAATACAAGTATTAACAGGAACATGTGAAATCCCCTCAGCGGAAACGCCACAGGCGCACCCCCCTGCGGGGATGCGCCTGTGGCGCGCTGGCTGATGCAGATAGAGTGGATACCTACGTCATACATATGTGACGTAGATCATAACACTAATTTCACTTCATTGCATGGGTTCGCACCCACAGGACGGCGCCGATCTCGACCGGATAGTCCTTACCCTCATGCTTCATGGTCTTGTCGTCTTCGTTCAACGCGGCGAATCCCCACCAGCCTGCCTTTGGCATGGCATAGGTAAAGACGCCGTTGGCATCGGCCTTGACGACCTGGGTGATCATCGGATCGGCCTCGGGCGTCGCCTTGCCATTGCTGAAATACTCGACCTCGACTTCGGAGAACGGAACCGGCTCGCCGTTCACCTTGACAACCCCCTGAAACACATTACCGGAATACAGGCCATAGGGCCGGGTCAATGGTGTGATCTCGGTCTTGAATCCGACTTCCTCGTCCCACCCCTCCTCGAGACCGAAGGCGTTGACGATAACCTTAGTGTAATGGACGATGAAGGCCTCTTCTGCGGGCTCCCAGTACGGCTGCGGCTCGACATAGAAAATGTGATCGCCGGGGTTTTTCAGCGCATAGTTCAGGGTAAACGCGTCCAGGCTCTCGCCACCGACATCCTTCACCTTGACAGGCTTCAGATCGCTCAACAGATCAGTCTTCTTCCCGCCGACCAGCACGCCGAACTGCGCCGGTTTGACCATGTGCATGCCCGACCCCTCGAAGGGATGCCAGAACCTCACGTCGAGGTTGAGCGTGCGCTTCTCGTCCTGTGACACCATGTCGTCGGACGGGATGATCATCTGGAAGTGGGCAGCCGCGATGCCGGAGGTCGCGAGGCAGGCGATTCCGGTGATCGCTGACAACAGTTTCTTGTTACTCATCATATGACTCCTGTGCAGAAATTGGACTGTGTGAGCACGCAACCACTATTCCGCTGGGGCGAACTCTACATCCCGCCGATCAGTGCGCCAAACTCGGTTGATAGTTGCAGCGCGAACAGATCCTCGGTGTCTAGAGGAGAGGAAAGCGTTGCGTCGAACTCACGGCGCAAATACTCTCCGGACAATGTGACGCCGTCGAACAACGCGACGTCAATGACGATGCCATAGGTGGTCTCCGGGTGGCCGGGCCACTCGTCGGTCTGGCCAAATAGTCCAGTGATCGTCCATTCCCGGTTACCGAGCATCAGGCCACCAAAGGTCAGTTCACCCCAGAGGGCCATCGGTTGCAGATCAGCGAGGCCACCCTGGGTATAGCTGTCCATAGCCGAGACATAGTTCAGTTGGAGCGTCGCCGGGCCGAGAGTGATGCTGCCATAGAGGTCCAATCCGGCAACGGCGTCTTCCGTCGGATCGAGCTCGTCAATCAGCGTGATGCTGTTGTTGAGGTTGCTCATCCAGTTGACCGCCACGGTGAACCTGTCGAATTCACCGGCGATGCCCAGGAACATGTCATTCAGTTCGTCATCGGCATCTTCACCCGGCGTCGTCGCACCGGCATTTCCGTCCGCGCCGCGACCGCCGTAGATACCGCCATAGACATTGATCGGACCGGGGGAGAAACCTAACAGCAAGGATGTCTCGAGGGTTTCACCGAGACCAAGCGTATCGGGCTCGGAGATGACGTCGAAGGTGTGATACTCGAAGTTGGTCGAGAACGGTACATACAACTTGCCGGCCTGCAGGTACCACGGCGAATCCTCAAGGCCTTGGCGATCCGGGGTGTCCGCCAGCATCCGGCCGGTGCCCGACAGGGTCACGAAGGCCTGGTCGACGGCGAAGCCCTGATCCGGGGAACCGCCAGCGGGTTCTTCCTCAAGCAACCAGACAACGTTGACATCGGCGTTGCGGAGCGGGCTGATGGTCAGGCCCAGTTCAAGGGAATTGACGAACACGTCGGAGACCTTCTCGCTTTCTCCTCCTGTAATTCCCGTATCGCTCTGACTGGCAGTGACATTCAGATGCCCACCGATCTCTACCTGGACCGCGAGGCTCTGCGCCGCGTAGCCGAGGCACGTACTGGCGATCAGGCCTGCCATTATCGGTAACCGCTTCCTCGAAATCCTGCTGTGCTCTCTCATAATGTCTCCCCTTCGTCGCTTACTCTTTATTGTTAACTGCATACCGGTGATGCATTGAATACAGCGATGTTTTTCGACCAGAATCTACCTATTGTTTAACAAAATTTAGCGCCCTCTGTTATAGCACAACTGCTGAAGTATGCAACATATTAAATATTGCTTACACTTCAAATACCTATGACCTCGTCGAATGCGTATTATATTTGGTAGCCACTGCGGGCGGCATGTGAAGCAGCCTCGCGAGGATTAAGGCTTGTAATCTAAAGTTATTTGTCACGCAAAGAGTACAAACAAAAAGGCCCCGGACGTTCTCACGTCCGGGGCCTAGGATAAATCTGTTAGTCGTATTACGCCGATTTGCGAACGACCCGCCGGGCCACTCCCGGGTCTTCTGAATTCTTCTCGACCCAGTGCTTCTTGCCCGCGGTCGTCACCTCACACTTCCAGAACGGGGCGCTTTCCTTGAGGTAATTGATGATGTAGCGGCAGGCGTCGAAGGAGTCCTTGCGATGCGCGGACCACACGGCAACCAGCACTATCGGATCCGTCGGGACCATCTCGCCGACGCGGTGGCCGACTAGGCAGTCCATGATGTCCCATTCGTCCATTGCCTCCTGGCAGACACGCTCGATGTGGTGCTCGGTCATGCCGGGATAATAATCCAGGTTCATCGCGCGCACGTCCTGGCCATCATTGAAGTCGCGCATCGTGCCGACAAAGGTCACCACGCCGCCATGCTTGCCCACGGGAAGCGCGCTCTTCTCATACTCCAGCACCTCCTTGTACGGATCAAGCGTGTCCTTGGTGATGAATACTTTCATGTCAGCCTCCGGTTACCGGTGGGAAAAATGCAACCTCGTCGCCGCTCTTCAGTTCGTGGCCTGAATCCGTATATTCCATGTTTACGGCGACCAGTATCGTCTCCGGGAGACGCTCACTGGAAAGCTTGTTCCAGACATCGGCGACCGTGACCTTGTCGCCCTTCAGACTGATCTTGTCTTCGGACTTGCCCATGCGGTCACGAAGACTCGCAAAATAACGTACCTTGATATCCATGTTTATCGCCTCTGCTCGACTGTGCAATGATCGCGACGTCCGGCAGCCGCCTCAGGCGGACGCCGACCTGCGCCAGTGGCCCGACTTCCCGCCCGACTTCTCGAGCAGTCCGATCTCCGAGATCACCATGCCCCGATCAACTGCCTTGCACATGTCATAGATCGTCAGCAAAGCGACCTGCACCGCCGTCAGTGTTTCCATCTCGACACCGGTCTGGCCATTGCAGCGAACTACCGCCTTGCAGTACACGGCGTTCTTCTCCGGCTCCGGCGTCAGATCGAGATCGACCGATGTGATCATTATGGGATGACACAGCGGGATCAGATCCGGAGTCTTCTTCGCCCCCATGATACCGGCGACGCGAGCAATGCCGAGCACGTCGCCTTTCTTGTGCGATCCTTCCATGATCTTCTTCAGGGTCTCGGGCAACATGTAGATGCGC
Source organism: uncultured Chromatiales bacterium (assembly GCA_964437335.1). GTDB lineage: Bacteria > Pseudomonadota > Gammaproteobacteria > SZUA-140 > SZUA-140 > JAITWN01. The sequence continues at coordinate 29,169 of CAYTGL010000018.1, forward strand.
CCCTCGGCAACGCCTTCGCGGGTGGTGGAACTCTTGGCGCCGACATCCACCATATAAGCTTCGCCGCTGGCATTGAAATGGGTCAGGTCGTTATAACTCATTTGTAGCTTCCCTTGATGATGACTGCTTGTACTGGCTGACCGCCCCGTAGACGGTCAGCCGCCGATCTGGGTCATGCTGGCCCGCGAACGGTCGATATCCGAGACGTTTATCTTGGCGGCGATACTCGCCGCTTTCTTCGCTTCGAATCCGTCCTTGTGCTTTTCGTCGAAGGCCTTGCGGAACAAGGCAACGATGTCGTCATCGCTGCCGCCATTGCGGATCAGGTCACGCAGGTGATACGGAGCTTCCGAGTAGAGACAGTTCATGATATTGCCGTCGGCGGTCACACGAATCCGCGAGCAGTTGCCGCACAGGCTGCGGGTGAAGGCAGGGATCACCGCGAATTTGCCGGCATATCCGGGGACATGGTAGATGTGGTGCTCGGTACGGGTGCCGCTTGCCGGCTCGAGCCCTTGAGCCTTGTAGTGTGACTCGATCTGGCCGCACAGATCTGATGCACTCGCGAAATGCTCGCCGCTCTCCCAGATCTGGTGGGCGTCAAACGGCATGAACTCGATGAAGCGGACGGTGATCGGTTTGTCCTTCGTCAGTTCGCAGAACTGGATCAGCTCGTCTTCGTTGAAACCGCGCATCAGCACGACATTGATCTTGACTCTCGGGAAACCGAGTTCGACAGCAAGGTCGATACTCTCCAGAACCTTCTCGAGCCCGGAACGCCGCGTGATGGTCTCGAACTTCTCGGCCTGCAGCGAATCGAGGCTGATATTGACACCGGTCAATCCGGCCTCACGCAGCGGCCGCGCGTACTTCGGGAACAGGAGGCCGTTCGTGGTCATGTGTACCGCCTTGACTCCGGGCGTCTTCACGGTTCGCGCGACGATGTCGACGATATCCGGTCTCACCGTCGGCTCGCCGCCGGTAAACCGTACCTTGCGAACACCCATGCGCGCCAGCGTCTCTACAACCCGGAGGATCTCGTCGGTGCGCAGCACCATGTCCTTTTCCTTGAACTTGACGCCCTCTTCCGGCATGCAGTAGGTACAGCGCAGATTGCACTGCTCGATGACAGCGATGCGAACATAATCGAAGGTCCGCCCATGACGATCCTGAAGCGGCGGGAGTGGGTTGAGCGGCGGGTTTTCCTGCTGCAGCGCTGAACTGGAGTTAGCTGCTAACGCTCCATACGACTTCTGATTCAGCGAGTTATTGAGCATGACTGTTCTCCTCAAGGGCTTCTTTGTAGCTGCTTCGCCTGAACATTATCTTTCAGAACGACCCGAATAAAGTTGACCAATTTGGTCAGGGTTAGGTCGCGGACGACAGCCAGCAATCACCACACTCCGCATGCCGCGCCGTCACACAGGGGATCGTATTCACGCGCCCCTCATCATCCAAGGTGATGACCTGCCTCATCCCTGAACATCAACCGAACTGAGGTGGATACATGCCAGTCCACCTGGTCGTCCGTAACGTGGTGTGCGGGGTGCGCGGGTGACTTCGACTTCAAGCCACCAATCCCCCAAGTCGCATGCCCTTGCGGAAGAGAACCCCCGTCGCCGGAGGCCTTACTCACCGGTAACCCCGGCTCTTGTTTAGGCAGAGTCTACCGTGGGCGAAGCATAACATAATAGGAAACGGAACGGAATCACACACCCACTTCGAAAACCAGGTATCGGGCCTGATTTCATACATATTTTTCAGTAGTAATACATACATATTCGCGCTCACGCGTCGATGGCTGCTTGCCGCAGTCAGCCAAACCATCGGACAATAGTTAATTGTCATCATCATATCGACCCAACTACGAATGTGATGACTTTCCTTGGTATAAACAAGAGCGCACAACATCATCATGAAGACTGCTGACGACTGCCGGAACGGCGCCTGGACCCGAAGACCCGCGTTGCCCGTTGCCCGGTCACACTGCCCGACTGCCAGCTACAAGGGTAAGATCTATGGCTTCGGTGGTGGCGGACCAAGCTTCAAGAGCTTGAATTCCGTTATTATTTATGACCCGGCACGGGATCGCTGGTCAACCGGGGCCGACATGCCGACACTGCGATCGGGCGCGATCGCGCAGACGGTCGGCGATGCGATCTATATCATCGGCGGCGGATTCAAGCAGGAAAATGGCACCTTCCGCTTCCTGCGCACGACCGAGATCTATCACCCTGAAACCGGCCGCTGGGAGCAGGGGCCTGACATGCTGATGCCGCATGACTACCCGGCAGGTGCGCTGCTGGACGGCCATATCTACATCCTTGGCGGCCATCACCCCGATGCGACATTGTCCGGACCGAAGACCGACCCGGGCTTCGATTTCTGCGAACGCCTCAATCTCAAGATCGGGAAGTGGGAACAAATCGCCCCGCTGCCGACGCCCAGGTTTGCCCTCGACGCCGTTGTTGTCGATGGTCGCGTCCTGACAATGGGGGGCGTCGCGTTCACGCCGGAGGGCTTCAATAACTTCGACCATCTCGAGGCCTATGACCCGAAGAGCGGTCGATGGACCCGGGAGAAACTAACTCTGCCGTGGACCGCAGCCGGCGCTGGCGCCTGCCTGGCGGCCGGCCGGCCGTTTATCTTCGGCGGCTACAGCGGGGACGGTATCAGCGACCATTGTGCCTTTTATGAAGCACAGGACGGCAAGTGGCACCTCCTGCCGCCGATCCCGCAGCCACTCGCGGCAATGGGAGTCGGGGTAATCGACAACACGATCTATCTGCTCGGCGGCTGGGCCGATGACGGGCGTACGCCGCAGGACTGCTGTTACGCCTACACCTTCTGAACCCCGGACCTGACCCCCGAGGTTCCGGCGTGGACCGTGAACAATTGCAACGCTACAGCCGGCATATCCTGCTCCCGCAGGTCGATATCGCGGGGCAGGAGCGCTTGCTCGGCGCTACCGCGCTGATCATCGGACTTGGCGGACTGGGTTCCCCGGCGGCGATGTACCTGGCGGCAAGCGGAGTGGGGCATCTGATCCTCAACGATCACGATGACGTCGAACTCGGGAATCTTCAACGCCAGATCCTCCACTCAACCGCCGATCTCGGGCGTCGCAAGACAGAATCCGCCAGAAACAAGCTGCAAGCCCTGAATCCTGGCATCGAGTTGACGGCACTGGACCGGCAGCTGCCCGGACCCGAACTCGCACGCCAGGTTGCAAGTGCGGACGTCGTGCTCGATGCGACCGATAATTTTACTGCCCGCTTTGCAGTGAATCGGACCTGCGCAGCAGCGCAAACCCCGCTGGTATGGGGCGCAGTAATCCGGATGCAAGGGCAGACCTCGACCTTCGATTTCAGGCGTTCCGACAGCCCCTGCCTCGCCTGTCTCTATCCCGAACAGGATCACGGTGAAACGGAGGATAGCTGCGCCGCCTCCGGGGTGCTCGCGCCGCTCGCCGGCATCATCGGTTGCATCATGGCGACTGAAGCGCTCAAGGTTTTACTGGATCTAGGCGATACGCTTTGCGGACGCCTGGCGCTGATCGATGCCGCGGACATGACATGGCGGCAGATACGCCTGCCCAAGGATCCCCATTGTGACTGCCATTAATGTATAATTGTGCATCCTCGCAAATCATTTTTGAAGGTTCGCTTATCCGCAAACCGGACATCCGCACTTCTCGCCGGATATCCGCTCTGCACTGAACATCCGGCTCGGAGGTGATATGAAGGCCAAAGATCGTCGTCTGGCGGAATTGCGTAACACAATTCCGGAGATCTCGCCGGCGGAAGCGCTGGCACTCCACAAGAAAGGCGCAGCGCTGATCGATGTGCGCGACACCGACGAGGTTGTCCAGGGCAGCCCGACCGGGTCGCATCGGCTTGGCCGCGGCTTCCTCGAACTGCGCGTCGAGGAAGCAGTACCTGATTTCGAAGGAACGGTCATGGTGATGTGCGCCGGCGGCGTGCGTTCCCTGTTCGCCGCCGAGGATCTGAAGCGACTCGGTTACCGGGACGTGCGTTCCGTTGCCGGCGGATTCAGCCGCTGGAAGAATGAAGGCCATCCGTTCGAGATTCCGGCAATGCTCGACGCCGAGGCCCGCGAGCGCTATTCAAGACACCTGTTGATGCCCGATGTCGGTGAAGCGGGCCAGATAAAGCTGCTCGGCAGCAAGGTACTGCTGATCGGCGCCGGCGGGCTAGGCTCGCCGTCAGCCTATTATCTTGCCGCCGCTGGCGTAGGCACGATCGGCCTCGTCGACCACGACGTCGTCGACCGCAGCAATCTGCAGCGCCAGATTTTGCATACCGAAGCCCGCATCGGTATGCCCAAGGTCGAGTCGGCACGCATCGCGCTCGAGGAGCTGAATCCGAAGATCACGATCAAGACTTACCAGACCCACATCGAAAGCAGCAATGTCGAAGAGATCTTCGGCGAATACGATGTGATCGTCGACGGCTCTGATAATCTCGCGACCCGCTATCTGATCAACGACGCCTGCGTGAAGATGGGCAAGCCGAACGTGCATGCCGCGGTCTATCGTTTCGAAGGACAGATTACCGTGTTCTGGCCCGCCTACGAGAAGGTGAAAGGCGGCTGCTATCGCTGCATGTTTCCGGAACCGCCGCCACCGGAATTCGCGCCGTCCTGCGCCGAGGCGGGCGTGCTCGGCGTGATGCCCGGAACGCTCGGCCTGTTGCAGGCAGTCGAGACGATCAAGATCCTGCTCGGTATCGGCGAGCCGCTGGTCGGCCGCATGACGCACTACGACGCGTTGACGGGCCGATTCACCGAACTCAAGGTACGCAAGAACCCGGATTGCCGTTACTGCGGCGAAGGCCGGGTGTTCCCCGGCTACCAGGATTACGCCCAAGTCTGCGCATCGGCCTGATCCTGGTTCATCAGCCGGCGAAATTGTTCGCCATCATGTCCAGCCCGCCTGCACCTTCCATGACGCGAGCGGTGATCGCCATTGCCTGGTATTCGCCTATCTCCAGAGAGTCATAGATTGACTGGGGCACCAGGTTGTCGCTGGCATCGCCGATGCCATGCCCTTTCAGCAGGCGATCCGCAAGAAAGACCAGTTGCGGATACACCGCGTGGATATCCTGGTAACTCTCATTGTGATGCTCGCGGATCGCGATAACGATCTCTTCCGGCAAGCGCCATGCTTCCATCAACCAAGCGCCAATGGCGCCATGATCCGTACCGAGCACCCGCTGCTCTATCAGCTCGATTGGCTTGTCCGGGTATTTGAGAATGAATTTATTAAGCACGAGGAACTCCTGCTTGAACAGATGCCCCAGCAGAAGGTGGCCGAAGTTGTGCAGCAAGCCTGCCAGGTAGGCCAGTCCTGCCGGGGGGCGCGATTCCTTGGGCACCGCGTTGCTGAGCGCCTGTACCAGCGCCGCGCTGTAGATGGCATGCCGCCAGAAACTGTCGAGTCCCATCGGGACGTTGCGCGGGATCTTGAACGAGCGGGCGGCAGTCGCCCCGAGTGCGAGATTCAAAACGGTGTTATAGCCCAGCACGCGGGTGATCGCTGTATGCACCGAGTCGACCTTGCCCTGATAACTGAAAAAAGGGGAACTCGCATAGCGCATCACCTGCGCGGCAAGGCTGGGGTCGAGTTCGACGATGCCGACCAGTTCCTTGACATCGGCATCCGGATTCCCGCTCAGGCGAAGAATCTTTTGCGTCATCTCCGGCATCGGCGGCAGTTTGTCGAGCCGCTTGATGCGCCCCCGGATATCCAGCAGGGGACCATTGCTGCGGGGGACCTGCCGGGTCGGGGGTTGGACACTGACTGCATTGTCTGTCCGTGGGGATCTACTCATAACTTCATTGCCTCCAGCTGCCCCGTATCGGGCCCGATGGCTGATCCCCGGCGCCAGATCACAGGAGCGACGGCTTATCCCGTCGATTCCGTTTGAAAATATCGGCAAGTCGGGCAAGCGGATGAATCTGATTCTCCATTTCGTGCGTGTTGACACGCCGGTCCTGCGACAGCGGTCACAATGCCCGCTGACCGCGATCCCCGGATCGCTTTCCGAGTACACCCAATGCCTGTAAAGCGACCTTGGTTTGACAGTGTTCCGTGAAATCATGAACAATAAGACTCTGATGGAACGATAAAAAAACACAACCCGGTCCGTGGCCGGAATACCGGAATCGCATCTTGCCAGCACCCCCATCCCGTCCGCGCATCGAGAGCCGGGCAGACGCGCAAGACGAGGTCAGTTCCAGGCCCGCCAGTGCGACCGGTCAGGCTCGCTCGCGCGCCGCTCGTCATTGCCTATTCGCCCTGTTGCTGATATTCGCCTGCCAAGACGCCTCGGCCCAGCCATCGGCAAACCCCCTGCTCGACTGGCATCTCTGTCATGCGCAATATCCAACGCCAGTCGAACTGCTTGCACTTCCCGGGCCCGAATACCAAGGTGTTACGCTGCTGTCGGCCGACCACGCGCGCGTAATCAGCCGGACCACCCTCGCGATGCAGGGAGACGTCGAGGTGATTCGTGACGGGCAGGTACTGAAGGCCGACAACATCAGCTACAACCAGGAACGCGATCTCCTCCAGGCGGAAGGTAGCGTCAGGTATCTCAGGAAAGGACTCATCCTCGACGGAGATAGCGGTGAGATGGATCTTGGCGCAGAGCAGGGGCACATCGACAATGCCAGCTTTCTGCTGAACGAGCGTCATGCCCGCGGTCACGCCAACACCGCCATATTCGAGAACAGGAACCAGACGCTGCTGTCGAGGATGACCTATACGACCTGCGATCCGGGCAGGGAAGACTGGATGCTGAAGTCCAGCGCGGTCAGACTGGATCAGGCGACCGGGACTGGCGCCGCGCGCAACGTCACGGTGTGGTTTAAGGGCGTGCCATTCCTGTATTCGCCCTATCTGAGTTTCCCCATCGACGATCGCCGCAAATCGGGTTTGCTGAGCCCGACGCTGCGCGAATCATCGAAAAACGGTATCGATATCTCCATGCCGTATTATCTGAATCTCGCGCCCCGGTTCGATGCAACGTTGACCCCGCGCCTCATTACCAAGCGGGGGGAAATGCTTGAAACCGAATTCCGCTATCTCAATCGGAAGAGCCGGGGCCAGATAGAAACTACCTGGCTGCCTGATGACGACCTCGCCGGCCGGGATCGCTACCTGCTTCATTATGCTCATTCAGGCCGACCAATCGAGCGACTCAACCTGAACCTCGACTTCAGCCGCGCATCGGACAGCGACTATTTCCGCGACCTCGGCAACAGCCTCAGCATCGCGAGCACCACCCATCTGGAGCAGCGCGCATTACTGACTTACCAGGCCGACGCCTGGATGGCGTCCGCGCGGCTGCAAACTTACCAGACCATAGACGACACTATCCCGCAGCAGCAGCGCCCGTATCGCCAGCTGCCGATTCTGCTGTTGCGTACCCACCTGCCGGAATACAGCCACCGGCTGAATACCCGCTTCGTGACGAGCTATGTCAATTTCCGTCATGAAGTGCCGGACGAGCGCGTGACCGGCCAACGGCTCGACCTTCAACCGGGGCTTACCATACCGTTCTACTCGATGGCGGCATTTGCCCAGCCGACCCTGACACTGCGTTACACGGAATACTGGCTCGATGGTCCGCCGCCACCGATTGATGCACGCCGCCCCGATCGCACCTTACCCGTATTTACCTTCGATAGCGGCCTGTTCCTGGAGCGGGATACCCGCTGGGGTTCCCGGGCGATGGTGCAAACGCTGGAACCGCGGCTGTTCTATCTGTATGTTCCCTATCGAGACCAGTCGGACTTGCCGCTGTTCGACAGCGGTCGCCCGGATTTCAATTACGCCCAGCTATTCCGCGATAATCGCTTCAACGGCTTGGACCGGATCGGCGATGCAAACCAGCTCAGCGTCGCCGTGGCGACGCGCTTTCTCGATGGCATCAATGCACGCCAGCGTGCGCTGTTCGGAATCGGACAGGTCTATTATTTCCAGGATCGCGAAGTTACCCTCAGGCCCGGGGATCCGGTGGAAACCGCAAAGGTTTCCGATCTGGTTGCCGAGGGCGTGGCCAACCTGACACGGAGCATCACGCTCCAGTTCGATGCCCGGCGCAGCGAGGATACCGGCAAGTTCGACAAGGGCGGCATCCGGCTGCAATTCAGACCCGCGCCCCGGAGCATCTTCAATATCTCCTATCGCTACCAGGAGGATTCGGTGGAACAGACCGATCTCTCGCTGCTGTGGCCGATCACCTCCCACTGGCATGTGATCGCCCGCCACAATTATTCACTGCGTGACGAACGGATACTCGAAACTTTGGCTGGTCTCGAGTATCAAAGCTGTTGCTGGCGACTGCGCGTGGCCAGTCGGAAATTTGTCGATGACGACTTCGGCAATACCGACAAAAGCCTGTATGTGCAATTTGACCTCAAGGGCCTCGCCAGCATTGGTTCCAGCCTCGAAGGCCTGCTCGAACATGGTATTCTTGGCTATCGCTTCTGAACCCAGACCCAAGCCCACCTGAACAGATGAATCTCTCGATTAAACCCGCCGGCCTGTGGCCGGTCCTCCTGATGCTGATCGCACCGTGCGTGACTGGACAACCCGCGCCGGCCCGGGCGGCGCCGGTCGAAATCGAACGGATCGTCGCGATCGTCGACAATGACATCATCTCCCTCACCGAACTGACGGAACAGATTCGCACCGTACGGGCGCAACTGCGGCAGCAGCGCATCACGGCGCCACCCGACCGAATCCTGGAGCGACAGGTACTGGAGCGCATGATTCTGGAACAGATACAGCTCCAGCTTGCCGGACAAGTCGGCATCCTCGTCGATGACGACACCCTGAACAAGGCGATCAGCGGGATCGCGACCCAGAACAATCTCACCCTCAGTGAATTCCGCAGTGTGCTGCAGGAGGAAGGTTTCGAATTCGCGAAATTCAGGGAGAACATCCGCAAGGAAATGATCCTGCTCCGGCTGCGCCAGCAGCATGTCGACAACCGGATTACCGTGACCGACCAGGAAGTCGACAACTTCCTTGCGACCCAAAGGCGCCAGGGACAAGGGTCTGACGAGTATCAGCTCGGCCACATCCTGATCGCGGCGCCCGATGCAGCCAGTCCGGAACAGATAGAGGAAACCCGGGAGCGCGCGCAGGCCGTCCTCACGCGGCTGAAAGAGGGCGCTGAATTCAGCCAGATCGCGATCGCATCGTCGGACGGCCAGCAAGCGCTGTCCGGAGGCGACCTCGGCTGGCGCAAGGCCGGCGAGCTGCCGACCCTGTTCGCCGATATCGCGCCACAAATGCGTACCGGTGAGGTCAGCGAACTCATCCGCAGCGGCAGCGGATTTCACATCATCAAACTGCTCGGTCACCGCTCGGGCGAAACGCGGGTACTGACCCAAACCCGCGCCCGTCATATCCTGGTCGAAACCGGCGAATCACTCGACGATGAGGCGGCGCGGGAACTGCTTAGGGCGCTGAAAGAACGGATCACCGCCGGTGCAAGTTTTGCGGATCTTGCCCATGCGCATTCCGACGACGTCGCCAGTGCATCGACCGGTGGCGATCTCGGCTGGGTAAGCCCCGGCGAGATGGCCCCCGAATTCGAACGGGTGCTGAACGGACTCGGGATTGGCGAAATCAGCGAACCGGTGCAAACGCCGTTCGGCTGGCACCTGATCGAGGTCATCGCGCGGCGTGAACGTGACGTCACCGAGGAGTTCTCGCGTGAAATGGCGCGCGAGTCGATCTTCCGCCGCAAGGCCGAGGAGGAATATTCCGACTGGTTGCGACGCCTGCGCGAAGATGCGTATGTCGAATATCGCCTGTAATCCGCAACCGCCAGGTCGCTACCGTTGACCGGCGAGCGCCGCAGCATTGCCATCACCCCGGGCGAACCGGCGGGAATCGGGCCTGATCTCTGTCTGCAGGTGCTGCGTAAATCTTACCAGGCGAATTTCACCGTCATCGCCGATCCCGAACTGCTTGAACGGCGCATGCGCAGGCTCGGGCTGTCGCTGGATATTGTCGAATACCATAGCGACGCGCATCCGCGGCCGGGATCGATCATGGTGCTGCCAGTCGGGGCTGTGAACCCGGCCGTTTGCGGTGAGCCTGATCCCGCTAACGCCGCCTATGTGCTCGAGACGCTGAAGACTGCAGTTACCGGCTGCCTCGACGGCCGCTTCGACGCGATGGTCACCGGCCCGGTACACAAGGGCGTTATGAACAAGGCTGGCATCCGCTTCTCGGGACACACCGAGTATCTCGCAATGCTGACGGGTACGGCCGACGTAGTAATGATGCTGACGACGCCCGGCCTCAGGGTCGCACTCGCAACTACCCACCTGGCGCTGAAGGATGTCTTCGCGCAAATTACGCCGCAACGCATCGAGTCGACACTGCGCACCACCCATCGCGGCCTGCGCGAATTGTTCGGCATTGATGCACCGCGGCTGCTGGTCTGCGGGCTGAATCCGCACGCGGGCGAAGACGGTGAACTCGGTACTGAAGAGATCAGGATCATCACTCCGACTGTCGATAAGCTGCGCCGCGAAGGCCTGTCGATCAGTGGACCACGTCCAGCCGATACCGCATTCATTCCCGAATCGCTCGCCGAAACCGACGCGGTCGTCGCAATGTATCACGACCAGGGCCTGCCGGTGCTGAAACACATGGGTTTCGGCAATGCTATCAACGTAACGCTTGGCTTGCCGATTATCCGTACCTCGGTCGATCACGGCACTGCGCTTGAGCTCGCCGGCAGCGGCCGCGCCCGCAGCGGCAGCCTTGAGCTCGCGATCGAGACCGCAATCGACATGGCCGGACAGAGCACCGCGCGGTCACGGGCAGACTGAGGTCTCATGCACCGCCCGCGTAAACGCTTCGGACAGCACTTCCTTCACTCCCCCGACGCGATCGCCCGAATCCTCCGGGCGATCGCGCCACAACCCGGACAGCATCTGCTCGAGATCGGTCCAGGCAAGGGCGTCCTGACCGTGCCGCTACTCGACAGCGGCGCCGACCTCGAACTCGTCGAACTTGACCGCGACCTGATCCCGGGCCTGGAGGCAATCGCCGCCCTCAGCGAAGGGCGCCTGCATGTACACCAGGCCGATGCGCTCGAATTCGATATCTGCGCCATCGCGCGTAACGCGAAACTGCGTATTGTCGGCAACCTTCCCTATAACATCTCGACGCCGCTGATCTTCCGCCTCCTCGAGCAGCGGCGCTGTATCGAGGATATGCACTTCATGCTGCAGAAAGAGGTCGTCGACCGCATGGCCGCGGCGCCCGGCGGCAAGGATTATGGCCGGCTCAGCGTGATGCTCCAGTACCACTGTGACGTTCACCGGTTATTTACGATCGGACCCGGCGCATTCAGTCCGCCACCCAAGGTTGAATCGGCCTTCGTGCGCCTGATCCCGCATGCCCAAGCGCCGGTCGAGATCGCGGATCTGAAGCTGTTTGAGGACGTGGTCAAAATGGCGTTCATGTACCGGCGCAAGACCCTGCGCAACGCGCTCTCAACGCTGCTCGACAGCGAGGCGCTCAGCGCGGCCCGGGTCGATCCCGGACTGCGCGCGGAACAACTGAGCCTCGAGGATTTCGCCCGCCTCGCCAACCAGGCGCTGAGAAGGTTAACCGTTGATCAACGCCCGTAGGATGCGGTGCGTCTGCGCACCGCTCCTGTCAATCAGGACATGAATCATGCGAATTCCGGTGGGCATCATCGATGCCGCTTATTTCGCGCGATTTCGCTTCGATCCATGTCCTCGCCTCGTCCCGGATCTGCTCGGCGCTCTTGCCGCGCGAGTCGATGACCGGCCCGATGACGACGGTGATCACTCCCGGTCGTTTGACAAAGCCGCTGCGAGGCCAGAACTCGCCCGCGTTGTGCGCAACCGGCACCACCGGATACCCGGTCGTCTCCGCGAGCACCGCGCCGCCGATGCCGTAGCGTCCGGTCTCTCCCGGCGCGACCCGCGTCCCCTCTGGAAACACCATGATCCAGCGGCCATTGCCAAGGTGGCGGGTGCCCTGCTCGACCAACTGCTCAATCGCCTTGCGACCACCACGCCGGTCAATCGCGATCGGATCGAGCATGGCGATACCCCAACCGAAGAGCGGAATCTTCAGCAATTCACGTTTCATCAACCAGACCTGGTACGGCAGGATCTCGGGTAACGCAAAGGTCTCCCATGTCGACTGGTGCTTGCAGAACACGATAGCAGCGCCGTCAGGGATATGCTCGCGCCCCTCGACCCGGTAACCGAGCCCGCAGGTCATCCTGAGCCACCACATATTGAACCGCGCCCAGGTCGTGATGAAGCGATAACGTGCGGGCAGTGAAAACGGAAACGTCATCAACGCGAATGGCGCGTAAGCCACCGTGGAGATCCACAAACCTAGCGTGAATAGCAGCGAGCGCAGCACCAGCATCAATATCAACTCATGGCGCCGCTGATCGACTGATTACCGCGTCGGCGACGCTACCCAGATCGGGAAAGACCGGAATCATTTCGTGCGGCGGAGCATTCTGCCCGCGCACACAATCAGGATCCACCAGCATCGCCCGCATCCCCAGCGCCGACGCCATCCGGGCGTGATCCGCTGAATGACTGATGAATGGCTTATTGCGCAGATCGGAATCCAGGCGTTTACCAAGATCGAGCAGCAAGCCAGGCCTCGGCATGCGGCAAGGGCATTCCTCATCGATGCGGTGAGGACAATGCAGGATCGCATCGATCCTGCCGCCCTCCCGCGCGGCCTCGGACTTCATCTTGGCATTTATCCGAACGAGCGTCCCGCAATCAAGCTCGCCCTCGCCGATATCCGGCTGATTGCTCACAACGATGATATTGAAATGGGAAAACGTCAGCCGTGCGATCGCGCGGAGGCTGCCGGGCAAGGCATGCCAGTCGTCAGGGGATCGCGCGCCCCCCTTCGGAATCCGGTTAATGACGCCGTCACGGCATATTACGACCGGGCGCATCATCCTCCTTGCCCTTCCCCCTGATTGAACAGGCACGACAGGTCGGCTACCTGCATGAACTGCTGATGCAGTCGTTCCAGCAGAGCGAGCCTGTTGTCACGCAGCGCGACATCGTCGCACATGACCAGTACCTCGTCGAAAAACGCATCGACCGGCGCCCGCAATTCCGCCAGTCGCTTCAGTGCCTCGGCATAATCTCCGGACTCGAACAGCGGCGTCACCTCCCGGATTCGTTCCTCGAGTGCGGAGGCAAGTGTTCTTTCCGCAGCATCGCGCAACAATTCATTACTGACCTGACCCGACACCCGTGCGCCCGACTTCCTGAGAATATTCGCGATGCGCTTGTTGGCCGCTGCAAGGCTTTCCGATTCGGGCAGATCACGGAACATCCGGACTGCGCGTATCCTTGCATCGAAGTCGGCCGGACGGTTGACCCGCCGCGACAGCACCGCATCGAAGATGTCGCCGCCGATACCGGCCTCCAGATAATAGGCCCGCAGACGCTCCATCATGAATACATGCAGCTTATCGCGAGTCGCTTTGCCATGCGCGATCGCGATGTCCTGATGCCGGTAGCCCTCGAAGGCGGCATCAATCAACGGCAGCAAGTCGAGCTTTGCGCCGCTTTCGATCATGATACGCAATACGCCGAGTGCGGCGCGTCTCAACGCGAAGGGATCTTTGTCTCCGGACGGCGCCCTGTCAAGGCCGAAGATACCGGCAAGGGTGTCCATCCTGTCGGCGATTGCGACTGCCGCGCCTGTATCTGATGCCGGCAGCGCATCACCGGCGGAGCGTGGATGGTAATGCTCGGCGATGGCGGCGGCGACCTCGGCCGGCTCGCCGTCGTGCGCGGCATAGTAACGCCCCATGATGCCCTGCAACTCCGGAAATTCACCGACCATGTCGGTCATCAAATCACACTTGCACAGCCAGGCCGTCCGCTCCGCCTGGTAGGTATCACCGCCGGATTCCCCGGCGATGACCACTGAGAGCCGCGCGACACGCTCGCTCTTCTGATACAGGGTGCCGAGCCCGCGCTGGAACACTACCTGTCCGAGTTCATCGACACGAGAGTCGAGCCGACGCCGGCGATCCTGGGTCCAGAAGAACATCGCGTCACTGAGACGCGGACGTATCACGCGTTCATTCCCGGCGCGAACGACATCAGGGTTTTGGCTCTCGATATTGCTGATCGTGATGAAGTACGGGAGCAGGCGTCCTTGCGCATCCCTCAGGTGGAAATATTTCTGATGCTGCTTCATCACCGAGATCAGCACTTCATCGGGGAGCTCGAGAAAACTTTCATCGAAACGGCCGGTAATTGCCCTTGGCCATTCGACGATGGCGGTTACTTCGTCGAGCAGGGCCCCATCGATATCGGCCCGCGCTCCGACTGCGGCGGCAGCCTCGGCAACCTGGGCCCGGATGGCCTCACGGCGCTGCGCGAAATCCGCAATGACATGACCTTCGGTCTCAAGCAGCGGCAGATACGCGGCAGGCTGCGCGAGATACAGCGGCTTTGAACAAAGGAAGCGATGCCCCCGACATTCTCGTCCCGCCGCGAGTCCGAACAGTGTCAGCGGAATTATTTCTTCACCATAAAGCATGACCAGCCAGTGCACCGGCCGCACGAAGGTCACGTCGAGTGCGCCCCAGCGCATGCGGCGCGGTATCGGCAGAGTGGCCAGGGCCTCCGTGACGATCCCCGGCAGCAATTCGCGCACATCCCGGCCGCGATGTTCCTTGCGCGCGACCAGCCAGGCGCCCTTGCCTGTCTCGAGCCGCTCCAATGCCTCGACTTCGACGCCGCAGGAACGCGCGAAGCCGAGGGCGGCCTGAGTTGGCATGCCGTTCTCATCGAAAGCCGCGGCCAGCGCCGGACCGCGGCGTTCCTCGACGGTGTCGGGCTGCACTTCGGCAAGCCGCTCGACGATCACAGCAAGTCGTCTCGCCGTCGCGAAGGTACGAAGGTCGTCGAAGCCGAGATCCGCCTTGTGCAAAGCGTTCCTGATCGCCTCGCCAAGCGCCTCGCTGAGTGTCAGCAACGCCTTTGGCGGGAGTTCCTCCGTACCGATCTCGAACAGAAAATCATGCCGCCCGGTCATGAAGCCTGCCCCTTGACTGAACACAGCGGGAACCCGAGCGCCTCGCGCCGTTCGAAATACGCCTTCGCGACCGCCTCGGAAAGCGCCCTGACCCGCCCGATATAACGGGCGCGTTCGGTGACGCTGATCGCCCTGCGGGCATCCAGCAGATTGAACAGGTGAGACGATTTGAGCATCATCTCGTATGCCGCAAGCGGCAGCCCGGCTACGATCAACTTGCCGCTCTCCGACTCGCAGGCATCGAATGATGAAAACAGGGTGGCAATATCGGCGCGCTCGAAATTGTAGGCGGACATTTCCACTTCGTTCTGGTGAAAGACATCGCCGTAGGTCACCGTCCCTGCCGGACCACCCCGGCTCCATACCAGGTCATAGACGCTCTCTACACCTTGCAGGTACATTGCGATACGTTCGAGGCCATAGGTGATCTCGCCGGTGACCGGGCGGCAATCAAGTCCACCGACCTGCTGGAAATACGTGAACTGAGTGATCTCCATTCCATTCAGCCATACCTCCCAGCCAAGCCCCCAGGCGCCGAGCGTCGGTGACTCCCAGTTGTCCTCGACGAAACGGATATCATGAATCAGCGGGTCGAACCCGAGGTGGTAGAGCGAGCCGAGATAACACTGTTGAAAATCCTGCGGTGATGGCTTGATGACGACCTGGAGCTGATAATAGTGTTGCAGCCGGTTCGGATTCTCGCCATAACGGCCGTCCGCAGGACGGCGCGAGGGCTGGACATAGACCGCGGCCCAGGGCTCGGGTCCGATCGCACGCAGAAACGTTGCCGGATGAAATGTGCCCGCACCCACCTCCATGTCGAATGGCTGCAGCATCACACACCCCTGCGCGATCCAGTACTGTTGCAGGGCCAGGATCAGGCCCTGGAAGGTGGTAAGGTCGGGATCTGTCGTCATTGCTGAGAGTTCTCTGGACCGGGACCGCCGGCTGCCCGGAATTGCATGGGAAGATCAGGATCTTATCAACTGGCTCGCGACGAAGAAAGCCTGCATCGCAGATAGTCCGCTACTGGCGCGATCGCGCGCACATTTCCCCGATCCCGGCGCTAACGAGCTCCGGGACACGGCCGATGTATAGCCTGTGATGCTGAACATGACCGCCAACCCCGGATCGGATGCGCAATGGCGCGCGCTTGTCGGCGAGGCCGAGGCCTTGACCGGTTGCGTGCTCGGGGAGAGACTCGAAACCTATCTGATCAATCTGCTGATCCGCGTGTCAACGCGCGCCGATCTGTGCAAAGGACTCCTGGCGCTCGACCAGTTGATCGGCCTGCCCCCGCTGAAGCCGCGTGCCGATCACCTGCGTGACATCGGCGACCAGTGCCTGCTGTTCGCCGGGTTGTTTCCAGAGCTCGCCGCAGAACGTGGTGTCCGGCTCAGCCAGTTCGTCAGCCTGGGCCAGACCGCCTACCGGCAACTCAACGAACTGCTGCAGGACGAACGCAAGGCGCAGTTCGCCGATCTGTCCTTCGCATTCACGACCCTGCTCGACCTGCTGCATACAATGCGTGAACTCCGCGATCACGAAGCCGGTCTGACGCCATTGCATGCCTTTGATCTGTGGTGTGATACCGGTAGCCCGCGCGCACTGCGCTATATCCGTGCCTGTACCGGGGCCTTTCCGATACGCCACGATCCCGGCGATTCAACGCAACTGATGTAAACCGTCCCGCATTCCTTGCATACCGCCGCCTTACCCGAGCGACCGGATTTCTGTCCCTCCCCGCGTTTTGCTATGATCGTCATTTTTCCGGGCAAGCCCCCGGACGGACAATGGGACGGCACCAGTGATGGCGGAACAACGCAAGGCCGTAGCCCTGATCTCCGGCGGACTGGATTCGATGCTCGCCGCGCGGGCGATACAGGATCACGGCGTCACCGTCGAAGGGATCAATTTCTTCACCGGCTTCTGTGTCGAAGGCCATACCCACGCGATCCGGCGCAAGGACCGGGAACGCGCACGACCCAAGCGCAACAATGCCCTCTGGGTCGCTGAGCAGATCGGCATCAAGCTGCACATCATTGACGTCATCGACGAATACAAGGACGTCGTTATCAATCCCAAACACGGGTACGGCGCGAATCTGAATCCCTGCCTCGATTGCAAGGGATTCATGGTCGGCAAGGCGAGGCAGTGGATGGAAGCACATGGCTTCGATTTCATCATCACCGGAGAGGTTCTCGGCCAGCGGCCGATGTCTCAGCGGCGCGATACCTTTCCGATCGTCGCGCGCGAATCCGGCGCCAGGGAACGCCTGCTGCGGCCGCTATCCGCGAAGCTGTTGCCGCCGACGCTGCCGGAACGCGAAGGCTGGGTCGACCGCGACAAACTCTTCGACTTCAATGGCCGCAATCGCAAACCGCAGATCGCTCTGGCGCGAGCGTACGGCTTCGAGGATTTCGCCCAGCCGGCGGGCGGATGCTGCTTCCTGACCAATGAACACTACACCGCCAAGCTCAACGATCTCTGGCAAACACGCGGCAGCAAGGACTATGAATTCGACGACATCATGCTGCTGAAGGTCGGCCGCCATCTGCGCCCGCGACCCCATTTCAAACTGATCATCGCGCGCGAGGACGGCGAGAACCGCTTCCTGTCCGGCTACCAGCATCGCTATACGACGTTCCGGTCGCTCAGCCACATCGGCCCGGTGGCCCTCCTCGACGGTGAAGCGAGTGATGAGGATTTGCGCCTCGCGGCGCAGCTGGTCGCGCGTTTCGGCAAGGGTCGCGACGCTGTCTCGGTCCGAATCGAGATCACGAACCGGCATCATCCAGCCCGCACGATCGAGGTTCCGCCGCTGGCGCAGAAGGACATTCCCAGGGAGTGGTACATTTAATGGGCCATCACATCCTCGATGTCCGCAACCAGCTCTGCCCGATCCCGGTCATTCGCACCCAGAACCGCGTCGGCGCCCTCGAAACCGGCGACCAGCTCGAGGTGCTGTGTACGGATCCCGGCGCGCTGAGCGACATCCCCGCGTGGTGCCGGATCCACGGCCACAAGGTGCTCCGGTCCGAACAGGATCCAGAGGAAATCCGCATTGTGCTCGAAGTGTGCAAGCGATGACGTGGATAGCACTATAATAGTGCTGTCGTGCCCCATTCGAGGGCGATGACCCCGCCAACACATAACGATAATAATGATAACTAACTGATGTATAAAAATATTAATCCATGGCACGGTTTCTGCTAACTGCATATCAGTCTACTCAACCCATTCAGATCGCACATTTCTCCGGAGGAATCCAATGTCCCAAAAAGTCATAAAGATGCTCAAAGAACATGAAGTCAAGTTCGTAGACCTGCGCTTTACCGATACCCGCGGCAAGGAACAACATTTGTCGATGCCGAGTTCGCAGATCGACCCCGCTTTCTTCAAGGATGGCAAGATGTTCGACGGATCGAGCATCGCCGGATGGAAGGGCATACAGGAATCGGACATGGTGCTGATGCCGGATCCGGCGACCGCGGTGCTGGATCCGTTCACCGATGAAACGACCCTGAACATCACCTGCGACATCCTCGAGCCTAACACGATGCAGGGCTATGAACGCTGCCCCCGTACCATCGCGAAGCGCGCCGAGGCTTATCTGAAATCGACGAAGATCGCAGACGCGGCCTACTTCGGTCCCGAGCCTGAATTCTTCATCTTCGATGACGTCCGCTGGGGCGCCGAGATGAGCGGCGCATTCTACAAGATCGATTCCGATGAGGCGTCATGGAACTCCGAGCGCGTCTTCGAGGAAGGCAACATCGGCCATCGTCCGACGGTCAAGGGCGGCTATTTCCCGGTTCCTCCGGTCGATTCGCTGCACGACATCCGCTCCGCGATGTGTCTCGCGCTGGAGGAGATGGGCGTACCGGTCGAAGTCCACCATCATGAGGTCGCGACCGCGGGACAATGCGAGATCGGCACGCGCTTCAATACCCTGGTCGCGCGTGCCGATCATAACCAGATTCTGAAATACGTCGTGTGGAACGTTGCCCACGCCTATGGCAAGACCGTGACCTTCATGCCGAAGCCGCTGGTCGGCGACAACGGCAACGGCATGCATGTGCATCAGTCACTCGCGAAGGGCGGCAAGAATCTCTTTACCGGCAACAAGTACGGCGGGCTTTCGGATATCGCGCTGTATTACATCGGCGGCATCCTTAAACACGCCCGCGCGCTGAACGCGATCACCAACGCCAGCACCAACAGCTACAAGCGCCTGGTGCCGGGCTTCGAGGCACCGGTCATGCTGGCCTATTCCGCCCGTAATCGCTCTGCGTCGATCCGTATCCCGTTTGTCGCAAATCCGAATGCGCGCCGTATCGAAGTCCGCTTCCCGGATTCGAGCGGCAATCCGTACCTGTCGTTCGCGGCGATGATGATGGCGGGGCTCGACGGCATCAAGAACAAGCTCCATCCGGGCGATGCGATGGACAAGAATCTCTACGATCTGCCGCCGGAAGAACTCAAGGACATCCCGACCGTCTGCCACGCGCTCGATATGGCGCTGGATGCGCTCGACAAGGACCGCGACTTCCTGAAGGCCGGCGGGGTTTTCTCCGACGACTCGATCGACGGTTACATCGAGCTGAAGATGGGCGAAGTCACGCGCCTGCGCATGACGACCCATCCAATAGAATTCGACATGTATTACAGCATGTAATCCCGGTAATCCGTCATGCCCGACCTGATCCCCCCGCAGTCGCATGGCTGCGGGGGGATTTTTTTGACATCGGGCTCAAACCCCGTTAAATAGTCAGACATGACTTGCAGATGCCGCAACATCCTTGCCGGCCTGATCGGCCTGCTCCTGTGCACCGGCCCCGTCGTCGCCGGCGCCGCGGGCACCGAGATATTCAAGCGCGAATTGCCGGATGGCACGGTCATCTTTTCGGATCAGCCCCATCCCGACGCGACGCGCGTCGAGCCCCGCGAGCCGCAGGTCATACCTTCCTTTCAGCCCCCGCCGCCTGCCCCCTCGACGCAGGAGCCTCAACCCGAGACGCTCCGCTACCAACGACTCGCGATCACAATGCCGGGCGATGACGAGGTCATCTGGGACCATGAAGAGACCATCGAAGTCGGTGTCGACATCGAACCCGCGCTGCAGGCCGGCCACCGTCTGGTGATCCTGATTGACGGTGTAGTCGTCGCCGATGCCTCACGCGGCGGCCGCTTCACGATCAGTAACGTCTTTCGCGGCACGCACAGTCTCGAGGCCATCGTCGAGGACGCGGAAGGCAGCGCCCTGATTGCAGCGGGACCGGTCACCTTTCATCTGCGGCAGCATTCCATCCTCTCTCCGACCCGCCCCCAGCCATAGGAACATCGGTCGTCGCTTCGCCATCTTTGTGCGCCCCACTTGAGCGCGCACCAATATAGTGCATAATGATTGTTCATCCCCGGGCACCCCGTGGAGTATTTGCACCAGTTTCGCAGGTGATATCAGACCGGCCCTGCAAAAATATCGTCTGAATTCTAAATTAATTCAGTCAGTTATATATGTGGCGACCGCCTGCCGTCAGTGAGGGATCGGTCATTCGCAATCAGCGCGCAATTGGTTTGCTTCTTGCAATCCCGGTGATGTGCGATCAGAGATGATGACAGAATCAGGGCGGGCCAGACTGCTGGAAAACCTGAACACCGCAGTCGTGGTGCTCGACAGCGCGATGCGCTTCCGCTATCTCAATCCGGCCGGGGAGATCCTGTTCGAGGTCAGTGCGCGCCACGTGCTCGGGCACCCGCTCCGTGAAATGCTGCCTGGCGAGACCGGTCTCGTGGAGTCCCTGACACGCTCGATCGCCAGCGGTCACCCGTATACCGAACGCGAAGTCGAACTGCATCTGCCTAACCAGCGCTCGATCACCGTCGATATCACGGTCACGCCGCTACATGAATCGCGCGAAGACCGGGTACTGCTGCTCGAGCTGGTCCGCGTCGACCGTCACATGCGGATCGCACGCGAGGAAAACCTGATCGCCCAGAACCAGAACACCCGGCTGCTGATGCGCGGCATGGCGCACGAAATCAACAACCCGCTGGGCGGTCTGCGCGGCGCCGCCCAGTTGCTCGAACGGGAGCTCGTTGACGAAGACCTGCGTGAATATACCGGCGTCATCATCGGCGAGGCGGATCGGCTGCAGTCCCTGCTGAGCCGCATGCTGGGTCCGAACGTCCCCCCGGTCAGGCGCCGGGTCAATATCCACGAAGTCGTCGAGCGGGTGCGCACACTGATCCAGGCCGAAGCGAGCCCCGGAGTGACAATTGTTCGCGATTATGATCCCAGCATCCCGGAACTGATCATCGACGCCGACCAGATGATACAGGCTGTGCTGAACATCACGCGTAATGCACTACAGGCGGTCGGCAGTGAAGGCCGTATCCTGCTGCAGACACGTACCCAGCGGTATTTCACGATCGGGCACCGCCTGCACAGGCTTGTCGTAAAGATCAACATCATCGACAACGGGCCAGGCATCCCGCCCGGGATACGGGAAAACATCTTCTACCCGATGATCAGCGGACGACCGGAAGGTACCGGGCTGGGGCTGTCGATCGCGCAGTCGATCGTCAACCAGCAGGGTGGCCTGATCGAGTTCGACAGCCGGCCGGGGGAGACCGTATTTAACATCATTCTGCCAATCGAGGACCATCATGAAGAGTAACGGAGACCAGGTCTGGGTCATTGATGACGACCGCTCCATCCGCTGGGTGCTGGAGAAGGCGTTGACCAAGGCCAACATGGAAGTCACCAGTTTCAAGAACGCCTCCGGCGTCATGGACCGCCTCGCCAACGAGCATCCCGATGCGATCGTCGCCGACATCCGGATGCCGGGCATGGACGGACTCGCGCTGATGGAGCGCATCCGTTCGAACTACCCGGATCTGCCGGTAATCATCATGACCGCGCATTCCGATCTCGACAGCGCGCTCGCCGCGTACGAAGGCGGCGCCTTCGAGTATCTACCCAAACCCTTCGACGTCGACGAGGCGATCGATCTGGTCAACCGCGCGATCCGGCAACACCAGCGCTCGGCGCCGAAAAATCGCGGCATCGAGGCCCAGTTGCCCGAGATCGTCGGCGAAGCGCCGGCGATGCAGGAGGTCTTCCGGGCGATCGGTCGACTCGCACGCTCGAACATGACCGTGCTGCTGACCGGGGAATCAGGCACCGGAAAGGAACTGGTCGCCCGCGCGCTGCACCGCCACAGCCCGCGGGTGAAAGGACCGTTCATCGCGATCAACACCGCCGCGATCCCGCGCGAGCTACTCGAGTCCGATCTGTTCGGCCACGAGCGCGGCGCGTTTACCGGGGCGCAGAACATGCATCGCGGACGCTTCGAACAGGCCGACGGAGGCACGCTGTTTCTCGACGAAATCAGCGAGATCCCGCCCGGGGTCCAGGTGAAACTGCTGCGCTTTCTGCAGGAACGCGAGCTCGAGCGCGTCGGCGGCAATGAGACCATCCGGGTCGACGCGCGCGTGGTAGCCGCCACCAACCGCGATCTGCGCGTGCTGGTCGAGGACGGCAAGTTCCGCGAAGACCTGTACTACCGGCTCAACGTCGTGCGTATCGACGTGCCGCCGCTACGAGCGCGGCCCAGCGACATCCCGATGCTGGCCGATCACTTCTTGCTGAGATTTGCCGAAGAAAACGAGGCCGACGTGCAGGGCTTCGCCGAGGCGGCCATCCAGCTGATGCTCGACTATCCGTGGCCCGGCAACGTCCGCGAGCTGATGAACGTGGTCGAGCAAGCCGTGGTGCTCGCAGGGGGTCCGCTCGTGGAGGCGAGTGAGCTGCCCATTCGG
>CAYTGL010000019.1:0-47123 GCA_964437335.1 uncultured Chromatiales bacterium
CGACCGGGGACTTTAACGGGGATGGGGTGTTGGACCTGGTGACGGCTGATTCTGGGTCCAGTACGGCGAGTGTTCTGCTTGGCCTTGGCAACGGGAGTTTTGGGCCGCGGGTCTCGTTTGCGGTGGGAAGTAGTCCAGTCTCCGTTTCGACGGGGGATTTTAATGGGGATGGGGTGTTGGACCTGGTGACGGCTGACTATGACTCCAATACGGCGAGTGTTCTTCTTGGCCTTGGCAACGGGAGCTTTGGGCCGCGGGCCTCGTTTGCGGTGGGAAGCAATCCGTTCTCCGTTTCGACGGGGGATTTTAACGGTGATGGGGTGTTGGACCTTGTGACGGCTGACCGGAACTCCAATACGGCGAGTGTTCTTCTTGGTCAAATTAAAGACGGCGTCGCTCCACTCCTTCCATTTTCCCTTGAAACCCTCGCCGACGCCCGCCAAGCTCTCCCCGTCTTTCGACGCAAACGCGAGCAGCTCACCATGCAACGCGGCGAAATCGGCGCCTTCCAAAGCAGAACCGCAGTGGCCATCAACGTGCTCCAAGTCTCAAGCGAGAATTTCAAGGCCGCTGAATCGCGAATCCGCGACGCCGACATCGCAGATGAAAGCTCCCGGCTAATCCGCCTCAACATCCTGCAACAAGCCGCATCCTCCGTCTTGGCTCAAGCCAATCAGCAGCCGGCCTTAGCCCTGCGACTCTTAAACGGCTGATGAGAAAAATTCCAATTGCTCGGCATTAGAATTTTTCTCATGCGATGAAGCCCGACAAAAATCGTCTCGCTTCGCAAGCCGCCACCTCTTCTACATAGGCTACTTCCAATAATGAATATACATGCGGCGGCCTGCGAGTATTTCTGACGCACATTGATGATGAACGATGATTTGTTTGTGCAATGCAACGCGGTCCAAAAGCGAAGCATAATAAGCGAAATCTTTTCCGCGGGACGCTCGCTGAATGACAGACATCATACCGACCACTGGACGCTATCGCTGGGAAGCGACAACGCTCGAAGGATTCGTCCAACAGTTGGCGGTCGCCTACATTGCACGCGGATACTTTTTCTATGTGAATGGTCTTGTTCCTGAGAGAATCTCCGCGGCGGAGCACGACGAGCGACTCATCACAAAATTCGATGTCGCCCACAGCAAGTGGTCGCGGTATCGCCGGAAACTTAGAACCGGCAGCTCCGGCCGGCGGCTCGCCAACGTTCAATATCTTCGCTACCGTAACTTTTGGGTGTTGCTCGCGACAGCAGGCGAGCATCGCTTCTATCACGAGCATCAAAAGCCGCACGCAAAGCCGTGGCTGGTCGAACGGCAATACCTCGACGTGCGGGAAGTCCCGATTGCGTTCGGCGGCTACAGTGTGGCGTGGCGTGACGGAGTTTCGGTCCGCATCAGTCCATCGGCGTACCGGGAGCTTAAGGCGTATTTTCTCCATTTGGCGGTGACGGAATCAAAGAACTCGTTGGAGCGAGAGTTTCGCCGGGCACCGTTTGAGCCGTATGGCGGGGTGACGCGGCAGATGTTCGCCATTCTACGGGCAGTAAATCGCGTCCGCAGAACGGCCGGTCTTCCGCTCGTACCGAGAGCAAGCATTCGCGTCAAGCGGCAAGTGGTAAAGCCATTTGCCGACAAGCGCGACGGATTCGGCAAAGAAGTGTCACTGCGGCTGGCCGCGTAGCGGGCAGGTCGCGTGAATTGAGATAACCGTCTAGCTGTAATGGAGGAACCTTATGACGCAACTTACACTTGTCTCGGGAAAGCGGACACAACGCGACGATGTAGACCTGTTCGACAATGAAACTCCCAAGCGAGCCGCGGCGATGCGGGCCAGCGAACAACGTGACCGGCTGGCCGGCCTGGCTGCGAGACTCGCTGATATGCTGGACCAGCTCGATGTGGAGCTAAAAGTCGACCGCGAGCGGGCCGTATCGCTGCTTGCGGAATACACGGGCCTCTTGGAGATGACGGTCGAAGACATCAGCCGCATTCGCGACGTTGACGAGAAGTTTGGCGGCCAGGCCAGACGCTTGCCGCGAGTGGCAAAGCTCGCCGAGGATTTGGAGAAGGGGCTCGCTTACCTGCTTGGCGTCTTTTCAGTCGCAAGTACCGGGGAGAATATTTCACCCTACAATTGGAAGCTCATTGAGCGGGACGTGCAGAAGGTGCTGGGAACCTCGCGGGCCATCGGCGATGAACTCGCTCCCGCCGAATTGAAGCAAGCGGCGTAAACGGCAGCAACAGGTTTTTGTTCTTTCGTTGCTCACGGTGAAGCTCGGCGGCTCCGACATGGCCGCCGGGCTTCCATTTTCTAATCCGGCCAGCGAGCCAAGTATTGCTCGTCGATTCGAAGCGTACCTCCTTCGTGATGGAACGTCGGCAGTTCATCAGTTTTGCCCGTCCATTCATAGCGTCCGCTTCTCCAGTGCCCCTCAATGTAGAGGTCCAAGACATCGCCGCAATGTACTGGCCGCCCGGCGAGGTAGTAGCGAGTCTCTTCAAGGAGCGGGCGCCCGAGTTCCCGTTCCAATCGTTCAATGAGGGGGCTGCGTGGTATCGGCACACTGCGAAGCTCCAGCCTCGTTATCGGTGTGGCGGTCATTTCTTCTCGTCAGTCTTATTCTCGATAAGCAGGCTTTCTTCGACACTTACCAGTCCTGACATGTCGAGGCCCAATGCTGCAAAGGCGATGGCTGTGGCTTTTTGCAGCGAGCGTGCAAAGAGCGACGCCTCAGCCTCGGAGAGGTCCTTGTCGTAGAAGAGTGAAATGCGGGGCACCGGTTCCAGGGATACGTGAACGGTGCCCGAAAGCCGCGAGGCAGCCACGAGCTTTTCGATGTCGGGTTGTTCGCCGCGTCCTTCAAACGGTTCTCGGTCTGCAATTTGACGGAGATTGACGCGAGCGTTCTTGAGGAACCTGCGTAGGTTCGGATAGCGCTCTTTCTCTAACTCGGACAGGATAAAGTCCGCCGCGGCGAATCGCTGAACGATTCTCTTCTTGAGTTGTTCCTCATTGGACACGCCCACAGCATCGCACAAGGCGAAAGCCCAAGGCAACAAGCCATTGTCCTGGCCGGGACGCCGGTGGGCGAAGCAAGGCGCGTGACGGCTCCGCCGGCACGGGCCTTGCCCGCCCGCCCATCAACTGCATTGCAATCCGAATCGTGCGAAGCGGACGCTTCCCATGATTGGCCCTGCTTCCGCCGTCCGGTCGCCGTCGTCCCTCACGAACTGCTGGGGACGGCGGCGGCCGGGCGGCGAGTCCTCCGGCCGCTCCCCTCTGCTTCTGTTGGACCGGCTGCTGGAGTCCCTCGTCACCGCTGAAGTAATGGGCTTGCGATTAGTGCCAAAAGAAATCCGGGTCATGAAGCAGCGAGACTCCAATCGTGCGGCTGGGTGAACCTTCAAACAGATTTTCACAACCACGGTCGATGCTCTCTAGCCACGGCAACTCACCCGGCGGGAGTAGTTCCGCCAAGCGTCGCTTCTGCTGTTGCATGATGGAAACCGTTTGAGTGGCGACCGTAGTCTCTCGCTTCTCCAGGCGGGCATTGGCTTCGACGAAAAGTCGAAGCAGCGGCGGAAAGGGCTGAAGATGTGAGGGAGCGTTGGGGATGTAAACACGAGCGGCCAAGCAGAGCAAGTCCTCGACGATTGAAGCAAAGTCAGCCAGCGGTGAAACCATCGCTTGATGCTGGGCTCTCAGTGTCTCGACGCGTGGAATGGTCGTCGCGTCGGCACAAGACCGGAGAACCGCAATTAGCTCATCGAGCTTCAATAGTAGGGCAGCCCGGTATTGTTCCAGCGGAAAGCGGCGAGCCGTCTCAATCGGAACGCTGGCGACGTAGTGGACAATATCCTGTTGAAATGGATTCTTTTCTGTAAGCCTCGCCGCCGTGGCCTGCATGGAAGCGACGATGGCCTGCTCGGACGCACGACAGACAAATGAAAGATTTCGCAGCATTTCTGCTAGCCGAACGAGTAAGGTCGCCGGGAACGAGTGTTCGCGGTGTTCCGGGCAGCGCTGGAATTGCTCGGAAAGGGGGCGGACAACAATTGACTTTGGGCATCCCTTGGCGGAGTTGATTTGAAATCGAAGGTAACACGGAGAATGAAACCAATCGGGCAGGTCCGGCGTGAGCACAAGGAACATGCCCGCGTTGACTGGCTGCCCGCCAAGGCGTTGCTTCAACGAGCAAAGTAACTTTGACAGCGATAGGCAGTCATTACGTTCAGCGAACGGGTAGGGGCAAATCAGGCTGTTCCAAAGCCGATTGCTGATATAGACCGTCTCGGCAAATCCGTGCTGTCGGGCTTCGTGGGTCACGTCTCTGAGTTCGCCTGCCGTAACCGCTCGTCTTCGCTCTCGTTCCAGCCTGGCGTCTCGATTAAATCGGCGAATCATAAGTGTCCTCCCGCGGGCGTTCTGCGGGTTATGCACCTTGAGCCGCTCGACGTGTCGTATCGGCAGTCGGCGGATTCTTCATGGGGTCTCTTTGCAGTTCGCCCGGCACTGCTTCCCAGAAACGGGCGGCTTTTGTCGCACCGGGCCTGACGGCCTGCCGGTTGACGACAAAATCCCCCGCTGTTGTTGAAGCGGCAGCGGGGCTTAACCAAGGAGAAACCGCATGACCATGAAGAAATACGACAATTCAGCCATCGACTTATCCCAGGTGAGCTTTGGCGACTACTCGGCCGAGTACACATTTGAAGAAGCTCTCTCGAACGGGACGCTCGTGAATGTCACGAGCTGGGTCCGTCACGAGATGGGATTTGGCGAAAGCCGTTACCGGGTGCAAATTGCTGTTACGGCCCGGCTGTGGAAGACCATCGTCTGCGTGTCACCGATGGCGAAGGTCTGGCAGACGGTTGTCGGCCGCGGCAATGACGTGTTGTGGCTGGCATCGTATGCGTTGCACAAAGCTCGCCAAGTCGGCATGGAGACGGCGAACTTTCAGTGCTGTCTGCCGACCGAAGACGATTGGGGGAGCGAGTGCGTCAAGCCGCTGCGCGTGCAGCGGTCGCTGCAGGATGAGCGACCAGTGATTGTGATTGGCTACGTGGAGGAGTTTGCGATGCTGTGATTCTGAAAGATTTGCCCGCACGGCGGCCGCATCGCGGCCGCCTTTTCACTTACTGGCGTCTATTCGTCGCACCACGCTTTTTCAGCGTAATCTCGCTGAGGCCATTGTTGTTGCCCCGAAATTCTCCGGAGAAAACATCTTCCGAAACCGTGCCGGTCCAGGTGCCGGGCAAGAGCACGGTGCCGGCGGGCACGTGGAGGGGCTTCGTTTCAATGGTGACTTCTCCGTCTTGGTACGTGCCTCGTGCTGAGGCGGTTGCACCCCAACGGACACGCCTGCCTTGGGCAGTTGTGGCCCAAGGGCAGCGAACAATGCCTTCAAACTGGTCTGCGTCGTGTTGCTTGATGGAGAGTTCGATTTCAATCTTTGCACCGTCGTTTACTTGTGGGTTGATGCCGCCGTCAGAAATTTGGAGACTCATTCCTGTCCATGTGGTTCCTTTCTGAAATGGATTGGGTGGCACGTCAGCCG
Source organism: uncultured Chromatiales bacterium (assembly GCA_964437335.1). GTDB lineage: Bacteria > Pseudomonadota > Gammaproteobacteria > SZUA-140 > SZUA-140 > JAITWN01. Next base: position 5,561 of record CAYTGL010000019.1, read on the forward strand.
CCAGGTCGTCAGCAGTGGCGACAGGCGAGGTCGTTCGCTCTACTGGATTTGCGTTTGATTGGGATGGCTCAGGTGCGGACTTGGGAGCTGACTCGGATGGCTTTTGAGGCGGCCGCGTGGGGGTGGACTCTGGCGGTTCGTTCTCTGGCGTAAGCGTGGACTCACGTGGCGGCCGGGTGCGGTTTGCTTGTCCAGGTGATTCTGTTTGGAAGGGGCTTTCGCTTACTTCAGAGGGTGTGACCGGGTTTGTGTTGGCCGCAAGGTGGTTAGCAGCTTCGGGCGGGGGGAGAAGCGTTTCAGAAGGCGTGGCGTATTTGAGACTTTCGTCGAACGGCATGGGGTCGATATGTGGCTCGGGAATCTCTGCCCGCTGGGGGTGATACCTGGTAACGCCAGCTAAAATATTTCTGAATTGAGGCTGCCATAGGTCAGGGTGCGTTCGCCTGGTTCCGAGAGAGGTATTAAGATGACTCTCCGCCCAATCGAGCTGCTCGTTGGCCTTACGTCGATGCTTCTCATCTCTGTACGGCAAGTAAGCGACGACCTCACGCAAGCCTTCCACACTGGCCAACGCCTCGTCGAACGTCTGGGCGTTCAACGCACGGCGAATCTCGTCATCGAATTCATACCACCAGTTGAGTTCATCTACGGTGAGGTTGAAATAATGCTTGGTTTCGTACTCGGCTCGCGCGCGAGCAACGTAATCGGTGTAGAAAGGATGCCAGACTAAGCAGGTTGCCACTGCGATTGGGGCGAGGAGTACGAGTAGAGCGCTCGCTTTACGTGTGAACAGATAGTCGTCAGGGATGATGGCTTCGGGACGCCATACCCAGTCAATTGCTGACCCAAGCAATATGCGTGGAGTAAGCACCATCGCGTCGAAGAGCAATCCAATCGTGAACATCGTCGAATGCCAAAGTGCGAAGTGGATTGGCGCCCCGCAAAGTGGACCGAAAACAGGGAAATAGAGGGCGAACGCCTTAAGGCAAAAAAGACCGATGGCAAGGTAAATAGAGCCGAGCGTAATAATTGCCAAGATTGGAGTCGCCTGGAGTTGCGATTCGGCGCGGTCGTAGATATGCGGCAGTTCAAAGAGTGCAGCAATCGCTATTGGAAGGACGGCGGCAAACAGAAGAAACTTGCAGAAGAAGATAGTACGCAGGTGACGCGATGCGGCCTTCGAGTCGTCTTCGGCGGGTATTCCAAGGGGAATTAGTTCCATGGTGTACCATGTCCCGAAAAGGTAGACGGAACTCCAAAAGGCAGATTATGGCGGTCAAGCGAGCCCGAAAAATGCGAAGAGAAACATGACGACATACAAAGTGAAGAATGAAATCAAAGACAGGATGAATACCGTGTAGACAATTCGTGCCCCCAGCTCACGATTTAAGAAAAACTCGGTCTGGATTGCTTGACTGAGCCTTGGCCGTTGGTATCTCCATTGCAGCCAACCGCCTTGTTCATAGGTCAAAGCATGGAGAGGCATTTGGTGCTGTAAAATCAGCAATAACGGACCTGCACGAGAAATTTTCACTTTGTCGTTCAGGTCAACTACGAAGTTGGTGCCGCGTTTGAAGAACGTTTTATCCACTCGGACGGTGCCGTCGTGGTGAAATTGAATGGAGGAAAAGAGGTCTCCGCCAAGGGTGAGAGGGCCCTCTGGCGGCATGGGAAGAAAATCGACGGGCGTGAGGCAAGCGAGAAAGCGACGCTGGTCGATTTTGATAAGCCAATTGGGGTCTGCGATGGGTGAGAGAATGAATCTGAGAAGACGGAGGAGAGTGTTCATTGTCTGACCTTGTGACAATTAGTGGAGGGCCTCTTCGGCGCGCTTGCGAGCAAGGAGGCCCGCCAACGGCTGATGCCAATCAGAAGGGCCTTGTCGCCGGCGCGCGATTTTCCATAGTGGCTCTTGGGGGTCGGCCGGTTCTAGCGGTGTGCGGCGCGGTTCTGTGATTTTAGGAGGTGGAGTATGCTTGAATGTATGAAAGGTGTTGGCGTCGAGGACGTAGTCGGTCCAGAGTCGGATGGGTTCGCGGTGACGAGTGCCGTCATCGAGAATCAAGAAACAGTGCTTGTCTGTGGAGCTGGTGTGCAGAATTTCGTCAGCCTTTAGGGAAGGAACGATGACTTCGGAGAGGGTACGACGCGTAGATGGGTCGAATGGGCGGTCGTCCTCAGACGTGCCGGTAAGCATTCGGCTACTTTCCTTGGAGAAGGCCTGAATCCCTTTGATGTCCTCCACGCCGGTCACGGTGAAGTACATCTTGGCAAATGTGTTGTCGCGGACAATGTCGGCTAGGCTCATGTCGCGTGTAGAAAGTTGAGCCGTGGTTTGGTTGGCCATGATTAACGAGAGGCCGAACTTGCTCGCCTGAGCGAGAAGACTCGCGTAAGACCTGCCGGCGAGTTCCTGAAACTCATCGACGAAAACCCAAGCATGCGGCAGGGGCATTCCCCGTTGCTCGGGCTTTAATGCCTGGACACGTTGCATGGCGGCGTTAATGAGTGTATAGAGGCCAAGACCAGCAATCTGGCGGGCGGTCATAGCCTCGCCGATAGTTGGACAGAAAAAATAAATGACCTCCGCCCTGTCGAGGGCGCGTTGCATGTTGATGACGTTTTCCGCAAGCGGGTCTGTGGGCTTGAGCTGCTCGTATTCGAGCAAGAACTGAAATATCATGCGGATTTCATCAGCGTCTTTGACGTTCTGGTGTTGCAAATGGAAAGCAATATCGTCGATGGTAGTTTGAGCTGCGGTCCCGCGTTTCTTCTGCGTGACAGTATGGGCGACATTCAGGAGGGCACTTAGATTCCGCTGACTATAGTAGCTACCGCCGTAAACAAGTCCGTGGTCGAGTGAGAACGCTTGCTGGAGTAGGATGGCGATTCGAATCAGGCGGTCGGTCGGGCCGCCGGTGGCCGCCTGGAGAGGGTCAAAGAAATGCCACTCGTCGTCGGGCTCTAGCGACAGAAAACGAAAAGTGCGGTCATCGCCCGCGAGTTGCTTAGCGAAATTAAAAAGAGCTAAGTCGCCTCCCAAATCAAAAACAAATATCGCATCCTTGAAATCCGTCGTGATGAGCCGGCCGTCGGGTGCGTAAGCGGCGTAGGGTCGAGCGAGTTGTGCGAGTAGCGGCGTAATCGCAAGCGAGCTTTTGCCGGAGCGGGTTCTGCCGCGAACGTGCATGTGGCCGTTCTTGAGGAGGTCGCGAGATATTGCGATGGGTTCGCCCGGAGCACCGGCGCTGTAGTCAGGCGGACCCTGGTCGGCGGCATCCGGCTTCGGGTACTCCCACTGAAGGCCGAGAACTATGGGGTCATAGTTCGGCGGCAATGAAAGCTTTTGACGAACTGCGTCCGGATTCTCTCGGTAATACCGAAGCCGGTCGGAAGGTGTGCGTGGGTCTTCCGGAGGAGAATCGGCTGGCTTGGCTGGCGCCGACTGAGGCTGGCCTCTGCCGAGCAAACCGCGGAGGAGTTGGGACGCAGGGTCGGCCGACATAGTATCACCCTCGCTCAAAGAGCGTGCCGTATTCGGCATAGGTCGGCCCGGCCCCTCCCGCGGAACGGGGCCGATCCAGATAGCGTACAAAGCAATGGCAAGAATTGCGAGTACTGGCCCGGGAAGAACCTAGGGTGCCCGGAATTGGTGGCTGCGATGTTTGAGCGCCGGTAATAGCCAGGATGGTCAGCGCTGGTAAAATGCGGCATACAGGATGGCCGCAACGTCGGCACTCCTGGTGAGCGACCTTAGCTGAGGCGGCAGAGAAGGAGAATACGTTTGCTTAGCAAGCCTGATGCTTCCTGACGGTTTACGAACCACGCATTTGAGATGCGAGGGTCGTGCTGTCATTTGCATGGTGGAACTTGGAGTTTTCAAGGTCCATGTGCCTTGGGGCGATTGTTACATGCGGTAGCAATCTCCCCGTTAACTGGAAGTTGGAGAAGGGGTATGGCTAAGAAAAACGAAAAACTAGAAACACTAATGGAGTTGGCGATTAAGGCGATGCTCATGCGGAACAACCTGATTTGGACTGTTGTCCGATTCGGGCTCTGCATGGCACTCGCCATCGTCGCTCTAATTGGCTATCTAGTTGGGCGTATGCTCTCAGTTTAATTAACCAGGGGGTCAGTCGTGCTATGGCACCACGACTGGCCTCCACTTTTTCAAGAGTAGCACGGCAAGTGGCCTCTGGGCAAAAGGAATCCGTCAACGATTCGTCTGCTGGTTGTCGCCCTAAGATTTCAAGCCCTTAATCGCTTCGTCCAAAGTTTGCGGAGTCGGGCCGAGGCGAACCGTGAATCGAGCAAGGCGACTAAGCGACGGACCGTCGTTCTTTTGCTGCGAGAAGAGCTTTTGGGTCGCGCTACGTCGCTGTTCATTTGGAACCAAGACCGCGAAACCATAGTCGCCGACTTCGATAAGCGGCTTAAGTGCCGCGTTTTCGAGGGCAGGCGTAAGGCAATTCTTTTTGGCGTGCTTGAGAACGTCACCTGGCTCGGAAGTGGTCGCGTAAATCCGATATAGAACCGCTCCTAATTCATCGTCCGAAACGACATGATTGACATTGTGGTGAGGAGCCTTCTCCCCAAGTATTGGCAGTAGGTCCTCTCGGTCTACGCGATGAAACCGTTTCTTCTCCATGGTGCAGAGCCAAAGGATAGCAAGGCTCGTTTCAATGTCCTTGGGCGGCTTCGTGACGGTTGATTTGGCTCCGATGCGTTTCGCACCTTCTTTTGTGAGGATGTAGTATTTGTAGTCGTTGTTGAAACGAAGCGGCTCTTTGCCGTAGGTTTGCGTAAGGAGTCCGGTACACGACAAACCATGAAGGGCGTTCCCGGCTCGCTCAAGTGCTTTCTCCCGGCTTTCGAACTGGTCCTCCGGGAAGAACAGCCGTTGGACGGGATAGGTGAACGTGAGACCGTAAAGGGCGACGTGCCTAAGGATGGGCAGGTCAGTGGCTCGGTCACCAGAGTTGGTAGGGGTAGCCTTTGGCTTGGCCATGAAAGGCCTCCAGTTTTTGCTTTCTGTAGGCTCCGGCGAATTCAATCAGCATTTCGGTCGTGACCCCGTCGCGGATGAGCACGTCGGGCAAACGAGCATTTTTGCCTCCTCCCTCGGCGTACTGCTGAGCGTCGGAAATCCAGTGCGAGAGTATCTCCGGGTTGGTTTCGCGTAGTCGCAAATAGACCTGGCTCAAATGGACGTCGTGGGTTGCCTCGGAACGGCGGGGTTTCCGACCGCCAATATAGCCTCCATATTGCCGCTTGGTCTTGGTCGTCGCAATGACAGCTTCGGTCGGGACGAGTGGTGCTTTCCAGCGGCTCCGCAGCCGGTAGGCAATGGGCCCGAACTGAGGCGGCGGGTTGCCTGGCCGCCATTCATAGACGGGAGCCCGTAGTTCAATTTCCGGCATGGCCATGATGGTAATCAACTCGACAAGGCCCTGCTCCTCAAGTTTGCGAAGTCGCTTCTTGGCGTTGTTTCGGGGTCGGACCGTGTGCGACCACCAAGTTCGGGCAACTTGGTCAATAGTGAAGAGTCGAACCCGTTTAGTCAGAGCCTCTAGCAACTGCTCATTCGCGTCCATGGTCATCTCGCGATGGCCGGAAAAGCATTGGTCAGTTTTCTATGGGTGAACGTGAGCCGTCTGCACATTTCCCGATACCTTTTTGGGACATGGTACACCGGAAAAGTAGCTGCCTGTAGCCGCAAAGCATTGCGGAATAGCGGGTTAGACGGAGCGGCTTCGAGCGGGTGTTTCTCGGCGGATAGCAACTAGACATTTCGCGGGCGTGGTACATAATCTAGGTAGATATTTACAAAAACCTGGATTTCGTACCATGTCCAAAATTCAGGAAAAGACGCTGAAACTAGTGCAGAAGGCTGGAGTTCTGCGTCCACGGGAACTGGCTGCGGCAGGCATACCGCGGACCGCCCTTAGCCGACTGGAGCGAGCGGGCCAGGTCCGCCGTGTTGGGCGGGGGCTGTACACGGCAGCGGATGCCAAGGCGACAGAGCATATCGATGTTATGGAAGTCTGCAAGCGAGTCCCTCAAGGCGTGGTCTGCCTGATTTCTGCTCTCAATTTTCATGGGATGACGACGCAAATACCACACGAGGTGTGGCTGGCGGTGGGCATCAAATCGCACAAGCCGCGGATTGAATACCCTCCGGTGCGAGTCGTCCGATTCTCGAAAGCGGCTCTTGAATTCGGCGCAGAATCGCACGTCATCGACGGAGTAACCGTGCGAGTGACAACCCCGGCGAAGACTGTTGCCGACTGCTTCAAGTACCGAAACAAAGTCTGCCTGGACGTGGCAATTGAAGCCCTGAAGGATTATTGGAGGGAGAAGAAAGGGACGGTTGACCAACTTTGGCAGGCGGCGGAAGTCTGCCGGGTAAAGAATGTCATGCGGCCGTACCTGGAGGCTATCGTATGAGGCGGGCGGAGTCCAAAAAGACTCCAGGTATGAATGTGGAGGTAACTCAGCATCGCAAAGCGGGTGCGAGCGACTGGCCACCGGTCTCAAGGGAATTAGCCGGTGCTCCTTTGGGGAACGAAGCGAATGTCGACTCGTTTATTCAGAGCCGCTGCGATTCGCGTCAGCATACCTAAAGAGTGGCGGTCGTAATCTGCGTCTTCCAGGCGACAGATGACCGAAGCAGTTGTACCGACAAGCTTCGCTAGAGCACGCTGCGACAGCCCCGCCTTGGTGCGAAGGTCATATATCTTGCGTGCGATTTGCAGGTTGGCGAGTTCCTCGGCAACAAGTCCAGCCATTTCCGGGTCGTTTTCTACGTAGCGACGATGGAGAATCTCGACTGCGTCGCTCGTCCGTTTCCTTCCCTTAGCATTGGTTTTCTTCTTTAGTTTCGCCATTTATGTCTCCTCATACGTATGCCTCTCGGGGGCTTTCTCAAACTTTGCCTTTCGCTGAACGGCAAGGTCGATTTCTCCGACGGGAACAATCCGCTCCTTGGTGCAGCCGTGCGAAACGACGGCAGCAGTTTGGCCATGAAAAAAGTAGAGCATGCGGTAGTTCACGCCGCCGAAACCTACCCGAAGTTCGTAGATGCCATCACGCAAGAGGTCTGCTTCGGGGCGTCGTAGCTCGTGACCCAAATCCCGTAACCGCTGAATGCGCGCGATGCACTTGGCTTTGGGTTTCTTGGGAAGCGAGTCGAGCCACTCAAGGAGCGGCACTACCCCCGGCTTGTCCTGGAAGAAAACAACCCTTGTAGCTGGCATCCGTGCCTCCTATGCAATGTTCGCACATGTGCGAACACATGTCAAGGTTGCTTCTCTCGCCGAATTCTAGAGAAACGTAACGATTTCGGGCTGTTAGTTCACCAGAAACGGAATTCTCGTGCGGTAAGGGGGACCGATGCCGCGGCGTACCAGGCATTGGTCGCTTGCCGAAGCCTAAGCAAGAAAGGCGTGTTTGCGAAGCCACGTCTGCAATGCAGCCTCGATGATTTCCTGCTGTGTGGCTGGCTCGCGTCGATTGAGCTTCTGCTCCAAATACGCCCGGCGAAGCGCTTCGGCTGTGCGAGCCTGAAGTCGCGTTGTAATCGCCACAAGATAGTCGTCATTGGCGAGCCTTGAATTGCTTTTCAGGACGGTATCTTTCGCGACAGTTGATGTTCGTCCGCGGTGTGTCTTCGTTAGTCGGTCGGATTCGGTTGGTTCCTGCAATTCGACGGCAGTTTCAGCGACGGCCTGCTCGGATTGCCGGGCGGACAGTACACCTGGCGCATCGTCCGCTTTGGTCGCGTTATCGCCTCTGATGAAGGCGAGCTTTTCAGGCGTTAGAAGTGCGTTACTTAGCGAGCGATGCTTTGACATTGACTGTCCCCTCCCCTATTTCTGTTTCGTCGTTGTTTGTGTCGACAAATACGAGCTTGTCGGTCATTAGCTCGACGAAGAGCTGCGTGAGCTCGGCCGCGGCGTCGCGTTCGCGGGACCCCATGCGAGTGACGACAGTCCCCTGCTGGGCCGCATTGCGGTAGGCTTGAAGGTCTCGAATTGTAGAGCGAGCGACAGTAAGGCCCAATACCGGCGCTGCTTCGGTCAACTCACGGCTGATGCGGTCACGTTTACGCAGTCGATTAAGAATGAGCCGTCCTTCGGGCCTGCCACCGTTGATGCTTTGAGCGAACTTCAAGAGCTTGGTTGCCTCCGCAACGCTTCGCAGGTCGAGAATCGACGGCAATACTGGAAAGGCCGCCACGTCGGCGAGGATTAGCACAGTGCGGCTTAGTTCCTCTAGCCCGCCTGGCGCATCGGCAACAATAAACTCATGCGTTTTGGCCAGCTCTTGGACGGTTGACGCAACCTCTTCGTGAGTGCCTGCTGTCCGAATAGTGAGTTTAGGCTCGGCCTCGGCCGCCCAAGTCGAACTAGAGTGTTGTTTGTCGGTGTCGAGCAATGCGACGCTTTTACCGTGGTCGTGGAGCCAGATGGCCAGATGCACCGCGAGCGTCGACTTCCCTACTCCACCTTTGCTGTTTGCGAACGCGACTAGCACCCGTCAAGGTTAGCGCGTCACCAAGCAAGCTAACAAGGATGTTTCTTTGCGGGGCAGTCAGCAAGTCTGCTGACGTGCATGATTGCAGGCCAACAGGCTGGTTGGCAATCAAAACAGCCAGGCAACAATCTTGCTGACATGTAAACAATCAAGCAAGCTGGCCAGCAAACTTGTCTGCCAATAACCTTGCGGGTTGGTTGACATGCCAGCTTGTAAGCGAGTTGGCAGGGAGACGGACAGTAGGTGGCGAGGAGGAATTGCGCATTTGCCGCTGGTTCCGTCCGCTGGAGTGGCAAGCGGGGATGCTATACTCGATTGTCGGACTTTGGTAAGGTTAAGCAACCCTCAAACCCTGGTCCGACCGGACTCCTGGAAGAGAATCAATGCCCAAGCTGGATGGTTATTTGCGGATAAAAGAAGCGGCAGAGTATCTCGGCGTGTCGCCGAACACTCTGCGGAATTGGGGACGTAGCGGCAAACTGAACGAGCGGCGTCATCCCATCAATGGCTATCGGCTCTACGCGAAAAGGGAACTCGATGCATTGCTCCGCAAGGCAGAGCGTCCCGCGAATAAGAAAATAGGTCGTCGAAAACCAAAGTAAGGTTCCGTGAGGGGCGGCTGTGCCCAATCCATCGCACGAATCCGAATGGCTGACCCGCAAGAAGCGGATTGACCCGAAGCTCAAGGCTCTCGGCTGGACTGTCGTTCCGTTCGATGAGAATGCAGACCTGGCGGATTACTCTCGACACGCTATTGAAGAGCTTCCCACCGCAAACGGACCGGCCGACTACGGTCTAGTCGTTGATGGTCGGCTGCTCGGAGTGGTTGAAGCAAAAAAGCTATCGCTCGGCCCGCAAGGCGTGCTGCTTCAGGCAGAGCGATACTCGAAAGGAATCGCGGCGAGTCCTTTCAACTATCGGGGCTATCGTGTTCCGTTTCTCTTCTCCACCAATGGCGAGGTCATCTGGTTCCACGACGTAAGGCACGAATTGGACTTGTCGCGAAAAGTCGCTGACTTCTTCACGCCCAATGCTCTCGCCGAAAAGTTCCACGTCGATGTCGAGTCAAGCCTGGGGCGGCTGCGTCAACTCAGCAATACGCATCCGCGATTGCGGCCCTATCAGAGAGAAGCGAATACGGCAGTCGAGAATGCCATCGCCTGCCGCAAGCGGCAAATGCTCGTCGCGATGGCGACCGGAACAGGCAAGACGTTTACGACAGTCAATCAGATTTATCGGCTGATGAAGTCGGGAGTCGCCCGGCGAGTGTTGTTCCTCGTCGACCGTCGAGCATTAGCGGCCCAAGCGGTCAGGGCCTTTGCGGCATTTGAACCGGAACCGGGATTGAAATTCGACCACATTTACGAGGTCTACAGTCAGCGGTTTCAATCCGGCGATTTTGACGACGATGAACCGTTCGACCCCAAGGTCTTGCCGAAAGCGTACCTAGAGAATCCCACGGGCGGGCATGCGTTCGTTTATGTCTGCACGATTCAACGGATGACCATCAACCTGTTTGGTCGACAGGCCGTCTTTCAATCTTCCTCGGATGAAGAAATTGACGACGATGCGGAGCAACTCTCCATCCCAATTCATGCATTCGACTTCATCGTTGCTGACGAGTGCCATCGAGGCTATTCGACGGGCGAGGTTTCTGTCTGGCGAGACACGTTGAATCATTTCGACGCGATTCGCGTCGGTCTGACTGCCACGCCGGCCGCCCATACGAAGGCGTATTTCAAAGATGTGGTCTACCGCTACGAATACGAACGAGCCGTCCGCGAGGGGCACTTGGTCGACTATGACGCTGTGAAGGTTCGTTCCGATGCGCGGATGAACGGCGTCTTCCTCAATGAGGGGGAAGAAGTCGAAATGGTCGACTCGGACAGCGGGGCGGAGACCCGCGACAGCTTGGAAGACGAACGCCAATTCGATTCAAGCGAAGTTGAGCGGAAAGTGACCTCTCCCGACTCGAATCGCAAGGTCATTGAGGAACTGAAAAAGTACGCCGACGAACATGAGCAGTGGACGGGGCGTTTCCCCAAGACGCTCATTTTTGCGGCCAATGACATGCCGCACACGTCGCACGCAGACCAGCTCGTCGAAATCTGCCGTGACGTATTTGGACGTGGTGAATCGTTTGCTCGCAAGATAACCGGCCGCGTAGACCGACCGTTGCAGCAGATTCGTGAATTCCGGAATCGCAAGCAACCAGGCATCGTGGTGACGGTAGACCTGCTTACCACGGGCGTCGATATTCCCGACCTGGAGTTCATCGTCTTCTTGCGGACGGTGAAGTCCCGCATTCTGTTTGAGCAAATGCTCGGTCGCGGGACTCGCAAGGGTGAGCATCATCCCGACAAGTCGCATTTCGTCGTTTTCGACTGCTTTGACGGGACACTACTCGACTACTTCCGCAAGTCGACTGGCATCACGGCCGAACCTCCCGACAAGCCGCTTCGGACGATTCAGGAAATCATCGACGACATTTGGAGCAATCGCGACCGGGACTACAACATTCGCTGCCTCGTCAAGCGACTTCAACGCATCGAAAAGGAGATGGACGCCTCGGCCCGCGAGGACTTCGCGTCGTTTGGCATACTGAATGGCGATGTCGGCAGTTACGCCCGGTCGCTACCACGTAAGCTCGAAGACGACTTCGTCGAGACGATGAAGCTCCTACGGAATGAGCTATTCCAAGACTTGCTCGTCAACTACACGCGAAAGAAGCGAGTCTTCGTGCGGGCCATCGACCACGAAGACACGGTGACCAGCGAATACCTGATTCGCGACGGCAAGGGGAATGAATACAAGCCCGAAGATTATCTGGTCGCCTTCAGTCGCTTCATTGACGAGAACAGCGACAAGGTCGATGCAATAGGGATTCTGCTCGACCGTCCTCGGGACTGGAATACGTCGGCCCTGACGGAACTCAAGGACAAGCTCGCAACGGCTCCTGAGCGTTTCACGATTGAGAACCTGCAGCGTGCCCACGAGTTGCATTACCACAAGGCACTGGTGGAAATCATCTCGATGGTGAAGCACGCGGCGGATGAATCTCAGCCGCTCCTGACGGCCGAAGAACGCATCCGCCGGGCCTTCACCAAGCTGACGGCAAATAAGTCGTTCACCTCAGAACAACAGAAGTGGCTTGACCGGATTCGCGACCATCTGGTTGCGAATCTCTCGATTGACCAAGACGACTTTGTCCTGATGCCCGTATTTGAGCAAGCGGGCGGCTGGCTGCAAGCCAACCGCGTGTTCAACGGCAGGCTTCAAGAGCTACTTACAGAACTCAATGAAGCCATTGCGGCTTAGAGGGGAAATTAAACAATGCCTGACGAGAATGTTGTCGCGACTCCGGTTGCTACTGAGCAGGACACCGACACCATCCCTGAAAAATCCCTGGCTGACGATTTGTCAAAACTCACCGGAGTCGACTGGGTTGCTAAAGCGGCAGAACACGTGCTTCGTGCCGAGAACGCTACGAAAGACCATACGCTTTCTGGGGCTGATATCCTGCAAAAGGTAAAGGCCCTCGGAGTAGAAGTGCCCCTTGCCGAGAACACGTTCAGTCAGTACTTGAGCAGTGCGGCGAAACAGATTGAGTCTCCCATAACGTCGACGGGACGCGGTAGGGGCGGCGGATACTACTTGTCGGCCCAGAGTAGTTCACTTGCTAAGGAAGCGACCGTCGACACAGTCGAGGAACCGGCGGGTGAGCGGGGCAAAGAGAAGTGGCTATACCCGGCACTTGTTTCATGGATGACCGGGGAGGGATATCAAGCGAAGGACACTTCAGCAATTCGCTCTCGCGTCCTGGGGAAATGGGGAAACCCTGACGTTACCGGCATATCTGCTCACGAATACCTTTCACGACTAGAACTCGAAGTTGTAACTATTGAGGCAAAACTAGGATTTGACGCTTGGGAAGTCGACTTTTTCCAGGCTGTGTCTCAGAGGCGATTCGCCAATCGTGCGTATTTCGCATTCGCTCTGCCTGATGAAGCTGCCGACAAGCTGCCGACCGACCTTCGCTACTATTCTGAAAGGTTTCAAGTGGGAGTGCTGGTCGTTGATTTGTCGAACGAACTATATGAGCGACTTACGTCAGGAACCCTGACTGATGACGACAAAGCTATTTTGAAATCGAATGACGGCAGTTCGGTTCGCGAAGTTCTTTCCGCACCGTGGACCCACGTGCCACTCAGATACCAACGCGATGTGTGTCATGCTCTAGGCATTGCAGACAGTAAGAGTTTGTACGCATGGGGAGGCAACGTTTAATGTCCGACGTTGTTCAAAAGCTCTGGGGCTTCTGCCATACGCTCCGCCATGATGGCATCGACTACGGCGACTACATCGAGCAAATCACATATTTGCTCTTTCTCAAGATGTCCGATGAACGCGGTATCGACCTCATGAAAATCAAGATGAGGGCGGTCGACGACCCGAAGAAGACCACTACACTTAACTGCTCTTGGCCTGCTCTCACGGCGAAAGCTGGGACCGACCTAACCGACTATTACGCCAATGTGCTCCGTGCCTTGGGTCAGCAAGAAGGATTATTGGGTGACATTTTCTCGGGGGCACAATCTCGCTTCAACAAGCCGACGAGCCTCAAGCAACTTCTCACGACCATTGACGAAACCGAGTGGACGACGCTCGAAGTCAACGTGAAGGCGGACGCCTTTGAAGGCTTGCTCGAAAAGGCGGCGAGCGAAGGCAAGAAGGGTGCCGGACAATACTTCACGCCCCGACTGCTCATCCAAACGATTGTTCGCTGCATGAAGCCCGACCCGCGAACGAGTGCCGATTACAAAATCTGCGACCCGGCCTGCGGCACGGGCGAGTTTCTTGTTTCGGCCTACGAATGGCTGCTGGGCACCACAAAGAACGGAGCGGACCTCGACCGTCCGACTGCCAAGCGGGTGAAGACAGCGACGTATTACGGGCAAGATTTGGTCGCTCGGCCGCGTCGTCTGGCCCTAATGAACCTCTACTTGCACAATTTGGAGCCGCACATTTCGCTAGGCGACTCCATCTACGACCCGCCGCCTGGCGACCGGTTCGATTGCATCCTCACCAATCCGCCGTTCGGTACTCGCGGTGCAAATCAAGCTCCGACGCGGGATGACTTCACTATCTCGACGAGCAACAAGCAGCTTAATTTCTTGCAGCACGTTCTCACGACGCTCAAAGTAGGCGGCCGGGCCGCCGTCGTTGTCCCCGACAATTGCTTGTTTGCGGACCAAGCAGGCGAAGTCTTTAAGCTGATTGCGGAAGACTGCGACCTACACACTGTGCTGCGGCTGCCAAATGGCACGTTCACGCCGTACAGCCCTGGCACCAAGACGAATGTCGTCTTCTTCACCAAGGGCTACCCTACTGAGACCGTCTGGATTTACGACAACCGTACCAACATACCGGGCATCACGAAGAAGGACCGCCCGCTTACGAAAGAGCATTTCACAGCATTCGAGAAGTGCTACGGCAAGGACGCAAACGGTCAATCCAAGCGGAAGGCGAGCGACTCGCAGGATGACCGCTGGCGGAAGTTCAGCATCGCCGAAGTGAAGGAACGCGACTTCAAGCTCGACAGCCTCAAGTGGCTGCGTGACGAATCGCTCGACGACACCAACGACCTGCCGCCGCCCGAGCAACTTGCAACCGATGCGATATCGGAACTCGAAAACGCGATTCTCGAACTCAATGGTGTCGTGGCATTGCTGGAGAACGGAGAATTGCAGTGAATGCAACAGTATCCGCTCTCATACGCCGAGGAATGAGCACTTCACAGGCTGAGTCGCTCCATCGTCGCGGCATGACTCTGAGCAAGTTGCGTCAGTTGTCGCCGGAGCAACTAATCCAGGAAGGGATTCCAGAGGCAGTACGTGACGCCATCCGCGATGGAAGTCGCCCTCCCATCCCCTTGGAGACAGTCCTTCAGCTTCTATACGCAAACAAAAACATATGTTGCGTATGCCAGAACGACCGGAACGGCGTGGTGATTCATCACGTAATACCGTGGGCCGAGTCGCACGACCATGGCGAAAGCAATCTCGTCGTGCTTTGTCCTGGTTGCCACGACAGAGCCCATACTACCAGGGAGCTGACCCGCGACCTCACTCCTGAGCAACTATTACATCACAAGGCAGAATGGCAAAGTCAGGTTAAGGACGCACGAACGAGAGTCCTATTCACCAATCGGCCCCACAGTCTTACAGATGGTGTATGGGATGTCTTCAATCGACAAAGACTACTGGACTGTGCGAATAGGCAGGGCATCGATTACTCAACACTTCCGGGAGTAACTCATATCCAAGAGTCAGAGAGTGAGCACGATGGGAAACACTATCGGTGGGAAGGCAGACTTCGCATGGGAGAGGACAACGAGTATACGTTCTACAGCCACCTTCTTCGGCGTATAGCTGACAAGTACGACTGGATAGACCTACGCCGCATCTGGACCAAGTCGGAATTTGATGCACTACTTAAAGCGAATACGCTTTTTGCACTGACGGCCCACTACCGGTTCCGGACTGAGAGTGAACCGGATAGAGGCCCAGGTCAGACCAGACGCGTCTACTACCAGAAGAAGAAACTTCGCGTCGAATTCTCCTTCGACGCATGGGAATGCACGACCAATTCCGCTCATACGTGTCATCTCTTGGGGGCGTGGACCTGCACCGCTCTTGGGTTTGTACGGTCTCTGGAGGATATCGAAGGCTGTCGTACGGTCAGGGCGACTTGCCTCGCCATCGGGACAGGATTTAGCGACTACGAAGGAGAGATTCCAGAAATAGCTTTGATTGCAGAGGCTAGAAAGGAGGCTGAGGCCGATGCAATCTGACCAAATGACTCCTGAAGGCTGGGCAGCCACTACTCTGAGCGAACTCGTTTCAGAAGTGCAACCGGGTTTCGCATGCGGAACCAATAATCGTGGCGGTGATGGAGTTGCTCATCTCCGCCCCATGAATGTTAACTCAGAAGGAGAAATCGACCTATCGGATGTGAAGTACATTCCCACCGAGAAAGCTGACAGCGACCGCAAATGGCTTCGATGCGGCGATGTGCTCTTCAACAACACAAATAGCACTGAGCTTGTCGGAAAAACGGCCGTCTACAACGACGATGAGCCGCGTGCATTCTCCAATCACATGACCCGTGTCCGTGTCCGCGAGCAAGCACTCGACCCGAGATACTGTGCCGCATTCCTGCACCATTGCTGGAGGGAAGGATACTTCCAAGGAGTCTGCAATCAGCACGTTTCACAATCCAGCGTCAGTCGAGCAAGGCTTCTGGATACGCCGCTAGACTTGCCGCCGCTCACCGAGCAACGGCGAATTGTCTCAATGGTTGAGAACCTGCTGGAGCGGGTAAACAATGCTCGCCAGCGGTCGGACCGCGTGCCGGAAATCCTCAAGCAATTCCGCCAATCCGTCCGCGCCGCCGCCTGCTCCGGTTGCCTCACTGCCGATTGGCGGGAGGAAGATGACGGTGCAGACGAACTACCCTCGACCTGGAAATCCGTTGAGGCAGGTTCGTTCTACGTGGATGCTAGGTACGGGACATCCAAGAAATGCTCTGTCGAGCCTGTGGGCATACCTGTGCTCAGAGTACCAAATATTGCTCACGGTGTGTTGGACCTTAGGAGCCTCAAGTACACAGAATTGCCTGCCCGTGAACGCGAAAAACTTGCAGTCGAGACGGGCGACATAATCGTATGCAGAACTAACGGTAGCCTCGACCTCGTAGGCAAGGCTGCCGTCATTCCCGAGTCACCGGAGACATATGCGTTCGCGTCCTACTTGATTCGCCTACGTCTTGATGCCGCCAGTGTCTCTCCTTTGTATTTCCATACGTTCCTATCGGGAGGCCTTGGCCGTGCTCAGATAGAGAAGCGGGCACGAAGCACAGCGGGGCAGTTTAATCTCAACCTCGAAATCCTTCGGGAATTGGAACTGCCTCTTCCCCCATTAGACGAACAGGAAGAAATAGTTCGACGCGTCGAATCCATGCTCGCAAGGATTGATGCGGTTGAGTCGTATGTTGCGGCTGCAAGCACATATGCAGAAGATGTTGGCCAGTCGGTTCTTGCCAAGGCATTCGCCGGAGAACTTGTCGAAACCGAAGCCGCCTTGGCTCGCCGTGAAGGCCGCGACTACGAACCGGCCTCAGTGCTGCTAGAACGGATTGCTGCGAGGCCGTCGTTAGCATCAAGTGCCATTCGACTGGAACGCGGTCGGGCAGTTCTGGACATCTTGCTGCTGCTCGAAGCGTGGAATCAGCCAGTCTCGATTTCCGCTCTTGAACCGGCACTCGTGCTCATGCGAAACGACGACGCCCGCGAGGTCTTGCTTAGTGGGCGTGCAACTCGACGGCGACGCCGTGCTTTGTCGAATGAACCGCAGTTCGTTCGCGGTCTTGATGTCATCTACAGCGGACTCGTAGCTAACGGGACCATTCGCCACGTCGGGCAGAGCGGCTTTGAACTCGCCAATTCCCAGTTGTTGGCTCAAGCAAGTGCGGCCGACCGTGCGAAAGCGGCTGAAGTTATCCGAGCAATCCAAACACTAGGCGACTTACGAAGTCTGCCGCAGGTCGTTGCGTCCATCACTCATGAGCAATACGAAATTACCGTTTGAAGAACCGGACGATGAAATCTGTCCGGCAGACGACCGCGTAAATCCCGTCTTGTGGATTCGTCGGTTGGTGGTCGTCGAACATCTTGCTCCAGGTATCGAACCCCTTCGGGAAGTCGAGTTTCGACGTGGCTTAAACATCATCGCCACGGCACGCCCGGTAGAACGTACAGACGGCCCCGTGGGACATAACGTCGGCAAGACATTGCTGACGCGGCTGCTACGGTACTGCTTGGGAGAGCAGCAGTTTGCAAGAGAAGCGGTGCGGCCAGCAATCGCCGCCGCTCTTCCTGATGCATTCGTGATTTGCGAAGTGTTTGTCGAAGGCGTTTGCTGGGTTGTTGCGCGACCAATTGGGACGGCCAGAGGGACAGAGGCTCGATGTCTTCGTTCCGACGACTGGCGTTCCATCCTAGAAGAAGCGAGCGGTGCCGAACGTTTTGCGACGTTCATTGAGATAGTCGAGCAAGCCACAGTCGCTCGATTCACCGATACATTACTCCCGCACGCGAATCGACCTGTTCGTTGGCTCGACTTACTCGCATGGTTGAGCCGGGACCAATACTGCCGCTACCGCCATCCACTGGAATGGCGAGCGGCCTGGACGGAGTCAGGCACGGCGGACCTGCACAACGAAGACGCGAGTATTTTGATTCGCATGGTGATGGACCTTCTCGACAGTGAAGAGGCCGAGTTAATCCGAAAACACAAGCAATTGCTGGCCGACAAAAACGACAAGAGCGGAGAAGTCTCCAAATTGGAGCAACGCCTTTCGCAGACACGGCGGTTTCTGGAAGACCGCTTGCACATTGCTCCCGACTTGTTGACCGATGACCTTTTTGGTGAAACGGCTAGAGGACACGCCGAGGGGGCCAGGACCGGACTGCAAAAGCAGTTAGATGACTTGGATGAAGATTCCGAGTGGAACTCGGCAGTAGAGCAAGCTGAGGAGTCGACAAAGGCCGTCGCGAGGAAAGAACAGGAGATTGCTACACGGACGGCAGACCGACAGGTCGCGGAAGGTGAACTCCGACAGCACGAATCTGCTTCAAGCGATGATTTGGCTGCATCGCTTGCTGACCTGGCAAACCCTTGCACGCTTCCGGCGACCGTTTGTCCGCTGAAGAACCCAAATCAGCAGCCTGGCTCGATAAACCCGCTCCGACGGATGCGTATCGAGCAACTCACGCTTCAGTTGCAATCTTTGGACCAAGCATTGGCCCAACTTCGCGACGAAAATGTAGAGCTTGTTCGCCAACGAGACGAGGCGGCCTCTGAAGTTAGCACGCTGCAAACGGACCGGCGAAAAAAGGAGCACCGAATCCGCAGTCAACTTTCTGTGACGGATGCTTTGATTCAAGAAGCAAAGGACTACCTCACTGCACAGCGGAAGCTGCAAACGGCGACAGGGGAACTGGCACGCCTTGAACGGGCGGTTGAACAATCGCGAGAGTCGCATCATTCCGCTCACACTCAGCTTGCTCAGCGGAGTGCTTTGCTCAACGGGCACTTCAACAAGGCACTACGCTCGCTTGTTGCGACCGACATTACGGGAAGCGTGCGACTTGATATGCGAGGATTGCACCTCTCGTTCGGCGACCAAGAATCAACACTAGGCGAAGCCCTGGCGACTTCGGAGACGGTTTTGAGTCTTGATATTGCTTGCCTCAGTGCGGCCATCAGCGGGCTGGGGTTCTTGCCACGTTTTGCGATTCATGACAGCCCGCGTGAAGCTGACCTTGAACCGCACATTTATGCCCGGCTCTTTGTACACTTGAAGTCGCTCGAAGACGCATTCCACGACCGGCTGCCATCGTTTCAATACATCGTGACGACGACAACTCCGCCGCCGCCCGAAATGGAAACGCAGCCGTATTTGCGATTGGTGCTCGATGCAAGGAAAGAAGATGGATTGCTGCTGCGGAGACGGTTTTGAGCCAGCCATTGGAGGACGATGAACACGGTCCAGGCCAATACACGCGGTCAAAGTGAAACCAAAGCCGACCTGGTCCGCCGTGAGGGCCGTGATTACGAATCAGCGTCCGTGCTGCTGGAGCGAATCGCCGCTGAGCAAGCGGCGGGCGAGAATGGGAAGCCAAGACGAGCAAAAGACCAACGCTAAATCGCCGTCTGGCACACGAAGGTAAGGTCGCCAAGCTTCACATGCGGACCGAGCGTTACTTGCGGGAATAGTGGCCGTCAAACTCTTTTATGATATTTGGACTGTAGAATTTCTTTTGCGAGCTTTTGGGGTTTCCAGGGTCCAGGAGCCGGACGGTGCAATATCTTTGGTCGTTTTCAAGCTTCTGGCGAACTTGGTGATACGTTTGGTTATTCTTGAAGTCCGAGTAACGGTCGCTTAGTCGCTTGGTCAGAATCTTGTAGTCCCAAGGATATTGCTCACGAATGTCTTTTTCCTCAAATTGAACAGTCACAGCGTTTGGGTCGTCGGTAACTCTAACCAACGGTGCAGCCGAGGGCGACGACTTCCGCTTGATTTTGACGTCAATTTCTAATGACAGGTTAAAGTCGTTTGCGACATCATCACGGCCCTGCTGCTGCTGAAGGCCGGCCACATAGTCTATTAGCTGTCGTTCCTCAGCGTTGAGCACAAGGCCATCGGCCGCCCGAAAGTCTGAGAAAAAAGCAAGAGGCATCAGAAAGAAGTTGAATCGTGACATGTCAACACCAAACCATTGGCGTAGCGCGTTGACGTAGTTCTTGAGAGTCGCAGTTCCAATTTCTTGCACCTTTCTGGTGACTTCGAGTCCAGGGTTCATGAAGTGGACGGAATTGTCGCGAATCTCGCCCAGAGCTTCCAGGTTTGTCCTAACGACTGGGGCGATTGTGTCACTGTAGTCGTTGACCAGTCTATCATGGGCTGTGAACAGGCCAATCGTTACGTCATTGCCCGACCGTCCTTTCTTTTTATACAGCTTCGTTGATTTCTTGCCGTCCGCGTTCGTTCGGCGTTCGTAGACGGTGATTGCCTGCAATCGGTTTGAGTCCAATTGAAGGATGCGAGCTTTCAGCAGCAATTCCCATGAGTTGAACGCTAGGATTGCAAACGAATCAGTGCGATGCGGAAAGTTTGGCTTATTGTAGACCTCAATCGCAGCTAACATTGCTGCGATTGATTTGTCCAACAAGCAACCGGCTCGGGATTTCATGGCGTCACCATGGTGTTATTGCACTCGATGTCGCTTCCATGGACCGAAGGGGTGCCGTGACGAGTCGATGACCGCAGGCAAGGTAGCTGTATCCCTATAGGTGACTTCAACGACGTTGCTTGCTGTGTATGAGGCCTGATGGCAGCGCACGAAGGTGTTCGGCCCGCGCGGACTGCCATACCCCTGGGTAGTTCGCGGGGACCCTGAATTGTACTTGCAGAAAAAAGGCTCGGCTCCGTTGGCGTCAAACAGTTTCGCCGTACTCACACGCAGAATAATCGGCCCGTCCGACTCATACCGTTCATAGTGGCGTGTTCCATAATCAATTGGTTTGTCGGCCCAGCCCGGCCAAAAAAAGACAAACTCGTTCAACGCACGGACGAGGTCCTCGAACGCCCATCCTCCCTCCAAGGTGGTCTTCCCTTCGTAAAGTGGCTGTTGGTCGCGTAGGTCGACCAGACGACCGTCGACATTCACTGTGACCGTATGCGAACGCTTCGTTCCTAGCCACTGGTGTTCTCCAGAGGAGTGCAAGAGCTGTGCAGTGCTTCGCATCAGCCGTGTTTCGAGCAACAGCTCCAAATTTCGAGGGCTCGTCAAATGATAAAGGTAGGGACGAGTGGAACAGAATTGGGTGAGCGTAAACGCCATAGGGCTTCCTTTCCTGTGACGTCACCAACTACGTCGGTCAATGATACTTCTGTAATGGAACCGTGTGGAAATCAAGGACACCGGAGCATTAGCGACTCGCTCAATTTCCTCGATAAACCGAAGTGTGTCAGGAGACAACTGGTCAAAGCGGCGGGCATTTTGATTCGTGCTCGTGATGTAATCAACAAAGGTCAATGCAATGTCCGTAGGAGCGTTGAGGAAAACGGATTTCTTGAATAGCTCCCAATCGAATTCGCCAATTCGTCGTGTTCTATTGGTGGTCGATGTCCGCTCCGTGGCCTTAATCTCTTTGAGCGGGAGGCCTGAGCGAGTAGCAATGTCATGGAAACGCAACTCCTGCTTGAGCGGGCCGGATGTCTTTCCCTTTTGGGGCGGACTTTCTACGCGGATTGGATATGTCCGCGTTACCAGTATCGTCCGCCGGAGGTGGGCCGGTGAGATGCCCGCCTCTGCGAGGCATCCGGGAACAGTCGTGTCGCGTGAAGTAACATGTGGATAGTGTCCGTGGTAAAGACTCAGCCCAGTCCCTTGCGTACCTTCAAGGAGTATCCGGGCATTGGGGTTCCGCATCCGCTTTTCGAGACATTCCCAACTCGGGCGAACATATGGACGAAGGTGGTCAACGTCCCTGGCAAGCTGGACGGAACTGTCCCTCTGTAGAATCCTACGAGCAGTAG
Source organism: uncultured Chromatiales bacterium (assembly GCA_964437335.1). GTDB lineage: Bacteria > Pseudomonadota > Gammaproteobacteria > SZUA-140 > SZUA-140 > JAITWN01. The sequence goes on from CAYTGL010000019.1 coordinate 27,260, forward strand.
CAGCACCAACACCTTGTCCCGTCGAGCCAATTTCGTCGACGAGTCGCTTCTCCTTCTCACGGTCCTCATCTGTGATGATAAGTACCTGTGGGTCGATGCTAAGGCGATGTGGGTCGATTTGCAGTCTGCTAATCTCGTCGAGTAAAGTATCAATGCTGACAACAGCTCCTGGACCAAGCATCAAGTCGGCGGAACTTATGCGGCTCCCAGATGGCAGAATGTGAAACGTGTCCGGGTCGTCGGTCTTGTATACTTTGTGACCGGCATTGGGGCCGCCGACTCTGATTAGCAGGTCATATTCTTTGGATAGGTAGGCGGCGACCTGACCTTTCCCTTCGCTTCCATACTGTCCTCCGACCAATACATCAACAACTCTATTACAGCCACGCCCATATAGGCCGAGATGGCTCGCGGCTCGAATTAGGACATCTCTCTCATCCGTACATGTCGTGTTGATGACAACGTCTGCCTTATCGCGTAGCTGAGGCACAGCTTGCTCGGTTGGATTCTTCAACACGTCGGCATAAGACGGTAGTTCCTTAATGTCTTTCCGCTTACGTCCAGCGTAACGCTTTCTCAAGTCCTCATCGCTAGCCTCCAAATGGACGTGAACAACCAGCCGACCGAATCCACGACGGATGCAATCAATTTGTTCTAGTATCCGCACCGAATCTACGACGATTAGTGCGTCACCGGGAAGACGTGCAGCAGCACGGCCAAGAGCTTCGGCTACCCATTGGCCTTCGGTTTCAGAGTCCAGCTTTTCACCAAGTTCTTGGAGAGAGACTCGGTCGCGATTAACGTCTGGGGCAATCTCCGTAAGCAACTGCCACGTCTTAATCAGGGTTGCACCGAAGGCGCTTACAAGCTGGTTCCCCAACGTGCTCTTTCCAGATGCAACTGGTCCAGATAACAAGACGACAAGTCGAGCCATACTTTATATCGAGAGGCAGCACTAATGAGTGGAGAACAGTGACAGTTGGTCCGTTTCGGCCTTAGGACCCTTACTGGAACGCAGGTCGTAAATAGTGACATTGATTCCTTGGTCGGAAAGGTGCTCAAGAATGAGGTCTTGGACTATGCACCAGTTGCCGCCAGCTTCTCCGCAACCGATGCGAGGCATATGCACAGTTGCTTTCTCGTGTTTTGCGTAATCGCATAGGTTGGAGAGGGCCTCGGCGAGATGATGATAGCGAATGCGGGGTAATCGTGATTCGCCATAGCCATGTTGGGCTATCATGCTGAAAACTGAGGTCTCATCATCGACTCTACAGACGTGCGTGTGCCCCAAACGGAAGTTCTGGGGATAGCTCTCTGCCCAAGTCTTGAACTCACTCTGCACCGACGGCCATTTTCTTCGAAGAGCGTTTGCGAATCCTCTGCCTCCCCATCGAGATGCCTTGTCATTCACGACCTGAGCGATGACTTTCTGCCCCTCGCCGTGCGGCTTCGTGGCGTCTCCAACAACGAACGTAATACGCGGAGTGCTGAATCCTCTCTCCCCTTTTCGATATGCGAGTCCCGCAACACGAGGTCTTCGATGTCCCGGAAACGCCGGAATACCGACACACTCCACGTGCAATGTCTGCCCTTCGACCCATTCTTCTTCACCTTTTGCAGTGTATCCAAGGGCTTGGCAGTGCGAGATTCTTGTCTTCTCTGGGAGACCAAGGCCACTTTTGAGACCAAAACCTGCGTCATGGGACTCAACGGCGTAGTTCAGGCGATACTCGTTTTCAACTTCAGACGCAACGAATACGACGCAGTTCCGTCGTTCGAGACGAACAACTCGAAGAAGGACAGCTTCAATCGAGACATCAAAGTCGTTGCTAAACTCGACGACGTTATCGATAGTGATTCGCCCCATCGAATCGACAGGTAGATTTCCGGCAGGCATTAGGAACTCACCCGCGGCAATGTTGCAGAGCATCTCCAGTTGCCACACATCAGAACTCATATCTTTTCGTCCCAGCCTCTTCCGCACTTGGTCACGGCAGTCAGGGAAGAGTGTATGGGCCAATTCGTGAGCGATGGAAAATCGAATTCGCTGCCGAGATTGACTCGGATTGAAATCGATTCGGTAGTGACGAGCGTCCGGCGTCAACATTGCATCCTCGACATCCTGAGATGGAATGACATGAATGTTTAGAATGTTGGCGAGTTCAAAGGGGTCGAAGGGCGGCCCTTGCCAGCCTTGCTCAACGGCATCCAGCACCTTCTGGCGAGCTATGGACTGTATGGCTGCGATTGGGTCCGTGTCGCCAGCGAGCGCTAGCACTGACGCATTTGTCCAAGTGATAGGCATCTGATGGGTACTTCCGTGTTGGTAGTTCGTAATTGTTGGTGGGGTTGCTATGGAACGCAGTGGACCTACGTAAGAGGTCTTAACCGTGACGAACTCGCTTGGGCTTAGCGAGTGTTCTTCGAACCTTTTCAAGGTCCTTGATTCGGAATAAACGGTAGTTATTCATTGGATGTCGGAATTCTGGAACTTTGCCGTCGCGACCCCAATTTCGAATCGTATTGGGGGATACGCCGAGGAACTCGGCGGCCTCGGTCACCAACACATAGTCGCTGGTCGACGGCATGGCGGCATTTCTGGTACGGGGTGTCAGAGTGCAAGCATCCAGAAACCTTACCAAAGCCCGCCAACGATTGAAAGTAGCGGCTTCCTAAGTTGGGGTGAAGAGATTTGCCAGATGGAAGAGACGAGAGCAATTGAGGAAAAAGTTTGCTCTGTCAATCGTCTTCTTCGACGAGGTCGTCTTCAGAAACTGAAAGCAGAACGAGAAGCGTGTTCATCACGGGAACGGGAAAATAATCTTCTGTGAGGTAGAGGCCATCAAGGTGGTCGCGGTCGTATATTCGGAACCAATCGCCAACGCCGCCCTCAGCCGTATGTCGCCGTGCGAGCCCCATACGAAATTCTTCCCACTGCCTGCCAGGCGTGCCATCGGTCGAGCCCCCTCGTTCTCCCGGATAGCATCCAGCCTCGATGAGTGGCTCGGAGGGGAACAGCCAAGCAAGATGGCCTTCCTTGATGCCGGCGATTGCACAAGGGAAGTCAGAAAGCTGCACAGTGCGAATTGCGGTGCTCACCACCGACGTTTGGAAGTCATTCGAGATACTGACAATGCGGTCAAATGTCGGCTCGGCTCGATTGATGGCAGGGCGAATAAGGCGGGTTGGCATAAGTAGTGCCGCCGCAAATGCATCGGCTTCACGTTCAACGACTTGGTCGCTTTTGAATTCGCTTGCAGACGCATGCGATTTTCCTCCGCCCATCAAATATGCTCTGTGCGGCTCAAGAAAATAATGCCCCAACTCATGAGCCAGAGAAAATCTAGTCCTGCGGTGGTGCTCACCCGCGGGCAAATCGGCGTCATACTTCGTGTTTAGGAACAGGATGAATTTGTTCCGTTGGCGGTGGTACTCAAGCTGGCCGTCGAAAGCGTCACCAAAATCCTCACCGACGACTCTGAGAAATGGTCGCTCAGAGCGAGCAATTGAAAACGGGTCTAATGGAATGGTCGCTTCACTTTGAAGCCCTACAATCTCTTCACCAATCTTCTGGGCGTATCGAAGTCGGGCGTCAATCTGTTTCCACGTCGTCTTCGTCATCGGTGTTCTCATCGAGTGCTTTCTTTCGGAGTGCTTCGAGACGCTTCTCAATGTCGGCGTCCGACTGTCCCTCATTCCTGTTGAGTTGCAGAACGCCTTCTTCCACTGAGCTTGTGTCGATTTCGTCAATCCACGACAGGTCCGGCGTAACTTCGCTCGGGTGAATATCGCCTGAGCTTACTGCCGAAACGATTGATTGGACGTCGTCTTCGGAAAGAGGCACGGCGTCCACCGCTGCAATTTCCTTTTCAAGCTCTTCTAGTGAAGGGGCGAGCCCTTCTCGTCGGCGGTATTTGCCAACAAGCTCATTCCAAAACGAGTCGAATTCATCGCTCATAACTCACCGTGTATTCCCGCTGGGCTTGAAGTGGCCCAACTTAGTCAGTTCAGTTTCAATCTTCGTCTTGGCCTTGACTCTGGAAACGTAAATCGAGTTTTTTGTCGTGCCATGAATTTCGGCAAGCCGTTTTGCATCCGCCGTTTCGCCGCATGCCAAGTCTGCCTCAATCACCGCTCGTTGAAGCGGCGGCAGGGAAGCGATGACCGTCCGAAGGTCGCGGAGGAGTCTGGTATCGTTTTTCGCGTCGGCTCCGTTCTCGTCGGTCGCGTCCGTATCGAAAAAGCAATTCTCCACCGAGCCTTCATCTTCAATGCTGTCGAATTCCGAGGTGTTCTCTTTCAGAACATCGGCTGCCTCGCGCAGTGCAATTGCCACGAGCCAGGTTCCAAGGGAACCCTTTCGGTCGTCGAAGCTGGCTGCGTATCGCCATACTTTTGTGGCTGTGCGGATGAGGACATCTTGAACCTCATCTTTTTGCAGGGCGTTTCCGAACTTAGACCAGACCATGCCGCGTATGATGCCGCCGTGCTTCCGAAGCAAGTCCGCGAGAGCGGCTTCCTTGAGGTCCTGCCTGTCTTCCATGAGGCCGTAAATGATGCTGAGGTCATCCTCTTGGTCTGTCTGCGATTGGCTCTGGCTCATCTCAGGCACATCCCTTCATGAGGATATACCTGCGGACCTTAACTGCGATTACCCCAAAATTCCGTGATGGCTGGTTAAGGTGCCCAGGTATCACCTGTAGCGAGCGGATGTTCCGCTCATGGCAGTTCAATATCGTAACGCAGGAGAAAGCAGATGGGAAATAAGCATTGCGGCGGCAAACCGTCCAGTGGACCAAAGACCGTGCCCGTAAAACCGTATAAGCGGTCAACGCCGGGGGATGGATGCTATGGCCCCGGAAAGCCCGGACCGAAAACGGTTACGGTCAAGCCGCATAGACGGTCGAAACCGTAAACCGATTGGCTCTGCTCAGGCATGTGGCCCACCCCGGACGGTCTGGGGTAGCGCGCCGCTTACTCAAAAGGAGAATTCTAATGCAGTTTCAAGGTGCGGTCGTCAAAGAGCAAGGCTGGGTGTTCGCGTTGGTCGTGGTGAAATATCACGTTGTCCAGAATCGGCACGAGGCGGACAGAGCAATCAAGTCGTTTCAGCCGGTCTTTCCGGGAATCCCCATCGTCCTGATGGGCCAGGATTCACGCGGCATACCTACCTACTATGGCCGCAATGATATTTCACGCTTCATGGCCAGCGTTCCGCTCGAATCTGTGCCATGGAAGAATTACACGCTCAACTGAGAAGGGGGCTTGCAAATGTCCGTGATAACGAAGAGCCGCATCGCGGGAGAATTTTACGGATGGACCGGAGACGGGGTCTACGAGCTTGAGAATGGGCAGCGGTGGGAGCAGGTGCGATACCGCTACCGTTATCGCTATAAGTATCGCCCACGAGCAACCGTAGTCCGCTGTGGCGGACAGTATTTCCTTGATGTGGACGGCATGAGCGACCCTATTCAGGTAAGAAAGCTGTAGGGTGCCGCCAGAAAAAGGCATCCAGAAAGGTCCGCGTCCCAAAGCGGAACGCGGACGGGCGACGGTCGGCTAGTTCTGGAAAACGTGAACGCCGTGCTCTGACGACGGAACGGTGAAGTATCCGCCAATGAACAGGTCTCTGCTGAATGCCTCGTAGTCGATGTAGTACCGGACGTGCTCGGGAACCACATGAAGGTAGAGTTCATCGAACAAGTGCGCCGCGTAAGCCAGTTCGCTTTCCCAGTGTCCGCAGTAGGCGTCAAGGAATGATTCTTCAGTTGCGTAGTCCTGACCTATGTGTGCCGCGTATGCAGCAAATGCTTCGCCGTGCTCCTCGATGAGCAAAGCCAAGCGTGAGACTTCGGAAAGTCCCTCGTATTCGGCGATTCGGATGTCGCCAAAGCCTTCGTAGTCGTGGATAGCCCATTCTTCAGCAAACGGTTCTGGTGATTGCCTGAGAATTACTTGCACCGATTCGTTCAAAGCCTCAACATCCTGTGCTGCTTCAATCCATTCGCCGTGGAGTTTCCCGGCGTTGTAGGCGGCGAGACAGGCGACGTAAATCATTGGCTTCAATTTCGAGTTCATGGTCTGTTCCTTCGTAAAAGTAGTCGGTTAAAGTAGCTGGCCGTTGCCGGCCAGCCGTAGGGCGGCTCATGCCGCCTTTGCTTTCGTTTTCTTGCGTGCGTCGATGAAGCGGATTGCCTCTTGAGCAAGTTCGACAACGGCCTCAAGCTGCTCACGGCTAAGGCTGCCGTGCTGCCATTGACCGTTCTTGTCTTTGTAGGGCCGCTTAATCGTGGCCGAGTACCACTTGCCGTCGCTCTTGCTGGTCTGCTCGAAGACCGCCAATTGCACGCTGTTTTTGTTGTTGGTGAGTAAAGGTTGCTTTTTCATGGTTTCCTCCGTTGAAAAAGTGGTTTGTTCTTTCGCCCCGGCCTGAAGAACAATCACTTTTGGGTGGAGGAAAGAGAGCGGCGTTGCAGCCGGGAAGAAAACTGCCCGACCGGCTGCAAGCCAAGTGACAGGCTCCGCCTGGCACGGGCTTGCTTAGGTCGATTCCGACAGTACCGGCTGCCGCAAGCGGCGAAACAAGAAAGCAACCCTCTTGCATTGCAACAACGAGTAGCGTGTCGGAGATTGGCCTTGGGCGACCAGTGTGGCGGCAAGAGTTGATTCGACACGATGCGGCCAAACGAAACGATAAGGGCAGCGCGGGCAGGGTAGGCGGACAGTCCGTTGGAGCAGCTTCAAGAGCCCGCCTCGACGACACGCAAGGATGGCGGTGGCGTCGCGCGATATTGAGGCACCGCCGGCCAGCCCCGCCGGCCGCCGCTATTTGACCGTAGCTTCAACCAAGGCGACGATAACTTGGCGAGTTGCGGCAGGCAGTTGCAGCCACGCAGCGACGACGGTGCCAAGCGTCGTCATGGCTTCGGCATCGTTTTGGGCGTCATTAGTTGAGTGCCAATTTTTCCGCTGCCAGTCCGCTGCCAGTCCCCTTTGCGAATCAGAAAACCCCTTGTTTTCCAGTGCGAAACCGCACGAGGTCTCCGGGTTCGATTCCCGCCGCCTCCACTTTTTGACAATCTGGGCAATCTCGTGTCACCGGATGACACGCAGCGTCTAAACCCTTGCTACGGCGAGGGTTTTTTCGTTTTCTGCCCCTGCTGCTTGGCTGCCGATCAGTGCCAGGCAATGCCGCAGATTGCCCAGCCGCGCCACTTGAAGTGCAGACAATATGCAGACACTCCTCCGGCTCGGTCTGCAGACACTCCGCAGGCGCCGTCGACGGGACGGCCGGCGGGGAGGGTAGTCGATTGACGGCCGTCGCCTGGTCGGCCAGCCCGATATGGGTATAGCGCATCGTCATCCGCACGTCACTATGACGGGCAAGCTCCTTGGCGGCCACGAGCGAAACGCCGCTCTTGAGCAGGCCGGTGATATGCGTGTGCCGGCCTGCAGCATGAAAATCGGCCAGCCCTTCCTCGGTCTCGTAGGGAATCCCGGCTTCTTCCAGGTCCCGCTGGATCATTGTGTACGCCTTCCGCTTGGCGAGCTTGGGAAAGAGCGGCTCGTCGTCCGCCAACCCCTTGATCCACTGCCGGATTTCCGAGACCAGGCCGCCGTGGAGCGGCAAGGTGTCCTTGCGCCGGTGTTTGGACGCTGCTGCGGCGACAGTCACCACCGGCTGATCGGCGTCGAGCTTGAAGCTGGCCGGCGTCAGGCTGGCGATTTCCGCTTTCCTTAAGCCAGTCATGTACGACAGCAAATAGATGCGGGCCCGGGTTATCCCGTCGTAGCACTGCACGAGGTAGTTGCTGCGGCGAGCCGTGTCGATGACCAGGGCGATTTCCGCCGGCGTGAGCGCCCGCCTCGCGTGCCTTACGTCCGTCTCAGCATTGCGGCGTGGAATGCCGGCGAAGGGGTTGTGCTCCAAGACTCGCCGCTTGGGGTGCGCCAGCCAGTTGCCGAAGGAGTCCACCGCCTGCAGGTAGTGGTTGTAGGTGCGATGCCCCAGATTCTCGTCTTTGCAGTGCTGCGCCAGGTACGACTCCACCGCGTCGGCGTCGAATTCCGAGAGCGATTCAAAGCCGCATCCCTTCAGGACAAGCTTGACCCGTGCGATCGTCAGTTTGACATGCTTGCCGGTGTTGTCTTTGCGATTGAGGCTCGCCTCAAATGCGTCGACATGCGGCGCCCAGGAGATCACCGGCGGCCGGCCGAGCAACTCCTCAAGCTCGGATTCCTTGGCCAGCCCTAGCTTGATCCGCTCGACGACGGTCTCAATGACGGCCGCCTTGGCCTCGGTGACTCCCTTGTCGGGGCAGCCCTTGGTCGTTCGCCGGATGCCTTTGTGGTCGAAGAACTGGATGTGGTAGGACGCGCCTTTCTTGCGGCGGTCCCTGCTCAACTTTGCGACTGACGCCACGGATAACTCCTTGATGTCGAATGTGCTCGCGTCGACGCGAACTCCAAAGGGATGCTGCGGGGCTATCTGCCCCTGCCGTTATTTTCGCGCCCTCCAGGCCTTGGGCAACCGTCCGCAATCCATTTGCGTATCTCGTCGAGTCTCCAGCGGACCGCCGCGCCGAGCTGCACCGGCGAGGGCAAAGCGCCGGCGCTGCGCAGTCTCCATAGCGTGCGCTTCGATATGTTGAGCAAAGCGGCAAGCTCCTCGGCTGCGATCAGCATCGGCGCCGGCCGTTCGTCGTCAAATGCCGCTAGAGACATGCTGCCAGTCTCCAGGGTGCTAATAAACCACGCAGCAGGCGGCGCTTCAGCGCACGCTCAATCCGCAATCGCGTCGTGATGAGAATCTGCCAGCCGAAGGGAGGCAGCTTCCAGAATCGATGGATACCCTGTGACACCGTATTCTCCTTTCTGAATCCGAGTGAAGTGACTGGCGTCCCTCTACCGCTTGCGGGCGCCGTAGACCTTAAGGCCGAAGCTGACGAGCTTCGCCAGGCCGCCGAGCGCTTCCTTCTTCCGTTGCCAATCCCGCTCCTTAATACGCTCCCATTCTTCGGGCCGGAGAAGCGACATGGCCATCGACCACAGGGCGACCACGATAAGAAATCCGCAAAACAACCATTGAGCCGAAGTCATCTTGTGCCTGCCTTTCCGTTGAAGTGATGGGGATGAATACGCCAACGACCTGACGCGACAGACTTTGCTCGCAGAGCCGAGACTACCGTTCCCGACCAATCTCGCGTTGTTGCTCTTGCTGCTGTTCGTGCGGTTGTTCCTGCCCGTGCTCGGGCGTGGGCGTGTATTGGCCCGGCCCATACGGCACGAACCCGTCGCCGTTGAACAGCGCAGACGCGAGCTCCATCGCGCCCTGCGTCCCGAGGCGCGACATCTCTGCGCCGACCTCGGCTCCCATCTTCTTCAGGCCGGGCAGCATCGCCTGAACGGCTTCCTTGGCCGATCGCAGGCTGTCGAACAACTGTTTTGCGGTCTCGCTCACTTCATTTTCCTCCGATACGAAGGGAATGCGGTCGCCGGAACGTCCGGCTATCGCCGATCAAACTCTCCAAGCGCTTGCCAGTCCCCGCTTGTGCTCACGGCGGGGCGGGAACGCTCCACGATTGCGAGCGTCATCGCGCCAGCCGCGCTCAGCGCTGCGAGACAAAGAATTGCCGATGCTACGAGCGTGCCGCACGCTTCGGCGGTCCTTGCCAACCATCGAGGCGAGCGGCGAAGCCCAGGCTCTTGGTAATAACGAACAAGCGTGGTACGGACGGGCGGCACGCCGGGCGCAAAGGTGATCGCCGCCGACGCCGGCAGCGCCATGACCTCTTCGGGCTTAAGCAGCTTTCTGGCCTGCTGCTGCCAGTTGTGGCTGGAGTTGTACGAGCCGCTACGGCTGTTGCCGCCGTGGGCGCCGCCCGACGATTGATACGAGCTGCCGCTGCTTGTGCCGCCGGAATCCACCACGATCGTGCTTTCACCCAGCCGCGCGCTGACGTAGTCTGCGGTGGCGTTGTCGTTGACCCCGAAGAAAACCTGCGTCGTGTTGGACAACAAGGTCTGGTCTTGGCCTTCGGGAAAGCAGCGTTTCAACTGACCCATCGATTGAAAGCAGAAGAGCAGCCGCACGCCGAAGGCGCGGTACTTGTCGACGGCGTCGTCAACGGCTTCAAGCCTCTCCAAGGAGGCTGCCTCGTCCAAGATGAAATGCACCTTGTTCGTCTCTTGCAAGCCGCCTTTGACAACGGCCCTCAGCAACGAGCCAATCCAAACGCGAAGCAGCGCCGACTGGGCGCGCATGTGCTCCGGCGGCAGCGCGAGGTAGATGGTCATGCGACCCTGGCGCAGCTCCGCCGGGTCAAAGGTGCTCGTCGTGGTGCTGGCGACAACCGGCAGCGTGTCAAGGAAGCGCAGGTGGCGCCCCGCTGTCGTGAGCACCGAGGCTCGTTCGCGATCGACGAAATGCCGCAAGTGGCCGCCCATCCGCGCGAGCATCCCGCCCCAGCAGTCCGACTCGCACATCGCCTTGACCGCCATGTCGAGCTTTTGCGGGTCGGTCAGCAGCTCCCGCACCGTTTGCAAGGATCGGGACTCGCCGGGATCGCCGTAGTAAACGACCAAGGCGATCACAGCCGCGATCCACGCTTCGGCTGAGTCGTCCCAGTGTCTTTCCTTCTCTTCACCTGTTCTGACGACGAGCGCTTTGGCCAGGTCATTGCACTGGTCAATGGCGTGCGGGCTCGCTTTATCGATGAAGTCCAGCGGGTTGAACGCGTCCGGCGAGTTTGTGACCACGTTAAATGGGTCGAGCGTGATGACGCGATGCCGGAATGCTTTGGCCCGATGAAGCGCGGTGAGCTTGGCATTTTCGCCCTTGAAGTCGATGACGACGCAAGAGTCTGGGCAGGTCAACAGAAATGGCAATACAATCGACACGCCTTTGCCGCCGCCGCTGGGACTAAAGACAGCGGTATGTATGGCGTGCGGAAGCCGCACCCATTCGTGGCGACCGCGCATACCCCGCATCACAACGGCCTTGCATGCGTCCTTCGCACCGACGCCCCGCTTGAATAACAAGCCGACGGCCGCCAGAAAGCCGCCGAACCGCTTCCTCGGCACGCGGCCAAGGATCAAGCCGGCATCGCAGCCAATCATCGCCGCTGCCCTGAGATTCGACTCGTCGGCCCAACGAGCACTGCCCAGGGTCGTGAGATGCGCCGCCTTTTTGCGCAGCGCCCCGCCGACCCCAAATACCAAGATCAATAAACCCGACATCGGCCATGACACGATGGCCGCGATCGTCAAGCAATAGAGGCCACAGGCGGCCGCCAGCCTCAGAAGCGCACGAGATAACCAGTAACAGGTCATGGCTGTGTAAAATGCGACTAATATGGGTGTGATGAATGGGCGCTGCGATCGGATTCCGATACGCATTCCCCGTCCGCGGCGCCGCTCAAATCAAGGAGCGTCATGAGAAGCACGAAGATCACGACGACTACCCACGTTGGCACGCCGAATTCCATACACACAATCGATACGACAAGTCCGAACGCCCCAAGGGCGAGTATTTTCAGACCGTTCAACACCATCATGCCGAGAAGTGTAGTGAGGTTCATTTACTATTCCCTTCATCTATTGCGTCACCGATTTTCGTAGCGAACAAGCAAACGATTCGATTGGAACGCCTCGCGACTTGAGCTTTCTGACTTTTGCCAGCAGCTCGGTGAGCATCGCGATGAGCGACTCAGCGGTCAGCGACGGAGCGGCGATCGTCACGCTGCCGCCTGCTACCCTCGCTTTGATGCGCGTGGGCGCCGGCGTTACCGGAACCGCCTCCGGCTGCGCCGCCTTCGCCAGGATCGCGATTTCGTCCCGCGTCTTGCCATTGGCGGCGGCGCTGGCCATCTTCTGTTGCATTGTCGTGTCCTTGGTCTTGGCAATCTCGTAAGCGGTGCTCGGCGGGATTGCTCCTGCCTCGACCTGGCTCTGAATCGCTTCCGGCAATGAAAGAAGCACCAGCAAACGGGACACGGTGGCATTGGAGAAGCCGAGCTTGCCGGCAGTCTCGCTCGCATTCCAGCCCGTCGCCTTCATTAGCGCTCGGATCGCCCGCGCGGCTTCCAGGCCGCTGAGATTCTTTCTCTGGCAATTGGCGATCAACGAATGCTGAATCACTTCAGCGGGGCAAAGATCACGTTCTTCAATGATGACAGGAATTTCCCTCAGTCCGATGAGCTGAGCGCCGCCAGTGCGGCGCTCGCCGTCCGTCACCACCAACTGATCGTTCTCCTTTCGCACCCGCACGGGATGCAGCACGCCCACTTCGCGCAGGCTGTCGGCGATCTCGTAGATCGAGTCGTCGTCCGCCACAGAGCGGACTTGGGGTCGAAGCGTCAGTTGTTCGGGGGAAACGTACTGGATTTGCTCTCGGCCTTTCATGTTATGCTCCCTACTTGCGATCGAACGGCTCCTCTCGTACGCTGATTTCGAAGCCCGTTACTGACGAGCCGCTACCGGGGGAATTGCAGTCTTAATTGGTCAGCGTCTACTCAGCTTCAACTAAGGCATTATCTCAACGCTCGCTCTCAAAAGTCCTGCCAACGCCCCTCCAATCTCATCCAACCTGGACTCAAACTGCCGCCAACGATAGGTCAGAGGACCAAGCATGAGCGCCCCGTCTCCGGTAGTCCGCACTCGAAAGGTGAAAGGCGATCTGATTCGCCAGTTGCGACTCAAGCGCGCTTGGCGTTTGGAGGACTTAGCGCGTGATGCAGGCTGTTCGTCAAACACGATTCGCAATTTGGAGCGCAATTGCGAGGCGCTGCTGGTTACGATCGCTGACGTCGCCAAAGCGCTGGGCGTAGAACCTGATGAGCTTATTGCCGGCAATCCAGATCCGCCGCCGCCGACTTCCCAAGACGCGCTGATGCTTACAATTCGGCTCAGTGTTGATCGTCGAGAGCTGGACCAATGCACAACTCTCATCGAATTCGCGAGGGCGCTCGTGAAAACCTTCTCGGCCGAAGTGTTTGAAATACGCGCTATTCGAGACGGAAGTACCTTAATTGACGTTACGATGGATAGAAGCGCTGGCGGTCTGCTTTATAAATCGGCCAAGCGATGGCAGCCGATCCTGCAGTCCGACCCGCTGTTTCTTATGATTGAAGCCGTCATCATCGATGCTGAAGAAGTAGGTCCTGGCGTCGATGACGCGATCCGCCCTTAACGTTTGCTTAACCATCGCGGGGCAGTATCGGAAGGTAGTGCCATTGCTGGAGACGATATGGACGACGAGCGACGCCAAGCTAGGGACGAGGTGCGTACATTTACGATCGATTGCACAATGACGGAGAGTGACGTCACCCGCCTAGTTGAAGCATTTCTACAGGGCGCACTTAAGTCGTGAGGCGTACGAAACCTCGAAATTCTGAGGCAATCCCCTGCCAATTCGCCATTGGGCAGTGGGCTGATCGGGTCACGCTGGACTCATCGAAGACGCCTCGCAAAGGACGGCGCACATAGAGCCTTCGCCAATTGCGAGCAACGCAGGACCTCCGGCGACCATGCGCAAGTTGCGTTTTACACCGAAATCCGCTCTACGATATTCCGCGTGACCTGCTTCCGACGGCGATCGTAGAGGCGCGTCGTGCGTGCGTCGGCATGCCCTAAGAGGTACTGCACATCCTCAAGTCTCACGCCCTGCAACAGCAGGTCTGTTGCCGCCATCGACCTGAACGAGTGCGGAGAAATCACAGTCGACAGGCCCGCAGTCATCAACCGGCGTTTAACCATGCGACACACGTCGATCCCCGACATCGGCCTCGCCGACATCCGGCCGCCCGGACCGCGCGTCCGAAAGAGCGGCGACTCCTTGGGCTGCTCATCGAGGCCAGCCGCAAAGAGATACTCCTGCAGCATCACCTGCAAGTCATGCCGCACCGGAATCGCCCGGGCCTTATGCCCCTTTTCGTCGAACCGCAGCACGAACTGCGGACCGTCGGATGTAAGGTCGCCGAGCCGCAGCTTGGCGACAGCGCCGGCGCGAGCGGCCGTGTAGATCAGCACCGCAATCACAGCCCGGTCCCTTACGTCGAGCAAGGACTTCAGTTCGATGGAAGCCAGCAGCTTGCGAGCCTGCTCGACAGTAATCTCCGGGGTTTTGCCTTCGATGGCTGAATACCGCTCGGTCCTTACGGAGAGCGCCGGATTGAGCACCACGACGTGCCGAGTGACCATCACATCGAAGAATGCGCGGATGGCGGCCAGGTGGAGCTTCTTGGAGGGGATGCTCAGCGGTAGCTCGTCAAAGTAGCGGCCGACCATGCCGGGCGTAATGCGCAGCAACCCCAGCTCATGCCGCTCGGTCCAGGCGAGAAATCGCCGAACCGCGCGGAGATAGGAGCCGCGGGTGTGCGGGTTGCGGAGCATGCCGAAGAACAACTCCTCCCAGGCAAACGCGGCGGCGGCGCCGGCATCGGCGATGCTTTGCGGCAATCCAATCGCAATGTCGCCGGGAGCCGATGATGCTGGAATCAGTTCGCCGCCTAATTCGCCGCTCATCGGAAAAGCAGCACGGCCACGTCGAGACCGGCTTCCTTCCATCGCTTATCGCCGGTGAGCACCTTGGCTTTATGCTCCATGCCCAGGGCCAGACACGCCCGGTCGGCGAAGGACAATCCGAACTTGCGCCCGGCGGACCAGAGTTCCGCCGTCCGCACGGCGAGCCGCTCATCGAACGGCACGATGCGGAGGGCGAAATTCTCCAGATGATACCGCGTGGCAGTCAGATTGCTGCCCGCCTCGACGGCCTTCTTGAGCACTTCGGAATAATTGACCGCCGAGATGACGGCGCCTTCCAGATGACGCCGTGCTTTGTCGTGGCCGTCTTCGCGGTGCATGATGGCCAGCACGGCCGAAGCGTCGAACACGACGCTACTCACGCGCCGCCTCCGCTTTGCGCTCCGCGATCAACTCATCGACCAGCCGGACGTCGGCGGGGATGACCTTCCCAAAATACTCTTGCGCATTGCGAATCGCATCGTCGAGCGTGCTGAGGCGGACGCCGCTGTCGTCCTCCTCGACGACCAGCACGTCCCCTTCCTTGACCTGCTTCCGCAATCGCGATTCGGCGGGGATGACGATCCGGCCTGACGCATCGACCCGCGCGCGGAAAACTCGATGGCGTCCCGTTTCTCCTGTCTGCACCCGTGCTTCTACAATCCTCCCTTTCTCTACCGAGAGTGCCACAACGGGAGGCCACGGTCAACAAGAATCGTCGCCCGCGATGGCAGGAGGACGGGAGAGCGTCCGCGCCGTGATAAATAACCACCTTTATCTATCGTGACGTAAGGGCCGGGTCGACGAGCTCGCGGCCAGGAACGAGGATTTGGGACATGGCGCGACCGTACGGCGCCGAAGTTGTAGAACAGCTCGAAGCCGCTACGACGAGGATGATGACGAGCGTCATCTCATCCAGGCGTCTCCTAGTATTCAGGTTAGGGGCGCCTTATGGAATTCTGACGATCGCCGGCGGCTTCCACGCGCCGTCGAGCACGCTCGGCATCGGCCAGTAGAGCCGCATGATGACGTTGAACTCGTCGGCCGGCGTCGGCAGCCAGTTGGGCTCCCTGTCGGCGCCGGGGGATTCATGCTGCAAGTAGAGCGTCAGCGATCCGTCGTCCGCGAACTGCAGCTGGTCGCGATTGCCGAGGGCGTAGCGATCGAGCGGGTTGGCGACGAAGAAGTGCTTGGCGTCGTACATCGTGAGCGACCAGAAGGCGCGCACCGGAGGAATCTGGTCCTTCGCGAACGTGATGGCGTATTTGTTCGCCCCGGTCAGCGGTTGCCCGGCGCCGTCAATGCTGGTCATCGGATAAACCGCATCGGCCGGCAAGTTGGCGCCGAGCCCGACCAGGGCGATCACGGCCCGCTGATGATAGTCGGTTCCGTAGTCGCCGACGTTCATCGTGACCGACCAGCCGTTCACCGGAGGTTCGTCATCGAGCGCCTTCCCGGCGGCGAGCAGCGCGGCGTGGGCGGCGGCGAAGCCGCGTTCGACCGCGGCGGCCGCGGCCGCGTCGAGCTTCGCCAACTCGAACGGTTCTCCCGGCACGACGCCGATCTTCGCCAGTTCCTCGATCATCGGCGCGTCGGCCGCCGCGGGCGGGTTGTCGACCATCAGCCTTGCCAGCCGGTCGAAAAACTTGGCCGCGTCGAGCTCCAGCGATTGCTTCACTGGCGGCGCGTCTGCATCGATCGTCGGATCAAGCGGCACGTCCGCCGGCGGCGAGTAATCGGCGCCCCACGCCGACAGCGGCGTCAGGCGATACTTGGCCTTCAGCTCCCGCACCGCTGCATAATCGCCCGGGCCGTTGGTCTGCGTCCGCCCGATCATCCACACCATGCTCGTGGGGGACTTGATCTCCTTGAGTCCCGTGGGGAGCGTTCCCTGGAAGTTCGGCCCCACGATCGCATAGTCGCCCGCGCGGTTGCCCGTGGTGCGCGTGCCGGGCGAGGCGAAGACGTTGGTCCACGCGTCGAGCATCTGCATCAGGTAATAGCGATCGCCCGTGTCGGGAAGACTCAGCACGATCGGCTCGTTCGACAGGTCGAGCCACGACATCGAGTACAGCGTGTCCGCATTGGGGCTGACCACGTCGGTGAACGACGGATCGGGAAACTCCTCCGACACGTTGAACTGATTTGCTGGCGCCCGCGTCCGCTCCGGCTTGGTCGCATGTGTCATCACGCCGCGGCTCAGGTCCATCACGACCAGCGGATAGCCGTAGAGGAATCCCTGCCCCGCGATCTTCTCCGCTTCCTCGGGGGAAACGGCGCCGATCGCGGGGGCGTGAAACAAAAGCGGCGCAGCCAGCGCGATCATACAGTTACGGAACATGGAAGTTGCCTTTCAGCGTTTGGACGCGCCATCCGTGGGGGGGAAGTCGGCGCCGCCCTCCTACATGCTACCAGACTCCGCCCAAGAGCCGATCGTGTGGCGCATTCCCGGCCGCTATGGCATCCGGCGAATTGTATTGATGGCGCCCCCACGCCGGCGTCGCCGATTCAAGACGTGAGGCGTCAGAACAATTGCATTTCGGGAGGCGTGCTGCGCCGCGCCGGCGGTTTTCGCGCCGGCTTGCCGAACTGTCCGATCTTGACGCTTCCCTTGGGGAACCGAGCCACAACGTCGAGCTTGCCGCCCAGCGCCTCGACGATCTTTTGCAGCGTCGAGACTTGAATGTCCGACTGGTTCTCCAGCTTGGAAAGGCTCGGCTGCTTGATCCCCAAAATCTTTGCCAACTCTCGTTGGCTCTTGCCGGCGAGCTGACGCAGTTCTGCGACCGGAAGTTCTGCGAGCAGTTCTTTGGTGCGAACCGCCGCCCGGTCGCGGACGGCTTTTGTCGTCGTCCGTTTCACCAGGGCGTCGAATGACTTGGCCATGTTACTTCTCCTTCTTCTTGAGCGCCGCCAAATGGGCGTCGTACAGGTCGTCTGCTTTGGCGATGAGCTGCTTATAAAATCGCCGTTGGTTCGTCCCCTTCTTGTCGCCGCCCAGCAGCAGGATCGCCGATCGCGACGGGTCGAAGGCAAAGGCGATCCGCAGCACTTGGTTGCTCGTGCCGCCGCGCAGCTCCTTCATATTGCTGTGCTTCGAGCCATTGAGCGTATCGGCGTGCGGCCTGCCGAGCTTTGGGCCGAGGAGCTTGAGCAGATTCACCTTGGCGATGACTTCCGCCTTCGCGTCGTCCGCCAATTCGGCGAACCACTCGTCAAAGACATCGGTCGTCGCGACGGCCCACATGAGTCAATGATAGCTTTTAAGCTATCTCCTGTCAATAGCCTTCAGGCTATTACGGCATGACCCGGCGCCTGGCGCATCGGCGCCGAACCGGGGAACGTCAAACGTTCACGCCCGAGGACGTGTCGCGGATCGAGAACGAGATGGCCACCCTCAGCCGGGACTTCAGGGCGATCGAGGAGTCGCACGGCAAGAATACGCTGCACTTGGTCATCGTGCTGGGGTATTTGCGGAAGATGCTCGATAACGTGCGGATCGTGAAGTATCTCGCGCTGCATCACGCCGACGTGTTGTCGGAGCTTCAGAAGCTGGTGAACAACCGGGCGCTCAAGAAGCAGACGGCGGGGCAGTAAGCGGCTACTATGAATGTGGTCAATCGATCCAAAAGTACATTCGACATGCCAACTCATCGCTTGTGAGATTAACCGCGCCTGCCGTCGGAGCAGTGTGTGAGTTGGCTACGCAGTCCGGATGTGGACCCAAAGCGGTGTCTCCTTTGAGGAAGAACACCTTGCCGCTATCGGGCTTGCCGTCGTCAGCCTTTTGGTCGATGGCTTCAGCGTCCACCGCTCTGAAAATCGCGCCGTTGTCCCAGTTGAGGCCGTTGAATGCTCCCGAAATCTCCAGAAGATGCTTTGGAGCACGGCCAAAAATCACTGCTGATACTCGGGCTAGGTTCCACCCTCCGCCAGGGAACCGGGAGCGCGGAACCGTCACGCCGATCACGCGATTGCCCAAGGCGTCCGGCTTGCCAGAAAAGTCACCCTGGATCAATCCCGCCATGCTCAGATGCTGCCATGACCGCCAGATTTCCGAGCCTGGCCCGATTCGTCCATCGCCATTTCCATTGCACGTACCCGGCGTACCCGGACTTCCCGGATCGCCACTGCAATCCGTCGTGTTCTTCCCCCAGTAGAGCGTGGCGCTGGACGTGTCGCCGGGCAGCCCCTTGTATCTCATTCGGAAGACGTTCAAGGCCGTCTTGAACTGCGTCTGTTCTCTGATTACGGCTTGCCGCTCGGAAGCCTGAATCAGCTCCCGACCGACCAATATCCCCCCCACGATCAGCCCAATAATCACGAGCACGATCGAGAGTTCGATGAGGGTGAAGCCTTGCTTGCGACTCATGGGTTGAGGCTAACGCACCGAGGTTAATCAATTCTTAAGCGCTTCATGCTTGGGGCGCATCGGCTGCGCCGTCGGGCGCTTCCAGGCTTCGCTGCCGCTGCGGTCACTGACAACGACTGGCCGAGCCTTCCTGTCCGGAGCCGTCATAACACCCGGACATGCAACATGCACAGAATTCCATCGGCGCTCACATTGTAAAGTTCCGCGCCACCCGAGTTCACCACGCAGCCTGGTGTGGTCGTCGAAGTCGAAGGCTTCGACTTCACCTTACCCGATGCGGGCATTCCGTCATCCATCTTCACATCCAGCGAATAGGCATCTGTCGTGCGGAGAGCTGCGTTATTCGGATGCCCGTTCGTCGGATCGGGGACGCCGAGAATTACCTGATGCGCCAGAGGCATCATCACATAGTTATTGGCGTTGCCGCTGCTGCGTCCAAAATAGAGCAATTGATAGGCCGCGATGGAGATCGTGGATTCAGGACAATTCACCCCCTTAATGCAATGCTGCGTGCCAAGCGGACCCGTCACGCCGGTAAACACGCTTTGCGCCAGTCCAGCGTTCGCCAGATGCTGCCAGGCGCGAAACCATTCATACTTCATCCCATCCACAGCCGTCGCTGCGTCCGCACTCATGTCCCCAATCTTCCAATCGCCGTTGCCGTTGCACGTTTCCTGCTTGGGCACGGAGTTTGTCGGCGTGATAGGGCAACTTGCATCCGATCCCCAGAGACGTTCGGCGATTGGCATATCCCCCGGCAGATAGTTGAATTTCAGGCGGAATGCATTTATCGACGACTGGAACCCATTAATCTCTCGTGTGACGGCCCGCAATTCGGCTGCGCGAATCAGATCAGCTCCGAGCAGTATCCCACCGACGATCAGCCCGATGATGACCAGCACGATCGAGAGTTCGATGTGTGAATGGCGCCTGAAACGTGCAGCGCCTGGCGCCGAAATTTTGCAGCGCGAT
>CAYTGL010000020.1:0-42748 GCA_964437335.1 uncultured Chromatiales bacterium
CGCCCACGGCGACACCCGCGGCTCGGCGCTCGCGCGCATGCGCATGGCGCTGACCGAGATCATCGTCGAAGGCATCAAGACCAACATCCCGCTGCACCGCGACATCATGAACGACGCCGCGTTCCAGGCCGGCGGCACCAACATCCACTATCTCGAAAAGAAACTCTCGCAGCAGTGAGATCAAAAGGGTCAGACCCTATTAATAGGGTCTGACCCTTTTGATTCACATCAGCATGTAAAGCGATTCTTCCTCGCGGATATCCCGCGCATCGGGAAGCTCGACGTTGTCGTAGATCTCATCGAGCGACAGCGTTACGTCGAGTGATTCGAGTTGCAGCAGGTCGCCCTGCGCGAGTTTGTCGAGCAGCCAACCGTCGCCGGCGCGCCGGTAGATCCAGACTGCGCGCTGTTTCTGATCCACCAGGACGTACTCTTGCAGAGATACCAGCGTGCGATAGGCGTGCAGCTTCTCGCGTCGGTCGGTACCGGCGGTACTCGGAGAGAGTACCTCGATTATCAGGCAGGGCCGCTGCTTGAAGTCCTGTTCCCGGTCCGATTGGTCGCATACGACGAGAATATCGGGGTAATAGAAGGCATTGACAGCCTCGACACGCAGCTTCATGTCGGACGCAAGCACGCGACAGAGGCCGCCGCGCAATTTGCCGTGCAGTGTCGCGTGGATGTTTCCAGTAATCAGGTTATGCCGTTCGCTGGCGCCGGTCATCGCATAGACCTCGCCAGCCACGTATTCATGACGCTCCCGGCTGCGAAGCTCCCTGTCCAGGTATTCCTCGACGCTGATCCCGGTCGGTTGCGCGTGATGCATGGCGATTCTCTCCGATGGTTCTATCCCTGAAGAAAACTCTAGCGCCCCTCCGGCAGTACAGCAAGATTTAGTGGAAAACCGGATGCTGTCCCATCGTCATATAAGACGAATGTAGTATGCGGGACGCGGTGCGCCCAGAAATTGTACATCCCGGCAAAGGCCGGCGGCACGAACATTCACTATCTCGAAAAGAAGCTCGTGCAGCAGTGAGATCAAAAGGGTCAGACCCTATTAATAGGGTCTGACCCTTTTGATCTAGTCAGTGAAACTGGCTCGTTACCTGACAGGAAAGTGCATCCACCCGGTAATAATATATTTGATCCCTGAATTCACGACCTTTCCAGAATGAGCATGGGTCCACTCTGCTGGCCAGATCAGGGTCTTGTCGCGCTCGGGTTTGACGTCCAGTGCGTAATGAATGAAATTTGTTTCCCCGCCATCCTCGACGTCATTCAAATAGGTCATCCAGGCCAATACCCGGTGCGCAGTATCCAAAGTCGTGCGCTCGGAGTGCACAGCAGCAAAGTGTCCCCCCGGGAGATATCGCTGGATATTAAAGGACCCAATATCCATGTCTGGCAGCATACCCGCCAAAAACGGCCATTGTTGCAGATAGTCCAAATAACAGGCGTGTAATTCCTTAAAATACGCCGCCAACACTGCATGCGAGGGGTTCGCTAAATCTTTCGGATTAATAGTCAAGTCTACTGAATTTTTACTGGCGAGTTTCACGCCATAGGTTGACCTTCCCGGCTTGTGCAGCGACGGGTTGTGCTCGAAAAAATCGATTATATCCTGACATAACTCAGGTTTATCTAGGCGCCAGCCACCGATAAAACTCGGCTTGACGCAAGCCAGGTCAATTCTTTGCATTCGCCACCTCCGGGAGGAGTTTGATCCCGGCAGCGGAATCAAAGCGAATAATGCCCGTTTCCCTGGCTATCAACGCTAACCCCTCTGCATGATTTCCGCGCCTCAGATAGGCCTTGCCCAGGTTGCAGCTCGCCGCATTAAAATGCGGCTTCAACGCGAGGGCCATCCGTAAGCTGTCAATCGCCGCGTCCAGCCTGCCTTGATCAAAAAGTGCAAGGCCCAGATTGTTGAGAATCTCGGCATCATCGGGCTTGAGCACCAGGGCACGCCGATAGCACGTCACCGCCTCGTCCAGCCTGCCTTGATCAAACAGCGTAATGCCCAGATCGTTGAGAACGTCGATATCATCGGGCTTGAGTTCCAGCGCGCGCCGATAGCACGTCACTGCTTCCTCGGGACGGCCCTGCGCTTCCAGCGCTTTGCCGCGGTTGTAATGCAACATGGCCATTTGCAGTTGGGCATTGGCGGCCGGCGCCGGGGGACGCGTGGCAATCGTCTTGCCGAGGCAGCATTTCTTGTATTTCTTGCCGCTGCCGCAGGGGCAGGTCTCGTTGCGTTTCGGTACATTCATCGTGGGTTCACCCACCCTGCTCGTGAATATAGACGGGAATCTCCGAACTAAAGGCTGATAACGCCCCCGCCGACGGCCCCGTGCGGGATGAAGTCGTTCAGTTCGATCTTCAGCCACGTGCGACTGTTCTGATGTTTGTTGACCTTGCCCCGGCTGTCATCGGTGAGATGCACCAGCGTGAACTTGCAGTTGCGCACCAGCACCTCCAGGGCCGACAACTCCTGCGGATTGAGCCCGCGAAGCAGGAACACGGGTATCTTCCCTGCGTTGAGTTCCCGCACTGCGTAGGTGAAGAACAGGAAGGTATGATTCACCGTCGAGGTACAGTCCCAGAACACCGAGGAATACACGTTCATCCGGGGCAAGTAATAGGCGAGTGTATTGGCGACGTTTTGCACGTTGGCGCCGAGGCAGTCGATGTAGACCATGTCCAGCTTGTCGACTCCGGGGGGCATGTAGGGTCGTTCCGCGCTGATGTCGACGTTGGCGTACCGAAGGTGCTGTTCGAGGCCGAAGGTTCTAAGCGCCAGCTGGATGAAGGTCGGGTAGTCGACTTCCTTGAGCTGGAAATATTCCTGGATGTAGGCCTTGGTGTCCGACCATTGGGATACATTGTCCACGGTATAAACAGTGCCGAAACCGTTTTCCTTCATCGCCTGCGCGGCGAGAAAAGCGGTGACACCGGCGCCCGTGCCCAGCTCCAGCAATACCTTGGGCTTGGCCATCTTGACCAGCGCGTACAGGAACAGCGAGAAATTCTCGGTCCCGTACTCCTGCGCGAGTTCATGCTTGTATTCCGAGGAATCTTTGAGCCGGTAATTCAGGTACTCGTGCAGCTTGAGAAAGGACATGGGCGTGCGATGCTCCGGTTGCCAGGTACTCAATCTAATCCCGCGTGAGGGCGGGCGTCAACGCGGCGGCGGGCGCATGCGGGGTTACCTTCAGAGTCATGGTTGCGCAAGTCGCGCCAGCGCCTGTCGCCAGTCGTCGTCGACCGATTGCACCTGCTGAAAGCCGGCGATGTTGACCGGCGCGGAGCGATGAAAACAGAGTATGTTCGTCTCCGGCTGGAAATCCGCAAACACGTTTTCCGGATTGCCGAAGAAGTTGTCGGGGTTGAAATACGCGGCGATATGCCAGTAGGCCCGGTAGTCGAGCGACAGGATCGCCTCGATGATCTCCCGCGAGCGCTCGACGGTGTTGTTCTCGACGAACAACACCGGCCGATGGCGCTGTATCGTTTCCCGTGCGCCGGCCAGGACCCTGGCCTCCATGCCTTCGACGTCGATCTTCACGAGATGACAGGCGCGCAGTCCGAGGTCATCGACGCGCACCACTTCCACCGGCTCACCCGCGGCATGATCGTGGAGGGGAACCGCGCCGAAGTTCTGGTTCCTGGTTGGATCCAGCACCGGCAGGTGGATCATCGAGCGTTGGTCTCCGGCGCCGGCCCGATACGCCTGGACATTGGTAATCGCATTAAGCGCAAGATTGGCGCACAGGTTCTGGAACGCCAGCCGCTGGGGCTCGAATGCATGGACCATGCCCTGGCCCTGCATTCGTTGCGCGAAGAATACCGCATGCGTGCCGATATTGGCGCCGATGTCGAGCACGACCTGGCCCGGCTGGATGAGCTGCCCGAGGACTTCGAGTTCCGCTTCGCCCCATTCGCCATACAGGTCGAGCGAGCGACCGATGAAGCGATCGTTGACGTTGTACAGGAACGTCCCGTGCCGGCAGCGCTTGAGGGCCATATAACGCTCTTCGTAGAGCCGGCCGGTGATCGCGCCGCCGCGTGGTGTCTTGTCGCCGGTCATTGCACGTCGAATCCCGCCGGCGTCTCACCGCGTCGATGCCGCTCCCACATGGTGATATAAGCCGATTCGAGGTGACGGCGGTAGCGCGCGGCGTCGAACAGCGGCTGCGACAGTCGATTGCGTTCGAGCCGCTTCCTGATATCGGCCAGCAGGTCCGGCGTGGTCGCCAGCCTCAGCGCCAGCGCCTCATATTCAACCAGGTAGCGCGTGATCAGTTCCGGCAGGCCGATCGCGTGCAGCAGGCCGCCGGCGACCCGGCCGGCGAAGGCGCGGCCCATGCAGGTCAGCACCGGCAACCCCGCCCATAACGCGTCACTCGCCGTCGTGTGCGCGTTCACCGGCAGGGTGTCCAGGAACAGGTCCGCCGCCCGCTGGCGCGCGAGGTGATCCGCCAGCGCCATGCGCGGTGCAAAGACCAGGCGTCCCGGCGCAATGCCTCTTTTTTCAGCCTCGCGCCCGAGGTTCCGCATCGCGACGGCGCTGTCCGCCAGCAGCCACAGCACGCTGCCCGGCACCCGGTCGAGCAGACGCATCCAGACGTCGAAGACCGGCGGCGTGATCTTGTAACAATTGTTGAAGGAGCAGAAGACGAAGCCGGACGCGGGCAGGCCCAGCTCGACACGCGAAGGGGTGCGCGCCGCGATCGCCCGCTTCGAATCGTTGACCTGATAGGTAGCCGGCAGGCGGACCACCTGCTCCGAGAAAAGGCCCTCCTGCCCCGGCGGTATCACGCGGGCATCGGCGATGAGGTAGTCGATATGGTCGGCGCCCATCGTGCCGGGATAACCGAGATAGTTGACCTGGACTGGCGCGGGCCGGTGAACGAGGATGCCGGCGCGGCTGCCCTGGGTGTAGCCTTTCAAATCGACGGCGATGTCGATTTCCGCGGCGCGCAGCATCTCCGCCACTTCGCGGTCGCTGTTCGCGCGGACGTCGACGAAGTGATCGAAGGCGCGTTCGAGGCGCTTGCGCATCGCGCTCGCATCGTCGGCGCCGAAGGAGTACGCGAAGGTCTCGAAGCGCGTCCGGTCGTGCGTCTCGAACAGTTCCGCCATCAGATACGCCGTCGCGTGCTCGCAGAAATCCGCCGACAGATAGGCGACGCGGATGCGTTCGTGGTGATAGCGTTCGCCCGCGCAGAGCGGTTCCCGAACCGGATCCCCGGGCGCCTGTTCCGCCGCGAACAGTCGTGCGCACTGCAACTGCTCGGCCGGGGCGTCCGCGATCGCGAGAAACGAAAACGGGACACTTGCCCGCCGGCCCGCGCGCACCGCCGCGACGATCGCATCGATAGTGCTTGCGTGATCGCGCCAGTCGCAACAGTGCAACCGGCTGCGCATCAGGTTACCCGGCGCATAGGGGTACTCCGGGGCAATGGCCAGCAGGCGGGCGAAATCGTCGGCGGCCTCGTCGTGGCGGTGCAGCGTGCTGAGCGTGGCGGCCCGGTTGTTGAGCGCCTCGGCGAAGCCGGGTGCCAGCGCGAGCGCGCCCGCGTAACTGGCGAGCGCCTCGTCGAAACGCCCCAGCTCGACCAGCGTATTGCCGCGGTTCGACAGCGCCTGGACATAACCCGGCCGGATGGACAACGCGTCCTCGTAGTTGGTCAGCGCCTCGTCGAAACGCCTCAGGCAGTGCAGGGTCACGCCGCGGTTGTTGAGCGCCTCCGCGTCGTTGGGGTTGATCGCGAGGGCGCGCTGATAGCTGGCGAGCGCCTCGTCGAAGCGCTTCAGTTCCCGCAAGACGTTGCCGCGATTGTAGTGCGCATCCGCGATAGCGGGACTGAGCCCAAGGACGCGATCGTAGACGGCGAGGGCATCGTCCAGGCGCCCGAGGCGCCGGAGCGTACTCGCCCGGTTATTCATGGCCTCGAGGAAGCCGGGCTTCAGGGCGAGGGCGCGATCATAGGCAGTGAGGGCCTCTTCATAAGCGCCGTCCTGACTGAGTGCGTTGCCAAGGTTCAGCAAGGCCTGGGTACTGCCGGGATCCACCTTCACCGCCTGCCGGAACAGTTCGACCGCGCGCGCGGGATCCCCTTCCTGTTCGATGAGGCCGAGCAGCAACAGCGCGTCGAGGTTCCGGGGCTGTTTCTGGAGAACCTGCTGGTAGCGTAGCCGGGCCGCGTCGATCTGCCCCTGCCGTTGCAGGGCCACGCCTTGCTCGAACAACCCGCGGATCGAGGGCGCCGGGCCGGTGATCCGATGATGCGGTTTTCGGCCCTTAGCCATGTCTGCGAAATGCCAAGCGTATGCTATGCGCTAAATCTAATGGGAGACCCGTTGCGGGTCAACGGGCGAAGGAATACACTGCCGATGAAGCCAGTATAGGGGCGTCGAATCGGCAACGGAGCCGGTATGCAGCCGCAAAACCCACCAAGTTATCATTCGGTCTTGACCAGCCCCGGCGCCCCGCCCGGACCCGCTACGCCAGCCCGCAAACGCGTCTCCCTGACGGCGCCGACGGTGATCGATGGGCTTGTGCCACCCGCCTTTGTGCGCGCCTTCCATATCGACATGCGGGACAACTCGACCTTTGGCTATGGCCGCGTCGCGAACGACAAGTCGGAGGGCATCAAGGCCTGGGGCCTGAATATCATGACCGACTACAAGGTGCTGATCCCCGATCGCCTCCGGCAGTGCATCCTGCTGTTCAAGCTGGTCGAAGACCGGCTCCGGGAGATGGGCCTGCTCCCGGAGAACTGGCGCTTCTTTCGCATCGGCGCCGACGCGCGCACCGAGGGCCAGACCGGCTACGTGCACCTTGATCACGTCCAGGACAACATGCTGTCCGTGCTCTACTATGTCAATGATGTCTGGCGGCCGGAGTGGCATGGATCGACGCTGTTCTTTCCCGACGGTACGCCACCGAGCGCGTTGTGTACCCTGCACCAGCCCATGGCGGCCGTGGACTACGTCCCCGGCCGTTTTGCAGTCTTTCCCTCGCGCATGCTCCACTCGGCCACCGCCCCGACCGACGGCAATACCGGTCTGCGCATCACCCTCAGCTTCGTCGTCGAGATTGGCTGACGGCAGGCCCCGGCCCATCGGGTAGTGTCTCAGTTTGAATTTGGTAATCCTGTGGGGGCCGGCGTATCCACAGACTGAGCTCTTTCTATCATTTTTCTTACCTCTGGATTAGCGTGCATCGAATACAGCGTAATATCAGGGTGAGTGTTTTTGAATACTCTGAAGATCTCATCAGCAAACGCTTGACCTATTGCGCTAACATTAGTGAAGTCAAATAAGACTTCCTTAAAAACCTCCACTCTCGCTAATAGCCGTTTTGCCTGAGACCTGGATATTAATTGTTCATCACCGTAACGTGCCAAATTTACTGGCACCACAGTTTTGTTAAATCCATAATCATCTCCGGATGTATATTGATTAAATATTTTCCTGGTTGTTCTAGCGGTATGATTATGCAATTTCATCCATACGCCAGTTCCAGCAATTTGCCGTTCTCGCTCAAGTATCCAGTCTGAGTCATCACCGAATTGATGGGAGAAAAATACCCCGTGAGAAAGAATATCGAAACTATCAAACATTCTGGATGAAAAGAATATACCTTCCCCGGTATGGCGAGCCGGATCAGTAGTAAGCTTTCCTTTTGAAAGCTCTAAGATGGCGTGTCTGTCGTCTAGCAGACCTAATGAATTACGAATCTTTCTAAAAATTCCTATCCCATCATCGAAAATTACCATTTCAGTTGTGGCTGCTGTTTTTCTTGCCTCCACTGTTATTAGAGTTCCCTCAGAATGGTCAATTGCATTGTTAAACATTTCGGTGAATCCATAATGCCAAATGTTGGTTACGTTATCTGGCATTTGTCCTAAAACGGGTTGTACGTCTTCTCTCCAGGCAACATCCTCAGCCAGTCCTGGAGCAATTTCGTAGAACTTACGCCATTCCAGCAAGGGACATAATTTGTAAGTCCTGTTTCGTGTATTGCCACTTTCGATCAGTGCACTTTCCTGGATAAGTCTTTGGAGGTGCTTATTGACTGCCTGCCGGGTAATTCCAAATTTCTCAGCAGTAATACGGCTGATGTCTCCTGGTGATTCCTCAACTTTTTCGAGGATATAACGTCGGATATCTTCTCCCCGTGATCGAACTCTAGTCATTGACAACTCTCCATGTGAATATTGTCAACTTCAATGGTTGAAATTGACAACCTTAACTGCTATTATTGTCAACCATAACGAATTGATTGTCAACTTTTCACATCGGGACGAAATGGACCGCCGCCGATCGACCTGGATTGCGGACGTTATCCCGTTCTGGTAAACTCACGAGCATGGAAAAACCATCTGCACTGCGTATCATCCTTATAGCCAGCCTTGGCGCCGGCATGATGCACGCAGGCGTCGCGATGGCGGAGTTCAGCCTCAACTGGACCGCCGATACCGCGAATCCAGCCTTCTCCGGCACCAGTATCGTCCACGGCACCACGACCACCCCCGGTCAGTCGCCGTTTATCTATGAACGGGTGACCGACGGCGGCGTCAATTACTATCACCTGGTCGTTGGCGATCCGAACACCGGATTCGCGCAAGAGACTTACATCCAGATCGGGACAGCGGCCATCACGATCGGGTTCCAGGGCATCGGTCCGCAACTGTCTTCGAGCGGCGGGCAGATCCTGCCCACCGGCAATGCCACCGATCCGCTGGGCACCGGCGCATTCGCCGGCAATTCGACCGGCAATCCGAACCGGGTCCAGATGCGTCAGATCGTCGAGGACGGCGACCTCAGCGTGGATTTCCTCAAAGACACCTTTCTCGAAAAGCCGAGCATCACGAACACGATCGAATCGGCCGACCTCAACGCCACGTTCCAGATGAACTCCGCCGGGAACCCGTATTCCAGCAGCGCTACGCCCTCCCAGGTGACCAATACCGTCGAACACCTGGCCCCGGACATGCCCGCCGCATCGGCGGTGTTCGACATGGCCGTCGATTCGCAGGATTCACGGGTGACCGCCGGACGCTACACGACGACCAATCCGCAGCCCGGCGCCCCCGGCGGCGCGTATACCTACGTCGAGGGCGGCGCCAATCTGAACCCTGACTGGAGCAGCTTCTTCGATCACCGCGAAGCGAACCCCTGGTCCTATCCTGTCAATCGTCCGACGCCTCCCTGATCTCGTCGGCAGCTTGCCTGCCGTACAATACCACCGCCCTTTGTCTTCACGTCGGCAACCAATGACGATCGCCGTTGTCATATAATGTGTCGTCATCGCGGCTGCGCGATGCCGGGATGACAGCGCTGCTCGCGCTACAGACGTAATCCGCCACGGAAAGCCGCAATCACTACACCCGCTTTGAGGACACCGGGAAGGTGTTCGCAAAGACATCAAAGACATCATAGGTACGAATTGATGAGAGTCTGGACTCGATGCCTGAGCGCCGTCGCTGTGTTGCTCGCGGCGGGATTTCTGACCGCGTGCGGCAGCGGCGGCAGCAGCGCGACTAACCCGGGTGGCAACCCCACGGCCAGCAACATCAACGCGCTCCTGTTCGTGATGCTTTCAGAGGGGGGCGGCATTACGGACCAAACGACAAACAGGTATTCGCGGGTGCAGACGGATGCGACGGGCGCCCCGCTGGATCCGCAGGTCACGACCTGGAACCCCAACGTGCTTTACTACCGTTACGTGGTGAGCTCCACGGTCGCGAACATTACCGTCACACCCCTCGCCCAGGATACGACCGAACCACCTTCCATCAGGGTGAGCGGCGGCGGGCTGTCCAATCAGGTGGTCGCTACCGGCACCGCGAGTCCCGCGATCGCGCTGACCTTCGGCGCGGATCTGAATCCGATCAGCATCGAATCGATCGCCGCCGACGGCCGGACCACGCGCACCTACGTGCTGAGAATCACGCGCCTGCCGCCGACCGCGGCGGAGCTGGGTGCGCTCCAGCTCTCCAACGGCGTGGACCTTGATCCCGCATTCGACCGCGTCGTAACCGACTACACCGCGAACGCGCCCTTCACCGTCTCGAGCCTCCGTGTCACCCCGACCGCGCAGGACTCGAACGCCACGCTCACCTACCGCGTCAACGATGGCGCCCCCGTTCCGATCTCGACGGGCGCCTCGAGCGCGGAGATCCCGCTCAGCATACCGGCGCCGACGCTCGTCACCGTCCGCGTGACGGCGACCGACCTCCTCACCATCAAGGAATACCAGGTGAGTATCACCCGCGCCGGCAGCGGGGACCTCACCGCGCTCTCGTTTAACATCGGCGCCCTCGATCCGGCGTTCGCGCCGGGCACGGCGCAGTACACGAGTGCGCAGAACTTTTTCACGAGCGAGGTGGGTATCCGGCCCACGGCCGCCGAAGGGTCGGCCGCGCTGATACAGATCCTGCATGCCAATGGTGTGCAGGAAGTCACCTCGGGTTTTCTCAGCCAACCGATCCCGCTCTGTCTCCCCGCCGCCAATCCATGCCAGACACCGGTGGACATCGATGTCCTGTCGTCCAATGGCACGACGAACAAGACCTACACCGTGACGTTCATCCGCGACGTCGCCCCGCCCTACCAGCAGAGCGCCTACCTGAAGGCCCTGACCATCGGGGCCGGCGACGGGTTTGGCCATGCTGTCGCCATCTCGGGCGATACGCTCGCGGTCGGCGCGCCCCGTGAACATCGGTTCAGTCCATTGCTGGCCGGTAACGGAGCGGTTCATGTGTACGTTCGCGGCCCCGGCGGCGCGTGGTCGCATCAGGCCCGTATCGAGGGCGCCGGGCCGGGAGACGAGTTCGGCGGGAGCGTTGCGCTGTCAAGCGATGGCGATACGCTCGTGGTCGGGGTGCCGTTAAAAAATATTCGGGGCGCCGTTCATGTATATACCCGCAGCGGGACGTTGTGGTCGGAGCAGGCCCGTCTCGATGTGGCGGAGGGAGAGGATTTCGATCAGTTCGGCTTCAGCGTGGCGCTGTCGGGCGAAACCCTCGCGGTTGGGGCGCCGTTAGAAGGTGGCAGCGGCGCGGTGTATATCTACGAGCGCACCGGAAATACATGGTCCGGCCCTACCCGTCGCGTAGCCTCCGACGCACCGCCAACTGCGCGCTTCGGCGCCAGCGTCTCGCTCGATGGCGACACCCTTGCCGTAGGGGCGAATACGAAGGACCTCGGTCATGGCGCGGTCTATTTCTACGCCCGCGCGGGTGGCGCGTGGGTGGAACAGGCCCAGCAGTTGCAAGGCACCATCACCGGCTTCGCCGGCTTCGGCTACAGCGTCGCGCTGGACGGCGACACGCTCGCGGTCGGCGCGCCCGCGGAACGGGGCACCTTGCCCGACACCGCGAATACCGGCGGCGCCTATGTATTCACCCGCGACAGCGGTACCGGAGTCTGGGCCCTGGTGACTCGTCTGGTGGCATCGAATGCCGGTGAAGGCGACGGCTTCGGCACCAGCGTTGCGCTGCAGGGCGATCGCCTGATCGTCGGCGCGCCGCTGGAGGACAGCAACGGCACCGGCGTCAACAACAATACCGCGAAGACCAACAACAGCGCGGTAAACAGCGGCGCCGTGTATGTCTTCGAGGCGAGCGCAGGCGATTGGGAAGAGGTCTCCTACATCAAGGCATCGAATACCGGCGGTCAACCGTCCGTTGGTGGTAATCAGGGCGACCTGCTCGGCGCCAGCGTCGCGATAGACGGCGATACGCTGGTCGCCGGTGCCTGGGGGGAGGACAGCAACGGGACCCCGACCGACAACAGCATGATCGATTCCGGTGCGGCCTATGTCTTCGACCCGCTGCCATGACCCGATTTGTGGCATCACGATGATCCTATTTGTGGCATTAATAAATCAATGAATTCATGGATATAACGGAACCTGCGGCGCGTATGCGATTTTATGCAGAATCAGTTGATTTGCATACCAATTTTTCTGGCTTCAAAGACGTTCGACCGTTGACTTTCAGTGCGTTTGGGAGTAAAAATAACGGTCAGTAAGGAAGCTCCGTCATCAATCAATGTCACGCTACGGAAGGCGCGTAGGGCACTCTCTTGTCCTGACGCGCTAAACCTGTCGATTGATGACCCATTGGAGGGGTGCAACGTCGCGTTGAGGTGGAAGCGGCCGCGCGCTCGAAAATAAATCGTATAGGAGAGAGTCGAATGAAGAGATATCACTTGCTAGCCATGGGATCGGCGTCGCTGATGTTTGCGGCGGGTGCTGCCATGGCGGACCCGGTGGCTGACATCGGGTACGGTAATTACACCGTCGCTGCCGGCAACCCTGCCCGCGCCGCCGGTGTTTGTACGGGCGCAGGCTATACCTGTACCACGCTGGTCGCGGGTGTCGGTATCCTGCAGCAGTCGGTGAACGATGGTGCGGGCAATTCGTGGATCAACACCATCGTGGTCGAGGATGATGCCGACACCGGAGGCAACAATGCCATCGTCGGCGCCACCTACAACCTCGGTTGGACCAATGAAGGTTTCGTCGGCGTGTCGTCCGGCACCGCAGGAGACCTCGGTGTGGATTCACGTATCGCGCTGCTCCCGCAAGGTCTTAACCAGGGTCCGGCAGCGGTCGCCGGAAACCAGTTCGCGGCTGCCCGGATCTCGCAGGGCGGCCTGATTCAGCCCGGCGATCCCAGCAACATCAAGATTACCCAGCGCCAGCACACTGGCCCTGGGGCGAACCAAGGAACCTTGGACTTTTTCCTGATGAGCAACGGCAGTGAAGCCGACCGCTACATGCGCCTGGATCAGCAGACGCTGGCCAACAACGTCGCGGGCCTTACGGTGCGCAGGTCCTCGGGCAGCTATACCGAGACCGGCGGCACGCTCACCCTGCCGGACGGCCAGTTCCTGACCTACAACGCGGGTGACGAGATCGGCACCGTGTGGCTGCAGTTGCTGCAGTTCGGCGGTGCAGGCAACCCGGCCCTGGGTAATGGCGTCCGTCAGTTCCAGATGCAGAGTTTCGAAGTCAATAATGACGCGATTGCCTGGAACACCTGCGCGGCCGGTTTTCAGGGCCAGTGCGTAGGGGTCGACTTCGGCGGCGCGACCTGGACCTACTGGGACGCGAACTTCGGCACGGCGCCGGTCACGCCTCTCGCGGCCGGTGGTTTTGCCGCAGGCGGCGCCTTCCCCAACTTCCCTGACTAATGCGCCAGGCTAAGCGTTCATAGGAGAAAATCATGAGTAAGCTATCTAAAGCAGTGGCCTTGGCGGCAGCGGGTACGGCCGCAATGGCCCTTTCGGGCGCGGGCATGGCGGCGGGCGTCTACGCCCCTGGCGTGTTCTCGATCGACAGTAACCTGGTGGTGGTTGGCGGCGATGTGTCTGCCGATTGTCCGGTGGGGGGCACCTGTCAGAATCTCCCCGGCACCGGTGACGGCATGCTGGTGCGCTCGGTCGACAATGGCGCGGGTACGTTCTTCATCCAGACCATCATCGCCGAGAATCTGCTGGGCGGCGGCTTGTATGCGAACGAGCAGAGCGTGCAGCAGGGTGTTACGGGCGCCGAGAATGGCACCAACATCGCCCAGAAGATGGTCATCGATGATGTGGCCCAGGGCTTCCGCGCCGACCATTACTTCGTCGGCACGCCCTACCAGACCGCGCCCACCAGCCCGGACCCGCTGTTCGTCATGAACCAGACCCTGGATCTGGGTAATGGCGCCTCGCAGAAGGTCCGTATCAAGGGCGTGATCGTCGCTGCGGGCGGTGATGTCGCTGACCAGGTCGATGGCGGTGTGTCCAAGCGCACGGTGTATATCGATCAGCGTGGCGGTCCGAACGAGCCGGAGTTCGGCGACTTCGTCTACCGCTGGGCGAATACCCCGGCAGGCGGACAGAACCTGACGCTCGACAATGGAGTGGGTAGCGTCAGCACCGGCGCGACCAACACCAATATCGGTGTGCTCTATATCGCGCAGTCGGTGGACGATCCGGACTACACCGATCCAAACCGCTTCGGCCTGCTGAAGTTCGGCACGGGCTTGGGTGTTGCCGGCACTGGCACTGGCACATGGACGTCACCGCTGATCTCGATCGACGTCCTCGCGGGTAATCCCAGCGCCAACGTAGTCGGCGAGGATCCGGCCGATGGTTACGGTCACTGGGGTGCGGGCAGCAACGCCGAGATCGTGTTCGGTGGCCTGAACGACCTGTCGGACTTCATGCCGTAAGCGATTGCAGTTCAGTAGTACTAAAAAGGGGCAGACTTGAGTCTGCCCCTTTTTTTTCCTGATCAACGCCAGATGAACTTCAGCTTCAGCGAGTGATCCGGATCCAATATCCACAGGTGCCGCTGGTTCGCGACATTGACGACATAGGCGTCGGCCGGATACACCTCGACGGCATCGAGGTGCCCGCGACCGCATTCGCGCTTGAGGCGTTGCAGATCGTCCCAGGTGATGCCGTCCTTCCAGCGTGTGCCTTCAGGATTCAGCGTGGATCGCCCAACCGTCATGCGCGTCGCACCATGCTCCGGCGCCAGTATCTGAACCACGAAGTCGCGCGATCGCCACAGTTCACTCAGCGTCGGCAGGTGCTCGGCGAGCCCCGCGGGCCAATCCTCGCGCGGGATGAACTTCAGTTCCTTAGGCCACTGTGCATGCTTGTCTGCGCGGGCCTTCAAGCGACGAATCGAACGGGGAGTGGGCGCCTTTTTCACGCTGATTCCTCTGTCTTCCAGGGTCGGCAGGTATCCTCGGTGGCGAGAAAGCCACGGTACGATATTATGTCTCATCTCTGCTGATAATGCCTATGCCCGGCGCCGCCGCTAACGACGATCTGATGGATCTGGCGGACCGTTCGCACCGCGCCGGCAGACTCGCCGAGGCGGAGTCGGTCTGTCGTGCGATCCTCGCCGACAGGCCCGATCATGTCGCAGCACTGAACCTGCTCGGGACGATTGCCGGCGAGACCGGCCGTTATGCACTCGCAGTCGATGTCCTCCAGCGCGCCGTGCAGCATGCGCCGCGCAACTGGCTGTCGCTGTCGAATCTCGCCGAGGCGATGCGGCTGCAGGGGCGGCCCGCCGAGGCCGTGCCGCTGCTGCATGAGTCGATGACGCTTGCGCCCCCCGGGACAACACCTTGCCACGCTCGCCTCGCCGCCGCGCTGGTTGACCTGGGCCGGCCGGAAGAGGCCCTGGCTGCGTGCCGCGCCGGCCTGACCAGGAGCCCGAATGAGCCGGGTCTGAACGGCCTCGCCGCCGAGCTGTTGACCGGCCAGGGTGATTACAAGTCGGCGCTGACCCATTTGCTGATCGCGCTGGAGCACGCACCGGCGGCCGACCGCCACTGGGAGCGACTCAACGCGCTGTTGCGCGTGGTCGTGCTGCCGCCTGCCGAGGGGCGCCAGTGGCTGCTGAAGGCGCTCGCGCATCCGGTCGTGCACCCGCAGGAGATCGCGCGCTCTGTCGCGCGGACCCTGTGCAGGGTTCCGGCGATCGCGGAACTCGCCGCCCTCGCGACGGCAGGCCGCATCCCGACCGGTGTTGCCCTGATGGACAGCCTGGTTCCGCTCGGTAGCGATGCGCTGCTGATCGCGCTGATGGAGACCGCGGTTATTCCCTGGCCGCCGCTGGAGCGCTTGTTTACCGCGGTGCGGCGCGCGCTGCTGCTGGAAAAAACATTGGACGTTCCGCGGGCCGTGCTGCCCTTCTGCGTCGCGCTCGCGACCCAGGCCTTCCTCACCGATTACGCGTGGCTCACCGACGACGAGGAAGCGGCGGCGCTGCGGCGGCTGTCCATCAGCGTTGAGGGGGATGTGAACGAAGCAGTTGCGGGGCCATCACTTTATTTTTCCCTCACGCTGCTTGCCATGTATCGCCCGCTGCATGAACTGTCCGTGGCGACGCGAATGGCTGAATTGCCCTTTGCGGAACCGCTGCCGCGCCTGTTTCGCATCCAGATCGACGAGCCACTGCAGGAGCGCGCGCTGCGCGCGGAGATCCCGCGCCTCACACCGATCGTCGATACGGTCTCGCGCGAGGTGCGCGCGCAGTACGAGGCGCATCCGTATCCACGCTGGATCCGGGCCGGAAGGCAGCCGACGCCGGTAACGTTGCCTGCCTTGCTCACCCGCATCGGCGGCGACGTTCCCGCAGACCCTTCATTCCAGGCGCCGGACGTGCTGATCGCCGGCTGTGGCACCGGCCGGCAGGCCTTGTATGCGGCCTCGTTCTATCGCGACGCCCGCATCCTCGCGGTCGATCTCAGCCTCGCGAGCCTCGCCTATGCGCTGCGCAAGGCGCGCGAGTCCGGCCGCGATATCGACCTCGAACGGATCACGTTTGCCCAGGGCGATATTCTCACGCTCACGGGTCTTGGCCGGTCCTTTCATGTCATCGAATGTCTGGGTGTGCTGCATCACCTCGCCGACCCCCTCGCGGGATGGCGGGTGCTGGTGGACCTGCTGCGACCCGGCGGACTGATGTACATCGCCCTGTACAGCGAACTCGCGCGTCGCGCAGTCGTGCTGGGGCGTGAACACGTCGCCAGTCATGGCTACGCGCCAACGGCTGCCGATATCCGCCGCTGTCGCCGCGACATCCTTGCGTTGCCGGACGAGCATCCGCTGGCGCCGTTGCGACGCATGCGTGACCTCTACAACACCAGTGAATGCCGTGACCTGCTGTTCCATATGCAGGAGCACCGCTACACCCTGCCGCGCATCGAAGCCATGCTGAACGAGCTGGGGCTCCGCTTTCTCGGATTCAATACCGTGCCGCGCGCCGAACGCTACCGCAACAGCTTTCCCGGCGATCCGCGCATGACATCGCTGACCAACTGGCATGACTTCGAGCAGGCGCATCCGGACGCATTCGCCGGCATGTACAATTTTCGCGCGCAGAAGCCCGCGTGATAAGGGCCGCAATGCGCCGCGGGACTAGGCCTTCTGGACCCAGAAGTGATACATGCCTGAAAAGGTATCGGGATGGGCCTGCTCGAACTCGTGCCAGTGCTCGAGGGACCGCATGCCGGGGTCATCCGGGAAGCGTCGGCGATAGGCGTCGGGATCGGCGAGATTGATGAAGGCGAGGAAACGCAGGCCGAGGGTGTCGAGCGACCGTGCGATCTCCGGCACCGTGTAGCGGTGTTCCTGTACATGGAACAGCAGGTCACGGCATTCACTGGTGTTGTAGAGGTCACGCATGCGTCGCAACGGCGCCAGCGGATGCTCGTCCGGCAACGCAAGGATGTCGCGGCGACAGCGGCGGATATCGGCAGCCGTTGGCGCGTAGCCATGACTGGCGACGTGTTCACGCCCCAGCACGACTGCGCGACGCGCGAGTTCGCTGTACAGGGCGATGTACATCAGTCCGCCGGGTCGCAGCAGGTCCACCAGCACCCGCCATCCCGCGAGGGGGTCGGCGAGGTGATGCAGCACGCCGCAGCACTCGATGGCGTGAAAGGACCGGCCAAGACCCGTGAGCGCGAGGATGTCTGCCTGCCGGTAATCGATTCGCTTCAGACCGAGCTCCTGTGTTTTCCGCAGCGCATAGGCGAGGCTCGCGAGACTGAGATCGACCGCGAGGATGCGGGCGTCGCGGTAGACCGACGCCGCGGAGAGCGCCTGCAAGCCCGTGCCGCAGCCGGCGATCAGCACGTCCGGCGTGGCGAAGGTCGGATCTTCCGGCAACGTCGCGCCGATGGCGGCGGCGAATGCGGGCAAGGATACGGGCGTGGGCGCCCGGTGGGCCCGGGTCCAGCGCGGATAAGGGCTCTCTTCGTACTGCGCGCGCACCTCGCGCGAGATCGGGTCGTCGACCGGTGTGAGGCGCGGGATCTCCGCGCGCAGCGCGCGTTCCATCAAGGGCTCGTCGATCTGCATGTGGATCACGCGCAGCAGCGGTTCCGGCCAGCGCAGTGCCGCGATCCGCGCGGCCTCCGGGTGTTCATGCAGGGGACGATAGGCGCCGATCATCGCCAGCCAGAACGGCAGGGCCGGCGACGCGGCCGGATCCCGCAGCCCTTCAGCAATACGGGCGGCGAGCTGAGCCAGCGCCGTTTCCTCATCCCCGGTCACGTACCACGCGTAATCGGTGAGAAAGGCCTGGGTCGCGAGCGCGGTGCAGAAGGGCAGCACGGTCGACGGAATGGCCGATGTTTTTTCCAGCAGCAGCGCGCGCCGCACCGCGGTGAACAGGCGCTCCAGCGGCGGCCAGGGAACAAATACAGTCTCCATCAGGGTCAGCAACAGCGCGTCCGTTGCCGCAGGCGCAAGGGTTTCCGCTACGGAGGCAGCTTGCCGTAGTCCCTGCGTCAGCGCATCGTTTGCCGCGAGCGCCATCAGTTCCGCGATCGGCGGTTCCTCGCAGAGGCTGCGCGCAATCGAGAGCGCGATCTCGGACGGCCGCACGACCGGGTGGGCCAGGGCCCGCAGCAGCAGCGGACGCGTGACCGGTCCGAGGCGCAGACTGACCGTGATCAGGATCTGCTCCAACTGGGCCCAGCGCTGGTCGACTTCCGGCGCCTGCTCCAGGGTGGCGATCAGAAAGGGGACCGCCTCGTGCGGTCGTTGCCGCATCAGCAGATCGGTGGCCAGCCCGTTCAGTCCGGTATCGCGGGGATGCAGGCGCAGGCCATGACGGCATGCTGCAAGCGCCTCGTCCGGGCGTCCCGCGTCGATCAATGCGGTGACGAGCTTGACATGCGCAGCCGCGAGGCCGGGGTCGAGGACACTGGCCTGGCGCAGCAGCGGCACCGCCTCGCCCGGTCGGCCCTGGCGGCACAGCGCCTCGGCGAGATTGCAC
Organism: uncultured Chromatiales bacterium; assembly: GCA_964437335.1. Classification (GTDB taxonomy): domain Bacteria; phylum Pseudomonadota; class Gammaproteobacteria; order SZUA-140; family SZUA-140; genus JAITWN01. The sequence goes on from CAYTGL010000020.1 coordinate 18,815, forward strand.
AGCGCGGTGGGATTGCCCGGCGCCTTGATCAACACCTGGCGGAAGCAGTCCACCGCGGCGTCGAACCGACCGGTTTGCACCGAGAGGATGCCGAGCAGGTTCACAGCCTCCAGCGCGCCCGGATCACGGGCGATGATTGCGCGGCACGCCGATTCGGCCTCACGCAGATTACCGGCGCGCAGGAACTTGATTGCGTGCTTGATCGTCGTTTTGCGGGTCGCCACGACTGCCGCGCCTGTCTTGGGGTGAGCGGCGGGAATCATAACACGCCCAGCGCCGATCCCTGGATGTGATATAATCTGGGCCAACAATTTAAGAGCTTTCTGCGTCCCGCTCGATTGCGCTAGCCTCAGGGGGCGAGGGTGTACCGCGCTTCCTGCCCTTGGATCAGGAAACCCATGGCCTATATCCGCAGCATGTCGCTGCTTGCGTGCATCTTATCCCTCGTCTCCGTCGCTATGCCGTTCCCGGCATTCGCCGAGGACGCCGAGCCCGCCTCCGTTTCCGAAACCCCGGCGCCGCAGTCCGCGCCCGTACAGGCGACCGCGCCTCCTGAGGCGCGCTCCCTCGAGGCCGCCACCGCGCTGATGCAGCAGCAGCGTGCTGACGAGGCGGTGAAGATGCTCGAGGCCCTGATCCAGGACCAGCCCGATGACGCCCGAATCTACCACCTCCTCGGCGTCGCCGAGCTCTTTCGGAAACATTACCCGGCGGGAATCGCAGCGCTCCGGCGTGCGGCGGAACTCGCCCCGGACGACGTCGGCATTCGCCTGGATCTCGCGGCGGGTCACGAGGGCGCCGGCGAGACGGCAGAGGCGGAGGCAATCTATCGTTCACTGCTCGAAGTCCCCGGGACGCGGATCGAGGCCACCTTCCGCCTGGCCAGTCTGCACGCCGGCGCCGGCCGCGCGGCAGAGGCGATCGACGGCTTCGAGCGCGTGGTGGCGGCGCGACAGGAGGCGCCGTCGCGGGCCGCGGAGGCAGCGGCCAGGCTGAATCCGTTGTATGCGCAGGTTGCTCGCGAGCATGTCGTTGCGCTGGAACGCGGCGATCCTGACGCGTTCACCCGGGCGATGTCCTTCGGCACCGGGCTGGTCGGAAAAAACCGGCTCGATGACGCGCAATTGATCTTCGAGGCGGTCGCCCGTATCCACCCCGACCGGGCGCCCGGCTATTACTGGCTGTCGCGCGTGCAGATCACGCGCGGAGATCTCCAGGCCGGCGTGCTGAATCTGGAGCGTGCGGCGGAGCGCGCGCCGGATAATTTCCGCTTGCGCATCGAGTTGGGACGGGCCTACGAGACCGTGGAGCGCCTCGATCGGGCGGAGCAGACCTACTCCGAGGTCATCGAGCGCGCCCAGGATCCGCGCGTAGTCCAGGACGCGCGAATACAGCTTGGATTGCTGCGGACGCGCCGGCTTTTCGCGGCACAGGACTGGGGCGCCGCGCCCCCGCTTTTAGAGGAGTTGCTGTCCCAGGCGCCCGGGGATGCCCGCATCCTGGAGATGAAGGCCGAGGCGCTGGATAACCTCGGGCGGTCGGCCGAGGCGGAGCGAATCTACGCCGGGCTGATCGAACGTACGCCGGACAATGTCGGCCTGCTCACCCGCGTCGCCGCAGCGCATGAGCGTCGCGGCCAGCAGGCCAGCGCGCGCGTGCTCTATGGGCGCATTCTGGCGCTGGGAACGACCGGAGAACCCGCGCGGCTCGCGCACGACCGCCTTGGACTGGGCCGCGGCATCGATCTGCTGCGGCAGGATCGTGTGGCCGAGGCACTGGCGGTCTTCGAATCGATACTCGCGGTCGCCCCGGACAGTCCGGCCGCGAATCTCGGCGCCGGGATGGCCTATCGACGCCTGCAACGCTATGACGAGGCCGAGGCAGCGCTGCGCAAGGTGCTTGCTAACGGGCAGGGCGGCCTCGCGCCGTGGATCGAACTGGGCCAGGTCTATGAGGAGGCCGGCCGCACCGCCGAGGCGGGCGAGGTCTTCGAGGAGGTCGCGCGATTCGCCCGCACGCCCGAGGAACAACAATTGCTCAGGGAGCGCCTCGGCGCTATTTACGACCAGGAGGTCGAGCGCACGTCGACGGCCTACGCGCGCGGTACGGTGGATGTCTCGGCGGTAGTGGCGCTCGCGCAGCGACTGGTGCAGCGCGGCTTCAATGAACACGCCGTCAAGCTGCTTGAGTCGGCGGTCGCGCGGACGCCCGAGGACGCGCGCCTGCAGTTCTGGCTCGGTAATGCCTATATCGCGCTCGGTAATCCGGAGCGAGGGCTGCGCCTGCTGGAGCGCGCCGCCGAACTCGCGCCCGGCGACACCAGACTACTGCTGGCGCTCGCCGATGCCCATGCCGAGGCCGGACGGCTGGAGGATGCCGAGCTTTCGTACGCGGCACTGATCAGGCAGGCGCCCGACGAGGGCGAGAGGCGGCGCGCCGAGCGCAGTCTCGGATTGGTACGGGCACAAATGGCGCAGAACGACCGGAACTATTCAGCCGCGCTCGCCGAATACGAAAAACTGCTGAGGGATGCGCCCGATGATCCGCAACTGCTGCTCGGGCAGGCGCGCCTGCTGATGGCGCTGGGGCGAGAGAGCGAGGCTGACAGGATCATGGCCCGTTTGCTGGAGATCGCGCCGGACAACATTGGCGTACGTCTCGGCCTGGCACAGATCTATCGCGTCCGGGGCAGAATGGAGGACGCCGAGCGGCAGTATCGAGACCTGCTCGCGGTGAATCCTGCATTGGTCGCCGTGCAGTTCGAATTGGCGCGGCTCTATCAGGACACTGGCCGCTGGGAGGAGGCGCTCAGGGAATACGGCCTGATCCTCGAAAAGACGCAGGGTACGGCGCAAGCCGCGCAGGTCGGTGAGGTCATGGGGCCGCTGGTCCAATCTCTGCTCGACCAGGGCGCGCAGCTCATCGCGCAGCGACAGCTCGATGCGGCCGAGGACCATTTCAAGCGGTTGCACGCGGCGCTGCCGAAGAATACGCAGGCGCTCTACATGCTGAGCGAGGTCCACCGCGAACAGGGGCGTCACGACCTGCAGATCGAACGCATGGAGCAGGCAGTGGCGCTGGCGCCCTCCAACGTCCCGATGCAGCGCCGTCTGGCATTCGCCTTCGCCGATGCCGGGATACAGGACCGCGCCGAGCAGGCCTTCGATCAACTGCTCAGGGACTTCCCCTATGACAGCGAGGTTCGCTACAGGCGCGCGGAACTCTACGCGGCCCGCGGCGACGAAGCCCTTGCCCGTAACGAGTACGAACAGATCCTGCTGTTGACTCCGACCCGCGAATGGCGCGCCCGGGCGCTCGACCGGCTGGGCCTGGAGCGTGCGCGTGCGCTCCAGGCCCAGGGCGAGGTGGACCGGGCCCTGGCGGCAATACACGAGGTGCTCGCACTCGCGCCCGGCGACCCGATCGTCTATACCGCTTTGGCGCAGGCGTACCGGCAGGCGGGGCGGCCGGCTGAAGCCGAGGCCGCCTACCGCAACGTCCTCGAGGCCGATCATGGCGATCGCGACGCCCGGCTGGAGCTGGCGCGCATCTATTCCGCCGATATCGGGCGCGAGGCGGAGACCGTCAAGGCCTATCATGACCTGGCGACCGAGAGCGTGGTCACAATACAAAGCGTGGACGCCCGGCGCGAGCTGGACGAGTGGCTGCAGCGTCGCGCGGAGCGCGAGATCGAGCGGATCAGAGGCGAGCGCGATCCGGCGGTAGTGGAAACGCGCCTCCTTCCGCTCGGTATCGAGAGCTTCGAGCTTGGCGCGACCACCGTCGCCCGGATGTTGTTCGAGCACCTGGTCAGGACGGCGCCCGAGAGCGCGGCCTCCCATTATTGGTTGGGCCGCGTCACTGCGGCGCAGGGCGATCATGCAGGCAGCCTGGTCTTCATGCGCCGCAGTACCGAACTCGCGCCCGGGAATCCGGAGTATCTGTTGTGGCTCGGTCGGGAGTATGCGGAGCTGAAGGTCTACCGGCAGGCCGAACAATCAATGGAGCAGTCGCTTGCGATTGATTCGGACAACGTCGAGGCGTACTTCGATCTCGGCGAACTGTACCGGCGCAGTGGTGATGACGCCCGCGCCGAGCTGCAGTTTGCCCGGGCGCTGGAACACGCGCGTGATGATGCCCAGGTCACGCGGGCGCTGCGGTCGCTTGGCCTGCACGCCGACCCGGACCGCCTGGGGACCTCCCAGCTCGGGCAGGCGACGCGCGTCTTCGATGAGTTGATTTCCACCCCGCCCCGATCCATCGCCGCGCGATATTATATTGCGACCGTCTATCTTCGCGCGCAGCGCTACGGGCCGGCCGAGGCGATCTATCGCGCGGTGCGGGCGACCGAGCCGGGTCATGTCCGCGCGACGCTGAAACTCGCTCAGCTATTCGCGGAGACGGGCCGCATCGACGACGCGATTGCGCTGTACGGCGAGGTCATTGCGCGCGGCGACCCGCAGCTCTCGCAGCAGGCACAACAGGCACAGACCGCCCTGTTGGTCGGGCAGGCGCGGCTCCAGATCGGCCTGCTGGAACGCGGCGAAGGCGATATCCGTGTGGCGCGGCGGTTGGCCCGCGCGCTGCTCGAACGTGGCCAACCCGAGCCCACGGCGGCGCTGATGCGGGCGGCGCTGCCCCGGGGCGGCGCGGAGGTATCGGAGGTCCAGTACCTGCTGGGTCGCGCGCTGGTCGATCTGGGCCAGTTTGACACCGGTCTCGCCGCGATGGAGCGCAGTGTCGCGCTGGCGCCGCCGGATCTGGCAGTGACCCTGCGCCAGCACCTCGCGATCGCCTATGAGCGCGCCGGGCGCACCGATGACGCGGTGCGTGTCCACCGTGCCCTGTATGCGCAGGCGACCGACCCGCAGTTGCGCCAGCAGGCGCGGGTCCGACTCGCGCTGGTGCGCGGCGCGCAACTCGCCAAGGCGGAGAACTATCAGGGCGCGCTGCGCGAATACGATGAGGCGCTGACCATCGCGCCCAACGAGGTGCTGCTGATCACCGAGCGTGGCCGCATGCTGTCACTGCTCGGTCGCGAAGCAGAGGCGGATCAGGCCTTCGAACAGGTCCTCAGGATCGCGCCCCAGAACACCACCGTGCGCCTGCGTCTCGTCGAGGTCTATCATTCGCGCGGGGACACGACCAAGTACCTGCCCCACGCCGCGGTCATTCTTCAGATCGATCCATTCGGCGCCGAGGCGCGATCGGTTCGCACACTGCTCGGCTTCGATCGCGGACGGGAACTGCTGCAGGTCGGCGCCGTGGCCGACGCGGTCGATGAATTCCAGCGCCTGCTCGATGTCGCCCCCGGCGATCCCCTGGCGCGCGTTGAACTCGCCGACGCACAAATCCGCCAGCGCAAGATGGCCGAGGCTGACCGTCTGTTGATCGGCGTGATCCGGGATTACCCGGATTACCAGGAGGCGTATATCGTGCGCGGCAGCCTGCTTCTGCGCCTCGACCAGCGCGATGATGCGATACAGCAGTACGAGCACGCCCTTGCGCTGGGCGGGAACACCGCGGCCGGCGCGCAGGCGATGCAAGAACTCAACCGGCTCTACAGCCAGCGTGTACAGGAACTGGCCACCGCCGGCCAGGAGGAGACCGCAATCCTGGAACTGGCGCGGCAGCTCGAAACCATGCCGGACAACGCGGCCGCACGGAACAACCTGATCATTATCTATTCGCGCAAGCAGCGTTACCCGGAGGCGCTGGAGCAACTGGAAGAGTTGATTCGCCTGCAGCCGGAGAATGCCACCGCGTATGGCCAGCAGGGATCGCTGCTGGCCGTGTTGCAACGTCATTTCGATTCCGTCGAGGCCTATGCCCGCGCGATTTCGCTGGAACGGGACGAGCGGACGGCCAACGGCTACGTCCTTGAGCTGCTGGTGTCCCTGGTCAGGTATCAGGTGAATGAAGGCCAGCCCTTCGCGGCGATCCGCGACCTTTCCATGCTCAACGAACGCGGCCTGGGCGATGAACGCACCTATGCGATGCTTGGCACCCTGTATCGCCAGCAAAATCGTTACGACGAGGCGGGGCGGGCATTCCGCGACGCTATCCGCCTGGCGCCCAACAATACGCTCACGCGCTTCAACCTGGCCGATACCTACGAGCAGACTTACGACTATGACCTCGCGCTGCTCCAGTACCGGCAGGTCCTGCGCACGAGCCAGCCCGGCAGCCGGGTGTGGGAGGAGGCGCGACGCCGCGCGGAGTTGTGGAGCAACCGCCTGGCGCTATTCACTTCGCAATTGTCGTACTCCACGACCATCGGGGATTCGACGATCAAGGAACAGGACATCAACAGCACCGGAGCGCTCAACAGCGATTTCAGCAGTCAATTGTTCTACAACCTCGCCACCAACTTCTGGCCGACAAACACTCTCAATCTCAGGGTCGACACCGGGCTTTCCTATATCTCGAATCACAGTACCGGACGTGACAATTTCTTCCCGCGAGTCGGGGTGGCCGGTAACCTGAACCTTCAGAGGCAGTTTTATACGGCGTCCTTCCACGCGAGCGACATCCGGGACCTGATGCTCGATACCTACGAGGGGACGAGCTACGTCGCCAATCTGTCCGGCGGCCTGCGCTTCTCCGACAGTCCGCTGGAAGTGTTCCGGGGCTTGACACGAAAAAAACGGCGCGAAACCGGAGAGCGGAGCATCGAATGGGCTCAGCAGCAGGCGCCCCGCGGCGCCGATTCGATGGCGGACAATTTCCGCCTGCGAAGCTCGCTGCAGGAGTATTACCGCCAGCGCCAGCCCGCCGTCACGATACCGGCCCTTGCGGAACCTGCGAATGGCGTCCCGGCGGCCGGGCGAAGGGGGGAACCGGGCCGGATATTCGACGATGGCGGCATCCCGTCCGCACCCGCTGCGTCCGCAACAGAAACCGGGCAGGAACTGGAAGAGATCAATGCGAGGCGCGTGTTCGAACGGGAGGAGGCCATTCGCAGCGCGGTCGAGGCGACGATGGAGCAGTACCGCGCGGGTCGTGCGCACATGCGCCAGGGCCGGCCGGAGGCAGCGCTTGCTGCCTTTGACATCATACTGGAGCGCGTTCCTGACGATCCGCTGACGCTACTGAATGTGGCGATGGTGTACCAGCAGCAGGGGAGATATACAGAGGCCGAAAGGGCCTATCTTGAAGCGCGCGCCGCCGATCCTGAGAATCGCGAACTGAGCGCGCACCTGGCCATGTTCTACGAACAGACCGGACAGGGCGACCGGGCTATCGCCGTCGTCAAGGAGATGGTCGACGACGCCCCCAGTGAGGCCGAGCGGGAGGCTACGCGGGCGCGACTCAGGGCGTTGTACCGGCGCCAGGCGGATATCGCGCTGGGGTTCCTGTCACCACCACTTCCGGAGGTGAACCGGGAGGCTCGAGCGGCACGAGAAGAGCAAGCCACGATTGCCGTGGTGCACCGGGCCGCGGCAGGTCTGCTCGAGGCCGGCGATCCCGCCGCCGCGGCGGCCATACTTGACACCCTGCTCGAACGCGACCCCGCTGACGCCGAGGGTCACCATCTGCGCGCAGACGTCCACCTGGCGCTCGGCCAGCCCGCGGAGGCAGTGCCTCACGCGCAACTCAGCGTGTCCCAGGGGCAGGACCAGCCGCGCTATCTGCTTACCCTGGCGCGCGCGCTGGAAGCGGCTGGAGAACATGAACAGGCGGACGCAGCCTATCGGTCGCTGGCCGACCTGGCGGCGGAGGAGCCGCTCGCGGCGGTAGCCGGGTACGAACTGGCGCTGAACCGGGCGGCACGACTGGAGGCGGCGGGCGCCCGCGAGATCTATCTCGAACTGCTCGAAAATCGCGATGAAGATGCCGCCCTGCACCTGCTGGCAGCGCAGTCCGCGGTGCGCCTGGGCCGGATCGACGAGGCAAAGGACCATTATCTGCGCGCGATCGAGCTGCGGCCGGATGACATCGGTCCGCGGCTGGCATTGGCGGATCTCTACCGGCGTCAGGGCGATGGCAGCAGCGCGGATGCGCAGTTAAGGGAGGCGATGGCCCGGGCGACCACCGAGGCGGAGCGTGAGCAGATCCGCGACCGGCTGGGCCTGGCGGATGCGCTGGACGCTATCCAGCGTAACCGAACCACGCGGGCCATGGAGGCGCTCCGGCGGATGCAGGCGGTGCTGACGGACGATGCGCTGGTGCTGCTGAACATAGGCGTGGTTCACCAGATGCGGGGCCAGATTCCGGAGGCCGAGGCGGCCTTCCAGCGCGTCCTGGACGCCGATCCGCGTAATCTCACCGCGCGCCTGCGCCTGGGCCTGCTTTACAGCGAGACCGGAAGGATCGATCGGGCCATCCCCGTCCTCGAGCGCGTGGCCTCCGAAGGCGCCGGTATGCCCGTGGGTGACCGGGCGCTGGCGGGTCTCCAGGGCCTGGAGGAACGCCGGCTGAGTAGCCTGGCAGGCGGTCGAATCGAAGAGACCCTTCCGGTGAACCAGACCCTGTCGGGCAGGCTGTTTTTCAATGACGCCAGCCTGCCGGCCCCCTCGATCGCAGAGACCTACAGTTACGGTTTCAGCTTGAGTTATAGCTACCGGTCGGTGAATCGTGGTGACTGGGTCGCGAATTATACCTTCGGGATCAGGGACTACGAACATCCCTTGGGCAGCGATTACGCGTACTGGTGGCATGACCTCGGCTTGACCTATCGCAGCCTGATCCCCAACCTCGGGCGCCTGTTCGGCCCGTCGGACAGCATCCCGGGCTTGAGCGGTCTGGTATCCCTTGGCTACGAGAGCCGGGAATATACCTATGTAGACACTTATGCGCTTAACGCGCTCGGGGAGATAACCCGTCGCATACAGCGAACCACCTCGGTGAATCTGGGTCTACAGTATCAGCCCCCGAATTACAGTCAGATCAGCTTTTTCGGTACCTACACCCGGGGCTGGTCCCGGGCCAACCTGCCAGTGGGCATCACCTTTTCTCCGGGAGGCATCCCGGTCGCGTTCCAGAGCGCTGGTCTCGGGAGTTTCGATCCGAACTACTTCAATCTGGGGATGAGTTTTCAGTTCTGATGCGGTGGGAGAATCCAATGTTACTAGTTGAATACTCTTAAGAAATGTCAATCGGCATGCACTTTAGTGTATAAATTCCTATTCGAATCCAGAGGAGTATAGCGATATGAAGTGGAGTCACTTTTTCGCCGGTGCAGCGACCGGCCTGATTCTGACCACTGCCTTCGGCACGGTGAGCGCTGAAACGGTGGACGGCGCCGAAGTCATCCAGCATTGCGACCTCGAAACCTATCCGGGCAAGGATCAGCGCAGCACGCTGGCAGTCATCCTGCGCGACGCCGCCGGCAAGGAACAGAAGAACGTCTACAAGCGCTACTGGATCGATGCCGGCGGCAAGGACCAGGTGTACGACAAAATGATGCTGTTCACGGAGTTCCCGCCGGATGCGAGCGGCACCGCGTTCATGCGCTGGGGGTATATGCCCGGGGCGGGGAAAAACGCGGAACAGTGGCTGTTTCTGCCCTCGCTGAACACCCTCAGGCGCGTCTCGGTGCGTGACCCCGGCGACAGTTTTCTCGGTTCCGAATTGACCTATCAGGATATCAGCTACCGAGGGCTGGACGAGGATGAGCACCGCTTGTTGCGCACCGAGCAGGCCGGCGGTCGGGAGTATTATGTCGTCGAGAGCAAGCCCAGGGAAAAGAATCCGCTATACGGCAGGACAGTTTCCTGGGCCGAGAAGAAGGCGGACTGGAAGGAATGCCACATCGCACGCATCGAATACTACGATACCCGCGACAGCCTGCTGAAGGTCCAGACACTGTCCTGGCGCAAGGTCAATGACGCCTGGGTCTGGGACGAAGTCCTGGTAGAAAACTTCCGCACCGGCAACAGCTCGATATTCCGGGTGACCGATGTCGAGACCGATGTCGGTCTCGATGACGGTATGTTCAGCGAAAGGACGATGCGGCGCGGCGTGCGCTGAGCCGGTTGTTAACCAACCGGTTGCCCGGTCGGCGCATTCCCGTCAGGGCATCGCCCGGCCGAGCCATCCCGCTTGCCTGACCAGGTTGATAACAGCATGAGGGCGACACCGCCTTACAGTGCCCGGCCCGCCTGCCGATATCGGCAGGGTGTCATGGCACGACTGGCGATAGCAGCTTGCTTCATCCTGGTGCTCGCGGCGGGAACTCCCGCCCGTGCCGACCTGTGGGATACGGTGGGCGATGATCTGACCTGGTCGGGGTATCTGAAGAACGAAACCGCGTGGCGCATACACGAACCCCGCACGATCACAAAAATCAGGAACACGCTGGCGCTGAGCGGCAACTATCGCCTCGGCGAGCACTTCGAGGTGGCGGCGATGGGCTGGTATTATTACGACCTTGCCTATGACCTGTTCGACTACAAGAGCATCTCGGCCCGCCCTGAACGTGATATCCAGCAACCGCTGGCCTTCATCGAAAACCTCGAGGAGGAAAAGGACAGCAATGTGCTGGATATTCGGGAGCTTTATCTCGATATCTCCTTCGACACGCTCGATATCCGGCTTGGCAGGCAGTTCGTCATCTGGGGTGTACTGACCGGGGTGCGCGTCGTCGATGAGATCAATCCGATGGACTTTCGCGAGTTGGTCCTGCCCGACCTGCTCGACTACCGGATACCGTTGTGGATGGCGCGGTTCGATTACTATGCCGCGGACAATGCGTTCCAGTTCCTGTGGATCCCCAACCTGGTCTTTCACCGGCCGGCCCCACGCGGCTCCGAGTGGGAATTGCTGCAGGACGTGATTACGCAGGATGGCGTGCTGCTGACCGACTATCCCGAGTCCAGTCTGGACAACTCCGAGTACGCCTTCCGCGTCAGCCGGACGGTCATGAATACGGAAATCTCGCTCAGTTATTTCAACACCTGGGATGATTTCCCGGTGGTATTCCGCCGCGTCCCGGTCGATGCCACGGTCGGCGCCGCCGAACCCGAGTTCTTCCCGACCTATATGCGGATACAGATGTACGGTCTGACATTCCAGCGACCGCTGCTCGGACAGGTCATTAAAGGGGAATTCGCCTATGTCCAGGACAAATACTTCGGCATTGACACCATCGATCGCGACGGCGACGGTTTCCTCGACAACAACGGTGAATTACAACGCGACCATATCCGCTGGGGTCTCGGCTTCGATTTCAATCTGAAGCGGACGGACTACTCGATCGGAATCACCCAGTGGGTGATCCTTGATTACGCAGACGAGATTATCCAGGATGAGTTCGACACGGCGTTTAATATATTCATCCGCAGGGAAATCCCGGACCGACGCACTGTTCTGTCCCTTCTGGGCATCGTTTTGTTCAACCAGAGCGAGGGATACCTGAAACCCAAGGTTACGTTCGACGCGTCCGATCGTGTTCAAATAGGCGTCGGCATGGACCTTTTCTGGGGCGCTCCGTCACAATTTGGCGTAGCCTTCGAGGGCGGACGCCCGACCAATCTGGTCGAGATCGAACAGCGCTCGCAGTTTTTTGGAAACTTCAAGCACAACAACCGGCTCTTCGTCGAGTTCAAGTATGCATTCTGAGCATGGACCGTGTTTCGACTCGCCGTCAAATCGAGGATCGCTACAGTGTTGAACAGGCTTTATCACATTCCAACCGAATATCCGCGGAGCGTGCTGCTGGGCGTGCTGGTCCTGACCGTACTTGCGGCGATGATGATGACCAGTCTCAAGTGGGAGACCGATGCGCGGGTGTATTTCCCGCCCGGCCATCCGGCGATCATGTACGACGAACTCGTCGCGGACACCTTCCACGTCAAGGACTCGATCATCATCGCGATCTTCAATGAAGACGGCATCTTCAATCCCGCGACGCTCGCCCGTGTCGCCCGCCTGACCGACAAGGTCGCCACGCTCCCGGGCGTACTCGTGCAGCGCCGCGTCGATGTCGCGTCGCTGGCCTCGGCGACGGTGTTCCTCGGCGACGAGGACACCCTTATGAATGTGCCCCTGCTCGAGACTCATGAGCCGGGCGAAGACGACATCAGGCACCTGAAGGAGCTGGTCTACGACAACGCGGACCTGTTCGTCGGCAATCTCGTCTCGGCGGACGGCAAGGCGACGATGATCCGCGTCAAGCTGAAGGAGGGCATCGAGCATCGCTACCAGTCCTATTTCCAGGTCCGGGCGATGCTGATGGAGGAGTTGTACGGCAACGCGGGCGAGAATCAGCGATCGGATAACGAAGGCGGCGGTAATTGGAGCGGCGGCCAGGAGTGGGGCGGCGGTGACTGGGGCGGCGGTTGGCAGCAGGACCTGATCTCGCAGATCGCGTCGAACGGCGACCGCTTTTTCATGGCCGGCCGGCCGGTCATCGAGGTGACCTCGGGCCAGCTTGCGCTCGCCGATCTGGCGATCATGATCCCGCTGCTGATTCTGACGATATGCGCCGCGCTCTTCCTGCTGTTCCGCAGCCTGCGCGGCGTGGTGCTGCCGCTCGGCGTTGTCCTGGTCGCCGGCGTCTGGACTGCCGGCGCGATGGCCGTGACCGGGATCCCGCTGTATACGATCTCGACGATGCTGCCGGTCATCATCATCGCGGTAGGGATCGCCGATGCGCTGCACGTGCTCAGCCATTACCAGGACGGCGTCATCGCCGATGCGCAGCGCGATCCGCGCGACCTGGTACAGGAGGTCATGGACGGGCTCGCCCTTCCGCTGTTGATCACGACGCTGACGACGGTGGTAGGCTTTTTGTCGCTATGGTGGGCCGAGATGCCGCCGTTCAAGGTGTTCGGCGTATTCACGGCGCTCGGCATCGTGTTCTGCTGGCTGGCCTCGATCACGCTGGTGCCGGCCGCGCTGGTGCTGATGCGGCCGCATGTCAGCGGCTATCTTTCCCGGCGCCGCTCGATGCGCGTCCATAACGAGAACGGCGCGCTGGCGCGGGTGCTGGTCGCCGCCGCAACCGCCCTGATGGATAAGCGCTATATCGCGACAGTAGTGCTGGTCGTCGGCGTCGCCATCATCGGGTTGGGCGCCCAGAACCTCTACGTGAACTCGAGCTGGATCGCCGACTTCAAGGATGATTCCGAGGTCGTGATCTCGAACAGCCTGCTGAACGACAAGTTCGACGGCACGATCTTCCTGAACGTCGTCGTCGACGGTCTCCATGCCGATGCGCTGAAATCGCCGGCATTACTCAAGCGCATCGAGGACATGATCGCCCACGTCGAGAGCATGGAGCATGTCGGCGGGTCGGTGTCGCTGATCGACTTCATCAAGAGCACGAACAAGAGCCTGCACGCCGGCGATCCGGCATACAACATCCTGCCGGAAACACGCCGGGAGATCGGCGAGTACCTGTTCCTGCTGTCGGTCTCTGGCCGGCCCGAGTTGCTCGATGAGGTCGTCAATTACGACTACAGCCAGGCGAACATCACGTTCGCGATCAGCACCGACCAGACCCAGGAGCTGAAGGCGATCATCGACGCGACGCGAGCCTATGCCGATAGCAAGTTCGGCGAGTTCGACGTCCTGATCAATTTCGCCGGCTCGGCGAACAATTCCTACATCTGGGCGGACCTGCTGATCGACAGCCAGGTGCTCGCGATCGTGTTGTCGAAGATCGGTATCCTGCTGATGGCGATGCTGCTGTTCCGTTCGCTGGTCGCCGGGGTTCTGACCGTGGTCCCGGTCACGATCACGACGATCGGCATTGCCGGCGCGGCGGGCTGGCTCGGTGTTGCGATGGACGTCTCGACGGTGCTCGCGGCCGGCGTCGCGATCGGTGTCGGCGTCGACTACACGGTCCACTATATCTCGCGCTACGCGCTGGAGCGGCAGCACGGCAAGGACGAGCGCGAGGCTGTGCTCGGGGCGATGCGCTCGGTCGGCAAGCCGATCGTGTTCAACGCGACGGTCGTCACCGCGGGTTTCCTGATCCTCGCGCTGTCGCAGTTCCCGCCGCATGTCAAGCTGGGCTACTTCGTGTCGTCGTACATGGTCATCTCCTGCGTGGTCGCGCTGGTCGTGCTGCCGCTGACGTTCTCGTTTTTCAAGCCCCGTTTCACGCGGGTATTTAACTTGCGTGAGCACGAGGAGCAGCCCTGAGGAAACAGAGAACTTGTTAACGCGCGCCGGAAACCTGTTGTTCCCCGCCCTGATCGGAGGGCTGCTGCTCGCGGCCTCGTCACCGGGCTGGGCGCTCGACGAGCGCTGGAGCGTTACGTTCGGCCTCGGTGGAATGCTGCCGAGCCTCGGGGATCTCGACGACGGCCTTTTCCAGTCCCCGTTCACCGGGACCGCGACCGTCCTGGTCAGGGAGGGGTCCGATGACGGCGGCGATACGGACAATGCGAACGAGACCGAGGTGATTCCGTTCCGCTACGAGAACAACCTCGACAGTGTGGATGTCGCGGTCCTCGGTGGCGTCGAATTCGCCTGGCACGCCAACGAGCGGCATGCCTTCATCTTCGGTCTCGGCACGATGGAGCATACCTCGACCACCGTTTCGATCGGCAACATCCCGCTGCAACAGTACTTCGTCAGTAATGTGGTCGAAGGCGAGCGGCGCGGCAAGATCTCGTTCACCGAGTACATGCTCGGCTGGCGCTACAATGTCCTGCGCCGCAATCACTTCAGGATGTACACCCGACTGTCGGTCCATGAGGTGTTCGACATAGATTATCGCGACGACTTTGTTTTCCTGTTCCAGGAGTCGCCGATCGAGGACCTGGTCGGCGTGCGCAGGAACATGATCGCCGAGGCACAGGCGTCATCGCTGTTCATGGGCCAGATAGGCCTCGGGGGGGAGTGGTTCCTGCAGGATTGGCTGTCAGTCGGCGTCGAAGGCGGCTATGTCATCGGCGAGGCCGATTTTTCGTTGAGTGACGTGCGTCTGCGTGATGATTTCCAGCCCGGTGACGGGGTCAACCGCACCGGAATGCCATTTCGGCAAATGTCCGATGGCACTTTGGGATACCTGATATCGACCGCAACGCCCGACGACCTGGCTGATCCGGCGACCCGGGAAAACTTCTACCGGTCAGTCAGGCTCAGTTTCGACAGCTGGCGCGTCCTGCTCCGGGTCAGCGTCTATTTTTAGGCGCGCCCGCTGCGTAACGGGCTCAGAGTGGTTTGATAAAGACCCGCGAATTGCGCTGGTAGTTGTAGAGCGCCTTCCGTTTGACCGGCAGCGAATCGATGTCAGCGACTACAAAGCCGCGCTCGAGGAACCAGTGTGCGGCATGGGTCGTCAGCACGAACAACCGGTTCATTCCCCGTTTAGCTGCGCCGGTCTCGATCCGTTTCAGCAGTATCTCGCCGTAGCCGTTGTGCCGGTAATCCGGATGCACCGCGAGGCAGGCCAGTTCGCCTGCGCGCTCGTCGGGGAAGGCATGAAATGCGGCACAGGCGATGATCGTGCCATCACGCTCGATTACGGAATACTGCCCGATGTCGATCTCGAGATGTTCACGCGAGCGCCTGACCAGGGCGCCGCTTTCCTCGAGCGGCACGATCAATCCCAAAATGCCGCCGACATCGTCGATCGTCGCCTGCCGCGTGTCCTGGTACAGGTCGGTGGTGACCATCGTGCCGATGCCGTCGCGGGTGAACAACTCCAGCAACAGCGCTCCGTCGCGGCGCCGGTCGATCAAATGTACGCGCCGCACCCCGCCGCGGCAGGCGTCGACGGCGTGCGTGAGGCCCTCGGCGAGAGGCGCCTGGAGCTCCGTGCCACGCGCAAGCATCGCCTCGGCCTCCGGCAGGGTCAGCTCGCGAATCATCCGGCCGTTGACGTCCTCGAGTCCGGGCGCCTCGACCAGGCAGAGGTATTTCCGTGCCTCCAGCGCAACCGCCGTTGCGGCGGCGAGTTCCTGGGCGCTCAGATTGAAGATCTCGCCGGTCGGGGAATAGCCGATCGGCGACAGCAGCACGATCGCGCCGCTATCGAGCTGTTGCCGTATCCCCTGACTATCGATTCGACGGACGGCGCCGGTGTAGCAGTAATCGATCCCGTCCAGAATGCCGAGCGGCCGTGCGGTAACGAAGTTACCGGTATTGACGCGGATGCGCGCGCCCGCCATTGGCGTGTTCGCCAGTCCCATGGACAGCAGCGCCGAGATTTCGACCGCGAGTGTGCCGGCGGCCTCCTTGGCACAGGCCATTGCTTCCGCGTCGGTGACGCGGAGTCCGTGCAGGTACTGGTTCTCCCCGCCCCGGCTGCGCAACCGATGCTCGATTTGCGGACGGCTGCCGTGAACCAGCACCAGGCGGATACCGAGGCTGTTGAGGAGCGCAATGTCATGGGCCAGGCTGACAAAGCGCTGTTCCGCGCAGGCCTCGCCGCCAAACACCAGTACGAAGGTCTGGTCGCGGAAGGCGTTGATGTACGGCGCCGCCGCGCGGAACCCGCCGACGAAGCGCTCCCCGTCATTCGGCGGCGGGTGGGTGTCGGTCATGAAGCGCGTCTCAGTTCCAGCATGAATGCCCGGGTCTCGTTGGAGACCAGCACCCAGGCGATATTGTTGGTCGCCGGATCAAGATCGATGAACGCCAACATGCCTGAGTACGGCTCCGGCCCTGCGAAGGTGATGTCGCCGGTCCCGTTACACGCGCCGATATTCGATTCGCTGAGTACGAGATCTTCGATGAGATAAATGTTATGCAGCGGGTCAGGGATCTCCACCCGCCCATTATAGTTGCAACCCTCGGTGTCGGAACCGACCAGGGTGCCATTCACCGGGTCGTAGGCCAGGGTCAGCGTGTAGTTAGCGAGTCTCATTCCCCACACACCGCTGAGCATGTCGGAAGTCGCAGTCCGGTTATAGAGATCGCCGATCGGTTGCAGCGCCATCAGCGAGGTGGTACTGCCGACCTGTATGTTCAGCGTGGTGGCGAGGCTGATCTGGATGTTCGCGTCGTTCCCGACCGGCCCCTGTCCCTCGTAGCGCGTCAGCACTCCCTGACGCTGTTCATTGTAGGTTCCGAAGTAGAAGGCATCCGGCTGTCCGGAAGGGAAGGCCGCCCCCTGAAAGAGCGTGATCTGGCCATCGTGGATGAAGCCAGTGACACTGCCGCCGCCGCCGATGTCGAGAAAACCGCCGCTCCAGATGCCCTCGACGCGAGTCACCGGCGCGGTGCGGTCGCCGCCGATAATTCCGCCATCGTTGGTGCAGGCGGCAAGCCCGACTGCCGCCAGCAGGACCGCGATTACCGGGAGGTGGTTGCTTTTCATGGGTCTATGTATCGCCGTGCGGGTGAACGGGTTATTGTCTTGTGACGCGGAAATGCAGTGCGCGCTGTGTATTCGACAACAGCATCAGCAGGGCGTTCCCGTTTTCCAGCAGCGTGGCGAAACCGGTGTACGAGCCATTTTCCGCGCCGCAGGAGAAGGCAGTAAAGCCGGGAAACCCGCTCAACTTGTATATATTGAGGCCGGGACTGATCACTTCAATTGTCCCGCTGTACTGGCAGCTCCCGCCTGCTCCACCGGTGATGGTGCCGTTACCGTCGATCGGGATCACCAGATCGCCTGCTACCCAAATGTCGTTGAGGCTCGCCAGAGAGGCAGTGGCGTCGGAAGCAGGGCTGCGGGCAGCAAGGTGAATTCTCCGCAGTTCAGGTGATGGAGGGACGCGATAATCGATATCAAGGGCGCCCGAGATCAGATCACCGGCGCCCGCCATCGTCAGATCGTGTACGCCATTGCTGCTGAACCGGAAGATCGTGGTCGTAAACTGGCGGCTGAGTGCCGGAGGGTAATCGCCATTGTAGACGCGGCCGAAGTCATCCAGCATCATGAGGCGGCCGCCCTGGAAGATCGCGGTGATCGCCCCGCTCTGACCGAGTTCATCATTATTGAAGACGCCGGTCCAGACCCCGGCCAACGGTACGTTTCCGCCGCCTGATCCATCGCCGCCACTGCTCCCGCAGCCGCCGAGGCCAAGCGCGAGTGATATCACCATCATCATTGCGAACCGCCCGAATATTCGCATCGGTTCGGCCGGCGCCCTGAAGTCAGTTGATGGATTCACGGGATGGCGACGAAGGATCAGGTCAGTTTCTCTCAAATATATAAAATATCGATTGAGTGCCGTTAACCGCCAACAGGAACAGGGTATTGTTGTTGGGAAACAGCGAAGCCATGCCAGTATATATCTTGCCCTGGAGTGCGGTGCAGCTGCCTGCCCCGGTAATACTGAACGCAACCGTATAGAGGTTGATCGTTGTGTCGATGATGCTGAAACTGCCCTCGTAGAGACAGCCGTCGGCGTCCTGGCTGTTGAAGGCGCCTTGGTTGTTGATCGTAAGGGTCAGAAAATCCGATCCTTCGAAACGGGCCGTCCAGTTGTCAGTGAGCCGGGAGAGACTGGAGCCCCGATTCCAGACGGCTTCTTCCATTCCAAGGTTGACGCCGACGGGTTGAGCAAACCCGATTGAGAGCCTGTCGATCCCTCCCGTGATATTGACGGACGTTGATCGGGCGTTGTTGACGCCGTATACATCGGCGGTCACGTTGATGTTGCTGTTGTTCGTTGGCGGGTAGGTTCCGTCGTAGATGAGATCGTCTCCGACCATCATGAAGCGGCCGCCCTGCACCAGAGCGGTCATTCGCACCGAGGCCGCCCCCACGGTGATGCCGTCCCAGATCCCGGCCACGCGGATGTCCTGGGTCGGTGGCGTGCCACCGCCACCACCGCCGGTCTTCCTTTCGCCGGTGCCGTCCGGGAATTGGCAGCCGGAAACGGCGAATAATGCCGCAATCAATGGAATCGCCAGCAAAGAAGCAGGCTTGTGCAAAACCGGGTGTCTCATGAAGGATTAGAGTCGCGCCGTACAGGTCGGTTCCCGGCCTTGCAGGATAGGACGAATAAGCAAATTATACACGATATCGACATGAATCAGCGGGTTGATCGCAAATGGCGCCCGGACTCGGCGGTATCTCCTTGAATCTGCTATGCTGTCGCGATGCAACGCTTGGACACCCTTGAACCGGGACACCTGGCAGCAACAGGCGCCTCGTTCTGGTCATTCTGGTTCATATTTCTTGTATCTTTCGTCGAAGGCGGCGCGGTAATGGCCGTGGAGATCGTCGGCGCGAAGATGGTGGGGCCGTATTACGGCAGTTCGCTTTATGTCTGGGCTGCGGTGCTGGGATTGACGCTTGGCGGATTGACCACCGGCTATTTTCTGGGGGGGCGGATATCAAGGCGCTTTCCCGGCAAGTCGGCCCTCTATTCGATCATGCTGGTCTCGGCGGTGCTGGTGGCCCTGATGCCCTGGACCGCCAGTCTGGTTATGGAGGCGACCCTGGACCTGGAGCTGAGGTTGGGGATCACGCTGTCGGCACTGGTCTTTCTGTTTCCGGCGCTGGTCTGTTTCGGCATGGTCTCACCGCTGATCATCCGCCTGGTGACGACCCACGAGCGCAAGATCGGCCATGCCGCCGGCACGGTCTATGCGATCTCGACGATCGGCGGCATTCTTACGACCTACTTCGTCGCGTTCTATGCGATTCATCACATCGGCATGAACGAGACGCTGTTCGTGACCGCTGTCCTGCTGGCGTTTTTCCCGCTGCTCTACTTCAGCCGCCTCGCCCCCCGCCTGACGGCTTGATCACCGCCGCATCCTACTCGAATAGCGGGATGCCCATGTCGAGGAAGGGTTTGGTGAAGTAGTTGTAATAACTCTTCCGCCATACCGCCGCAGCCTCGATGTTCAGTTTCTCGAGTATCGGCTTGTTGTCAAGTAGCACCAGCGCATCCTCGACGTCGATCTCAGCGGGGTTCATGAAAAAGCGGTTCAGTGGCTGCGGTTTGCCGTCGACCAGGATCGGTGCGCGCGGCTGCGTAAAATCGATGTCGCCGTTCGTGACGATGAAGAGGTTGTTGCGGGTGTCTTCCTGGACGCCGGTCGGAAGCAGCCCGACCTGATACTCCGCCTCGAGGAGTGTGCGGTAGATCGAACGCGCGCCGAGCCCGGTCGAGCCGGTGATGAAGCCGGAATAGTTGATGAGGATGAATCCCCCCGGATTCAGCAGGCGACGCAGATCCTTGAATGCCTCCAGGGTCAGCATGTGCGCCGGCGGCACTTCGGCCTGAAACACGTCGAACACGATCAGATCATAGCGCCGGTTGGTACTGCGCAGGAAATGGCGGCCGTCGTCGACGATGACATCACCGTTGTGTTCGAGATTGAAGTAGTCACGCGCGATCTTGGCGATGCGCTCGTCGAGTTCGACACTGTCGACGATGTGGCCGATCTCCTGCATCTTTTTCGCGACGACGCCGCCGCCGAGCCCGAGCAGCAGCACACGCGATCCCTCGGGGGCGAGGCTCGCGGCGGAGCGCAGGTAGCGGACGTAATCCCACATCGGTTCACCGGTATCGCGGTTGATCCAGGTCTGCCCGGTCCTGTTGACGAACAGGACCCGGTCTGTGCGCCGTGTGCGGCGGTCGGAACTGGTGAAGCTGATATCCATAACCTTGAGTTGCCCGAGCAGGCCCTCGGATTGGTACAGGATATTAACGCCTGGGTGCTCGCCGGCCGGATCGCGCGGGAGCAGGGCGATCACAAGGATTACCGGATAGACCAGCGCCGGCCAGTGCCTGCGACCGAGCAGCAGGAACAGCGGCAGGATCGACAGACCTATGCCGCCGGCGATCGCGGTGCGCGTCAGGCCGAAGTCAGGAATCAGCCAGAAACCGGCGATGAAGGTAGCGAGTATGCCGCCGACGGTCGACACCGCATAGACCGTGCCGGCGGTGTTGCCGGCGTCGTCAACCTCGCTCGCGAGGATCGAAATAACCAGCGGCGGCGTCGCGCCAAGCAGTAGCAGTGGCGGGAGCAGATAGATCGAGGTCAGCAGCAGGATCGCGCTGATGGTCTCCATGTCGCCGACCACGGTCATCATCGCGTGCGCGACGGTCGGCATCAGCACGATCAGCAGCGCGGCGGTCAGCATGAACCAGTACACCATCTCGCGCCGATACTTGCGATAGGACAGCAGGCCGCCGAGATAATAGCCGGCGGTCAGGCTGATCAGCGTCATGCCGATGACCGCGCCCCACACATACAGCGAACTGCCGTACAGCGGCGCCAGCATCTTCGCGCCGACCAACTCGGCGATCATCACCGCCGCGCCCTCGGTGAACGCGAGCAACAGCAGCAGCAGATGTCCACGCGACGGGGCGAAGGTTTGCGCCTGGGCGGTCATGGCAATCTCGGCTACCCCTCAAAAGGGTCAGACCCTATTAATAGGGTCTGACCCTTTTGCTTTTGGCTGAAATCATGCCGGGTCATTTCCGTTTCAATAGGGTCTGACCCTTTTGAAACGCTGCCTTCCCCTGTTTCCCTCTGCGTCTCCAGTCCCCGGAAATCCCAGTGCTCGTGATCCATCAATTGGCTCGGGTGCAGGTTGCCGAGCGCGTTCAGCAGGTTGCTCGGCACCTTCGGGTTCTGTTCGGCGAGCTCGCGGATCAGTTGCTTGACGCGCTTGCGCGCCATGTTTTCCTGCGAGCCGCACAGATTGCACGGGATGATCGGGAAGCCCTGTCCGGTCGCGTATTCGATGATGTCCTGTTCCTGGCAGTAGGCGAGCGGGCGGATCACGATGTGGCGCTGGTCGTCGGTCAGCAGCTTCGGCGGCATCGAGCGGATCGCGCCGCTGTACAGCATCGACATCAGCGCGCTCTCGATCAGGTCGTCGCGGTGATGGCCGAGCGCGATCTTGGTGAAGCCGTGTTCGTGCGCGTAGCGATAGATGTTGCCGCGGCGCAGGCGCGAGCACAGCGAACAGTAGGTCTTGCCCTCGGGGATCTTGTCGATGACGACCGCGTAGGTGTTGCGGCGCTCGATCATGTACGGGATGCGCCGGTCCTCGAGCCAGACGCGCAGGCCGCTGTCGTCCCAGCCGGGCTGGGACTGGTCCAGCGTGTAGGCGAAGATCTCGAAGGCCCGGTGACGGTCCTGACGCAGCCGGTCCAGCATGTTCAGCAGCGTGTAGGAATCCTTGCCGCCCGACAGACAGACCAGCACCCGGTCGCCGCGCTGGATCATGTTGTAATCCGCGACGGCCTTGCCGGTGTAATTCAGGAGTTTCTGTTCGATTCTGGACATTTGACGTACCAAAGGGGTCAGACCCCATTAATGGGGTCTGACCCCTTTGAATTTTGCTATCATTTGTGAGGTAGATTATACGCATTAGCCCCGGAGATTACGATGTCCCGCAAGCTGAACCCTTACAGTTCCCGTATCACGCAGCGCAAGTCCCAGGGGGCCTCGCAGGCGATGCTTTACGGCGTCGGCCTAAGCGATGAAGACATGGGCAAGCCGCAGATCGGCATCTCGAGCGTCTGGTGGGAGGGCAATACCTGCAACATGCACCTGAACGACCTCGCGGCGGCGACCAGGGAAGGGGTCCACGCGGCCGGGCTGGTCGGCTTGCGCTTCAACACGATCGGCGTCAGCGACGGGATCTCGATGGGGACCGCGGGCATGAGTTACTCGCTGCAGTCGCGCGACCTGATCGCGGACTCGATCGAAACCGTCATGGGAGCGCAGTGGTACGACGCGAACATCTCGATCCCGGGCTGCGACAAGAACATGCCGGGTTGCCTGATCGCGATGGGGCGGCTGAACCGCCCGGCGCTGATGATCTATGGCGGCACGATCAAGCCCGGCCATGCCGGCGACAAGACGCTCGACATCGTGTCGGCGTTCCAGAGTTACGGCGAGTTCATCGCCGGTCGCATCGACGAGCCGACGCGCGAGGCGGTCGTCAGGAACTCCTGTCCCGGTCCGGGCGCCTGCGGCGGCATGTATACCGCGAACACGATGGCGTCCGCGATCGAGGCGCTCGGCATGAGCCTGCCGTACAGCTCGTCGACGCCGGCGGTCGACCCGAAGAAGGTCGAGGAATGCCGCCGCGCCGGCGCGGCGATCCGTCTGCTGCTGGAACAGGACCTCAAGCCGCGCGATATCATGACGCGCGCCGCCTTCGAGAATGCGATGGTCATCGTGATCGCGCTCGGCGGTTCGACGAACGCGGTGCTGCACCTGATCGCGATGGCGCGCGCGGTCGGCGTCGATCTGACGATCGACGACTTCCAGAAGGTCAGCGACCGCGTGCCGTTCATCGCCGACCTGAAGCCGAGTGGAAAATATGTCATGGAAGACGTGCACAAGGTCGGCGGGACGCCGGCGGTGATGAAGTATCTGCTCGAGCACGGCCTGATCGACGGTTCCTGTCTGACCGTGACCGGCAAGACCATCGCCGAGAACCTGAAGGACCTGCCGGGACTCGCCGCGGGCCAGGACGTGATTCTGCCGCTGGAGAAACCGATCAAGAAGACCGGACATATCCGGATACTGCGCGGCAATCTCGCGCCGGGCGGCGCGGTGGCGAAGATCACCGGCAAGGAGGGCGAACGCTTCTCCGGTCCGGCGCGCGTGTTTGACGGCGAGGAGGACATGCTGGCGGCGCTCGAACAGGGGAAGATCGGCAAGGGCGACGTCGTCGTGATCCGCTATGAAGGCCCGAAGGGCGGACCGGGCATGCCGGAGATGCTGACGCCGACGTCGGCGATCATGGGCGCGGGTCTCGGCCAGGACGTCGCGATGGTCACCGACGGCCGCTTCTCGGGCGGCTCGCACGGCTTCATCATCGGCCATGTCGTTCCCGAGGCCCAGGAAGGCGGCCCGATCGCGCTGATCCGCGACGGCGACCGGATCACGATCGACGCCGCCGGGAACACGCTGTCCGTCGATATCAGCGCTGAGGAGATGTCTCGCCGCCGGTCCGCCTGGCAGATGCCCCGCTACAAGGCCACCCACGGTACCCTCTACAAATACATCAAGACCGTCAAAAACGCCTCCGAAGGCTGCGTCACCGACGAATAGCAAAACCAAAAGGGTCAGACCCTATTAATAGGGTCTGACCCTTTTGGT
>CAYTGL010000021.1:0-41335 GCA_964437335.1 uncultured Chromatiales bacterium
TACAGTGACAGGCGGACTCTAAACGGGAACGCTACTCAGAATGGGGTGACGTCGCTGCAACAGTATGCCATTGGACCTCAGAACGCACCGGATAGAGATTGCTTCTACCACTGGATCCAGCGCTGAGAAGCCCCTTGTCCAAGTCAACCTAGGAAGATATCAGCCGTGATCGACGGATGCGAGGTGGGGACTCCCGGCGTATACTCACGTCGAACAGTGGGCCGGGAAACCGGCCCCGAGTACGACGCAGGAGATGGGCGGGCAGTCATGAGCAAGCGCTTCCTGAGGTGGGTCGAGACCTGGATCGAGGATAACATCCCTCCCGGCGCCAATTCCGACATCGAGAGCCACGAGGCGCGGGCAAAGCGGCTGACGGAGAAACTGTTCGCCGAGGCGGCCGCGGCCAACTTCTCTAAGTTCGAGACCGAGGAGGAGCGGAAGCGCGTCACGCCCCTGGTCCAGGCTGCGGTCGCGGACAGCACTGACTTCGACGTCGATGCCTATAATCTCAAGTCGCAACTGGCGATGGAGAATGAAGACGGCGACTGAGCCCCGCCGCCCGGCAGACGCTCCACCGCCTCCTGCAGGAGACGACCTCGGTTACCCCGGAGATGGCAGTCAGGCTCGGCAAGTAAGGACGGCCACTTAGGCTACTTTTCTGGACTGTATCGGACTATCCCGGATGGTGAAATGGAGGCTGGGGTCGGAATCGAACCGGCGTACACGGCTTTGCAGGCCGCTGCATAACCACTCTGCCACCCAGCCAAGGATGGTGTCTACTGGCATTGACGACGCAGCCTGGCGCCGAGAGGAGTGCCCGGAAAGAGGGCTGGAGAAAATTGGAGCGGGAAACGAGACTCGAACTCGCGACCCCAACCTTGGCAAGGTTGTGCTCTACCAACTGAGCTATTCCCGCCCTAAAGGAGTGATATTGTTATGGTTTGCGAGAGACCTGTCAAGCACGTCGGGCTATGATGCAGTGGGGGTTGAAGATATCAACCGGGTGTCGTGGACAGCGTCTGTAGCATTTCGATCAACTTTCATTGCCGGTAGAGCATCGGCCATGCCTTCGCCAGATAGATAATCATCGACCACAGCGTCAATCCCGCCGCGATATACAGCAGCACGTATCCGGCATCCTCGGTCGGGAAGCCATAAAACGGATGCTGGTACAGCAGCAGGATGATCGCGAGCATCTGGCTCGCGGTCTTGACCTTGCCCAACATGTTCACGGCCACTTTCGAACTATTACCGAGCTCGGCCATGCGTTCGCGCAGTGCCGAGACCGCGATCTCGCGCCCGATGATCACCGAGGCCGCGATCGCGAGCCAGGGAGAAGGCGCAGACTCGACGATCAGCACCAGTGCGACCGCGATCATCAGCTTGTCGGCGACCGGATCGAGAAAGGCGCCGAACGGCGAGGTTTGATCGAGCTTGCGCGCAAGGTAGCCGTCCAGCCAGTCGGTGATCGCGGCGATCGTGAAGACGATCGCCGCGGCCGGGCGGGCGTATTCCCAGGTGGTGAGATAAAAGACGAGCACGAGGACCGGGATCAGCGCGATGCGGATCAGGGTCAGGATCGTCGGTACCGTCATTGCCGCCATCAGTCGCTCGTCCCGTGAAAGGTCTCATAGATGCGCCGGGCCAGCTCCAGACTGATGCCGGGGATGCGGGCCAGGTCATCGATCCCGGCCCGCGCGAGCCCCTGCAGTCCGCCGAACTGACGCAGCAGGTTTCGGCGCCGCACCGCGCCGATGCCCGGGATGTCTTCGAGCGGCGAGCGGTTGCGCGACTTCGCGCGCCGGCCGCGGTGGCCGGTCAACGCGAAGCGATGGGCCTCGTCGCGGATCTGCTGTATCAGTTGCAGCGCCGGCGAGTCCGGCGCGAGCTGGATCGCGCCACGCCGGCCAGCCAAGTATAGCGTCTCCATGCCCGGCTTGCGCTCCGGACCTTTCGCGATGCCGATCAGGATGACACCATCGATCTGCAATTCCTCGAAGACTTCCTCGGCCTGCCTGAGCTGACCCTTGCCGCCGTCGATGAACAGCACATCGGGCAGCCTGCCCTCGCCCTTCTTCAGTTTCAGATAACGCCGCATCAGCGCCTGGCGCATCGCGGCATAGTCGTCACCGGGCGTCATGTCCTCGATATTGAAGCGCCGGTATTCGGATTTCAAAGGGCCGTTGTGATCGAACACGACGCAGGATGCGACTGTCGCCTCACCCATCGTATGACTGATGTCAAAGCATTCCAGACGCTCCGGCGACTGCTCGAGTCCGAGGGCATCCTGCAGCTCGGCGAAGCGCTGCAGGAGGCTCGCGCGGCTCGCGAGATGGGCGCCGAGCGCAAGGTCGGCGTTTTCGATTGCCATCTGCATGCGCCGCGCGCGTTCGCCGCGCACCCGGCTGTGGACCGTAACGCGGTGACCGGCATCGGCCTCCAGCACTTCTCGAATCAGATCCAGGTCTTCGGGATGCTCGTTGATGATGATGTCGGGCGGGATGTCGCGACCGAGATAATACTGCGGCAGAAACGCGCCGATCAGTTCGACGGCATCGGCCTCGGGCGGGTGACGCGGGAAGAAGGTCTTGCTGCCGAGGATGTGTCCGCCGCGGATCACGAAGACGACGACGCATCCAGTCCCGCCCTGTATCCGCGCAGCGATGACATCGCTGTCACCGCCATCGTGGCTGATGGCCTGTTGCTCGATGACGCGGCGCAGGCCGGCGATCTGGTCGCGATAATAGGCCGCCTGTTCGTAGTCGAGCTTGTCTGCGGCGCGGTCCATGCGCCCGGCCAGTTCGTCGATGACTTCGCGGTTGCGGCCTTCGAGAAACATTACAGCATGGAGCACATCGCGCTGGTAATTCTTTTCGTCGATCAGGCCGACGCAGGGCGCGGTACAGCGCTTGATCTGGTATTGCAGGCAGGGCCGTGTGCGATTGCGGAAGAATGCGTCCTCGCACTGACGGATCTTGAACAGTCGCTGCAACTGGTTCAGGGCATTGCGCACCGCGCCGGCGCTCGGATAGGGGCCAAAGTAGCGTCCCGGCGCCTTGCGCGAACCGCGGTAAAAGCTCAGGCGCGGAAACGCATCAGTGCTGGTCAGCCTGATATAGGGATAGCTCTTGTCGTCGCGCAGCAGGATGTTGTAGCGCGGCCGCAATTTCTTGATCAGGTTGTTCTCGAGCAGCAGCGCTTCGTCTTCGGTTCGCGTCACCGTGACCGCAACGTCAACGACCTGTTCGACGAGGCGCCGGGTCTTCGGCGACGCATCGGATTTGCCGAAGTAGCTCGACACCCGGTTCTTCAGGTTACGCGCCTTGCCGACATACAGCACCTCGCCGCCGGCATCGAGCATGCGATACACCCCCGGCCGGGCCGGCAGCGCGCGCAACTGTTCTTCTCGAGACATAATCAAAAGGGTCAGACCCTATTAATAGGGTCTGACCCTTTTGATTCGGCGGCTCGGGGACCACCTCGATCGAATGGGTCTGATTCCCTGGATTCCGCGAGCCTTGCGGCGATGGTTTCGAACACAGCGTGGAACATCGCTGCGGTCAGGCGCCGGGTCTGGGTGTTGTAGCGGCTGCAATGATAGGAATCGATCAGCCAGTGTCCGTGCGGCAAGCGGTGTTCGTAGCCGTGGCCGAACGGGAAATCGCGGGCCTTGAGACTGAAGGCCCGCAACACGGCCTGATGGGCGATGGTGCCGAGCGCAAGGATGACCGCATCGGCGCGCAGGTCCGCAAGCTCGCTTGCGAGAAAGTCATTGCAGGTCCGGATCTCGGCCGGGGTCGGCTTGTTCTCGGGTGGCAGGCACTTGACTGCATTGGTGATGCGGCAGCCGCGAAGCACCAGGCCGTCGTCGCGGGCCCGCGATTCGGGGCTGCTGCCGTAGCCGAAGCGATGCAGTGTCTCGTACAGGAGGATGCCGGCATAATCGCCGGTGAAAGGACGGCCGGTCGCATTCGCGCCGTGCATCCCGGGAGCGAGCCCGACGATCAGCAAGCCCGGATCAGCATCGCCAAAGGCCGGGACCGGCGCGGCATGGTAGTCGGCATATTCACTGCGTATGCTTGCCAGATGCGCGGTTAACCGCGGACATCGGCGGCAGCCGGGATTAAATCCCTGGCGGGACATTGCCTGATCGGCGCGTATGCGCCGTCCCCGGGCGGTCAGGTGCCGGTCTGCTCTCCTGCCTCCTCGGTCTGGGAGGCGGCCGCCTGCTCGTAGCGACCATTGACATTACCGTGGTTCTTGATGTCTCCGCGCCGCCGGGCGGAGATCTCCTGCAACTGGCGGCGCGCGGCGTCGAAGGAATCGCGAATCGCGACATAGAGATCTTCATTCGGTTCGCGCTTGACGACGATTTCATTGCCCGGGACCGTGATGTCGATGCTGACATTGTAGGCCATGCCCTGGTGCTTGTGACGATGCGGCACTTCGACCAGCACCCGGCACGCGGTGATGTTTTCATGGAAGGTTTCGAGCTTCGCCGCTTTCTCACGGATCGTGTTTTCGGCCGCTTCCGACAGGGAGATGTTCCGGGTGGTGATCTGCAGGGGCAGTTTCATCTGGATTACCTCGAAATGTTATAAATATTAAATAATTATGGTCATATTTTGAGATCTTGCATGACTGGGAGGCCGCAGCTCCGTACTGGTTTCCATGCTATTCGAAAACCAATAATATCTCAACGCGTTGCCGCACATTCCGCCTCAGCGCAGCACGCGCCGCACCTGGCGGACGTTCTGCAACTGGTTGATTCGTGTCAATACCCGGCTCAGCGTATCGATGTCCGGCACCTCCATCGTCAGGCGCATGCTGGCGGTGTGATCACGGTTATCGGACAGCGTGTTGATCGCGGTCAGATTGATCTTCTCGTTCGAGACGATCGCCGTCACGTCGTTCAACAGGCCCTTGCGGTCGAAGGCCGTGATCTCGACGTCGACCGGAAAGGTCTGCTCGACCCGCCCACCCCATTCGATGACAATGACGCGCTCCGGGCTCAGGCCCTGATAACGCAGGATATTCGGGCAATCGCTGCGATGGATCGTGACGCCGCGCCCGACGGTGATATAACCGCGGATATCATCACCGGGGATCGGCTTGCAGCAGTTCGCGACATTCGTCATCAGATTGCCGACGCCCTGGATATGAAAGCCGCCGGCATCGCGCTTGCGCCGGACCGGGCGGCGTGGCGCCAGCACGGCCGCATCGGCGGCTTCGGACGGCGGTTCCAGCAGCGCCTGCGCCGCCTGCAGGTAGCGTGAAGGCTTGATGTCGTTATGGGAGATCGCGACAAATAATTCGTCGGGCGCGGGGTAGCCGAGGCTGTCGGCGAGTTTTTCGAAATTGACCCGCGCAAGGCCCAGGCGCTTGAGCTCGCGTTCCAGCGCGCTGCGCCCTTCCAGTATGTTCTTGTCCCGGTCCTGCAGGCGAAACCAGTACTGAACCTTCGCCCGCGCCCGCGATGTCTTCAGGTAACCGAGATGCGGGTTCATCCAGTCGCGGCTCGGCGCGGGCTCCTTGACGGTCAGGATCTCGATCTGCTGCCCGGTTTCGAGCGCCTGGGTCAGCGGCACCATGCGTCCATTGACGCGCGCGCCACGGCAGCGATGGCCGATGTCGGTATGGATGTGATAGGCGAAGTCGAGCGGCGTCGCGCCCTTCGGCAGGTCGACGATGTTGCCTTTCGGCGTAAAGACATAGATCCGGTCCTCGAACATCTCGGCGCGAAAGCGGTCGACGAACTCGTCGGCGTCGGCAATCTCGTCCTTCCATTCGAGTAACTGGCGCAGCCACGCGACGCGCCTGTTCATCGCGTCGTCGCCGCGGGCACCCTCCTTGTATTGCCAGTGCGCCGCGACGCCGAATTCATTGTGCTCGTGCATCGCATGGGTGCGGATCTGAATCTCGACGGTGCGGCCATCGGGGCCGATGACCGCGGTGTGAATCGACTGGTAATCGTTTTCCTTCGGCGTTGCGATGTAGTCGTCGAACTCGCCGGAGATATACTGCCACAGGCCGTGCACTACGCCGAGCGCCTTGTAGCAGTCGGCAACGGTATCGACCAGGACGCGCACGCCGCGCACATCGTGGATCTGATCGTAACCAACCTTCTTGCGCTCCATCTTGCGCCAGATGCTGTAGATATGCTTCGGCCGCCCGCTGATCACGGCCTTGACGCCCACTCTGTCGAGTTCACCGTGCAGGGCTGCGATGAAGTCGTTGAGATAACGCTCGCGATCGATGCGCCGCTCGTCGAGCATCCCCGCGATGCGCCGGTACAGCTCCGGTTCGAGATAGCGCATCGACAGGTCTTCGAGTTCCCACTTGATCTGCCAGATGCCGAGCCGGTTTGCCAGCGGGGCGAAGATGTCGAGAGTCTCTTTCGCGATGCGCTGCTGCTTGTCAGGCGGCAGCGCATACAGAGTACGCATATTGTGCGTGCGGTCGGCGAGCTTGATCAGCACGACCCTGATGTCCTCGGCCATCGCGAGCAGCATCTTGCGCAGATTCTCGGCCTGGGCCCGTTCCTGGCGATCGCCACCCGGCAGGCTTTGATAGCTCTGTATCAGCTTCATCTTGGTGACGCCGTCGACGAGGCGCGCGATGGTATCACCAAAGCCGGCGCGTATCTCATCCTGGCTGATGTCCGTGTCCTCGGCGACATCGTGCAGGATCGCCGCGGTCAGCGTTTCATGATCCAGATGGAGTTCAGCGAGGATGTTCGCAACCGCGAGGGAGTGCTGGAAATAGGGTTCGCCGGAGGCGCGCTGCTGGCCGGCATGCGCACGTACTGCCAGTTCACAGGCGCGGCCGATGATGGCCATCTCTTCGGCGCTGCGTCCGGCGGCGATCGAGGTCAGCCAATCATCTATCTCCAGCCCATCCTTGCTGGTGATCCCGAGACGATTATCCTTGACGCTGACCATGTCTGCCGAACCTGACCTTGTCGCCCTGCCCTCCTGTTAACATGGGGTTGCCGGAGCGGAGTGCAAGGGTCGGATCAGGTAGATTCCTTGTCCTGGCTCAATGCGGCGATGATCTTGTCCTCGAGTTCGATCCGGTCCGCGAGGCGCTCCCCGAGCCGTGACAGATCGCTCTCCAGAGAGTTCAGATCGACCTTCTCGCGCCCGCGGGTAAAATCGTACTTGTCGTTGAAATCGAGAATCGCATCGGTGCTGTCGAGGATGTCCGGATAGACCTGGTCGGCGATCTCGATGACCGGGCGACGACGTTCGCGTTTCTCGTCGATATAGCGATAGAGCCGAAAGTGAGTATCGGCGGTGTAATCAATCAGGGACTGGCAGAAATCCTCGAGCAGGCCAGTCACCGGATCAGCATCAGCGAAGGGTTGTTTCGAGGCCAGTTCGCCATACAGCGCCAGCACACGGTCACGGACGCCGACCAGTTCCTTGACCATCGAGTGGGAAGCGGTGCGACGTTCCTTAACAACATCAGGGGTTCCGGACATGAGTCAATTCCTTTTCGTGGTGGGCCCGGCGCAGTCGCCGGCATTATGTTCTTTTATATAATTATCTACCAACACTTTAATATCATTGATGATATTTGGATCACAGATCCGTCCTGACGATCCTGCCGGAGGAGACCCGGGCGCCGGCGAACAGGCCGCGTCCCCGATCTCTACCCCGAATACCTGCACTTCAGGCGCGATCTCCCCGAGCGCGCCTGCCAAATCCAATGCAGCCTTTATGCCAAAATCATGCGTTGTCGTAAATCCCGCCGCGACCGGCAGCGTGCGTCCGTCGAAACGACGGACCGTGCCTGGTGGGTCATCGCCCTGCATCGCGTCGATCAGGACCACGAGTCCCGGGGCTTCGAGCAGTTCGAGCAGGCGGATCCCCGGTCGATCCGCGCAAGCGATCGAGACCAGCCCCGGCGGCAGCGCGGCAAACCAGCGCATCCGTGCGAGAGCTTCAGCGACGTCCCAACCGATGCGGTCAGCGCCGAACGGGGAGCCGACCCCGAGGATACGCACCAGACTCAGGCGCGCTCGATGGTCAGCTTCAGAAAGTGTGTCGCGCATGAGATGCAGGGGTCATAGTTGCGGATGATCTTCTCGGCCTGCAGGCGAAGTTCAGCGTCGGGGCGGTCGAAACCATCGCGCGTCAGGGTTACGCGCAGGTCTTCCTCGATGCGGGCCTGGTTCTGGCTGGTCGGTGGGACGATCTGCGCCGCAACGATGCGCCCCGCCTTGTCCAGTTCATAACGATGCCACAGGACGCCCCGCGGCGCCTCGGTTGCCGCGGCGGCGGCTCCGGCGCGCGGTCGGGCCGGCACGAACGGTTTCGACGACGGCTCATAGTCGTCGAGCAGGCGGATCGCCTCGTCGATCGCAACCAGGATCTCGATCGCGCGAGCGGTGATGCTGTGAAACATATTCTGGTCCGGAAACCGGGCGCCGGCTTGCTCGATCACCGGGCGCAGCGCGGGCGGCAGGCGATCGTGATTCAGATTGAGTCGCGCGAGCGGGCCACACAGATAGGGCTGGCCCTCGAGATGCGCATGCAGCGCGGTCGAATGCGGCACATGAAACTCGCGGACATGGGCCGGAAAATCCCGGCTGTCGAAGTCGAGCCCGGCACTCGAGCAGAGACGGCCTTCGTTCATCGGGTATTCGTCCGGATGGCGCAGCGCGAATGAGATGAAGTCACCCTCGGTGACGGGCAGCTTGAGCGCCGCGCACCATGCGACCAGTGCACTCGCGTCCGGCCGCACCGCGCGCAGCCGCGCCAGCAGTGCATCGATTTGCGCGCGGGCCGGCGCATGGTGAAAGCCGCCGACGCGGACGCCGACCGGATGGACCGACCGCCCGCCGAAGGTGCGGATGATCTCGTTGCCGGCGGCCTGCAGGCGCAGGCCGCGGCGCACCTCGGCCGGATAATCGCGCGCCATCTCGCGTACGCCGGGATAGCCGAGAAAATCGGGTGCCGCAAGCAGGTGGACATGCAGGCTGTGGCTCTCGATCCATTCCCCGCAATACAGCACCCGGCGCATCGCGCGCACCCACGGCCCCGGCTCGATCTCAAGGATCTGTTCAAGCGCATGCACCGCGCTCATCTGGTACGCGACCGGACAGATGCCGCAGATTCGCGCGACGCTGTCCGGGACTTCATGGTAATCACGACCGACCAGCAGTTTCTCGAACAGCCGTGGCGGTTCGTAGATGCGCAGGCGCAGTTCCTCGATGCGACCCTGGGCGATGCGGAGGTGCAACGCGCCCTCACCTTCGACACGGGCCAGCACCGGCACGTGGATATCGATGTCGCGGGTTTCGCTCATCGTTCAGTCCCGCTTGACGTTTTTGCCCGCCGCGAGAAAGTCCGGCGCGCCGCTGTTGATGAAATGGAAACGACGCGCGATCTCGTCAGGTACGAGCCCGAGGCCGGCAAGCCGGCGTTCCATCGCCTTCGCGTTGATATTCTCCGCCGGGCCAAAACAGGCGTAGCAGTCGCGCCCGAAGCGCGGACAGATCGCGCCGCAGCCAGTCAGCGTCACCGGCCCCATGCACGGGATGCCGCGCGCGACGAGGACGCAGATGGCGCCACTGCGCTTGCATTCGAGACAGACCTTGTCGCGCTCGGGCGGAGGCAGCGTGCCGAACAGCAAGGCGCGTACCGCGCCGAGCACCTGGCGACCGCTGACCGGACAGCCCCACAGTTCGAGGTCGACCTTGACGTGATTGCTGATCGCGGTCGAGGTCGCGAGGCTGTCGATGTATTCGGGTTGCGCATAGACCCCGGCGAGCCACCGCTCGCCGTCAGCCGCGAGATTGCGCAGCGCCTGCAGGCCGCCGGCAGTCGCGCAGGCGCCGATCGCGACGAGGAAACGGCTGTGGTCGCGGATCATGCGGATGCGTTCGCGTTCATGTGCAGTCGAGATGCTGCCCTCGACGAAGGCGATATCGACCTGCGCCTCCGGGTCGACCGGACCGGCCTCGGCGAAATGCACCATGTCAACGAGTTCCATCAGTTCGAGCAGCGGTTCGCCGAGATTCAGGAATGCGAGCTGGCAACCGTCGCAGGACGTGAACTTGTGGACGGCGACCCTCGGCTTTTCCGGCAGGCGATCGTTCATAACGCCTTCGTCTCGAGCAGGGAGCGCACCTCGTCATGACGGAATACCGGCCCATCGCGACAGACAAACTTCGGGCCGAGCTGGCAATGGCCGCACTGGCGCACCGCGCATTGCATGTTGCGCTCCATGCTGAGCCAGATGTCGGTGTCGGCGATCGCGCGTGCATTCAGTTCGCGGATCGCGGCCAGTAACATGCCTTCGGGACCGCACAGCAGCACACCGGTGCGCCCGGGCGTCAGCGGGATGCGGTCGAACAGCGTAGTCACCGGCCCGACATGCCAGGGCCAGAGCGGGCTGCCGACGTCCGCGGACAACAGTACCTCGGTATCCGGCAGTCGCGCCCACGCAGCATATCGCTCTCGCCACAGCAGGTCATGATGATGCTTGACGCCCTGCACGATGGTCAGCCGACCATATTCGCTGCGGCGATTCAGGATGTAATGGATCGCCGAAACACTCGGCGCGCAACCGAGGCCGCCGGTGATGACGATGACGTCGCGTCCTCGCAGTTCGGCCATCGGCCAGCCGCGGCCGTAAGGGCCGCGCAGGCCGATGCGGTCGCCGGGCGCGAGCGCCGCGAGCGTCGCCGTGACGCGGCCGACCCGGCGGATCGTGTGATCGAGCCAGTCGCCGCCGGCCGGACCCGATACGATTGATATCGCGACCTCGCCAACGCCGAAGGAATACAGCATATTGAACTGGCCGGGTGCGAAACGGTAATTCTCGCGAATATCCGGATCGCTGAAGCGCAGCCGCAACGTGAACACCGACGCTGATTCGTCGATCCGCTCGATGACTCCGGCCTCGTGCGGCAGATGCGGGTCGGTCATCGGCTCAATCAGCGCAGAGGGCATGGGCCTCCTCGGTGAGATCGATGCCGGCCGGGCACCAGGCGATGCAACGGCCGCAGCCGATGCAGCCGGAGCGCCCGTACTGCGCATGCCAGCTCCCGAGCTTGTGCGTCAGCCACTGGCGGTAACGCTCGCGCGTGCCGGGGCGCACGACCTGGCCATGGATATAGCTGTGGCCCTGTGTGAAGCAGGAATCCCATTCGCGCGTATGCTCGCTGTCATGGCCGGACAGTGCCGGTGCGTCCTGTTCGCTGTAACAAAAACAGGTCGGACACACGGAGGTGCAGTTCGCGCACGACAGGCAGCGTTCGGCGACCGCGTCCCAACGCGGATGGTCGAGGCGTTCGAACAGCGTCTGCTGCAGATTGCGTCCCGGCAGTGTCCGCTGCTGGCGGCGCGCACCGGCGGCGATCTCGTCGCGGGACAGCTCGAGCTGTGCCGGCTCTGCCTCGACTGTCGGGAGCTGCGACAGGAAGTCGCGTCCGCGCTCACTGCCGGCGGTAACGAGAAAGCCGTCATCGAGTTCGGACAGGACGAGGTCGTGGCCGGCGTGAATCTGCGGTCCGTCGCCGGTCGAAGCGCAGAAACAGGTCGCGGCAGGCTCCGTGCAATTGACGCCGATCAGCAGCAGTTGCGCGCGACGCGCGGTGTAATGGGGATCGGGGTGCGGGCCGTTGCTGAAATGAGCGTCCTGCAGTGCAAGCGCGGCAAGATCACAGGCGCGCACGCCGATAACGGCGAGCGGCCGGGCGTCGGCCTGCGCCGCAGTAAATGCCAGCCGGCCGGCCTCGTCGCGGACGACCGACCACAACAGTTCGCGCGGCCGGAACAGCAGCGGTTTCAGGGCCTGGGGACCATTCGCCCACGCAAATCGCCGCGGACCTCCGCTTACCTCGATACGGTATTCACCAGGTTGCTGCACGTCCCTGATGCCGGTCGGCAGTCCGGCAGAGGATTCGATCGCGTCATAGACGATCGCGCCATCTCTCACCTGCGGTCCGATACACTGGTAACCCGACTGTTTCAGTATATCGAACAGGCGGTCGAATCCGTCGCGGGCAAGAAATCGGGTATCCGGCATATGGCAGACGCTTTCGCTTGGCGGTATAGTCGATTCGAAGTCCCGGACCATTATACGGGAAGCCCGAACGGAGAACGCAAATCGAATGTGTCTCGCGCTGCCCATGCGAATCGTCTCGATTTCAGGCGTGACCGCCTGCTGCGAGGCCGGCGGTATCGAGCGTGATGTCGATTTATATCTGATGCGGGAGGCTGCGCTGGCACCGGGTGATTTCGTGCTGGTCCATGTCGGCTATGCGATCCAGAAGATCGATGCGAAGGCGGCGCTCGAAGCCTGGGCCTTGCACGACGCCGCAACCGGTCACTGACCATGCATGAACACTCGATCTCCCGCAGTCTCCTCGAACGCGTGCTCGAGGCCGGCGCGCGCCACCCGGGCAGCGTCGTCAAGTCGATCCGGGTCGAGCTCGGCGTGCTGAGCGGCTACGATGCGCGACACCTCGCCGAGCACTTTGCCGCGGTCGCGGCCGGCACTCCGGCCGAGGGGGCGCGGATCGACGTCGATCCCGTTCCCTTGCGCGTGCACTGCCCCGCCTGCGATGGCGACAGCCCGGCGACCGCCGACCGCCTCGACTGTCCGGCCTGTCATCATCCCGACACGCAACTGATCGACGGTACCGAGGTGCGCCTCGCCGGTATCGAACTGATCCTGTGCGGAGACCCGCCCAAAGATAAAACGCCGGAGATTGCGGGAGACACGCAATGAACCATGCGCGACACGGGCTGGCAGAGATCCATGCCATCGCGCCGCGGCGGCGTTTCCGTGTCATGAATGTCTGCGGCGGTCATGAGCGCGCATTGACGATGGCCGGATTGCGCAGTGCGCTGCCGGACAGCATCGAGTTGATACCCGGCCCGGGATGCCCGGTCTGCGTCTGTCCCGAGCAGGATCTGCATGACGCGATTACGCTCGCGCTGTCCGGAGACATCACGCTGCTCGCGTTTGGTGACCTGCTGCGCGCGCCGGTCAATGTCCCGAAGGGCGATATTCGCTCACTCGACGCGGCGCGTGCCGCCGGCGCCGATATCCGTCCGATTGCGTCGCCCGCGGAGGCGGTCGCGATCGCGGCGCGGGAACCGGGCCGCGCGGTCGTGTTTCTCGCCGCGGGTTTCGAGACGACGATGGCGCCGGTCGCCGCGATGCTCGCGCGCAGCCTCGACAATGATCCTGCAGTCGGCTTCCCGGACAATCTGTCGGTGCTGCTGGCTGGACGCCGCACTGCGCCGGCGGTCGCAATGTTGCTC
Organism: uncultured Chromatiales bacterium; assembly: GCA_964437335.1. Lineage (GTDB taxonomy): Bacteria > Pseudomonadota > Gammaproteobacteria > SZUA-140 > SZUA-140 > JAITWN01. Next base: position 13,284 of record CAYTGL010000021.1, read on the forward strand.
GAATCCGGCGACAGCGCGATCGACGCGCTGATCGCGCCGGGGCACGTCGCGACCGTCATCGGCGCCGGAGAATGGCGCTTCGTCCCGGAACGTCATGGTCTGCCAACCGCGATCGCCGGATTCACGCCCGCCTCGCTGCTCGAAGCGCTCCATGCGCTGTTGCGTCAGGCACGCGAAAGCCGCTGTGAGCTCGACAACTGCTATCCGGAATCGGTGCATGAAGACGGCAATCCTGTCGCGCGGCGCTGTCTCGATGAAGTCATGACCATCGTCGATGCCGAATGGCGCGGCATCGGCGTCATCCCGCAGTCCGGGTATGCGCTGCGCCCGGCCTTGGCGCGTCACGACGCGAGGCAGCGCCATCCGTTGTCACCGACTACGAGGCGGCGCGCCGGCGAAATGCCGCCGGGCTGTGATTGCGCCGGCGTCGTGCTCGGCCGTATCGCGCCGGACCAGTGCCGGCTTTACGGCGTCGCGTGTACGCCGAACTCCCCGGTCGGACCCTGCATGGTCTCCGATGAAGGCGCGTGCCGAATCTGGTGGAGCGCGGGCGAGACATCCGGGACCATGAAACCACGGGGCCAGACCCCGGCAGGGGCCTGACCCCGATAAGGAGATCCACAATGTCCTATTCACATGTCCTGGTCGCAATCGATTTCTCGGAGGCCACCGATCGCGTGGTGCGGCGTGCGATCGAGGTCGCGGAACGTTACCAGGCGAGCGTGACGCTGTTGCATGTCGTCGACTATCTGCCGCCGCTCGGCTTCGCCGACGATTTCTCGCCGGCACCTGCGGTTCTGATCGACGAGGAAGAACTGATCGCGACCGGAACGCGGTCCCTGGAGGAAATCGCGCTGCGGCTCAGATTGAAACCGAACCTGGCGCGCGTCGTGCTGATCGGCTCCCCGAAGCAGGAGATCGTCAAGGCCGCCGCAGAGCGCGGCGCCGACCTGATCGTGATCGGTTCGCACGGCGTTCGCGGACTGAGCCGCCTGCTCGGCACAACCGCGACCGGGGTCCTCAACGATGCGGTCTGCGACGTGCTTGCGGTGCGACTCGGTGTGTGATGCCCGACGAGACCCGCCTCGATGAACGACAAGCGTTGCTCGCGGTCATCGACGACGAGATCGCAAGTACTGCCGCACGCACCGGCATCCGCAGACTGAGCAAGCCCGTCAGGCAGGCCCTGCTCGCGGTCCCGCGCCACCATTTCGTCCCGAAGGACGTGCAGGCCTTCGCCTACGAGAACCGACCGCTTGCCATCGGCCAGGGTCAGACGATTTCCCAGCCCTATATCGTCGCGCTGATGACCGAACTGCTGTCGCTGAAACGCGGTGACCGGGTGCTCGAGATCGGTACCGGCTCTGGCTATCAGGCCGCGGTGATCGCACAAATTGCCGGCGGGCTTCACAGCGTCGAAACCCTGCCCGAACTCGCGCGTAATGCGCTCGACAAGCTGAATGAACTGGGCATCGACCGTGTCTCGGTCCGTGTCGGCGACGGCAGCCTGGGCTGGCCGGAACATGCGCCTTTTGATGCGATCATTGTCACCGCGGCGGCGCGCACGCTGCCCCCTGCGCTGGTCGAGCAGCTCAAACCGGGTGGCCGGCTCGTGATCCCGCTCGGCGATCCGCACGATGCCCAGGAACTGCAGGTGATCACGAAACACAGCAACGGCACCACCACCTGCCACGAGGTGTTGCCGGTCACGTTCGTGCCGCTGGTCAACGGTTGACTATAGTTCCATTGACTATAACATGTGAGGCATCGATTGCAGGACGTGAAGCCGGTACCGGCAGGAGAACTCTAATGAACGAACTGGCAGTCAGCCGCTGCGAGGCCTGCCGCGCCGATGCGCCGCGGGTCACCGAGGACGAGATCGCGCGATACCAACGGGTGGTCCCCGATTGGCGGATCGTCGAGCGCGACGGTATCCGTCAGCTGGAACGAAGCTACAAGTTCAGAAACTTCGTCGACGCGCTCGCGTTCACCAATCGCGTCGGGGAAATCGCCGAGGCCGAAGGCCACCACCCGGACCTGATGACCTGCTGGGGCCGCGTCACGGTCACCTGGTGGTCGCACAAGATCAAAGGCCTGCACCGTAACGACTTCGTCATGGCGGCGAAATGCGACCAGCTCCATGCAAATTCGAGCGACTGAAATTTCAGGCTATCCCTTGACGCAGATCATCGGCTGCAGGCGCGCAACGGCGCGGGTAAAACTGGCCTTTTCAGTCGCCTCGATGACCTGCGTGACATCCTTGTAGGCGCCCGACTCCTCTTCGGCGACACCGCGCAGGCTTGAACTGCGGATCAGGATGTCGCGCCGCGCGAGTTCATCGATCAGCGCGGGACCGGATCCCTCAGTCCAGCGTGAATCCGACTTTCATCGTAACCTGGTAGTGATCGACTTTTCCGTCTTCGATCTGCCCGCGCACGCTGACGACCTCGAACCAGCGCATGTTGCGCAGGGTCTTCGCCGCGCGTGCCAGGGCCGTGCCAATCGCCGCCTCGACGGAATCCTGCGACGAGCCCGTCAATTCAATCGTTTTATAAACATGATTGGCCATTGTATTGATCTCCTGTATGTTAGTCTTGTCAAGATGCCGCGCGCGTCGCCCGGATCTGTCGATGGCATGACCTCATCGCGACAGCAAGCTTATCATTGGAGCCTGGCTCCCGTAATCAGGATCACAGCGGATGCCGGAACCCGCAGTTGATGCACCACTGGCGACCCGCCGCTGGCTGCTCGGCGGCCGCATTCAGGGCGTCGGCTTTCGTCCCTTCGTGCATGGTCTGGCGTTACGTCTCCGGCTGAGAGGACGGGTACGCAACTGCAGCGGGAGCGTCGAGATAGTGGCATGCGGTGACCCTGAGTCGCTCGCGCTATTCGAAAACGCGCTACTTCATGATGCCCCGCCGACCGCCCGCCCGCGACCGATCGAGATCCGGGATGTCCCCCAGTACTTATCCTCCGGCTTCCTGATCCTCGACAGCGAGGACTCGGTGGACGCGGACGTCGTCGCGCCGCCAGACCAGGGGTTATGCGCGGCATGCCAGGCGGAGATCCATGATCCCGCCGACCGCCGCTACCGATATCCGTTTACGGCCTGCAGCCATTGCGGTCCGCGTTACAGCCTGATCAGCGCGCTGCCGTATGACCGCGCCCGAACGACGATGGCGGGTTTCCCGTTATGCGCTGCCTGTGCCGCGGAATACCTTGATCCGGCGAACCGGCGTTTCCACGCGCAAAGCCTCGCCTGTCCCGACTGCGGCCCGCGCCTGACGTTTGCCGATCGCTCCGGAAACACATGCACCGCAGAGACCGCTTTGCGCGCCGCGGTCGCGCTGCTGCGCGACGGCGGCATCATTGCACTCAAGGGGATCGGTGGCTATCACCTGCTGTGCGACGCCAGCCGGGCGGAGGTCATCGCGCGCCTGCGTCGTGACAAGCCGCGCCCGGACAAGCCGCTTGCGCTGATGTTTCCGGCGGATGAGGCATTGCTGGCACTGCGTGAACGGGTCCGGCTCGATCCCGTCCACGAGGCGGCGTTGCGCGATCCGGTGTTTCCGATCGTGATCGTGCCGCTTCGAGCGGGACACGGTCTCGCAGACAATATCGCGCCCGGCCTCGCGGAGATCGGGGTCATGCTGCCCTATACTCCGCTGCATGAACTGCTGCTCGGGGACTTTGGCGGGCCGCTCGTCGCGACTTCGGCGAACCCTCGCGGCGAGCCGGTGCTGATCGACGCCAGCGAGGCCGAGGCGCGTTTGTCCGCCATTGCAGACGGATTCCTGCATCATGACCGGCCGATCCTGCGCCCCGCCGATGATCCGGTGCGCCGCGTCATCGCCGGCCATGCACGCCTGTTCCGGATCGGGCGCGGCGATGCACCGCTGGAACTGGCGCTGCCGTTCACCGTTACCGAACCGCTGCTCGCGGTCGGCGGCCATATGAAAAATACGATCGCCCTCGCCTTTGGCAATCGCGCCCTCATTTCGCCGCATGTCGGTGCCGCGGATTCGCCGCGCGGATTCGCTTTATTCACGCAAACCATCGATGTCCTGCAATCCCTGCATCGCATCCGCGCCCGGCGGGTGGTTTGCGACGCCCACCCCGGTTATCCCGGCCAGGCCTGGGCGCGCGCGAGTGGACTGCCGCTCATCGAGGTCTTTCATCATCGCGCCCATGCGTCAATCATCGCAGGCGAGGTTTCGCGGCCGGGGCCCTGGCTGGTCTTTACATGGGATGGAATCGGCTATGGCGAGGACGGATCTCTGTGGGGCGGCGAGGCGTTGTTCGGCGCGCCGGGACGCTGGCGTCGCGTCGCGAGTCTGCGCCCATTTCGCATCCCGGGCGGACAGCGAGCCGGTCGCGAACCCTGGCGCAGCGCGCTCTCACTGTGTCTCGAACAGGGCCGTGACTGGCCCGACTGCCCGGCCGACACGAACCTGTTCGCACATGCCTGGCGTCGCGGCCTCAACTGTTCGACTACGAGTTCAGTCGGACGCCTGTTCGATGCCGCGGCCGCGCTGTGCGGGCTGACACTCGAGGCGAGTTATGAAGGTCAGGGTCCGATGCGCCTCGAAGCGACTGCACGGGACTTGCCGTTACCGGACAGGCCGATAACGCTGCCGTTGTCGCAAGACGAACAGGGCGTGTGGCGTAGCGACTGGGCGCCACTGATCGACCTGCTGCTCGATACGGGACGACCGTCCGCGGAGCGGGCCGCACACTTTCACGATGCACTGGCCAGGACGCTCCTCGACCAGGCCAGCGTGATGCGCGCTCAATACGGACCGTTCACGGTCGGGCTGAGCGGCGGGGTGTTTCAGAATCGGCGCCTGACCGAGACCGCCATGCGTCTGCTCGCCGACGACGGGTTCGATGTCCACTTGCCGGCGGCCGTGCCGTACAATGACGCCGGACTCTGTTTTGGCCAGATAATAGAGGGCGCGCTCAGCGCGGGCCTCGTGAACCCGGATCATCAATGCCGGACCTGATCCCCGCGCCGATCGCGCTGGCGGATGGCAATGGCGGCCGCCGCATGCGCGCACTCGTCGATGCCGTCTTCCGCGCGCGCCTCGACAATCCGGACCTCGACCTCCGCGCCGATGCCGCCTGTGTCACGATCGCCGGCAGCGAAATCGTTGTGACGACCGATGGATTCACGGTACAACCGCTGGAATTTCCCGGTGGCGATATCGGATCGCTTGCGGTTCACGGGACAGTCAATGACCTCGCGGTCTGCGGCGCAACGCCGTGTTATCTGACGCTCGGAGTCATCATCGAAGAGGGATTTGCGCGCGACCGGCTCGAACGCATCGTCGACAGCATCGCCGCCGCGGCGCGCGAGACCGGCGTCGCGATCGTCACTGGTGATACCAAGGTTGTTCCCCGCGGCTTCGGCGGCGGCCTGTATCTGACGACCACCGGCGTCGGTATCCCCGGGCCGAATCCGCGTCCCGCAATCGACCGGATACGGTCCGGTGATCGTGTGCTCGTCAGCGGACCGATTGGCGACCACGGGACCACCGTCATGCTCGCACGCGAACAGTTTGGCCTGCGCGGCACGCTGCACTCCGATGTCGCGAGCGTGCTGCCGCTCGCCGCCGCGCTGCGCGATCTTCCCGGTCTGCGCTTCATGCGTGATCCGACTCGCGGCGGGCTTGCAACCGTCATGCACGAGATCGCGGCCGCGACCGGCTTCGGCGTCCGCCTGCATGAGGCGCAGATACCCGTGCGGGCGCCCGTGCGCAGCGTTTGCGACATCCTCGGCTATGATCCGCTGTTTCTCGCCTGCGAAGGCCGTGTCGTCGCAATCGTCAGTGAAGACGAGGCCGGGAAGGCGCTGGCGCGCTGGCGCGCACTGCCGGCCGGTGAATCTGCGGCGCTGATCGGCGAGATCCGCGACGACATCCGGAGTGATATTGGCGGACTGGTCCTGCAGACCCGGCATGGCGGCGAACGCCGGGTCGGGGAACTCGAGGACGATCCCTTGCCGAGGATCTGTTGAAGGGACCCATCGCGCAGATGACGCATCGTCCCTGATGACTGATCATGCCTTCCGTGGCGAGTCCGATGTCGTGGATATCATCCACGCGATGGGTATGCGTTCAGGATAACCGTGCCGATACGGCGGGACCATCAGACGATCTGTGAATCGCTACTGTTATGGATGGCTGATGCAGGGGCTTCCACGCGCGACCGCATCGAGACGGATAAACAAAAGTAATACGGAGTCTTGCTCAGATCCAGCGACCGCTGACCCGCCGAATCAGGGTCTCCCAGACACGGGCGGGATCTTCGGCGAAGATCGCGTCAATGCTGGCCTTGGTCAGATGCCAACCCCCATTACGCAGCTCGGATTCGAGCTGCCCCGGAGACCAGCCGGTATAACCGGCATAAACGCGCGCAGCGTCCCCGGCCTCGAGTCGTGACAGCCGTTCGCGGACCGCTTCGGCGCCGAATACGAACCAGACGCTATCCAGCACGAAACTCCGGCCATCATCCGGACCCTCGTCCGCGGGTTCGCCGTTGGCCAGCAATGAAAAAGCCAGGGATTGCACCGGACCGCCGAAGTACAATTGCCCGGGAGGCCCGCCGTCGATGACTTCAGAGAGCGGGATGCGGGTCGGGCGGTTGATGATCAGGCCGAGCGTGCCCTGCTCGTCGTGATTCAGCAGCAGTATGACCGATTCGCGGAATCTCGGGTCGCGGATCGATTCACTCGCGATCAGGAACTTGCCAGCCGCGAGTGGCTCCTGGACTATCCGCGGACCGCCCTCCGGGATCGAGGCCACCCCGACTCGCGAAACCGCCGCCACGCACAACAGCGCCAGCAGCAGGACCAGCGCCAGCGACGGACGGGCGGATCGGGACAGCATGCGGTGGCGTGAGGGCATGAACGCGTCTGATTATAGCGCGTCCGCGGGTACCGCGTGAATGAACGGCGGGGCGTCCGGCGGCCGATCCGGTTTCCCTGACACGCATGAATACATCCCTGTAGCTCACGCGCGCGTCCATGCGCGCGAAGGTCAGGGAAACCGGATCGGCCGCCGGACGCTCAGCCTGTATTGATCATGCCGCCAACATCGTCTCGGCAAGGATGTCCTGCTGTATCCGTATTTCCGCCTGGAACTCTCTGAGCGTACGCTCATCGAGATCCATCAGATCCCGTACCGGTGGCGCAACAGAGGACGCGAGACCGGATAACACCTGGCGCCAGTCGATCTCCCGCGGCGGATAAGATTCATCAGCGAGAATATCGGCGACATGTATGATTGCGGCGCCGAGCGGGGCGTGTTCGGCGAGCATTGGCGCATGATGGCAGCGCACCGGCTCCCAGATATCGACGGGCAGATGCCATTGGCGCAGCAACTCGGCGCCAACTCCGGCATGATCACAGCCAATGACTGCCTGTTCCAGCTGATGCAAAGGCATGCTGCCGTCCTGTGCGCGCAATTGTGTCTGCCGGCCGATCTCCGGGAGCTTTTCGAGAATCACGAGCTGGCCAATGTCATGCAGCAGGCCGGACGCGAACAGGCTTTCCGCTTCAGAGATACCGCAACGCAAGCCGAGCAGCCGGGCGTAGAGTCCGCAGATCAGGCTGCGCTGCCAGAACGACTTTCTGTTCAGCAGATCACCGCCCATGCGCGCAAATAAATCACAGACAGATGACGCAAGCACCAGATCGCGCAGCCCACGGCGACCGATGACGGTGACCGCGCGTAACAGTGTGCCGATCCGTGAGGGAAATCCGTAGAAGGGACTGTTCGCGATTCTGAGGAGGCGCGCCGCGAGCGCAGGATCCCGTCCGATCAGTTCTGCGATCGCGGCACCGCTGCACTGGGGATCGGCGACCATCCGGTTGACCCGGATGGCGACCTCTGGCAGGACAACCAGCCGGATCGTGCCTCTGACCAGATCCTCCGGACGAACCTGCAATGCCTGGGGCAGGTTTGCCTCGAACGGAATCATCTGTTTCCCCGGTCCGGCATCCGCATGTGCCACCCATGATGGTTTGGGATTTCAGGTATAGGCGCCTCTCTTTCTCATCGTCCGGATGGCGTACTAACTTTAACCGGCGCTAGTCCCGCAGCCGGTAACCGCGCCGGATCAGCTGCAACACCAGCGCCGAGAGCGCAAGAAAGGCCAGCAGCACGACACCGAAACTGATCCACGGGCTGACATCGGATTGACCAAAGAAACCATAGCGGAATCCGTCGATCATATAGAAGAAGGGGTTGAATCTCGACAGGTCATGCCAGAAACCGGGCAGTGAATGTATCGAATAGAATACGCCGCTCAGAAATGACAACGGTACGATGACGAAGTTCTGGAAACCCGCGAGCTGGTCGAATTTCTCGGCCCAGATTCCCGCCAGTATGCCCATTGTGCCGAGCACGGCGCTGCCGAGTAGCGCAAAGGCGATAATGGCCGGCAGGCTGTGCAGCGGCAGCACGATGAACGGCAGCGTGCACAGCCAGACGCCGAGACCGACGATCAGCCCCCTCGCTATCGCGGCCAGCACGAAGGCCAGAAAGAATTCGAGATGTGACAGCGGGGCCAGCAGGATAAAGACGATATTACCGGTCACCTTGGACTGGATCAGGCTCGATGAGCTGTTCGCGAAGGCGTTCTGAATCACTGCCATCATGACCAGTCCTGGCACCAGAAACGCGGTGTAGCTGATGTCATCGAACACCATGACACGGCGCTCGAGTGCGTGCGAAAAGACCAGCAGGTAGAGCAGCGTCGTGATCACCGGCGCGACGATGGTCTGAAAGATGACCTTGTAGAAACGCAGAATTTCCTTGTAGAACAGGGTGTAGAATCCCCGAACCCTCATGGCGGGCTTCCCGGCGGATTGGTGTAGGCGACCCTCACAAACACATCCTCGAGATCCGCCCGCTCGGTTTGCAGGTCGACGATCTCGACGCCCGCCTGCTGCAACTGGCTCAGCACGCGTGCGATGGAATCGGTCCGCTTGTCGAGCGCAAGCTCCAGGATGTGGTCCTGGCGCCTGATGACCATATCCCGGAATTCCTCTGGCAAGTCCCCGACAGGCGCGGCCGCGACTATCCTGATCTTCAGCGTCCTGCCAAGTTCACTGTCGAGCAAGGCCTGCTTGGTATCGAGGGCGATGATGCGCCCGTGATTCAGGATCGCAATGCGGTCGCACAGCGATTCCGCCTCCTCGAGGTAGTGCGTAGTCAGCACGATGGTATGGCCCTCTGCATGCAGGCGTGAAATGAAATCCCACAGCAGCCTGCGCACCTCGATATCCACGCCCGCGGTCGGCTCGTCGAGGACGATCACGTCCGGCTTGTGCACCAATGCCTGGGCGATCAGCACACGGCGCTTCATGCCGCCGGACAGCGTGCGCATGTTCGCATTCGCCTTGTCGGACAATTTGAGTTCCGTGAGCAGGCGGTCGATCCAGCCCTCGTTTTCCGCGCCGAAACCGAAGTAACCAGACTGGATGCGCAAGACCTCGCGCACGGTGAAAAAGGCGTCGAAAACCAGTTCCTGGGGCACGACGCCAAGCCGTTTCCTCGCCTCGCGGTAATCCGCTACGACATCATGCCCCATCACCGAGACCGCGCCGGAATCGGCGCGGGTGAGTCCTGCAATGATATTGATCAGGGTCGACTTGCCGGCGCCGTTGGGACCGAGCAGGCCGAGAAACTCGCCCTGGCGAATCGCCAGGTCGACTCCGTTGACTGCGTGAACTCCGGAATAACGTTTGTGGACGTTAGAGACAAGAATGGCTGGAATCATCAGCGAAGTATATAACACCCGCGCATCAGTCCCGCATCAGGGCGCGACCGCATTTCCAGCAGATTTCGAAGGCTGGCGGATTGTCTTCCCCGCAATGGGGACAGATGCCTCCGCCGTTACCGGAGGCAGGCCGTTCAAAGTCCTGTATGACCGCCAGCGCATGCTCACGATCCGCTTCGTCGACGATCCAGATCTCGGGCCAGACATGGGTGAACGGTAATTCACCGACGCCGCCCTGCAGATGCTCGTTCATGATATGGCAGTCGATACCTGCAGCTCTCAGCAGATCCGCAAGAAGTTGCGCCTCCTGCAGGCTGGCGGCCGAACGGAGTTTCCTGGCCATGCACCCTTTCCGTGACGCTCGAAGCTTCGCTCGCTATCCGGTATAACGCCTCATGACCAGGGTGGCATTGGTGCCGCCGAAGCCGAAACTGTTGCTCATGACCTGCCGCAATCCCGCCTTGTCCCGGCGCGTGGTTACGATCGGGACACCCTGCGCCGCAGGATCGGGATCGTCGATGTTAGCCGAAGCGGCGATGAAGTCCTCCTGCATCATCAGCAGGGAATAGATCGCCTCATTGGCGCCCGCCGCGCCGAGCGCATGCCCGGTCAGCGACTTGGTCGACGAGATCGGCGGAATCGTCGCACCGAAGACCGCCTTGACCGCATCCAGCTCCTTGATGTCGCCGGCCTGAGTGCCGGTGCCATGGGCATTGATGTAGTCGATCGGCCCGTCAACCGTTGCCAGCGCCAGGCGCATGCAGCGCACGGCGCCCTCGCCCGAGGGCGCGACCATGTCCGCCCCGTCCGAATTCGCGCCATAACCGGTGATTTCGGCATAGATCCGCGCGCCGCGCGCGAGCGCATGATCAAGCGATTCGAGCACGACGACGCCGGCGCCGCCGGAGATCACGAAGCCGTCCCGATGGACATCATAGGGGCGCGACGCCCGTTCCGGTGTATCGTTGTATTTCGATGAAAGCGCGCCCATGCCGTCGAACAGCATGGTCATCGTCCAGTCGACTTCCTCCCCTCCACCCGCCAGCATGACGTCCTGCTTGCCGAACTGGATCAACTCGGCCGCATGTCCGATGCAATGCGCGCTGGTCGAGCACGCGGAACTGATCGAATAGTTGACACCCTTGATCTTGAGGGCTGTTGCGACATTCGCCGAGGTCGTACTGCCCATTGTGCGGGTCACCATATAGGGACCGACGCCACGAATGCCGCGACTTCTGAGCGCATCCGCGGCCTGGAGAAAATTCCGGTTTGATGCGCCGCCGGATCCGAGTACCAGCCCCGTGCGGGGATTTGACTGATCGGTTTCGGCGAGGCCGGAGTCCTCGATCGCCTGGCGGGCAGCGAGATAGGAAAAGGCCGCGGCGTCGCCCATGAAGCGCATCAGCCTGCGGTCGATATGATCGGCCGGATTCAGCCGGATCGGGCCATGGACGCGCGAGCGCAGGCCGAGTTCGGCATATTCAGGGCTGGCAACGATGCCGGAATGCCCTGCTTTCAGCGATTCCGTGACCTCATGCGCATCGTTACCGATGCTGGAAAGGATCCCCACGCCTGTAATGACAACCCGTTTCATAACCCTAATCCTGAAACAGGCCGACCGAGGAGAAGAGACCGACGCGCAGGTCGTTCGCGGTGTAAATCAGGACACCGTCACATTCCAGCGTAGCGTCGGCAATGCCCATGACGAGCTTCCGGGTTATGACCCGCTTCAAGTCGATGCGGTAGGTGACCAGCCGCTTGTCCGGGGTTACCTGTCCCGAAAACTTGATCTCTCTCGCGCCGAGTGCGCGGCCCTGGCCCAACCCGCCGTACCACCCGAGAAAGAATCCGACCAATTGCCACATCGCGTCAAGCCCCAGGCAACCCGGCATTACCGGGTCGCCCTCGAAGTGGCACTGGAAGAACCAGAGATCGGGATGAATATCGAGTTCGGCAGTCACCGAGCCCCTGCCGTGACTTCCGCCCTGGTCCCCGATTTGGGTGATGCGATCGAACATCAGCATCGGCGGCAGCGGTAACTGCGCGTTGCCCGGCCCGAACAGGCGGCCATGTCCACATTCGATCAGGTCTTCTTTTGAGAAACTACCCTTCCTGGAAACCACGGATAGACCGTTCTCGCAGCGATTGTCCTGCACGGATGCGGGATATGATATGAAAATGTCAGTCGTGCCAACAAGCGCTGACGTTCCTGGTAACTACTTTGGATTAGACGATGTCGCGATCCTTGACTGTCTTGCGGCCATCCCTGAGCGCGTTCTCGATCGCCTTGTCGCACATCTCCCGAATCCTGTCCGAAAGTACATCGAATACGCCCGCCGATGTATTCATGTCGGATTTCGACCGGATGTAATTCTTGACCTTGGAAGCCACTACCAGAACCTCTTTATCATCCCCCATTATCTTCTCTCCTTGTCAGGGTCACTGTCGCGGGACATCACACATAAGAATGGACCGGCTGCGCCCTGCTCTGCAAGTCAGGCGCCGCCGAAGTTTGCACACATTACCATTTTCCCGGAATGACGACAATTTCACCCATGAATGCTCGACACGATCCGGCATTTATGCCTGCTCCAGCACGAATGTGCGGATGGCGCCGCTCCCGTCCGCTGAAATGAATCTGCACGAAGGATCGGAGTCAACCAGAATACTTCTTGTATTTCAACCAGTAACCCGGTCATCGACCGGCGGCGCCGGCAAATCGCATGATGCCCGAAATGACGCCATCCATCGCCCTGTCGAACAGGGCGATGTCTTCGATCACGCTTGCCTTGCCGGACCGGAAGTCTTCGGCCAGCATGTACAGTGGCCGCTCCGCGACCACCTTGTACTGACGATTGACGAATGAGTAGCTGCTGTACTCATCGCCCTTCCATGCCAGCTTGCCTCGCAGCGTCTCGTCGCTGTCTCCGATCAATTCAATCCAGGTACCGAGTTCGAGTGCCCTGACCTGGTCGGTGTACTCATCGTCGATTCGGGGTCCTTCATCCCGCTCGAGTTCGATCCCCATCTCCGCGATCATTTGATCGAAGGCGTGCTGGTGCGCCTCGGACTTCGGCTCGCGGACATCATCGAAATTGGACAGGTGATCCCAGTCTAAAGATGACAGATCATCCAGGTCCCGGCTGATTTCCGTGAACATCCGGTCTACTTCGTCCGCGGCGGAATCGGATACAACGGTCGGCGGCGCCGGTGTCGGGGCAGGATCGGCCGGCGAACGCATGGTGGCCGGTGCAGCTTGTGCAGGCTCAGCGGGACGGCGGCCTGATTTCATGCACTCGAAGTGAAGTTCCTGAAGCGACAGGATGATCCGCTCAACGTCATCATCAGGACAGGCAATGCGCCTCAATCCCTCGCGCAATGATTCCAGCAGCGCAGGCAACATTCGGACCAGTCGCTTGCGATCATCCGGCTCTGGTTTCGGCTCAAGACTCCACAACAAGTCGTCGATGAATGCAAGGGCCGCTTTTGCGGCAGCCGACTCCTCGCCATTTTCCAGTACCACGGTCGTGGCGTACGTACGCCACGGCGTGAGCAGGAATTCCCGGATATCGGCAGGGAGGTCGCGGTCAGAAAGGCGCTGCGCGAACTCCGCTGCAATCTGCAGCTTGATCCGTTCCTGACGCTCGTTTTGCTGTGCCGCCTCGAGCAGGCGCGTCTGCGCCTCGCCATAGCTGCGCGCTTCGTCATCGAGAAATTTCCTGAAATCCACCAGCAATTCGCCGAAGATCGCAGTATCGCTCTCGAATTCATTGAGGATGCGCCTGACGGTCGACTCCATCTTTTGATACAGGCGATCCTTGGCGGCCTCGCTTTCCTCGCTCCAGCCGAGACCCGCATGCGAGAGCTCGTTCAGCAACTGCCGTGCCGGGTGCGACTTCCGGCTGAAAAATTCACGATCGATGATCGCAACCTTGAGCACCGGAATCTGCAGGCGAGCGATCAGCGCCTTCATGAAATCCGGCAGTGCGCGGTCGTCGAGGATATAGTCGAAGATCATACTGATGACTTCGATGGTCTCGTCGTCGATCTGGTTGAGCCCGCTGCCTGCGCTGTTGCCGTCAACGGAAAAGCGATCAGCCACCTGCTGTTTGAGTCCGCCTCGTATCAGCTCTCCGGCGTGCTCGATCAGTCCGTCATCATGCTGTAACACGGACAGGGTATCGATCAGCATCGGTGTGATCGGCAGTGCGGCAATGGGCCCGGCATCATTAAACCCCGCTGCCGTACCGGCGGTGCCGTCTTCCCTGAAATGGGCGCGCAGCAGATGCTGCATCGCCTGGAACATCTGCTCATGGAGCGGCGTCGGACGCCGGTGCACAAGTGGCTCCTCAGCCTGACTGCCCGCGTCAGGCTCGATCGCGTCGGACCATATCGCCTCCGCCTTCGCCGCAGCTTGCCGCTGCCGCTCCGGCCTGGCGCGGGTCGACTGTGTGACCGCCTCGATCCTGATCTGCGGCAGCACGCCCCGGTTGATCAACAGTTGGTTGGTCTCCGCATAGAACGCACCAATTTCCGGCAACAGAATCCTGTAAAGCAGTTCATAGCAGCGCACCCGCATCCCGGGGTCGACCTCGAGGGAAACCAGCGCATCGTGAAAGGTATGGCAGACCCTGTCGGGACCGAGCGGACAGCCGACGTCTTCCCGTCCCGGCAGCAGATGCTGAAAGCGCAGGGTCAGACCCTGAAGTTCATCCCCATGCGTGTCGCCGATTTTGCCGATCAGCCTGTCTATGGCCAACCATTCATCAAGCTGCTGATCATCGACGAGGGAGAAACCGCTCTCACCGGAGGCTTCCGCGGCGAGCCAGGCGCGACGGGGGGGCGAGGGACCGGGCCCGGTATCGTCCCGGTAATACTGCGTGAAATGTTCTTGCAGGGCGCGTTGGAGCTTCTCGCCGCTACTACGCAGCAGGCGTAGATCCTCCAGCAGACGCAGGCCTTCCTCGCGCGGCGCAGCATGATCGGATAACTGCGTGATTGATTCGTCAACTGCCGCCAGAATCTTGCCATGGAGTTGGTCGAGGAACCGGGTGGCCTGGGCGTGACAGACCTTGAGCGTCTCGACGTCCCGGTCACCGCCCCTGGCGCTGGCGCGCCCATGGCCCGGCGCGGGTGATTCAACCCGATCAGTCATCGCCCGTCACAGCCCCCGGCAAGTCAAGTCTCTGAAGGAAAGGAGTAAATATCCTCCCTCTGTATCGGTCAGCCGGCGGCTGACTTTATTGGTACAGGACGAAACCGGTACAGTGGCGGATTCAGGATGATCAAGCGATCCAGTGCTGGAGGGCCTCGATTACCTTTCGGGCCTGGTCTGCGCTCGATATGTTGAATTTCGATTTCTGGAAATACTCGCCGTTACGCTTCTGATAGCGCCGGATCGTGTATTTGTCGGGACCGAAGACGGCCTTGGCATTGTCCCAGTCCTGGTAACGAAAGATCACGGTCGCCCAGGCGCCTTTCGACAGGATCACCTTGTCCAGCTCCTTGACAAGCTGCTGATCGCCTTCCGAATAATTGACTGTCAGTTCATCGACATCTGATGGCATCTGGATTATCCGTCCTGAATTAAGCTTTCGTACGCTGATGGCGATCGGGGCGGGCCTGCTGGGTCCGGCCACCGCCAAGACAAGGGGGCGACATCGGCGCATCACCCATCCTCGATTCCCATTCGGCGCGGGTCCAGGCGTGGATGGCCAGGGCGTGAACGGTGCCGGCCAATTCCGAGGCGAGCAGTTCATTGACCAGGCGATGCCGCTCCAGCAACTTTTTACCGTCGAACCCGTCCGCGACGAGCACGAGCTTGAAATGGGATTCTGAACCGGGCGGGACATTGTGCCGGTGGCTTTCATTGATCACGTCGAGATGCAGCAGGCCGGGGATCCCGGCGCCGAGTTTCTGCTCGATGGTGTGCTGAATTTTCCGCCCGTCGCTCAAGCCTTCATCCTCGTTCTGTCCGTAATCCGCCGATCGGTGGAGCCGGTACTCGCCTTCACGCGTCCGTGCTCAAGACTAAACTAACACAGTCCACAGGGAAACCGCGTTCCGACCTGAACCACCACGATCCGACGCCCGCCCGTTCACGCCCCGCCCGAACACACGGAGGATTGACAGTCTGTTATTGTATCATTCTGTTGCTTCTGTGATTATTTCTGTGGTGAACACGATACTAGCGCGATTCCAGCCCTCGGAGTGGACTCTGATCATGGTGATGACGGCGATCACCGTGTTCATGGCAGGTGTAGGTACATATGCCCTCTGGTCCGCGCCCGCCCTCCTGATCGACTCGGAAGTCGTCAGCGTACGGGAAGGCATTCAGATCACGCGCATCGGCGACGTCCCGGTCAGCCAGACGGATCTGTGGAAGCTCCCGGCTTTCCAATCCTCTGCCTCGGAGCAGACCTGGTGGGAGCATCAGGACAGACTCCATGACGTCCTTACCGACAACCAAAGCGCGGTCATCGAATTTGTCGACAATACCGACACCGCCTGGGAGGTACTCGCCGATATCGGCCGGATGCCGTTCACCGAGATCATGGCGCGGCTCGGCATCGTCTATATCGTCGCGGGTATCTATATCTTCGCGTCGATCTCTGTCTTTCGCCATCACAGGCGCACCACCGGTTTCTTATGCGCCGTGTTCCTGAGTTCGACGGCGCTGTACCTGGTCAGCGTCGCGCCGGTCGTCCACCGGCCACTGGTGCTGGATCCCGACCTGTTGCGTACGCTGATCACGGTCTTTTTTATCGCCAGCACGGGCCAGATCTCGATCGTTCACTTTTCTGCCGTATTCCCGGAACGAAAGCACGTGCTGGAGAAGTTTCCGTGGCTTCCTGTCGTGTTTTATGCCTATTCGGCCATCATCTCCCTGCTCTACCTCTCGGGAGTCATCGCGCTCGCCACGACTTTGCCCTTCCTGATCCTGTGGATCCTGCTGATGACAGGCAGTTTCTCCCACTCGATGCTGCACATCGAAGACGAATTCATGAAAAAACAGGTCAGCATCCTGTTCATCGCGGTGGTGCTGGTCTCGACCTTCTTCGTCATCTCGATTGTGTTGCCCTGGCCCGAAGGCGGCAGCCTGGTCAACAACCATGCGCTGTTCTCGCTGATTCTACCTTTCGCGCTGATCCTGACACTCGACAACCAGCGCCTGTACCGGGACCGGCTCGCGCTCGAGTACAACGCCCGCATGGAAAAAGAGCGCTTGCATCGCGAGTTGCATGACACAGTGCTGAATGATCTGGCGAGCATCTCGATTGCGGTCGAGGGGACCGAACGCAGCATCAATGATCCAGACAAGATCAGAATGAAATTGCAGCAGATCCGGAATAATACCGAGGAATCCTCACGCCAGTTACGCAATTTCCTCTGGGTCATCGACGATCGCCAGAATACCTGGGAAGACGTCGCCAACTCCTTGCGCCGTCTCGGCTACGACCTGCTCGGTCACATCGACATCGCGTTCGATCTCGATGCCGATATCGGCTCTCATGCCGCTCCGGCACCGACGCCGGCGATCAAGCACGCGATTTATCGCGTTTTCCGCGAGGCGTTGATTAATATCGCAAAGCACGCGCATGCCCATCGGGTCCATTCCTCGCTGGTCCTGACGGATTCCGGGCTGCAGATCGCGATCAGTGACGACGGCGTCGGTATCGATCCCGCGCTGGCGAGCGAGGAAGGACATGGTCTCAACAACATGAAGCGCCGCCTCAGGGAACAGGGTGGCGACCTGCTGATCACGTCACAACCGGGTGCGGGCACCCGGGTGCTGATGCAACTGGCCCTGAACCAGGCTTCCCCCAAATGAGGTATTTACTCCGTCATACCCCTAATTTACGTTAGGGAACGGATCTTGCGATCAAATTCCAGGTTGGATGTCTGTCCTGTGACCAGGAGGACAATTGGGATCCCGCACACCGGTTGTATCCTGAGCACTCCAGGCCAAGGAATGCGCATCAACGCCCTGACGCCAGGTCACTGGCAACCAGGAATGGAAAGCAGTTCAGTCACATGAAAAACACACGACCGATTGAAGTCGCGATCGTAGAGGACAATAAACGCTATCTCGATGAACTCGGTCAGCTGCTGACCAACTCGCCGGGCATCCAGGTGGTCGGCCAGTATGTCAATGGCAAGGATGCCTGCAAGGAAATCACCCACCTGAACCCGGACGTCACGCTGATCGATATCGATCTCCCCGATATCTCCGGCGTCGATGTCATTGAACGGGTCTCTTCCCAGGGTTGCCCCACCGAATTCCTGGTGCTGACCGTCTATGACGATGATGCCCATCTGTTTTCTGCGCTGCAGGCCGGCGCCGTAGGCTACATCATCAAGGGCTCGACCTCACTTCAGGAAATCGAATCGGCGATCCGGGAGGTTGTCGACGGCGGCGCTCCGATGTCCCGAGTGATCGCGAAACGCGTGCTGGAGACATTCCATCCTTCCCCCCAGAACTCCCGCAAGACCAAGTTTGACGAACTGACCAAGCGTGAGATCCAGATCCTGGAGTATATCAAGCGCGGGTACTCGACCAAGAAGGTAGCTGAAGAGTTGCATATCAGCTACGAGACCGTACGCACCCATCTCAAGAACATCTACCAGAAACTACACGTCCATACCCTTGTGGAAGCCATGTTGCTGTACAACCAGAGATAATCCCCTGCCCGGGCGGGCGCGTGCGGTACCGGGATGAAGTATCTTTCGAAATACCCCAATTGTGGAATTTACTCTACGACCGGTAATCCCTATCGTCATGCTAAGGCTTGAATCAGGCCCTCCGGACAGCCTCAGCAGAGGATGGCGGATCACCGGATCACAAGCCAGCCGCCCGGCGCGGCATGATGCCGACGCGCGGTGCCAACTCGAGGATGAGACAATGCTGATTCTAACGAGACGTGTAGGCGAGACCTTCATGATCGGTGATGACATCACGATCACCATATGCTCCATCAGGAACAGTCAGGCCCGTATCGGTATACAGGCGCCGAGAGACGTCAGCATTCACCGCAAGGAAGTCTATGACCGCATCAACCTGGAGCAACAGGAAAAACACAAAAACAACAATGTAGTACAAAGTATTACGAGCATTACGCTGAAGACAACTGAAGATACCAGGTAGTCTCAGGCTTTCGACGCCATGACACACAGCTGCTCATGAGGAGGTCCAGAATGGTCAGATCCGCACATGTACCGGCTTTCAGGACCGGTCAGTGGTACCGGACATCCGATGGCAGGGAGCTCAGGATCATCGACATGGATGCCGACGAGGATGCCGTTGAAATCGAATATCGCGATGGCGATATCGAGGAACTCGATCTCGACTCACTCGCCGAGGCCGGCCTTCGTCCGATCGCTTCGCGCTCGGCGAACAGCGACGGCCTGCGCTACGATTTCGCCAGAAATTTCGACGGGGAGTTCGAGTCGGACTTCGACGGCAGCGACGGCGGCCAGGAGAGGCACACCCTGTACGACGTCCTGGATACGTTCGAGAACTGAAGTATATACGGGGCCGCCGCCGCCCGGCGGCCCCGTTGACTAGCCGCTTGCGCCGCTGATCACGTTGAACTTCGGCCGCGCCTCTTTCGCAGCGGGATCCCGCTCAGGATTTGCGAGCCACCGGATCAACGGAAACCACTGTTCCCGCTCCAACGCCGTCTCACGCTCATCCAGTTCGTGAATGCCGATCCCCGATGCCACGGCATTGATATAGTGATCGGAATCGGTAATCGACGTGATGAACGGTATGTTCAGGCTACCGAGGAACCGCTTCAGCGGCTCATAGTGCGGTGTATCCCGTTTGACGCGGTTTGCGATCACGCCGAGATGGATGCCGCGCGAACGCACCTTGCCAACCAGTAGCAACTCCCGTATGAAATCCGAAGTTGCATGAATGTCGATCGGTGACGGCGTCACCGGGACAACTATGATATCGGTACGGCGCAACATCTCCTGCAGCGCGGCGCCGGTCGTCCCGGCAGGGGCATCGATAATTACATGATCAGTGTCATTCGGCGGTCGCATCTGCCAGGTGCGCGTGATGCCGCTACGGCGCTTGCACGCATTGACGCCGTGGATTGGCGTGTATATGCCAGAACGCAGACTCAGCCACTGGAGACTCGAACCCTGCGGATCGTAATCGACGAGCGCGGCCTTCAGCCCACAGGACGCGAAATAGCTGGCCAGATTGACCGCGATCGTTGATTTCCCGCAACCGCCCTTGGAGTTTAGAACCAGAATCGTCTGCATCTGCCCTGGGGATCCGCCCCGTGTTGTTACCGATAATCAGTTTATGAAGATCAGGATCTTGCTGTACGGAGTTATAAGTAACCTGCGATGATTCGAATAACCGTCGATCGCATCGCAATAAAACACGATGGTCGATGATGACTACAAGACTATCGGCATATTGAGCGTCAAATCAACCCCCTGCCGTTAAATTCTACAATATTTGCTAAGGTTTGTGGACAACGGACTCAGTGCGCGAAGATCTGGTCTAAAAATTGTGTCATCTCGGACCAAGAGGCCCGGTCGGCCTCGGGGTCGTAGGCTAGGGGCATGTCGAAGTCCGCGCCGAAGCGGTCCGCACCGGGATTCGTGAATCCATGCACCGCGCCCGGGTAGGCTATGAAGCGGTAATCGACCCCGGCCGCCTCCATTTCGCGCTTGAACGCCGCCACTTCATCTTTGGAAACAAAGGGATCATCCGCGCCATGCAGCACCAGGACCTTGGCTTTGACCTTGCCCGGTTCGGCGGGGGAGTGTCCACCCAGCATGCCATGAAAGCTGACAACCCCATCTAGATCAAAGCCTTCGCGCGCCATGTTCAAGACCATTCCACCACCGAAACAGTAACCGATTGCGGCGATACGGGTGGGGTCGATGGTCTCATGCTGTCTCAGCAGGTCCAGCGCGGCGGCAAAGCGCGCCTTCGCATCGTTCCAGCGGCTGTTGACCTCCTGGGCTAGGGCGCCGGCCCGATCCGGGTGATTCGCCTGACGGCCGTCGCCATACATGTCTACCGCGAGCGCGGTGTACCCCAGTTCTGCGAGCTGACGCGCGCGTGAGCGCGCATATTCGTTCAATCCCCACCATTCATGGACGACCAGCACGCCCGGCCGTGGGCCTTTGATGCGGTAGTCATAGGCTAGATAACCAATCATGCGGGCCCCACCCGCCTCATATTCGACATCCTGGGTGACAACCTCGGCCTGCAGCGGCAGGGCCAGCAAACCCATCAGCAATCCACAGCACCATCTGGACATTGTCATGGTCTTCCTCCTGAAGGGTACATAAAAAATATTAAATAATAATCCATAAGTTAAAATGTAAATCTTATTGGAGAGTTTAAAGGAGTCCGCCCCCATTAAACTCGCCATCAAGGCCGATGAAACTAACACGAAAGCCGGCGCTTGTCGGCACCGGATGGGGTGACCAGAATCTACTGCTCAGCCAGCGATAGATCGCCGGGGTCGGGCGGGGGGGGATGGGATTTTACGACTTCACCGGGTTTGAGGATCTCGGTCCTCGGCGGCGCCATCGTCAGCGCGCTGATATCGGGGATCGGCACCGGCGTAATCGGAGCCGGCACGACCAGATCTTCACCGGCCGGGGCCACATCGAAGGCGCCAGGTCCGGGCGGCGGGGCAAATGTTTGCTGTATCTGCTCCACCAGTGTCGCGCCGGGCGGCGCGACGCTCATGCCTGAAAGGTCAAATTGTGGCGGCTGTACAACAGTACGGGTCTCGGTCAGCATAGAACCGGGTGGCAGGATAGCGGCGTTTTCAAGGTCGCGCGCGTCAGCAGGTCGGGCAATACCCGTTGCTGTCGTGCTGCCGGTTACCTCGTCCACCGGCCTGATCTGGCACAGCGCACCGGCCTGCTGCAGCGCGGCGCGATAGCGTATCGCGGTCTGCTGATCGATGGCTTTCTTGATGATGACCGGCTTACCGGTAAAGAGTCGGCTGATCGCCGTGGCATCGGTCTTGAACAGGCGCCCGAGATCGCGCCGGACCTGCGCCGGATCGCAGCCCTCGATCAGCTCTCCGGTGAATACCAGGTCAAACTGCGGCATCGGCGCGCCTCAGGCGAGCGCCCGGAAGTCGCCGCGGAAAGACCTTATGTCCGCGAACTCGATGCGTCCGTTGCGCCGTAACTGCTCAAATTGTTCCCGGGTGATCGGGACGGACACGCCCTGCTCATCGAAATAGGCCCACCTGCCTCGTATCACGAGTTCGAACAATGTCACCATCATGTCATCGTAGCGGATCGCAAACTTCCGGGACAGGCGCTGGAAATCGGCGAGCACCAAGGGCCTGTCGAGTTTATGGTACTCCTCGCGGATCAGCGCCTCGAGGGCAACATCCCACTCGGGGACAGCTTCGTCAAATTGTGTCGATATCGTAATCATGCGAGACCTTTCTGAGTTACCTGTCTATCGACCAATTTCGATGATTCTGAATACCTTGCACCGCATTTGTCGATGCGCCGGTATATTGACGACCCGGTTCGCCGCCCGGCTCGATCAACGCGCCGGTGCGGACACAAGCAAGGCGCGGACGACCGCTGTCCAGGCTCGGGCGAGGTTGTCGAGGTCATAGCCTCCGCCACCGAGCGCAAGGACGCGGCCCTGCGCATACCGGTCGGCGATCGCGCACAGGCGGGTCGCGGCATACGCGTGTGCCGCCTGGGTGTAGGCGAGATGCGCCAGCGGATCGCCGCTGAGACTGTCTGCGCCGCACTGAAACACGATGAATTCCGGTTTCGCGGCCTCGAGGAATCGCTCGGCGCGATCCCATTGCCTGAAAAATTCGGCATCGTCCGCGCCGACAGCCATCGGGATATTCAGCTTGGTGCCGGTCGCGGCCCCGATGCCGGTTTCGTCGGCACGACCTGTCCCCGGATACAGAAAGCGTCCATCCTCATGCAGGTCCACGAAAATCAGGTCGGAGTCGTCCTCGAAGGCATAGAAGACTCCGTCGCCGTGGTGGGCATCGATATCGACATAGGCCACCCGCCGAATCCGGAATTCCCGCCGCAAGGCCTCGATGACGACACCGCAATCATTGAACACGCAAAACCCGGCCGCGCTGTCGCGCCGGGCATGATGCAGGCCGGCGATCGGCACGAATGCCCGCACCGTTTCGCCGGACATGATGCGTTCGAGCGCCGCGAGCGCTGTGCCGACCACGGTCGAAGCCGCTTCAAACACGCCGGGGAATGCCGGCGTATCGCCCTGATCGAGTAACCCATACCCTTCCATCGAACATGCCCTGACCCGTTCTGCATAATCATGGGTATGAAACCATTCGATCCTGTCCTGCCCGGCTGTCGCCGGCGCTCCGTGCGCGACCTGCCGATCGAGCCCGAGGCGCCGGAGCTCATCGACGAAGGCCTGGTGCCGGAATGGACCGAAGGGATGCGCACGACCGAACGAATAGCGGGCCAGGGCCTCACCGGTATAGACAATGACCGTGGCGGTCACGAAGCCGTCGGGTGTTCGCGCAGGAGGGTCGTCAGCGCCTCGATGACCTCGGTACTGTGGGTGGATGGCGTGACCTTGCGATAGATTTTCGCGATCCTGCCCGCAGGATCGATGATGAAGGTATGCCGTTGCGCGAGTTTGAACAGGCCAAGGTTGCGCAGCGAACCGTAGTCCTGTGCCGTCACACCGCCGGCGTCCGACAGCAGCGGAAACGGCAGGCTGTGTTTCTTGGCGAACGCGGCGTGACTGTCGGCGCTGTCG
This sequence comes from uncultured Chromatiales bacterium, assembly GCA_964437335.1. Classification (GTDB taxonomy): domain Bacteria; phylum Pseudomonadota; class Gammaproteobacteria; order SZUA-140; family SZUA-140; genus JAITWN01. The sequence goes on from CAYTGL010000021.1 coordinate 36,835, forward strand.
ACGCTGACGCCGAGTACCTGCGCCCCGACCGAATTGAAATACGCGATATCGTCACGGAAGCGGCAGGCCTCTTCGGTGCAACCGGGCGTATCATTCTTCGGATAGAAATACAGCACGACCCAGCGCCCCTGGTAATCCGACAGGCGATGCTGACGACCATGCTGATCGCTGAGTTTGAAATCGGGTGCGGCCATGCCGATCTGCAGCTCGCCGGCCTTGACGGCACCGCCGTACCCGAACAACGAGAGGCTCAACGACGCGGCGAGGAACATCCGGATTGCGGACATCGGGCATCTCCTGCTGAGACCGGTTCGGTATCCAAGGATACACCGATCTCCGCAGTGTGTCAGTCCGCAGGACTACCAGCGCATGTTGAGCTGGAGACCCGGGACGATCTTGTTCGCGACCGCAGTCCGCGGCCGATCGTCCAGGTCGCCCCGGCGCAAGTCGACCTGGCCTGACGGCGCGACCATAAAGGGCGAGAACATATAGTCACCTTCGATCCCGAACATCCAGTCGAAGCCCTTGTTGACCGCGCCCAGCGGATCGGTAGCGAACAGGATCACCCGGTCGCCCGTGCTCAGCTCGTGACCGGCGCGAAGTTCGGCCCGGATGCCGTTGCGCAGGCTCATCATGTACTTCCCGACAAAGAAACCGAGACCCGGCGTCAGGATGATGTCCTGTACCGACGGCGTTTCAAAAATCGCTTCGGCGCCGTATTCATAGATCAGCGAGAGCATCATCGAATACCAGAAGGCCTCATCCTCGTCATAGCCCCGCTCTGTCGCCCGCACAAAGTAGGCGCCGCCCCAGTACGGATGGAGGATGTAGTTGATCCACCACTGGTCGGAATCCCAGGTGATATCCGTGACATTGTCGGCCCACTTGCTGAACGAGAAGTCATCTTTCTGCTCTTCGGTCCAGCCCGACAGATCCTCCGGCATGACGTAGAGGATGCCGATGACGAAAAACTGGCTGAACACGAAGTAAAAAGTGTCCTTGTTCGCGCCCTTCCGGTCGGGTTCGCCGGGGAGTTCGAAACTGTACGTCAGGCCGACCGGGCGCGGCGAATCGCCCGGCAGGCGCGTCGTACCGACTTGCGTCGACGGCTCCCCGTGGCCATTCATCGGGCCGGCTGACAGCGATGAGGACAACAGGCCTGGCGGCCAGCCGCCTCCGTCGCGATGAGGCAATCCGGTCAACGCGCCGGTTGTCCCGACGGATGGCAGCGACAGAACAATCGCCAGCAACAGGGCGCGCACGGACGACGGATGCATGTCGATGATGTTCAGAGAGTTACGAATAGCCGCGCATTATAGCAGCGAATGCCAGGCGAAGTGTATGCCAAAATCCGGCGTCGTATTCGTGAACAGGTTTTCGATGATGCCGATATCGATCATCCCGCGCTTCAGTTGGATGCCGGCACCGGTGACGAGTTGCACTGAACGCGCGCCCAGGATGTCGATATCGGTGTCATAAAATGAGCCATGCGCGTCCAATTGCGCCTTCAGCAGCAGGTTTCTCCACACCGGCTGCGTGACCCCGACGCTCCCGATCGCGACATAATCCCGACGCAGATCATCGAGCACATCGCCGTGACCGAGCCAGAGTGCGCCGACCATCCATGACACGGTCGTACCCCACGAGGACAGCGCAGCGGCATCGGTCGACAGCAATTGCAGCGACAGATCGGTGCCGCCACTGCCATGCAGCCGGGATGCGCTGCCGGTCGGCAGCTTGACGCCGGCACGCAGCGTCAGCACGCGCTGATCCGTGCTGTCGCGCCGCAGCCGCCATGCAGCGGTCAGACGGATATCGCCGACTCCGCTGCTCGCTGTGTCGACGAGTACGCGCGTCGTGTCCGCGTCGTAGTACGCATATTCCAGCGAGTAGTCCTCGAACTGGTCGCGCCGGCTGTTGCTCAGGCCGAACAGGTCATGCCAGTTTCGAATGAAGCCATCGAAGATCCCCGTCTGGTGCGAGACCAGCGGGATGACCAGGCCCGCCTCGAATCTGTCGGACAGACCATAGGCGATCGCGAGGCTGCCGCGCCAGGTCTCGCCATCGATGACGACCTCCTCGCCGGTGCTGCCTTCCTCGCTGAGCGCAGTGTTCGACATGTCGAGGGTCCAGCCGAGCGCCCACTCGCCGGCCGCAGGAATCGCGGGTTCCGTCGGCCAGGGCAGGCTATGTATCTGGATGAACGGATTCTGGTCGGTTGTCACGAACATGGTCGGCGCGCCGGCATCGGCATCACCGACCGGTGACAGCAGACCGGCAACGAGGCACGGCAGCGCACAGACAGCGCACCGACGTCGCGGCCGAAATACTGCGGCGCCCCGGATCACACCCAGATTGTCATGCAATTTCGAGCACCACCTTGCCGCGCGTGTGTCCCTGTTCGATCAGGCGATGGGCCTCGGCCGCCGCCGCCAGCGGCATCACCGTGCCGACATCGATATCGAGTCTGCCGGCATCGCACCACGCCGCACAGCGATCAAGGATCTCGCCGTGATGCGCGCGCGCCCCGGCGAGGCCCCGCAACTGGGGCGTCAGCATCAGGACGAAGCCGATATGCAGGTTGCGGATACGCGCCTCCTTCCAGCTCACGTCGGCACCGGGATCGAGCAGGGTCACGAGATCACCGTAATGCGCGACGCATCCTATCGTGCGACGGAACAGCTCGCCGCCGACGGTGTCGAGCGCGATATCGACGCCGGCGCTGCCGGTCCAGTCATTCGCCGCCGTGACGAAGTCCTGTTCCCGATACAGTATGACTGCCTCGGCGCCAAGCGCACGCGCGCGTTCAGCCTTATCGCGGCTTGCAACTGTCGTGATGACGCGCGCCCCGGCGATCGCGGCGAGCTGGATCGCGACATGTCCGACGCCACCGGTCCCGCCATGGATCAGCACCCGGGTGCCGGGCGCCAGACGCTCACGTTCGAACAGTCGCGCGCGATCGAACAGCGCCTCCCACGCCGTGATCAGTACCAGCGGCCCCGCGGCTGCCTGAAGATAATCGAGTGACGCGGGCTTGCGGCGAGCGTGGTCCTGATGCAGCACCTTGTATTCCGCATAGCAACCCTGATCGCCGCCGATGCCTCCGTCGCAAAACCATACCGCATCGCCGACACGGAAGCGCGTGACCGCCGTGCCAGTCTCGACGACAACGCCGGCGCCGTCGCAACCAAGCACCGCGGGCAGTGCCCCGGGGAAATACAAGCCGCGTACGCGTTGCTTGGTATCGACCGGATTAACGCCGGCGGCATGCAGTCGTACCTTGATCTGTTGCGGATCAGCGATCACGGGCTCCGGCAGCTCGCGCAGTTCGAGTACGTCGGACACGCCTTCCCGTGTCATCACGATGGCCTTCATGTCCCGCATGCTTTCATGATCAGCGCCTGCAACCGTAAAGTCCCCATTGTCATGTGTGATCGGGAACGATCGCAAGTGTATCGCTTGCGCCGCGACGGCGAACTCCCGCCGACCGCAGCGGATCCCGCGCCGGCAGGCACGCGAATCCGTGCTAACATGGGGCGCTGATCGTCGGAACGGACGCCGGAACACCCAACGGGCACTACTGCACTGTCATGAATCTGCTGTTAATCGCGCTTCTTCCCTTTCTGGGGGCCGCTTTACCGTCTCTCTGTGTCCGTTTCGGACGCACAGTGCCCGCATGGGCCGCTGCTGTGGTCGCGGCCAGCGCGCTGGCGTTCGTGGTCCCGGCAATTCCCGCAGTTTTCGCGGGTGAGACCCTGCACGCCAGCTGGGCGTGGCTCCCCGCACTGGACCTGAATCTGTCGCTGCGACTCGATGGCCTGAGCCTGCTGTTCGTACTGCTGATCCTGCTGATGGGCCTGCTGATCATCATGTACGCGCGCTATTACCTGTCGCCGCGCGATCCGATGGGCCGTTTCTACGGATTCCTGCTGTTGTTCATGGGCAGCATGCTCGGAATAGTACTGTCCGACAATGTGCTGCTGCTGCTCGTATTCTGGGAGCTGACCAGCCTGACCTCGTTCCTGCTGGTAGGCTACTGGCGCGAGCAGGCCGCTGCGCGCCAGGGCGCACGCATGGCGCTCGCGGTCACCGGCGGCGGCGGGCTCGCGCTGCTCGCCGGATTCCTGCTGCTCGGCCATATCGTCGGCAGCTTCGAGCTGTCGGTCATCCTCGCGTCGGGCGACATTATTCGCGCACATCCGCTCTATGCCCCGGCGCTGGTACTGGTGCTGATCGGCGCCTTCACGAAGTCAGCGCAATTCCCGCTGCACTTCTGGCTGCCACACGCGATGAATGCACCGACTCCAGTCAGCGCCTATTTGCATTCAGCGACGATGGTCAAAGCCGGCATCTTCCTGATCGCGCGCCTGCACCCCGCACTGTCCGGCACCGAGCTGTGGTTTTTCATCGTCGGCGGCGTCGGGCTCACGACGTTGCTGTTCGGCGCGTATACCGCGCTGTTCCAGCACGATCTCAAGGGGCTGCTGGCCTATTCGACGAT
>CAYTGL010000021.1:41345-42641 GCA_964437335.1 uncultured Chromatiales bacterium
TGTCGTTGCCGGCGTGTTCCATATCATCAACCACGCGACCTTCAAGGCCTCGCTGTTCATGGCCGCCGGCATCATCGATCACGAATGCGGCACGCGCGACATGCGGCGCATCAAGGGATTGTGGGGCTATATGCCGCATACCGCGACGCTGGCGATGGTCGCCGCGGCGTCGATGGCCGGCGTCCCGCTGTTCAACGGCTTTCTCAGCAAGGAGATGTTCTTCGCCGAAGCCCTGCATCTGCAATATCTCGGCGCCTGGGACTGGATCCTGCCGACCGGCGCGGTACTGGCCGGCATCTTTGCGGTCGCCTACTCGCTGCGTTTCATCCATGACGTGTTCTTCAACGGCGATCCGATCGACCTGCCCAAGACACCGCATGAGCCGCCGCGCTACATGAAGATCCCGGTCGAGATCCTGGTCGGCCTGTGCCTGCTGGTCGGCATCTTGCCGGCCTTCACGGTTGCGCCCTTCCTCGACATCGCAACGGCAAGCATCCTGCAGCGCGAGGCGCCGGAATACAGTCTGGCGATCTGGCATGGCATCAGCGGGCCCTTCATCATGAGCCTCGTCGCGCTGTTCGGCGGCGCGATGATCTACCTCGTGCGCCAGCACATCTTCGGCCTGCACAACCTTCTTCTGCCGGAGTTCAGCGCCAAGCATGCCTTCGAGCGCTCGCTGTACGCGTTCGTCCGATTCTCCAGGGGAGTCACCAGTCGGATCGAAAACGGTTCGCTGCAACGTTACGCCGCGCTGTTGTTCGCGTCCGCGGTGATCCTCGGCGCCGCACCGTTCATCGCCGGCGGCAGGCTCGTTCTCGACGCGCCGCAGACCGCGATCGACGGCATCAGCATTATCGCGTTCATCATACTCGCCGCCGCCTCGATCGGCGCCGTGATCTGGCATCGCAACCGGCTGCTCGCGCTGATACTGCTCAGCGTCGCCGGCCTGATCGTCTCGCTGACCTTCATCCGTTTCTCGGCGCCGGATGTCGCGCTGACCCAGATATCGGTAGAAGTCGTCAGCATCATCCTGCTGCTGCTCGCGCTGTATTTCCTGCCGCGCTACGGCCCGTCCGAATCCGCCACGCCGCGGCGCCTGCGCGATGCGACGATCGCCGGCGCCGGCGGCGGCGGCATGGGCCTGCTGTGCTGGGAACTGCTGACCCGGCCGCACAAGAGTATCTCGACCTTCTATATCGAACAGTCGGTGCCGGGCGGCGGCGGGACGAACGTCGTCAACGTGATCCTCGTCGACTTCCGCGGCTTCGACACCTTCGGCGAGATCACCGTGCTCGC
>CAYTGL010000022.1:0-42373 GCA_964437335.1 uncultured Chromatiales bacterium
GGCACAGGCGCGGTTGATTTCTATCGATAGCACCGTGCCGTTATCCGCGGTCCGCGGCCTCTGCTCCGAGCGCGTGATCAATCCGGTCTGCGTACGGTAGACGCGATAAAGCTGTCTCGTGTCGATCGCTTGATAGGTCGACGTGCCGTAGCTCGCATCGAACAGGAAATTGAAACCGCCGAGCGCGTCCGCGACGGCCACCATGTCGAGCGCCGAATCCTGGGCCAGCGCGTAGGCGACATTGCGACGCAGGTTCTGTTCGTCGACGTCCTTATAGCGCCCCTCGAAACGGTCGAGCCGGTACATCCCGTCGAGGCCGAGCAGGTTCGCCCAGTACTTCCACTTGATGAACTGCGCCTCGATTCGCCACTGATCGCCGTGGATTTCGTAGAACTCGACCCGGCAATGGTCCCCGCTCGCGAGCCTCGCACGATAGCGCTTGTCACCGACCGGCTCGAAACTGATCTCCGCAACCAGCGCCTCGCGTGTCAGGCTGTGATAGGTATAAAACCAGGACGACACCAGCAGCAGCACCAGCAGCAGAAGCAGCGGAACCGACAACAGCGAGATCTTGAGAAATCTGGCCAAGCAGCAGCTCCGTCCTGTACCTGTGTATGATCCTGCCCATTCCAGCCGTTCGGCGCAGGGCAGGCCTGCACCGGTTCACATGCAAGGAACATTCCCTCTTGAACTGGCGGATGGAGGGGGGTCTACAACCTTAAAATCCTTCCCCAAACACATTCCTGTAACGCGCCCGGAAGTCTTCCGGCGTGAAGTGATGATTCTGGGTGCCGTGGTGCTCGATCTTCAGCGAGCCCATCAGCGACGCGATGCGGCCGGTGACCTCGAGGCCGAAATCGTTCATCAGGCCAAACAACAAACCGGCGCGATAGGCGTCGCCACAGCCGGTCGGATCAACGACCGCCGACGGCTTGACCGGCGGTATCTCGATCTGCCTGTTCGCGGTATAGATCTGCGAACCCTTCGCGCCGCGGGTCACGAACACCGCGTCGACGTGCTCCGCCATCTCGTGCGGCGACAGCCCGGTACGATCCTGCACCAACTGCGCCTCGTAATCGTTCACCGCCAGGTAAGTCGCCTGACCGAGGAAGGCCGCCAGGTCATCGCCATTGAACATCGGCAGCCCCTGGCCGGGATCAAAAATGAACGGGATGCCGGCCTCGTGAAATTGCGCGGCATGCTGCAGCATGCCGTCGCGACCGTCCGGCGAGACGATGCCGAGCGTGATGCCGCGATCGACCGGCACGACATTCTCGTGTGAAAGCCCCATCGCGCCGGGATGAAACGCCGTGATCTGGTTATCGTCGAGATCGGTCGTGATATACGCCTGCGCGGTGTAGGCGTGGTCGAACACGCGGATCAGCTCGCGACCGATGCCATTTCGGTCCATCCACTCCGCGTATGGCGCGAAATCCCTGCCGACCGCCGCCATCGGCAGACCGTCACCGCCAAGCAGTTTCAGGTTATATGCGATGTTGCCTGCGCAGCCGCCGAACTCGCGACGCATTTCCGGCACCATGAACGAAACGTTCAGCATGTGAATCTTGTCCGGCAGGATATGCTTCTTGAAGTGATCCGGAAACAGCATGATCGAATCAAAAGCGATCGAACCGCAGATCAGTGCAGTCATAGAGTCTTCCTCAATATCTATGAGGGTCAGACCCGATCGGGGTCTGGCCCCGGGGAATCAAGTCGTCATTCCCGCCACGCGAGGTCGAGCTCGCGCGCGGCGCGGACGTCGTCGAGCCGGCGGACCGGCAGTGTATGAGGCGCGCCTTTGACCAGCGCGGCGTCGTCAGCGGCCTCCTCGCGGATCTTCCCCATCGCATCGACGAAACCATCGAGCGTCGCCTTGTCCTCGGTCTCGGTAGGCTCGATCAGGAAACACTCGGGCACGAGCAGCGGAAAATAGGTGGTCGGCGCGTGATAGCCGTAATCGAGCAGGCGTTTCGCAAAGTCCATCGCCGTGACGTCGAGGTTTTTGGCCTCGCGCTTCAGTGTAATGATGAACTCGTGGGTCGCGCGCCGTGTCGGGAACGCGAGGTCGAAGCCAAGCGCCTTGAGCCGCGCCGCGAGATAGTTCGCATTCAGCGTCGAAAACTCCGCGACGCGTTCCATGCCTTCGCGACCGAGCAGGCGCGCATAGATATATGCGCGCAGCAGGATGCCGGCGTTGCCGGCGAACGCCGACAGGCGGCCGATACTCTGCGAACGATCCCGCTCCGTAAGCCAGTGATACTGTCCGTCGCGCAACTCGACCATCGGCACCGGCAGAAACGGCTTCAGCTTCTCACTGACGCCAACCGGACCGGCGCCGGGACCGCCGCCGCCATGGGGTGTCGAGAAGGTCTTGTGCAGGTTCAGGTGCACGACATCGAAGCCCATGTCGCCCGGCAGCACCTTGCCGAGGATTGCATTGAGATTCGCGCCGTCGTAATACAGCAGGCCACCGGCAGCGTGCACGACCGCGGCGATCTCGCGTATGCGGCGCTCGAACACGCCGAGCGTCGACGGATTCGTCAGCATCAGGCCCGCCGTATGAGGGCCGACCGCCTGTTTCAGCGCCTCGAAATCGACGTCGCCGTCCGGGCCGGTCGGGATCTCGCGAGTCTTGTAGCCGCACATCACTGCGGTCGCCGGATTCGTGCCGTGCGCCGCATCCGGCACCAGGATCTCGGTGCGATCGCCATCACCGCGCGCATCGTGATAGGCGCGGATCATCGCGACCCCGGCGAATTCGCCCTGGGCGCCGGCCATCGGCGTCAACGAGACCGCCTTCATGCCGGTCACGGTTTTCAGCATCTCCTGCAACTCGAACAGACAGGCGAGAAAGCCCTGGCTCAGGCGCGCCGGCGCCAGCGGGTGGCGCCCGATCAGCCCCGGCAGACTCGCCAGCGTATTGCAGGCGCGCGGGTTGTACTTCATCGTGCACGAGCCGAGCGGATAGAAATGGGTGTCGATCGAGAAATTCTTCTGCGACAAGCGGGTGTAATGGCGGACCACCTGCAGCTCGGAGACCTCGGGCAGGCGCGGCGGCGTCTTGCGCAGCAGATCCGCCGGGATGCCGGTCAATGTCCCGGCGCGCGGCGCCTGTCCCCCCGCGACCCTGCCCGGCGCGGAGCGCTCGAAAATCAGATCCGTCATCGTGACTCCGTATCAGTTAACTGCTTCAACCCCATGCCTTCAACCCAGAGCCGCGATGGCCGCATCGTAATCAGGATGCTGTGATATCTCGGGCACCAGCTCGGTATGGATCACCCGGTTGTTTTCATTGAGTACGACGACGGCGCGCGTCATGATCCCGGCCAGCGGCCCGTCGGTGATCAGCACGCCATAGTCCCTGGCGAAGCGCTGCGAGCGCATCGTCGACAGGGTCGTGACGTTATTGAGATCGCCGGCCTCGCAGAAACGCTTCTGGGCAAAGGGAAGGTCGGCCGAGATCATCAGTAGCACCGCGTCCTTGCCGGTCGCGAGCTCGTTGAAGCGCCGGGTGGACGCGGCGCAGACCGAGGTGTCGATGCTCGGCACGATGTAGAGCAGCTTTTTCCGTCCGGCGAATTCGCCGAGCGTTCGATCGCGCAGCGCGGTGTCGACCAGTTCGAAATCGGGAGCCGTGCTGCCATTCGCCGGCAGCTCGCCGATCGTGTTCACTGTTGCGCCCTTCAGCGTGACTGTGGCCATTACAGGATCCTCCGTATCATCGGTTTCAGCGCAGCAGGTCTTCGAGCGTTGTCGCATAACGCTCGATATCCTGCGCCGTCCTGGTCTCGGTCACGCAGACCAGCAGACCATTCTCGAGCTCGGGATAATCATCCTTCAGTGCATGGCCGCCCAGCATCCCGACATCGGCCATTCGTTCGAGTACGTCCGCGACAGGCCGCCCCTCGATGCGAATGACGGCTTCATGAAAGTATGGCCGCGCGAATGCCGCCGTCACGCCGTCGATCGCGGAAACGCGCTCGACGAGCGCCTGCGTATTGCGGTGCGAACTCACGGCGACCCGGCGCAGGCCACTGGCGCCGAGGATCGCCATATACTGCGTGGCCGCCGTCACCATCAGTCCCTGATTCGTGCAGATATTCGAGGTCGCCTTCGAGCGGCGGATATGCTGCTCGCGCGCCTGCAGTGTCAGCGAGAAACCCTGCCGGCCATCGAGATCGACCGTGCGGCCGACGATACGCCCCGGCATCTGGCGCACATGCTCCTGCCGGCAGCACATGTAACCGAAATACGGGCCACCCGATGCCAGCGGAATACCGAGCGGCTGGCCCTCACCGCAGGCGATATCGGCGCCCTTCGCGCCCCACTGCCCCGGCGGCTTCAGCAATGCGAGCGAGATCGGGTTCGCGACGCCGATCACCAGCATCTTGTGCCCATGCGCCCAGTCGGTCAGCCGATCCCCGTCCTCGATGACGCCGAAGAAGTTCGGCGACTGGATCACGAGACCCGCGACATCCCCCGGCGCCTCGGGCAGGCGGCCGGGATCGACGGCCCCGGTCGCCGGATCGTAGTCGATCGTCTCGAGCATGATGCCCTGATTGCCGACGATCGCCTGCACGACCTTGCGATACGCCGGATGCACCGTGCGCGGCACCAGCACCCGTTTCGACTTCGACGCCCGATTCGCCCTGACCGCCATCAGCACAGCCTCCGCAAGCGCGGACGCGCCGTCATACAGCGATGCGTTCGACACGTCGAGGTCGGTCAGCTGTGCCATCATCGACTGGTATTCATAGACAAGCTGCAGACTGCCCTGGCTCGCTTCCGCCTGGTAAGGGGTATACGCCGAATAGAACTCCCCGCGCGTCGCCACCTCCCAGACCGCCGCCGGGATATGGTGCTCGTAGGCGCCGGCGCCGATGAAACACAGGGGCATACCGCAGGCCGCGGCGCGTTCGCGCATCAGGTGCGCGACTTCCATCTCCGACAATCCGGCAGGCACCGCGTCGATGCCGCGGGTGCGCAGGCCGGCAGGAATTTCATCGAACAACGCATCAACTGTGTCGACACCGATCGTGTCGAGCATCGACGCGATCTCCTGGTCCGTATGCGGAATGAATGGCATGGATCAGGATTCTTCCTCGGCGATCGCATCGGTATACGCCGCGGCATCGAGCAATTCGCCGAGATCGACGCCCTCGGAGAGCTGAACGCGGAAGAGCCATCCCTCGCCGTAGGGATCCTTGTTGACAAGGTCTGGCCCTTCGTTAAGCGCCTCGTTGACCTCGACGATCTCGCCACTGACCGGGCTGTAGACATCGGACGCCGCCTTGACGGACTCGACGACCGCGCACTCTTCGCCGCCCTGCACGCCGCGCCCGATCTCCGGCAGCTCGACATAGACCATATCGCCGAGCAGATCCTGCGCATGGTCGGTAATCCCGACCTTGACGGTGCCGTCGCCTTCGTCCTCGACCCACTCGTGAGTCGCGGTATATTTCAAATCGGAAGGAATGTCACTCATTGGCCGCCCTCTCCCTCATTCACGATTATTGAACGCACGCCTTGCCATGCCTGACGAACGGCGGTTTCACCACAGCCACCGCGAGCCGGCGCCCGCGCACCTCGACCGTACATGCGCCTTCGACATCACGATCGACCCGCGCCAGCGCGATCGCACATTCGAGCACCGGCGAGAAACTGCCGCTGGTGATCTCACCCACCTCGCGATCACCGGCATAGACCTTCTGGTGCGCGCGCAGCACGCCCTTGTCGCGCAACACCAGGCCGACCGACTTTTTCCGGATCGCATCGCCGGTCCGCATTGTCTCAAGCGCGCTGCGGCCGATGAAGTCGCGATCCTCGGGACGCCATGCGACGGTCCAGCCGAGACCGGTTTCGATTGGCGTCGTACTCTCGTCCATGTCCTGGCCATAGAGCGCCATGCCGGCCTCGAGCCGCAGCGTGTCGCGCGCGCCGAGCCCGACCGGCGCGACGCCGGCATCGAGCAGCGCCCGCCACAGCGACGCCGCGGCGCCCGCCGGCAGCAGGATCTCATAGCCTTCTTCACCGGTGTATCCGGTGCGCGCGACGAACAGCCCGCCGCCCTCGACCGCATGAAAATTCGCGAGCGCAGCGGCGGCGACGCGCAGGTCCCTGTCAAGCACCGCGTGTACCTTGTCGCGCGCGCGCGGGCCCTGCACTGCGATCAGCGCGGTGTCATCCCGCGTGCTCAGCGTGACGTCGAAATCGTCGGCATGGCGTCCAAGCCAGGCAAGATCCTTGTCGCGGGTCGCGGCATTCGTGATCAGGCGCCAGTCGCCGTCCCGCTCCATGCGATAGACGATCAGATCGTCAATGACGCCGCCCCCGGGGTTCAGCATGCAGGTATAGAGCGCCTGGCCTGGCGCGAGGCGGCCGGCGTCGTTCGCGAACATGTGGCGCAGGTAATCGAGCGCGCGGGCGCCATGCACGTCGGTCACGGTCATGTGCGAGACGTCAAACATCCCGGCGTCCTCACGCACCCGCGTGTGCTCGTCGAGCTGGGAACCATAATGCAGCGGCATGTCCCAGCCGGCGAAATCAACGATCTTCGCCCCGAGCCGGACGTGCTCTTCATGCAACGGTGTTTTTTTTCCAGTCATGGTTCCTGATCCGGCGCATTAGACGCCTGACCGGCGTGTGCAGCGGGATGTTTCGCGGGCTGTATTCAAAGAAACATACTATAGCTGCTGCGCAGGCCGGTGGATACGGACACAGAATATCGGGTCTTGGTCGAAGGGTCCCCGCGCCGAACGCGGTGTCGTCTCGGGCGTGATCGTTCAACCGGCTTCCCGGTGATAGGCGACAACCCGCTCGACCTCGTTCTTCGAGCCCAGGATCACCGGTACGCGCTGATGCAGATCCTTGGGCGCGATCTCCAGGATGCGCCCCCGTCCCGTGGTCGCCAGCCCGCCGGCCTGCTCGACGATGAAGGCCATCGGATTGGCCTCATACATCAGGCGCAGCCGACCTTCCTTTTTCGGATCCTTGGTGTCCTTTGGATACAGGAAGATCCCGCCGCGGGTCAGGATCCGATGCACTTCGGCGACCATCGACGCGACCCAGCGCATGTTGAAGTCCTTGCCGCGCGGGCCGGTGGTGCCGGCCAGGCACTCATTGACGTAGCGCGTCACCGGCGGCTGCCAATAGCGTGCGTTCGACGCGTTGATCGCGAATTCCTTCGTATCCCCCGGAATACGCATGGCCGGATGGGTCAATACGAACTCACCGATATTGCGATCCAGCGTGAAGCCGTTGACGCCCTGACCGGTCGTCATGACCAGCATCGTCGAGGGTCCGTACAGCGCATAGCCGGCGCAGATCTGGCGTGTGCCGGGCTGCAGGAAATCCTTCGCGGTCGGCTCCTTGACGCCGTCGGGACAGCGCAGGATCGAAAAGATCGTGCCGACCGAGATATTGACGTCGATATTCGACGAGCCGTCGAGCGGATCGAAGACCAGCAGATAGCGGCCGCGCGGGTAGCCCTCGGGAATGCGGTAGATATCCTCCATCTCCTCGGAGGCCATCGCGGCGAGGTGGCCACCCCATTCGTTGGCCTTGATCATCAGATCATTGGAAATGACATCGAGCTTCTTCTGGGTCTCGCCCTGGACATTGTCCTGGCCCGCGCTGCCGAGCACCCCGATCAGCTCGCCCTTGTTGACGGCGTTCGAGATCGCCTTGCAGGCGGTCAGCGTATCGTTCAGGATCGCCGAAAAGTCGCCCGTGCCCTTGGCCCGCCGCTGCTCTTCGGTAATGAACTGCATGATCGTATCGCCTGTCGGCATGATGTCTTCCTCTCTCTCTTGAGTTATCCCGGCCCGCAACGCAGGATTCCGGTCGTCAACCTGGCACGGACGGCGCGTGGCCGCGTCCCCGGCCATACCAAGTCAAGTCTCTAATTCCTTTTAGTTAATTCGAAAATACCGCGGACATGACCGGAAAGACGGACTACCGGCGGCATTGGAACCGTCGCGACCAAACGGCCCGCCATTATGCTAGTATTACGCCCGAAAATAAACCCGCCGACCCGAGGCAGATGAAACACCCCCAGATTGATCCCGTCGCCGTGAGCCTGGGCCCGGTCGATATCCACTGGTACGGACTGATGTATCTGCTGGGTTTCGGCGCGGCTTGGTGGCTTGGCCGGATGCGCGCGCGCACGACCCCCGGCTGGGACCCCGCCCATATCGGCGATATGATCTTCTACGGCGCGATCGGTGTCGTTCTCGGCGGTCGCCTCGGTTATATCCTGTTCTACGACCTGCGGAGTTACCTCGACGCCCCGCTCAATATCCTGAAGCTGTGGGAAGGCGGCATGTCGTTCCACGGTGGCCTGATCGGGGTATTGGTCGCGATCGCGCTGTTTGCCCGGCGACATCACAAGCACTTTTTCGAGGTCGGCGATTTCGTCGCGCCGCTGATCCCGATCGGACTCGGTGCCGGTCGCATCGGTAACTTCATCAACGGCGAACTGTGGGGACGCGTCAGTGACCTGCCCTGGGCGATGGTGTTCGCCCACCCGCGCGCCGGCGGGCTGACGCGACACCCGTCCCAGCTCTACGAGGCCCTTCTGGAAGGGCTGGCCCTGTTCCTGATCCTGTGGCTCTATTCGAGCAAACCACGGCCGATGATGTCGGTTTCCGGCCTGTTCCTGCTGTGCTACGGTGTGTTTCGCTTCGCGGTGGAATTCACGCGCATGCCTGATGCTCACCTTGGTTTCATCGCCAGCGGCTGGATGACGATGGGACAGGTGCTGTCGCTGCCGATGATCCTGGCCGGCGCGACGCTGATGGTGTGGGCGGCGCGCCGGCCAGGATCATCGGCAGCGACGGCGAGCCCCACCCCCCCGAGGAAAGCTTCGAAACGAAATCGATGAAACAATACCTCGAGCTGCTGCAGCATGTCAGGGAACACGGCGCGCGCAAGGACGATCGCACCGGCACCGGAACGCTGAGCATATTCGGCTACCAGATGCGCTTCGACCTTGCCGAAGGCTTTCCGCTGGTCACGACCAAGAAGCTGCATCTGAAAAGCATCCTCCATGAACTGCTGTGGTTTCTTGCCGGCGACACCAATATCGCGTATCTGAACGCGCATGGCGTCACGATATGGGACGAATGGGCGGATCCCGACGGTGAACTCGGCCCGGTCTACGGCCGTCAATGGCGCAGCTGGCCCGCGCGTGACGGCGGGCATATCGACCAGATCAGTCGCGTCGTCGAGCAAATTCGGCGCAATCCCGATTCGCGTCGCCTGATCGTCAGCGCGTGGAATGTCGCCGACATCGAGCGCATGGCGTTACCGCCGTGTCACGCGTTCTTCCAGTTCTACGTCGCCAACGGTCGACTTTCCTGCCAGCTCTACCAGCGCAGCGCCGATGTCTTTCTCGGCGTGCCGTTCAACATCGCGTCCTATGCGCTGCTGACGATGATGATCGCCCAGGTGACCCGGCTCGAGCCCGGCGAATTCGTGCATACCTTCGGTGATGCGCACCTGTACCTGAACCATCTCGAACAGACCGACATCCAGCTCGCGCGCACGCCCCGCACACTGCCACGAATGCAGCTGAATCCGGCGCGCGATTCGTTGTTCGATTTCGTCTTCGAGGACTTCACACTGTCCGCCTACGAGCCGCATCCGGCTATTCGGGCGCCGGTTGCGGTATGACATGGCGATAGCGCTGATCGCTGCGATGGGGCGCAACCGGGTCATCGGCCTGGCCGGCGCGCTGCCATGGCGCTTGCCGGCAGACCTGCGCCATTTTCGCCTGCTTACGGTCGGCAAACCGGTGCTGATGGGGCGCAAGACCTTCGAGTCGATCGGCAAGCCGTTGCCGGACCGCACCAATATAATTGTCACCCGGCGCTTCGGCTTCCGGGCCGAGGGTTGCGCGGTATTCAGCGACCTCGAGTCCGCGTTCGATGCGTTTCGCGCCGCCCCGGAGCTGATGGTGATCGGAGGCGCATCGATCTACGGCCAGGCCCTGTCGCGCGCGACGCGGATCTATCTGACCGTGATCGACGCGGACTTCGAGGGGGATACGTACTTTCCGGAATACGATGCGGCGAGCTGGATCACCAGTAAGCAGAGTAACCACCGGGCCGACGACAGGAACGCTTTTGATTTCAGCTTTCGGGTGCTCGACCGGCGTGCATCGCGTAGTGGCTGACCTTCCGGGAAGGTCTCAGCGGTAACGCTCGTCCCGCGCGTATTCCGGCACCTCGGTACCGGGCGCGACATCGTCATGCCAGCCTTCGTTCTTGCGGTCTTCCCGTTGGTGTGTGGTCGAACCGTTGCCGGCCTTGCGGCGCGCGTCATCCGACGTCTCGTCAATATCCTCATGCAGGCCATCGGCGATGCCGCCGGCGGGCAGCTCAACCGGGCGCTCCGGCGGCGGCGACGACGCGATCGCCTCGAGTCGCGGCACCTGGCTGCCGGCGAGCTGCTGGGCGCCTTTTGCGAGGTGCTCATAGACCGCCCGATAATCAGCGGTCAACTGGTTGACGAGGTCTGCCGTCGTCGAAAAGTGCTCCACGACGCGATTGCGGTATCGTTCGAGTTCTGCACGGGCCTCGTGCAATTCCTGATCGAGCCGGATCGATCGCTTGACTCCGTCGTTGCTCAAGCGGCCGATGGAAAATCCGATCGCCACGCCGGCAATCGCCAATAAGGGTAACACCCATTGCCACCAGGCCATTTGCTCCCCCTTCCGTTTCTCACAGTGATCCTGTTTTCATTATCGACCCTGCCCGCGCCATCGGCAACCTCGGCTTGCTTTCCCGGCCACGCAAAGACTGCTAACGTTAGCCACAGTCAGGGGAAGTTATGACGCGTTCCGGGGTAATACATATTCATGCCGATGGCGCGGCGCTCGCCGCGGCCGCAGCACGGCGCTGGGAGGCGATCGCCCGCACCGCAATTGCGGCACGCGGGCAGTGTCATGTCGCGCTCGCCGGCGGCTCGACCCCGCGCACCCTCTATCGCTTGCTCGCGAGCGCGGACTGGCGCGAGAGGATCGACTGGCGCGCGACGCGCTTCTGGTTCGGCGACGAACGCTGTGTTCCGCCCGACCACACCGACAGCAATTACCGCATGGCGCGGGAGTCGCTGCTCGACCCCATCGCGGTGGCGCCGGACCATATCCATCGCATCGAGGCCGAACGCGACCCGATCGAAGCCGCGGCGGCTTACAGCGACGTATTGAAGACGCAGTTCGCGCCGCCGCAGGGCGCCGTACCCCGCTTCGATCTCATCCTGCTCGGTCTCGGGCCGGACGGTCATGTCGCCTCGCTGTTTCCGGATACCCCGCTGCTCGACGAGACCCGGCGCTGGGTCGGCGCGTGCCGGGTCGGGAAACTCGACGCCTGGCGTATCAGCCTGACCTTTCCGGTGCTGAACGCGGCCCGCCATGTCCTGATGCTGGTCGCCGGTGACAACAAGGCCGGGATCATAGCTGAGGTCCTGGGTCCCCATCATGATCCCGGCCACCCGCTGCGTTACCCTGTCGAACGCCTGCGCCCGCAGGGCCAGCTCGAATGGCTGCTGGACGACGCGGCCGCGGCGCGCCTCGGCAAGCAGCCGGATTTCGCGCAATGAGGTTGCTCGCGGCCGACATCGGCGGTACCAAGACGCTATTCGCGCTTGCCGAGGTCAATGCTGACGCCAGCGACATCGACATCGTTCGGCAACACCGTTACGAAAATTCGGCCTTCGACAGTTTCGATGCCGTGCTCGAGACGTTTCTGGCCCCCGACATCCATGAAGTCGGGCGTATCGACGCGGTTTGCTGCGCGGTCGCAGGCCCGCTCGCCGCGGACGAACGGTCAGCGCGTCTGACAAACCTGGGTTGGATCATCGACGCCGATCGCCTCAGCCACCGGCTCGGCAATATCCGAACATACTTGATCAACGATTTCGCGGCCGTCGGACTCGGTATCGACTGCCTCGCCGATGACGACGTCGTCATCTTGCAGGACGGACAACCCCGGCCAGGCGCTCCGCGCGTCGTCATCGGCGCCGGCACCGGGCTCGGCGTCGGATGGCAAATCCATGACGGCGAGCGCTATGCGGTATTTCCCTCGGAAGGCGGTCATATGGATTTCGCGCCGATCGGCGCGCTGCAGCGCGAGCTCCTCGCATGGCTCGAGCGACGGCATCACGGACATGTCTCGGTCGAGCGCCTCGTGTCCGGGTCGGGCCTCGTTGATCTCTTTCGCTTTCTGTGCGAACGCGATCCCGCGCAGTGTGCGGATCAACTCGCGCATGCGCTCGCGGCCCCCGACCCGGCCGCATGGGTCTCGACCCGCGCCAGCGAGGAGCCCGGCGGCTTCGCCAGCCAGGCGCTGGATCTCTTCGTGTCTATTTATGGCGCCGTCGCCGGCAATCTCGCGCTGATCGCGCTGCCGTACGGCGGGCTGTACCTCGCGGGCGGCATTACACCGAAGATCATCGACCGGGTGCGCGACGGGCGCTTCCTCGCCGCATTCAACGACAAGGGCAGGATGTCGCCGTTGACCGCAGCGATACCGGTCAAGGCGGTCATGAACCCGGCGGTCGGCGCGCTCGGCGCGCTGCGGGCGGCGCGTGAGGTGGGGCAATAAGGGGACAGACCCCTTTTTACCTATATGTCGAGATTCGAGACCGACAACGCGTGTTTCTCGATGAACTCGCGACGCGGTTCGACATGGTCGCCCATCAGCGTCGTGAAGATCTCGTCGGCGGCGACGGCGTCTTCGATCTGCACCAGCAACAGACGGCGGGACTCGACATTCATCGTCGTTTCCCAGAGCTGGTCCGGGTTCATTTCGCCGAGACCCTTGTAACGCTGGATCTGCTGGCCGCGCTTCGCCTCTTCCATCATCCAGTCGAACGCCTCGGCGAAGCTGCCGACCACTTCGCGTCTTTCGCCGCGCTGTATCCAGCCGTCCTCGCCGATCAGACCGTTGAGATGCTTGCCGACTTTCACCATGCTGCGATACTCCGCCGAGGCGAAGAATTCTTGCGTGAGCTCGCGCATGTTCGCGATCCCGTGCAGATATTCGATGACCGAGGCCTTCCAGGTCACATCGCCGGCCGCGTGGGCGACGCGGATTTCATAGCGCACGCCGCTGCTGGCATCGGCGTTGAGGTTCTGTTCGAGGTCCCGGCACCAGTGATCGACGATGGCCGGATCGCGGGCGTCGCCGGTCGTCAGCTCGGGGAGATAGATCATCGCCTCGAGCATCTTCGCGTTCCAGCGTTTCGACATCCTCCGGATAGTCGCCATCACCGTCATGTACTGGCTCGCGAGTTGCTCGAGCGCCTGTTCACTGATGGCGGGGCTGCTCGCGCTGACGTGAAGGCGCGTGCCTTCGACCGCATTCTGCAGCAGGTAGGCGTTGAGCTCGAGGTCATCCTTGACATAGCGTTCCTGCTTGCCGCGCTTGACCTTGTACAGCGGTGGCTGCGCGATATAGATATGTCCGCGCTCGATCAGGTCCGGCATCTGGCGATAGAAGAAGGTCAGCAACAAGGTTCGGATATGCGAGCCGTCGACATCGGCGTCGGTCATGATGATGATGCGGTGATAACGCAGCTTGTCGGGGTTATAGTCTTCCTTGCCGATCCCGCAGCCGAGCGCGGTGATCAGCGTACCGATCTCGACCGATGCTATTACCTTGTCAAACCTTGCTTTTTCTACATTCAGGATCTTTCCCTTGAGGGGCAGTATGGCCTGATTGCGGCGATCGCGCCCCTGTTTCGCAGAGCCGCCGGCAGAATCGCCCTCGACGAGGAACAGCTCGGACAGGCGCGGATCCTTTTCCTGGCAGTCGGCCAGCTTGCCGGGCAGGCCGGCGATGTCGAGTACGCCCTTGCGGCGGGTCATCTCGCGCGCCTTGCGCGCCGCCTCGCGGGCGCGTGCCGCGTCGATGATCTTCGCGGTGATCGCCTTCGCCTCGCCCGGGTATTCGAGCAAGAATTCCTCGAGTTTTTCTGAACTTATCGATTCGACGACGGTGCGCACCTCGGACGAGACCAGCTTTTCCTTGGTCTGGGACGAAAACTTCGGGTCATGACACTTGACCGAGACCACTGCCGTCAGGCCCTCGCGGGCGTCATCACCGACCGGATTGACCTTGGCCTTCTTCGCAAGGCCCTCGTTCTCTATATATTGATTCAGCGTGCGGGTCAGCGCAGAACGGAAGCCTGCTAGGTGGGTGCCCCCGTCCCGTTGCGGTATGTTATTGGTATAACAGAATATATTTTCCTGATACGAATCATTCCACTGCATCGCGACCTCGACCGAGACGTCGTTCCGCTCGCTGCTGAAGTGCACGACGTTCGGGTGCAGCGGCGTCTTGTTACGGTTCAGGTGCTCGATGAAGGCCCGGATGCCCCCCTCGTATTCGAAGACATCGCTCCGACCGGACCGCTCATCGCTGATCTTTATGCGTACCCCATTGTTTAGAAAGGATAATTCCCTGAGCCGCTTGGCCAGGATGTCATAATGGAACTCGATATTGGTGAAGACAGCGGGACTCGGTTTGAAGCGGATCTCAGTCCCGGACTGGTCGGACTCGCCGACGACGATCAGCGGCGCCTGGGGCTCGCCCAGGCGATAGTGTTGTTCATGAATATGTCCGCCGCGGCGGATCGTCAGTTTCAGTGATTCCGAAAGCGCATTGACGACCGAGACGCCGACGCCGTGCAGTCCGCCGGAGACCTTGTAGGAATCGTCGTCGAACTTGCCGCCGGCATGTAGCACGGTCATGATGACTTCTGCGGCCGAACGCTGTTCCTCGGGATGAATATCGACCGGGATCCCTCGACCGTTGTCGATGACGGTGACCGCGCCATCGCTGTGGATCGTTACACTGATTTCGGTACAGTAACCAGCGAGGGCCTCATCGATCGAGTTGTCGACGACCTCGAAGACCATATGGTGCAGACCGGTACCATCATCGGTATCACCGATGTACATTCCAGGCCGTTTGCGCACCGCGTCCAGCCCGCGCAAGACCTTGATGCGCGACGAGTCGTAACTCTCCGCTTCTTCCGTTTTCATTGCTGTCTCCGTATCAAGTCCCTGTTTGGCCGGCATTATAGCATTTCCGCCAGCCTGCCATGTTCCACGTGAAACATTTTGTGCTCCCGTCCTTCCAGGTAGCGCGCAAGGCGTGATTCACTGCTGGTAACAAAGACTTGCAGTTCGAATTCGCCTACCTTGTCCAGCAGGCGCTTCGTATGCTGATCATCGAGCTCTGCGGTCAGGTCATCAAGCATCAGCAATGACTGGCGCCCGGTCATTGCGGTGATGCTGAGCGCCTGGGCCAGGTTCAACGCATAGACCAACACCTTGAGTTGGCCGCGGGACAGGCGCTCATGGAGTGGCGCCCCGTTGATCAGGAACTCTATATCCGCGCGATGCGGGCCATAGCGCGTGAAGCCGGCCGCCTGATCGCCGCGCAGGGATTGGCGCAGCATCTCCTGATAGGCCAGCTCGGTATTCCAGCCAGGTTGGTAACCGGCGGTGATGCTGTCCCGAATCTCGAGCAGGGCCGCGAGTTCGACGAAAAGCGGCAGCAGTCGGTCGATATAACGCCTCCGCTGGCCATCGATTTGGACGGCGGACTCAGCAAGATCGGTATCCCAGACCTGTGGTCGGTCTCCGGAACCCTGCAATATCGAATTCCGCTGTTTCAGTGCACGCCGGTAGCGCTGCCAGGCGGGAAGAAACAAAGGTTCCACGTGGAACAATCCCCGATCGAGAAGCTGGCGGCGGTGTGGCGGGCCTTCGGTAAATACCCGATGACTTTCCTGATGCAGCGTGACCAACGGCAACAGACTGGCAAGCTCCGAGAGGCGATGGACCGGCTTCCCCTGCGCCCGCAAGCGGATCCGCGACCGTCCCCGCTCGAATTCGATTCCGATCGGGACCGTGCCATGATCAGGGGTCGCGATTTCCGCGCTGATCGTCATGCCGCGCGCCTCGTGGCGGAGGACGTGCGCCAGTTGCCGGGTCCGAAATGACTTGCCGCAGGACAGGATATGGATTGCCTCGAGCAGGCTCGATTTCCCACTGGCATTCGCGCCCTGGATGACATTCAGCGAAGGGGAAAACCGGACATCGAGATCTTCGAGGTTCCGGACCCGGGATAATTGCAGGCGTGTCAGCCGCATCCAATCCGGGCCGGGTGCACCCGCAGCGCAGACGCCTTGGGGGAGCGTGGTTTCGCCTCGAATGCAGACAGGCGAATCAAGGACATCTAGAGCCGGATCGGCATCACGATATGCTTGGAGGCCGTCTCTCCGATGCTCTGAATCAGACAGGAACTGTTCGTGTCGAGCATGGTCAGCTTGACCTCGGCGGTTTCTTCCGCCGACAGCGCGTCGAGCAGGTAGTTGACGTTGAATCCGATCTCGAGTGCTTCGCCAGTGTATCTGGTTTCGAGCTCTTCCTCGGCCTCCTCCTGTTCCGGGTTATGTGCCGTGATGCGCAGGACATTGTCGGAGAACTGCAAGCGCACACCGCGGTATTTTTCGTTCGACAGGATCGAGACGCGGTTCAACGCCTGGCTCAAGGCTTCACGGTCACACACCGCCGTCTTGTTGCCTCCGGAGGGGATGACATTCTGGTACTCCGGAAAACGGCCATCGATCAACTTCGACGTGAATCGCATCTCCGGGGTGTTGACCTGAATGAAGTTGCTGCCAATCCGGATCTCGGCCTCCTGCTCATCATCCGCGAGCAGTCTCATCAGTTCCTGAACCGCCTTGCGTGGAATTATAACGCTTTGTTTTGATTCTATTTTGTTCCGGCTCTCGATCTCTGAAAGGGCCAGGCGGTGCCCGTCGGTCGCCACCAGGCGCACGGCCTGTCGATCGACCTCCATCAGCATCCCGTTCAGGTAGTAGCGGACATCCTGTTGCGCCATTGCAAAGTGAGTTCGGCTGATCGCGACTCTGAGGCGGTGCTGGGACAGATTGAACTGCGAGACTCCGCGCTCGACCTCGATCGCGGGGAATTCCGCGGCCGGGAGTGTCGACAGCACAAAGCGGCTCTTGCCCGAGCGAATTGTTGCACGCTCCGCGCTGACTGCTACCTCGATCATCGCGTCGTCCGACAGCGATCGGCAAATATCCAGGAACTTGCGCGCTGGCAGCGTGGTTTCGCCGGGCTGGCTCTTGCCTATCGCGACCTGGGTCTGCATCTCGATCTCGAGATCGGTGCTGGTCAAACTCAGGGACTGGTCTGCGACCCTGACCAGCAGGTTTGACAGGACTGGCAAGGTCTGACGACGCTCGACGATCCCGTTGACCATCTGCAGCGGGCGGATCAGTTGCTCTCTGCTTATTATGAATTTCATTATTTTAAAACCTTGATGTAATAATAATCAGTGCCGGCAAAATCTTGGGATAACCATAATTTTATTTTTATTAACAGTCTCTTGACAGAATGTTATCGTGGTAGCCGGTACGGTATTCAGCCTGGTTCAAGCTGTGGGCGAAATGTGGATAATCGTCATTGTCGCCAGCGCACCCGATTTGTCCACAGCTTTCCAGCATCAACCCGTCAGCATCCTCAACAGGTTCGTATAGTCCTCATCGGTCCTGGAATCCGACTGCCGAAGTCCCGCAACCTTGCGGCAGGCATGCAGGACAGTCGTGTGATCGCGCCCGCCGAAGGCCTCGCCGATCTCCGGCAAGCTGTGCCGGGTCAGTTCCTTGGACAGCGCCATCGCGATCTGCCGGGGACGCGCTACCGAGCGCGACCGCCGTTTCGACAGCAGGTCCGAGTAGCGGATCTTGCAATAATCGGCGACGGTACGCTGGATATTGTCGATCGTGACCAGCTTGTCCTGCAAGGCAAGCAGATCCTTCAGCGCCTCGCGCGCAAGCGGCAGCGAGATCGGCTGGCTCGTAAACCGGGCGCTCGCGATGACCCGGCGCAACGAGCCTTCGAGTTCACGAATGTTCGAGCGGATATGCTTCGCGATGAAAAAAGCGACTTCATCGGGGAGTTCAACCCCGATCTGCACGGCCTTGCTCTTCAGGATCGCAACGCAGGTCTCGAGTTCCGGCGGATCGATCGAGACCGTCAGACCCCAGCCGAAGCGTGACTTCAATCGCTCCTCGAGACCGCCGACCTCCTTCGGATAGCGGTCGCAGGTCATGACGATCTGGCTTTGACCTTCAATCAGGGTATTGAAGGTATGAAAGAATTCTTCCTGGGACCGTTCCTTGTTCGCGAAGAACTGGATATCGTCGATCAGCAGCGCGTCGACCGAGCGGTAATAGCGCTTGAACTCGTTGATCGTGTTATGGCGCAGCGCCTTGATCATGTCACCGACGAAGCGCTCCGAATGGACGTAGACTACCCGCGCGCGCGGGTTGCGCTGCACCATCATGTTGCCGATCGAGTGCATCAGATGCGTCTTGCCGAGACCTACTCCGCCATAGATGAACAGCGGGTTGTATGAGGCCCCGGGGTTCTCGGCGACCTGGTTTGCGGCGGCGCGGGCGAGCTGGTTCGATTTGCCCTCGACGAAACTTTCGAAGGTGAATTCGGGTTTCAGACCGTGGACGTGCGGTACCTGGCTCCGGTCCTCATGGCGGCTGAACTCGGCGCGCTGGCCGAACTGAATGGCGGCGTTTGCGGCGACGCTGCGTTCCGGCGCTCGCACGGGCAGCACAGCGTGCTGATTGCTTCCAACCTCGAGCGAGACCTGCATCGAACCGCCGTCACGCAGCCGGCCCGTGATCTCGGAAATCTGGTCCTTGAAACGCTCGTTGACCCAGTCGAGGACGAAGCGGTTCGGCGCGAGCAGGCGCAGCGTGGAGTCGCCTTCGATGGCCTGCAGTGGACGGATCCAGGTGTTGAATTGTTGCGTGGTCAGCTCAGTCTCCAGATGGTCCAGACACTTTTTCCAGAGCGAGCTATCCACGGAAAACAATTCCTCTTTGCTGTCTGAGAGCGGCTGTCGGTAAGACAGGGTGACGCGGGTGAAGATCACGAAGTGTATACCTCTTTGATGACCTAATCCATACTTCTCCAAGCCGCGTGGCGGGCAATCTGATTGACACCGGGCCGGTATAGCTGCTACTGTTTCACCCTTTGTTTTTCCGACAGCAATAAACTGATTCTCAGGGAATTTTCAGAAATTTTTCGAGTGGCGTGCAAGGATCATGAAAAGGACATATCAACCCAGTGTCTTGAAACGCAAAAGAACCCATGGCTTTCGCGCGCGAATGTCGACAGCGACCGGACGGGCAGTCCTCAGCCGTCGTCGCGCGAAGGGCCGAGTGCGGTTGTGCGCATAGTTTAGTCAGGTCATATCGGACCTATTGACAGGGGCTCGCAACGGATTCGGGAAATCAACCCGGCTGCTGAAGCCGGCTGAGTTCCAGCATGTGTTTCAGGGCGGACGCAAGCGGTCCGCGGGCAAACTCGCGGTTTACTGGCGCCCGAATCAGCTCACCCATCCTCGCCTCGGCATCGCGATATCACGCAAGTGCACGCGCAGCGCCGTGATCCGCAACCGGATCAAGCGTATCGTTCGAGAGGCGTTCAGGGTGCGCAAGGGTGAACTGGGAAGCATCGACATCGTGTTTCTCGCCCATGCCGGAACCGCGAAGCAGGAAACTAAAGAATTGCGAGCCATAGTGGAAAGTCATTTTGCCGAGCTCGAAAGATGCGGACGCTCCTGATCGCGATCATCAAGGTCTATCGTTACGCCCTCAGTCCCTGGCTGGGCAATCACTGCCGTTTTCATCCGAGCTGCTCCTGTTATGCCGAGGAAGCCGTCGCGCGCTTCGGCGCGCTACGCGGCGGATGGCTGGCCGTGCGGCGTCTCGGACGATGCCACCCCTTCTGCGCGGGCGGCATCGATCCCGTACCTGACAAGAGCGATAGCGACAATGCCGGACCTCTGAGCCGCCATGGATAACCAGCGCATCCTGCTGTTTTTCGCGCT
The DNA here is from genome assembly GCA_964437335.1 of uncultured Chromatiales bacterium. GTDB lineage: Bacteria > Pseudomonadota > Gammaproteobacteria > SZUA-140 > SZUA-140 > JAITWN01. The sequence continues at coordinate 19,959 of CAYTGL010000022.1, forward strand.
GTCCTTCGTGCTGCTGCTGATCTGGCAGGCCTGGACCAGCGATGTCGCATTGGTCGATTCACCGCCGCCTGCGGCCGAGCAAACCGCCGTCCAGCCGCCGGCCGACATGCCGATGTCGCCCGCCGCCCCGTCCGCTGCCGGGGCACCGGAGATGTCGGCAGCGAGCGAAGCAGGCCCGGTAACACCGCAGATACCGGACACGCTGCCGCGCGGTGATCGCGTCAAGATTGTCACCGACCTGCTGGAAATAGAGCTGGACACGACAGGCGGCGACCTGCGGGAATTGCTGCTGCGCAAACATCCGGTGTCGGCGCGCGAACGGGATCAACCGTTTCGATTGATGGAAGACCGCGCCCGCCGCATTTTCATCGCGCAGAGCGGCCTGCTCTCCGACCGGCCGGCGCCGGACCACTACGCCCGCTACACCGCGGAGCACAATGAGTACCGCCTCGCCGACGGGGCCGACCGGCTCGTCGTCCCGCTGCACTGGGAGAGTCCCGAAGGGATCGTCGTCACCAAGATCTATACTTTTAGCCGCGACAGCTACGTCATCGACATCGATCACCGGGTCGAGAACCGGTCCGCTGCCCCGTGGACCGGCTACCAGTACCGTCAGCTTCAGCGCACGCGTCCCGGCAGTGAAGAAAGCTCATACTTCCTCTATACCTATACCGGTGCGGTCATCAGCACACCGGACAAGCGCTATCAGAAGCTCAATTTCGATGACATGGACAGTGCCGACCTCAATGTCCAGGTCAAGGGCGGCTGGCTCGCGGTCCTTCAACATTACTTCCTCGGCGCAATGCTGCCCCAGCCCGATGAAACCAACTATTTCTATAGCAAGGCGCCGAAGGATCGGCCCTATGTCGTCGGCATGCTGTCCGACGCGAAGGAGATCGCGCCCGGCGCCACGGCAGACTTCCAGGCCCGTTTCTATATCGGTCCGAAGGATCAGGGTCACCTCGAGGAACTGGCCGAAGGGCTGCGGCTGACCGTCGATTACGGCTTTCTGACTGTCCTCGCCCAGCCGCTGTTCTGGCTGCTGGGCTATATTCATATGCTGGTCGGTAACTGGGGCTGGTCGATCGTCATCCTGACGCTGATGATCAAGCTCGTGTTCTACAAGCTGTCCGAAACCAGTTATCGCTCGATGGCGAACATGCGCCGCCTGACGCCCCAGATCACCCAGATCCGCGAGCGCTATGGCGACGACCGTCAGCGCATGAGCCAGGCGATGATGGAGATCTACAAGAAGGAGAAGATCAACCCGCTCGGCGGTTGCCTGCCGATCATGGTTCAGATCCCGGTCTTCATCGCGCTGTACTGGGTGCTGCTCGAGAGCGTCGAGCTGCGCCAGGCGCCGTTCATGCTGTGGATCCAGGATCTGTCGGTGCGCGATCCGTTCTATGTGCTGCCGCTCCTGATGGGCATCTCGATGTTCGTGCAGATGCAGTTGAATCCGCCGCCGCCGGACCCGCTGCAGGCGAAGATCCTGAAGGCGTTGCCGTTCGTGTTCACGCTGTTCTTCGCGTTCTTCCCGGCGGGTCTCGTGCTGTACTGGCTCGCGAACAGCGTGCTGTCGATACTCCAGCAATGGTTCATCATGCGCCGCATCGACAAGGCCGCCGAGGCCGCGAAGGCCGAGGCCAAGGGCTAGCGCCGGCAAGGTTCGTTCGAGGGACCGCGGTAATGGCGGTCAAAAGGGTCTGACCCTGGTGATGGATCCGAACGCCGATACGATCGCCGCGATCGCGACGCCGCCCGGGCGCGGCGGCATCGGCATCGTGCGCGTGTCGGGTCCGGCGGCGCGGCGCATCGCAGTCGCCGTTATCGGCCGCGAGCCGGCGCCGCGCGAAGCGACGCTGTGCCGTTTCCTCGATGATCGCGGCGAAGCGATCGATACCGGCCTCGCCTTGTTCTTTCCCGCGCCCCGCTCGTTCACCGGCGAGGACGTGCTCGAACTGCACGGCCACGGCGGGCCGGTCGTGCTCGACATGCTGCTCGAGCGCCTGCTCGCACTCGGCGCGCGCCTCGCGCGGCCCGGAGAATTCTCCGAGCGCGCATTCCTGAACGACAAGATTGACCTCACCCAGGCCGAGGCGATCGCCGACTTGATCGACAGCGGCTCGCGCTCGGCCGCGCGCTCGGCGATGCGCTCGCTGCAGGGCGAGTTCTCCGAGCGCATCACCGGGCTAGTCGAAGCGCTGACCGAACTGCGCGTCTACATAGAAGCGGCGATCGACTTTTCCGACGAGGACATCGACTTCCTTGCCGATGACGCATTGCGCGCGCGTTTCCGCGATCTCGAACGCGATCTCGAGGATCTGACCGGCATCGCGCGCCGTGGTCGTTTGCTGCGCGAAGGCATCACCGTCGTCATCGCCGGTCCGCCGAACGCCGGCAAATCCAGTTTGCTGAACCGGCTCGCGGAGCGCGAGGCCGCGATCGTCACGGATATCCCCGGCACCACGCGCGACGTGCTGCGCGAATACATCTCGATCGACGGTCTGCCGCTGCACGTCATCGACACCGCCGGGCTGCGCGACAGCAGCGATCCGGTCGAGCGTATCGGCATCGACCGCGCGCGCGCCGAGATCGCCGGCGCCGACCGCGTGCTGCTGGTGCTGGATGAAACCGACCCCGCTGCCGCAGTCGACGCCAAGGCATTACTGAGTGGCGACCTCGCCGACGTCACGCTCACGTTGGTGCATAACAAGTGCGATCTCAGCGGCGCGCCGCCCGCGTTCTACGAAGACGCCGAGCATCGCAGCCATGTACGCCTGTCGGCATGGACCGGCGCGGGACTTGATCTGCTCGTGCAGCATCTGAAAGAATTGGCAAGCTACGCCGGGCCGGAGCAGGGGCTGTTCACCGCGCGGCGGCGCCATCTCGACGCGCTGCGCGAGGCCGCGGAGCATGTCGGCCGCGCGCTTGCGCGGATCAACGAGGGCGCGGGGGATCTGGCGGCGGAGGATTTGCGGCAGGGGCAGCGGGCGTTGGGGGGGATTACCGGGGAGGTGAGCAGTGATGAGTTGCTGGGGAGGATATTTTCGAGTTTTTGTATCGGGAAATGAGCCGCGGCCGGCTGCATCCGCGCCGGGTTCGATCCGCTCGGCAACTACCTCTCGATGTGAGTGTAGGACGCGACCTGTCCTGCACGTTGAACTGACGTCACGGCTTCCTTCTCGCGAGCGTCAGTCCGTCGCCGATCGATATTAGTGACAGGTCGACCCGCGGATCGTCGTGGATGCGTTCGTTGAATGCGCGGATCGCGCGGGTATCTTCGTCCTGCTTGTCCGGATTGATGACGCTCCCGCCCCACAACACGTTGTCGACCGCGATCAGGCCGCCCGGCCGGATCAGCGTCAGGCAGCGTTCGTAGTAATGGCCGATGTTGACCTTGTCGGCGTCGATGAACGCGAAGTCGAACCGTCCCTGCCGGCCTTCGGAGATCAGCGCATCGAGCGTGTCGAGCGCAGGCGCAAGTCTTAGATCAATCCGGCCATCGACGCCGGCCTGTTTCCAGTAGCGGCGCGCGATCGCGGTCCATGCCTCGCTGGTGTCGCACGCGATCAGCCGGCCGTCGTCGGGCAGCGCGGACGCGATTGCGAGCGCGCCGTAGCCGGTGAAGGTGCCGACCTCCAGTGCCTGACGCGCGCTGGTCAGCTTGACCAGCAGCGCGATGAACTGCGCCTGGTCGGTCGCGGTGCGCATCCTGCCGTATTCGAGCGCGTCGGTTTCGGCGCGCAGCGCCTGCTGGACCGGGGTTTCGCGCAACGAGACCGACAGGATATATTCGTAAAGGGAATCGTCCAGGGGGAGATATTTGCGGCTCATCGTGTGGAAATGAGTCAGGCCCTGATGTGGGCCTGACTCTCGTACTCCTCTCGTTGTCTGATCAGTCCTTGTACGCCTCGACCGCCAGTTCGATGCGCATCTCGTCGCCGATCGCCGGCAGCGCATAGTTGACGCCGAAGTCCGAGCGCTTGATCGTCGTGTTCGCGTCGAAGCCACACAGCTCCTTCTCGTTCATCGGGTTCTTGCCGCACTTGAATTGCGTGACATCGAGCTTGACCGGTTTGCTGACACCCATGATCGTCAGGTTGCCCTCGACGGTCGCGGTGTTGTTGTCATGAATCGTGACCTTGGATGATTTGTAGGTGATCTCCGGAAACTCGGCCGCATTTATGAAGTCCGGTGAGCGCAGGTGATCGTCGCGTTTCACATGCGAGGTATCGACGGAGTTCGCATCGATCGTGATGTTGACGGATCCGGTTTTTTTGTCCAGGTCGACGGTCAGCTTGCCGGTGGTCTTGTTGAACCGGCCCTGCATCGTCGAGAAGCCGAGGTGGCTGATCTTGAAATACGGAAAGGTGTGATCGGGGTCGACCGTGTATGAGGCCGGCGCGGCCATCGTCGCGAACGGGAGGCCGACCATGGCCAGGGCAATTGCAGCTTTACGTAACATCGTGGATCTCCTTGCTGGGTTGAGTGAACAGGTAATCAGGTTTGCAGAATCAAAATGACGGAGGGCCCGAGGCGCGCCAGGTGATTGCGATCGCGACGGCGGCGGCGGGCAGCACATAGGCGGCGGCCAGCAACCCTTTGCCGAGGACGCCCCAGCGCTGCGGCACCGGCAGATGGGCGAGTAGCGGCACCAGCATCAGCGGCAGCAGACTGTACCACGGCAGGCGTGCGAACACGACCGACGCGATGCCGATCAGCGCGCACAGCAGCGGGATCGGGACCGAAAAACCGCCCCTCGGCGCGAACTCTCCACGGATCAGAAATACCAGCGCAAAGGCGCCGACCGCCGCGGCAACCGCGCCGCCGAGTTGACCTAACAGCGCCGATGAGCCGAGCAGCGCGCTGATGCCGGTCCCGATGCCGAGCGCGAGGCAGGCAACCACCGTCGCAACGGGCTTGTCTCGCAGCGTATCGACACCGCCGACCAGCGAGGCCGCGTAGGCCAGCGCCGGGATCACCAGCAGCCAGAGTTCCATGCCTTCCCGGCGCAGCACCATCGGCCAGATCAACCACAGTGCAACACAGGCAGCGGCCGCACCGAGCGCCCAGGGGCGCAGCTTGTCGAAATTGCGCGGCATCAGTTCGATCAACAGACCGATCAAGACCGCGCCGGCGCCGGCGAGCAGCAGCTTGCGGGTACTCGTCAACGGCAGGAACTGGAAGCCGACGATCATCCAGATCGCGGTATAGAATGCGGCGGCAAAGCCAAGCCCCGCGACCCAGCCGCCGAGCGGCCGCAACAGCAGCGCGGCGATGAACGCGATCGCGAATGGCGCGATCGCGGACTGAAACACAGGGTTGTTGAGCCATGCCTCTAACATGCTTGTCCGTATCCTTGGGATGTCTTAGTGTCCCGCTAATCCTGACCGCCATGATATACAATGTTGTATCGATTATAATCATGTACAATATAAAAACATTGTTTCCATATCAGATCTAATATAAGCACGGTCCTGAGATACCGATGGGTCCGATCGATGACATGCTGCTCTTCACACGCCTCGTCGAGCAGAAGAGTTTCAGCGCGGTCGCCGCGAGCGAGCACCTCTCGCGCTCGTTAGTCAGCAAGCGCATCAATCGCCTCGAGGACCGGCTCGGCGTGCAGCTGATCAATCGCACGACGCGCCGGCTCGAGATGACCGAGGCGGGGCGGACGTTCTACGAATACTGCCGACAGATGGAGGCGACCTGGCAAGAGGCCGAGGCCGCGGTCGGCGAGATCCGACGCATGCCGCGGGGGACATTGCGCATCAATGCGCCGGTCATGATCGGCCAGATCGTGCTGCCCCGGATCATTGGCGGCTTCCTCGCCGAGTATCCCGATGTGCACATCATGCTTGATCTCAGCGATCAATATATTGACGTCATCAAGGGAGGCTATGACGTCGTCATCCGGGTCGGAAGAATGAAGGACTCGAGCCTGCGCGCGCGTCAGCTCGGCACGACACGCCTGCATCTGTACGCCCACCAGGACTACCTCGACCGGAACGGGACGCCGGTGACGCCGAAGGATCTGGTCGGGCACAACTGCCTCGTCTATCGCTACAAGGCTGGCGACCCGTATGAATGGGAATTCGCCGGCCCGAATGGCCGGGAGACCGTCGAGATCCAGGGCAACTTTACCGCGAACAACGGGGCGCCGCTGTACCAGGCGGCAAAAGGCGCGATCGGCATCGCTCGTTTACCTGCGATCTACGAGCAGGCCTACGGCATGGAAGGAATGGTCTATGTACTGGAGGATTTCGCTGTCGACAGTGCGATTCACGCGGTTTACGCCGCAACCCGCCGGCCGCCGCTGAACACGCGTTACTTCATCGATTATCTCGCCGAGCACTTGTAGCGAGAAAAACAACGGGGTCAGAGTCGTTTGATCCTGATGCGGCGCGGGTGCGGCGATTTCGACGGGATCAAACGACTCTGACCCCTTTGTTTGTTCTAAAGATGATCGAGCAGTTTTCCGGTCGTCTGCCGCAGCCGCAAACTGACCATCGTCGCGAGTTGCCACAGCAACCGGTTGCCGATGCGCGCCCGCTCCTCGCAGATGCGCACCAGATTGTCGCGCGACATCAGCACCAGTATCGAATCCTCGGCGGCGACGACGGTCGCCGAGTATGGCATGCCGTCGATGACCGACATCTCACCGATCGTCTTGCCGGCCGGGATATCGGCAATTTTCTTGAACGCGCCCTGCCCGGTATCCTTGTTCACCTCGAGCTTGCCTTCCAGCAGCAGGCACACGTGCGCGCTGCGTTCGCCTTCGCGAAAGATCGTCGCGCCCTTCGCGGCCTTGAGCACTGTCAGGTAGTCGACCAGCGCGGAGATTTCGTCGCGGCCGAATTGCGCGAACAGCGGCGTGCGCTCCAGTCTCGGGATCAACTCGTGTCTGTGCATGTGTCTTGGTCCGGGATATCAGGGTTTGAACGATGCGATCTCGCGCTGGAGTCGCCTCAGTTGCTGTGGGGTACCGATACCGCCATAACGGATCGCGATGTAACGCCGGCTGATCGAATCGATGGTCCCCGCCAGATCCGGTCGATGGTTTCGCGCACGCGCGGCGAATTGCGCCGGGCCTTCAGAGGGTACACGGCGGATGCCGCGCCGGGCCAGCTTCGCGCAAAAGCGTTCATACAGGCGTCTCACCGGATCGTCCGGAGGCCGCCTGAGCAGCAATATGATCGAGATTGCCAACAGCAGCGCCGCGAGCGCGCCGACCATCGCGAACGTCATGCCGAGCCAGGAACGCAGTCCGAAACGGGACAGCAATGCGAGCTGGCTCTCGGACCCGTAGCCGAGCACCCACTGATTCCAGCGATTGTTGATCGTGTCCCAGCCCAAGCGCGACTGCCGCCACATCACGCCGAGCAAACCCCGCTCGAGCGTGTTACGCATCGTCGAAGGTTCACTGAGAAACGATTCGGTGCTGCCGTTTTCGATCCGGTGCGGCGCGACCGCGGCGGTCGGGTCAATGCGCACCCAGCCGCTGCCGTCGAGCCAGACCTCGGCCCAGGCATGGGCATCGCGCTGGCGCACGATCAGATAGTCGCCGATCGGATTCAGTTCTCCGCCCTGGTAGCCGGTGACAATGCGGGCAGGTATGCCGGCGGCGCGCATCAGGACCGTGAACGCAGCGGCATAGTGTTCGCAGAAACCGCTCCGGCTTCCGAACAGGAAATCGTCGACCGGATCACGCCCGGGCAGGAGTGGCGGCGTCAGCGTGTAATGGAACGGTTCATCGCGGAAATATTCGAGTGCACGCGCGACGATGGCCGTGTCACGGATCGCCTGCTGGCGCCACGCGACGCCGAGTGCTTGCGCGCGCGGATTCACCGCAGGCAGTTGCAATGCCCGCGCGCGCTCCTCGGCGGTCATCCTGTTCGCACGATAATTCATGTAGGAGCCGACGCTGTAACGCGTCAGCTGTTGCACCGGCTGGTTGGACAGCAACATCAGGTCCGCCGTATGGCGGCTGTCATCCGGGGCCAGGAACGGCATTTCGAGCGCGAACAGCCAGCGGCGATCATGCGGCTCCAGTGTCACGGTATAGCGCAGCGGCGCGCCGCTCGGGATGATCGCCGGTTGCTCGAGCAATAGCGGCCCCCCCTGACGTGCATCCGGTGACCAAGTGCGGCCGTCGGTATGCCAGAAGACCGGGCCGCGCCAGTACAGCAGTTCCCGCGGCGGAATCGTGTCATCGAAGCTGACCCGGAAAGCAACACCGTCAGACTGCCCGAGCGTGCTGATGCTGCCGGGACTCATCGAGTCCGACAAGCCGGTCATGCCGCCGTAGGCATCCGCGGGCAGATTCCACAGCGGCCCCGGCAGGCGCGGAAACAGCAGAAACATGATCAGCATCAGCGGCAGCGACTGCGCCAGCAGCACGCCGCTGCGCCGGATCAGCGGGCGGTATGATGCCTCTGCGGGACGTGAGGGGTGATTCAGCTCGATCAGCGCCGCTGTGATCAGCACCAGCGCGACGGCGAGGATCGCGATCGTCACCAGCTCCTGCGAGAACAGCACCATCGTCACCGTCAGAAAGTAGGCAAGGAACAGTACGATGACCGCGTCACGGTGACGGCGGACCTCGAGCAGCTTGAGTCCGAGCATGACGACCAGCAATGCCGCGCCGGCGTCGCGGCCGAACACGGTGCCGAATCCGATAAACACGGCGGACAAGGCCAGTATGGTCAGCAGCGTGCGCGCCGGCATACCGGGCAGGGGCCAGTCTTGGCGCGCCGCCATCCAGCGCCACGCGGCGAATAGGATGAAAAACAGGATAACCAGCAACGGCAGGTGCGACAGATGTGGCAACAGTGCGAGCGCGAGCGCCAGCAGCATCAGGTCGACCGAACGCCGGTTGAGGGGGGGATCGAGTCGCGCGGACAGGCCGATCATGCCGGCGCCCCGAACAGGGCCAGGGCCTCGAGACACGCGTGCCGGTGCGGGTCACCGCGACCGGGCGCGATGCGGATGCCGGGAATCCGCAGCCCGTAGTCCAGGCCGTTCTGATTCGCGATCAGTACCGCGCGGCACAGCCGTGACAGGCGGCTTTCGCTATCGATGCCGTCATGATCGTCCCAGTCCAGCCACACCTCACCGCCGGACTCGTCGGTGAACAGCTTGGTATAGAGTTTTTGGCTCCGGGCGGCAGCTTTCCAGTCGATGTGGCGCGGCGAATCGCCATGCTGGAACTCGCGATAGCCATTGAAGTCGTCAATGCCGGGCGCCGCTTGTGTCCGGGCGTCGCCGGCGTCGCCGTCGAATCGCGGCAGGAACGCATGCCGCGATGGTTTCGGGTAGACGATGCAAGCGGCATCGAGCGATATCAGTGACCAGGCCCGGAACAAGCCAAGCGGATAGCTGCTGAATACCGTAATGAATCCGAGCATGCGGCGTCCGCGCCGGCGGGTTATAGCCGTGAACTCGATGCGCGAGTCGCTGCGCGACTCGAGATCGATGAATTGTGCGGGGGTGTCCTCGGCCTGCAGGCCGAGCGCGCAGCGCGCGGCGGCGCCGTCATTGTGGATCAGGATGGCGAAACGCGCGCTATCGCCACAAAACACCGGCTCAGAGCGACCGGCGCGGAAACTCAATCCGGCCAGGTTGCGATAGGTGTGCAGGATCGAGACCAGGCCGAGTCCGATCAGCAGAAACGTCAGCAGGAAGCCGGCGCTGTTGTTGTAATTTGCCGATCCGACCAGCATCACAAAGGTCAGCACCGCGAATAGCACGCCGTAGCGGGTCGGCAGGATGAAGATGCGATTGCGCTGCAGTCGTACCGGTTGGTCACGCGCGGCGCGGCGTCGATCGATGTTGAGCCATCGATGGAGTCTGTGCGCTATCGTTCCGAGCGACAGGTCCATGGCCGCCGCTCAGGGTATCGGTACTGACGCGAGATGTGCGAACAGTTCTTCAGAGGTATGGCCGGGATGGTCCTGGCCGGGCTGCAGGCGATGAATGACGACGCTGCGCAGTACGGCCTGCAGGTCTTCGGGAATCGTGTGATTGCGGCCATCCATCAGCGCCCAGGCCTGGGCGCTGCGCAGTAACGCGAGTCCGGCGCGCGGCGACAGGCCATGACGGTACCACGAGCTTTCACGGCTGAATGCGAGCAAGGCCTGCAGATAGTCGATCAGCGCATCCGAGACATGGATCGATCCGACGCGGGACTGGATCGCGAGCAGCGCCTCGGAATCGAGGCTCGGCGTCAGCGTCTTCAACATGTCGCGGCGATCCGTGCCCTTGAGCAGCATCCGCTCGGCGTCGTGATCGGGATAACCCATGGTCAGGCACATCAGGAAGCGGTCGAGTTGCGACTCCGGGAGGTTGAAGGTACCCAGCTGATACGCTGGATTCTGTGTCGCGATGACGAAAAACGGCTGCGGCAGTGGCCAGGTCTCGCCCTCGGTCGTGACCTGGCCTTCCTCCATCGCCTCGAGCAGCGCGCTTTGCGCCTTCGGCGTCGCGCGATTGACCTCATCGGCGAGAATCACCTGGGAGAACACCGGCCCCGGGTGGAATTTGAACCGGGTGCTGTGGGCGTCATAGATCGACACGCCGAGGATGTCGGCCGGCAGGATGTCACTGGTGAACTGGATGCGCTGAAAATCCAGCCCGACGCTGCGGGCCAGCACATGGGCCAGCATCGTCTTGCCGACGCCTGGCACATCCTCGATCAGCAGATGCCCGCGGGCGATCAGGCACGCCAGTGACAGCCGGAGAATGTCCTCCTTGCCAAGGATGATCCGGCCGATGTCGGCAATGACCTTGTCGAGGATGCGGGCAGCGGAGTCATCAAGTGGGGCGGCAGTCGTCGGTTGGCGCATGGCAGGTAATATAAGTGTCTGATTTCTGTTGTCATGCACCGGGCCGGGTACACGCCGGCGCGAGCTGCGCCGTCCTGAATTTAACGGCCGCGAGGGGCAATCTCTTGATGCCATTCCGCGATCGGACCGCCCTCGCGCGCGGTCGCCGCCGCCGGATTCCGGCGGAATCCTTCGATGGCTCGGAAAAATCCTGTATCATGCTGATTTCATTGACTCCATCCCGGGGTGTGCTGCGATATGCAACGTAACGGCGACAGCTTCGACGTCATCGTCGTCGGCGGCGGCCACGCCGGCGTCGAGGCCGCGCTCGCCGCCGCGCGGGCCGGGGTCCGGACCCTGCTGCTGACCCACAGCATCGAAACCGTCGGTCAGATGAGCTGCAACCCGGCGATCGGCGGCATCGGCAAGGGACACCTCGTCCGCGAGATCGACGCGCTCGGCGGGCTGATGGCCCGTGCCGCCGATCGGGCCGGCATCCATTTCCGGACGCTGAACGCGAGCAAGGGCCCGGCGGTGCGCGCGACCCGCGCCCAGGCCGACCGCGCGCTGTACCGCCGCGCGGTGCGCCGGGCCGTCGAGACCGAGCCGAACCTGCGCCTGTTCCAGCAGGCCGTCGACGACCTGATCGTCGACGGCGGGCAGGTGCGCGGCGTCGTCACGCAGACCGGACTGCGCTTCGAGGCCCCGGTCGTGATCCTGACCGTCGGCACGTTCCTCGGCGGGCGCATCCATGTCGGCCAGTCGAACCACGCCGGGGGCCGCGCCGGCGACCCGCCGGCGAATGCGCTCGCGGCGCGGCTGCGCGAACTGCCGTTTCGCGTCGGGCGGCTCAAGACCGGCACGCCGCCGCGACTCGACGGCCGCACGCTCGACTTCGCGCGGATGAAGACGCAGCCGGGCGACGAGCCGCGGCCGGTGTTCTCGTTCCTCGGCAGCCGCGCCGATCATCCGACCCAGGTGTCCTGCCATATCACGACGACATCGGAACGCACCCACGACATCATCCGCGCCGGGCTCGACCGCTCGCCGCTGTACGGCGGCATCATCGAAGGCGTCGGACCGCGCTACTGTCCGTCGATCGAGGACAAGGTCGTGCGTTTCGCCGACAAGACCTCGCACCAGATCTTCGTCGAGCCGGAAGGACTGGACGTCAATGAAGTCTATCCGAACGGCATCTCGACGAGCCTGCCGTACGATGTCCAGCTTGCGCTGGTGCGCTCGATCGCCGGTTTCGAGGCCGCGCATATCACGCGGCCGGGCTACGCGATCGAATACGACTTCTTCGATCCGCGCGACCTGAAGCCGACGCTCGAGACCCGCTTCATCGGCGGCCTGTTCTTCGCCGGCCAGATCAACGGCACGACCGGCTACGAGGAGGCCGCGGCGCAGGGCCTCGTCGCCGGCATCAATGCCGCACTGCGCGCGCAGGGACGCGATGGCTGGTATCCGCGCCGCGATGAGGCTTACATCGGCGTGCTGATCGACGACCTCGTGACCCGCGGCACGCAGGAGCCGTACCGGATGTTCACGAGCCGCGCCGAATACCGACTGCTGCTGCGCGAGGACAACGCCGACCTGCGCCTGACCGCGAAGGGTCGCGAGCTCGGCATCGTCGACGATGAGCGCTTCCGGCATTTCGAACGCAAGCGCGAGCTGCTCGAACGCGAACAGGCGCGACTGCGCGCGATCCGCTTCCGCCCCGACTGCCCGATCGGCGTCGCCGCGGCCGGTCTCGTCGGCGCGCCGCTGTCGCGCGAAGGGATACTGATGGACCTGCTGCGCCGGCCGGATATCGGCTATTCCGACTTGATGCAATTGCCTCGGGTCGGGCCCGGCGTCGATGATGCGCAGGTCGCCGAACAGGTCGAGATCCAGGCGCGCTATGCCGGCTACATCGAACGCCAGCATGACGAGATCGCACGCCACCGGCGCCACGAGGAGACCCGGCTGCCGGCCGACATCGACTATCAGCGCGTCCATGGCCTGTCGAACGAGGTCCGGCAGAGGCTCGCCGAGGTCCGGCCGGATACGATCGGCCAGGCCGCGCGCATCCCGGGCATGACCCCGGCGGCAATCTCGCTGGTGCTGCTGCATCTGAAAAGGCATGGGCACGGGGAGACGCGCCGATCGGCCTGAGCCGTGTGGTCCGGGCCCGCCCGGATATCGCGCGCCCTTCCGGAATCGACAGCCCCGAATCTCCGAATTTGAAGAACAGTGAACTCCGTGGTTAAAACCCTCGACAGCGTCGCGCGTGCGATCGACGCGGTCAGCGAATGGAGCGGGCGCCTCATCGCGTGGCTGGTGCTCGCGATGACGCTGATCATTGTCTACGACGTCGGCATGCGCTACCTGTTCCAGAGCGGCTCGGTCATGCTGCAGGAACTGCAGTGGCACCTGTTCGCGCTGGTGTTCCTGCTCGGCGCCGCGTACACGCTGAAGCACGATGGCCACGTCCGCGTTGACCTGTTCTATCGCAGCCGCTGGATGTCGGCGCGCTGCCGTGCGCTCGTCGACCTGCTCGGCACCGCGTTGCTGCTGATCCCGTTCTGCGTGCTGATCATCACCGGCAGCATTCCGTTCGTCGAGAACGCGTGGCGTTTCAGCGAGGGCTCGCCGGAACCGGGCGGGCTGCCGTATCGCTTCGTGTTGAAGGCGGCGATCCCGCTCGGGTTCGCGCTGATCCTGCTGCAGGGCATTGCGCTGATGATACGCAGCGCGCAGGTGATCTGCGGGTGCTCGCGAACGGACGGCGCCGAACGCGGCGACGGCGAGGTCCCGCGCTGATGGGGATGGAAGTCTGGGCGCTCGCGATGTTCGCCGTGCTGATCGGCCTGCTGCTGCTCGGCTATCCGGTTGCGTTCACGATCGGCGCGGTGTCGCTCGCGTTCGGCGGCATCTTCCTCGGCTGGAACTTCTTCGACCTGCTCCCGATGCGGATCTGGGGCATCATGACGAGCTATACGCTGCTCGCGGTGCCGCTGTTCGTGTTCATGGGGATCATGCTCGAAAAATCGGGCATTGCCGAAGACCTGATCGAATCGATGGGGATGCTGTTCGGGCGCGTGCGCGGCGGTCTCGCGGTCTCGATCGTCGCCGTCGGCGCATTGCTTGCTGCGACGACCGGCATCGCCGGCGCGACCGTCGTCGCGCTGACCGTCATCGCACTGCCGGTGCTGCTCAAGCATCGCTACGACCCGGCGCTCGCGAGCGGCACGATCGCCGCGTCCGGCACGCTCGGCCAGATCATCCCGCCGAGCATCATCCTGATCCTGCTCGGCGACGTCATCGGCGTGCCGGTCGGCGAGCTGTTCATCGGCGCGGTGCTGCCTGGCACGCTGCTGGTCGGCCTGTTCATCGCGTGGCTGCTGTTCGTCGCGTGGCGCCGCCCGGCGCTCGCGCCGGCGGTCGACGTCGCGCTGCTGACGACGACCGCCGGCTCCGATCGGGGTCTCGCGCGCCGCCTGCTGGTCAGCCTGCTGCCGCCGCTTGTGCTGATCGTCATGGTGCTCGGCTCGATCTTCTTCGGCATCGCGTCGCCGACCGAGTCCGGAGCGTTCGGCGCGATCGGTGCGCTGATCCTCGCCGCGTTGCACCGCCGCCCGGCGCTCGGCGCGCTGAATGAATCGATGCGCCAGACGGTCAGGCTGACGAGCATGGTGTTCCTGATCCTGATCGGCGCGACCGCGTTCGGCCTGGTGTTCCGCGGCATGGGCGGCGACGGCCTCGTCGAGGCACTGATGACGGGACTGCCCGGTGGCACGTGGGGGTTCCTGATCATCAGCATGCTGCTGATCTTCGTACTCGGGTTCTTCCTCGACTTCCTTGAGATCTGCTTCATCGTCGTGCCGATCCTCGCGCCGATCGCCGTGCTGATGGGCGTCGATCCGCTGTGGTTCGCGGTGCTGATCGCGGTCAACCTGCAGACGTCGTTCCTGACGCCGCCGTTCGGATTCTCGCTGTTCTACCTGAAGGCCGCCGCGCCGCCGGAGGTCACGATCCAGCAGGTCTATCGCGGCGTGATTCCGTTCATCGGGCTGCAACTGCTCGCGATCGCGCTGATCCTCGCGTTTCCGCAGATCGCGTTGTGGTTGCCGGAGGTGATGAATCGGATACAGTTCGGTTGATCGAGAGTGCTTCTGATACAGGTAGCTGGTTTCGCCGAAAAGCGGTAGGGCCAGTACCTGGCCGTAGCAATATGCCACAGGGCCGCGCGATCTCGGCGAGATGCCGGAACGCATTCGGATAGCTTGTGTGGTCATGCGAAAGCGCGTTAAAAACCCAGTTCCTTCTCCAGCTCGTCCTGCTCCTGCTGGAACTGTTCCTGTCGCTTGCCCTCTTTTTTCTGCTTGGCCTGTTCCGTACGTTTCTCGAGATCCAGGGCCTTATCCTCCGCCTCGGCCAGGTAATAAAACCTCACCGCTGTCGTCGTTTCTCCGGTTTTGGCGTAGCCGTCCGCGAGGCGCAATGCCTTGTCATGGACCCGCTTTGCCTTCTGCGGATTGTCGGCGATCCGGTAATAGCGCAGCGCCTTTTCAAGCATGCTGTAGCCGTCATTTTCAGCCAGCACATCGCCACGTTTTTCGGCGCGGTCTGCCTTCCGCTTCAACTGATCGTCTCCGAGATATCTCAGCCAGCCGTCCGCCTTTTCCAACTCCTGAAACGAGTCCCTGCGCGCGGCAAAGGCCCGCTCCTCCTCGGCCAGCATCTTGTCAAAATTTTTCGCCGCGAGTGCGCGCAGATCTTTCAGGGTGGACTCGGCCTCGCGGTATTTGAAATGTTCATAGGCACTACCAAAGACGCCGGTATCTTCGGGTTTTGCCTTGACCTGCAACAACTTCACCCGATCCGCATCGTTGTCCAGTCGGGCATTGCTGTACCAATCAAAGGCTTTATCCAGCCGCCCGTTCTTCTCCTCCTGCCCGCCCAGAGCCTTGCCCACCCGCTGCCGAAGCGCCTCGACTCGCCGCTCGTCGGTGCACATCGTGTCGACATTCGATGCGTTGAATGCCTCCCGCAACTTCCCCGCGCGCTCCAACGACTCCGCCTGCTTCAACTGCGCTTCCGCGGCCACCTCATCTTCGGTGGTACAGCCGTCCGCATGCGCAGGCAGCATACCTGCCGCAAAGCCTGCCGAGCTCAATAACAAAATCAGTGCCCTTATGCCCGCTTTCATGGCCGTACCCTACCTCGCCATATCGAGAATGCTCTTGAGTCCGAAGCCGCGTTTTTCTTTCTTCGCCTCGGCAGGTTTCGCCTCCTCGGTACTACCTTCCTCGGCTTGCTGCGACTCTCCACCACCACCCATCATGAAATTCATCAGGCTCATCTGGGTATAGCCTTTGGGGATTTCAAACAGCGCGGGATCCTGGCTGCCTATCCTGACATTCTTCAACTCTTTCTTTATGCGCCCCTTGCTGCCCTTGTCTATCGCGATCACGTCCATTTTGACCAGGATGCCTTCCGTACTCATCCACCAGAATCCGCCCATCTTGCCGCCGTCCTTGCCGGTCATCATGATCTTGCTCTTGGTCGTCATGATCCCGTTGACCCTTTCCTCACCGACCGTGGTCTGCTCGACTTCGTAGCCGGACAGATCGCCCTGACCCGTCCCGGCAGCGGCGAGTTTCGCCTCCATGTACATTCTTTCCTCCGGCATCAGCGTCCACATCACGCCCTTGTCATGCCGCACGATGGTGATCTGCCGCATGCCCTCGATCAACGTCTCGCGTCGTTCCATCCCCGGGGCGACATAGACCGGACCTTCCATGGAAATCTCGGCCGTCTCCATGGTTTGGTCGGCGGAATATTCCACCTCGGTCGGCTCCAGCGCCATGACTGTAGCCGATAGCCCCAATGCCGCCAGGACCAGCAACCATCGATTACGCATGCAAGATCTCCTTGTGATGACTTTAGGTTATGGTACACGGGCGTACGGGCAGCGACTATCCTGCCCCTAACTAGAGACATCAAAGTTGAAACCAAAGTGTTAAACCGAGCGGTTGGACGGAGCCGCGACCGTTTCCCTGAGGATTTCATGTTTCGGCTCGACAGGGAGGCGTTTGACATCATGAGGTGCCGTTTTGGCACCTCATGATGGGGCGGACAGTTGAAGCCCCTTCGGGGCGCCAGGCATCGGGTACTCCTCGAAGGTCGCATGGGGGTATAATGCTTCGACCAGCGGCGCATTGGTCAGCCAGCAGCAGTGCCCGTCGGTACCATGCTAGACCTCACTTCGACCTCGCCTCAACCAACGAACGGAGGAGACCATGCCCACCTACGCAGTTCAACGTAACCTTGCCGGCATCACGATGGACCAGCTTGCCGGCGCCCAGAAGGCGGCCATCGAGACCAGCGAGCGCTTCACCCGCGAGGGCAAGCCGGTCCGCTACATCCGCAGCAACTTCTACCCCGGCGATTCCCGCTGCACCTGCCTGTTCGAGGCGAAGGACGCGGCGGCGGTCGAGGAGGTCAACCGCGCGGCCTCGCTCCCCTTCGTGAAGGTGGAGGAGGTGCTTGATCTTCAGCCCTAGCCTTCCGCTGCCCGCTTTGCCGGCTGGATCGGTTTCCTGTGACAGCGGTGCACGGGCGCGCCGAAACTGAAGAAACGACAGCCTGATCCTATAGCTTCAGCGTCCTCGCGTGCGCTGATTCGGAGATCTCGTTCCACGCGCTGTTGACCTTCATGAAGGCCTGGTACTGCTGGTAGACCTTTTTAAAGGCCTCGTCCTTCGCGGCCTCTTCATCGAGCGTCACCTTCGTCAGGCGCTTCAGTTCCCTGAGCACGTCGTCCGGGAACGCGATCACCTCGACGCGCCAGCGCGATTTCAACTCGTCGAGCGCCGCGAGGTTCTTCGCTTCGAACTCGGACAGCATCCAGACATTGCTCGCCGAGGCCGCATTCTGGATCATCAGCTGCAGGTCCTTCGGCAGGCTCTCCCACGCGCCCTTGTTGACGATCAGTTCCATCGTCGGGCCCGGTTCCTGCCATCCCGGATAGTAATAATGGCGGGCGGCGCGATAGAGGCCGAGGCGCAGGTCGTGGAACGGGCCGACCCACTCCGCCGCATCGACGGTGCCGCGCTCGAGCGCGGTGTAGATCTCGCCGCCGGCGAGCAGCACCGGGTTGACGCCGGCCTTCGCGACGACCTTGCCGCCGAGGCCGGGGATGCGCATCCGCAGGCCTTTCAGATCCGCAAGCGATTCGATGCGTTTGCGGAACCAGCCGCCCATCTGCACGCCGGTGTTGCCCATCGGGAACGGGACGAGATTATAGGGCGCATAGATCTCGCGCCACAGCTCGTGCCCGCCGCCGCTGTAGAGCCAGGCATTCATACCCTGGGCATTCAAACCGAACGGGACCGCGGTGAAGAACTGCGCCGCGGGTACCCGGCCGGCCCAGTAATATGCTGCGCCATGTCCCACCTGTACCGTGCCCTGCGACACCGCATCGAAGGTTTGCAGCGGCGGGACCAGCTCACCGCCGGCGAATACCTGGATGTTGAGTCGTCCGCCGCTCATCTCGCGCAACTCGTCCGCGAAGCGCTTCGCGCCGTCCATGAAAATCGGGAAATTCGGCGGCCAGGTCGTGACCATGCGCCAGTTGAAGCGGGTGTTTGCGGCCGGCGCCGAGGCGCCCGCGGTCGCCAGTCCGAGGCCGGCGGCGAGCGCGCCGGCGCCGGCCTTTTTGATCAGTTCGCGACGTTTCATCAAGGGATTTCCCTGTTATTCGGCAACAGGGGTTCAAGCTTACAGAAATCCCGATGCAGGATCAAAAGGGTCAAACGCTATTGATTACGTGAGTTTCAACTTCCCCGCCCGGCCGCCAGCGCATCGAGCATCGATGCCAGCGCGATATTGAGCTTGTCCTCGATCTGTTTCTTGTAGTCGAGGTAGTGCACGGTCTGCAACTGGGCCGCCGAGGTCATGCCGACGATCTCGGGGGCGAGATCTATATCGGTGATATAGATCGGGTAGCGCTGGCCGTGTTTTCTGAGTTCGAGGATATGGGCGGCGACCCGGCGATAGAGCTCGTCACCATATTCCAGCGAAGAGAATTCGCGGTCGTCGATATAGATCGTGAATTCTGGCCGGTTGGCGGGCGAGAGCGAGGTGATGACCTGGACATTGAAATAACGTGATACGCCGGCCGGTGGTTCTTCCTGGTGAGGCACGAGCACGCTCTTGCCATAATATTTCTTGCGCGCCTGGAACACCTCGATCACCGGATTGCCGGCGGCTTTGACATCGCCGGCCGCGACGTGCATACCCTGCCGCGCGCTTACCGAGCGCAGGAAGCGCAGGTACTGTCCGATCAGGAGCTGCACATCCATCTTCGCGATGCGGCGATGGAACAGCGAGCCACGTTCATCGATGAAATAGAGATAAATCGCCTGCCCTTCTTCGACATAGTAGATCTGGATCGCCCCGGGGCGATTGTTCTGGTAGATCATCGGCAGGATGTCGCGGCCGAGCGCGTAGCGATCGATGCGCACCGGACTGAAGGTCGCGAGCGGCCGCGACAGGTACTGGATCAGCTCGTTATAGGTTTCGATGCGCATGTGCACGAGGTTGTCACCGTCGAGCGAGAGCACATGGTATTTCTGGCCAATCAGCAGGATGTAGCGCGTCCTGGCGTAATGCGGATTGTTGCGGTAGAAGCAGTCGACGATGTCCGTGAACAGCTCTTCGATGCGGCGGATGACCGACATGCTCTGGAGCGATGAAAAGCACCAGGCCTTGACCCGCGACGGCATGACGCCGGATGACGGAGGCGACCAGCGCAGGTAGGCCGCGAGGCATTCGATCACGCCCTCCTCGCCGACGTGCGAATAGCTCAGTACTTCCTGCCAGCTCGTCCGCACCAGTTGCTCGAGCTTCAGCACCTGATTCTCGCAGACGCCGCCGTAACTGAGCGCATCGGTCTTGTTGCTCGTCAGGTGCTTGCCCTCGCGCAATCGCATGGTATCGGGCTGCATGCCAATGTTGACGAACACGTTGAAGTCCGCCAGTCGCGGCGCTTGCGACAGATCCTCGAAGGTGCTCGGCGCGAGATGCGATCCGGGAAAGATATGGTCCAGGCTATTGACGATCGAACGAATCTCGTTCAGCGACGGTACGCTGTCGCGCGCGTACAGCGTGAAGCCGGTCTGTTCGTCGATCAGCTGGTTGAGCCAGGCCCAGACCAGCAGTTCGAGGATGCCGCGGCTGCGTTTCATCGGCTTGCTGCCGTTGATATCCTCCGCCCGTACCTTGCCACGATAGAGTTCCCATCCAGCCTGCTTGCCGCCACCGAGCTGATGGATCGAGACATGGCTCTCCCGTACATTGTCGGAGATGCCGCGATTGATAATGTCGACCTTGCCCGCCTTGCGCTCGAAGGCCGCATAGAGTTTCCTGCCGAGTATATTGAGATCGCTCTGGTTGATCCGCGCGAGCATGTTCTGCATACGCGCGAATCGTGACAGCGAGTGATAACTCTGGGTCAGCGCGCTGACCAGGCTTTTTCGCTCTTCAAGCACTTCGTGAATCTTCCAGTGCCGGCGGCTGTCCAGCAGCTGCATGTAATCGCGGGTCCAGCCCCATCCCCGCGCCAGTTCCGCCATTGCCTCGCGGCGCCAGCTCGCGTTGCGCGACGTATCGGAATCCCCAAGGCGTTCATTGACCTTGAAATAGAAGCAACGACGCATCAGAGCGAGCCGCTCCTCGTCGTTGTGCGCGCGCAGATAGGCCTCGAGCTTGGCGCCGAGCATGATATAGGGATCGAGCCGTGTCGGATCGCTGTCGCCTTCGTGAATCGCGCGCTTGAACTGCATCGACAGCAGGTCGACATCCGGGAATTCAGCGGCATAGACCTCCATCAGCATCAGCTTGAGCGCTGCCTTGTATGGCGAATCGATGCTCTTGTAAAGTTGCCACAGTGCGCCGCCAAAGAATTCCTCGGCCGGCGCCCGCGGCAGCCCGCCAAAATCGATCGTCTCGTTTTCCCGCACGATCCCGTCCTGGATCAGGCCGCGGGTATAGTCCTCATAACCGGGTTCTTCTTCGGGCGGCACCAGCCACCAGATCGGATAGCGCCCCGCGAGCAGCAAGCCGGTGCGATAGAATTCGTCAAGCAGCAAATGATGCTGGGCGCTGCCGCTGCTCTCGGCCGACAGTTCGATGACCTGGCCCTCCCGGAATTGCTCGGTGTTCATCAGGAAAAAATGCGCTTCGAGGTCGAACGACGCGGCCCATTTCTCGATGGCCCGCGCCTTCTGCTGGAGTTCCGCGATCTGCACGATCGACAGCGCAGGGTCATGGCAGACCCAGATGTCGAAATCGCTCTCGGTCGAGTAAGCGATCGTCCCGCTGCTTCCCATCAGAAACAGCGAATGGATGTCGTAACGCGGCAGGGCGCGACTTCGGTAATCGAAACCGGGGGCGAGCTTCGCGATTTTCTGGAGCAGGCGTTTGCCGGGCGTGTAGTCCGATACCCCGACCGCCGTTGTGTCGGAGACGAAGCCGGGCAGGTCGCTGTGATTGACATGGAACAGCAACGGCAGCAACTCGACGATATCGCGCTGCTGGCCGCGGAGATTTTCCCGCATCCGGTTCAGGCGGTCACGATTGAAGGCAAGAAACCGCGTCTTGACGGCCCTGAAGTCAGGCAAGGCAACCCCCTTAGGACAATACCGGCGGAACTGGTTGGTTATCGGCAGGGGGGGTGGAAAATGTTACAGCGGTCACACTCGCAGCGGGGCCAGATCCGTGAAAATTCAGGTCTGACCCCGTTACGGGCGACGTGCGCGGGCGCGCCGGATCGCGGCGCGGACCTGGGCCGGGGCGGTGCCACCGATATGGTCACGGGCGGCGACAGAGCCCGAAAGACTCAGAACTTTGTATATATCTTCTTCGATCGTCGTCGAAAATCCACGTAAAATGTCGAGCGGGAGGTCGCCGAGCTCGCAGCCGCCATCGATTGCATGACGCACCGCTTTACCGACGATCGCATGGGCGTCGCGAAACGCGATCCCCTTGCGCACGAGATAGTCGGCGAGGTCGGTCGCGGTCGCATGGCCGCGGCGGGCGGACTCCAGCATCGTTGCCGGTTTGACCGCCATCGTTGCAAGCATCCCGGCAAAGACAATCAGGCAGCCCTTGACGGTGTCGACCGTGTCGAACAGCGGCTCCTTGTCTTCCTGGTTGTCCTTGTTATAGGCCAGCGGCTGGCCTTTCATCAGCGTCAGCAGCGCGACGAGGTTGCCGTTCGCGCGTCCGGCCTTGCCACGCACGAGCTCGGGCACATCGGGATTTTTCTTCTGCGGCATGATCGACGAACCGGTGCAGTAGCGGTCCGACAACTCGATGAAATCGAACTGCGCCGACGACCACAGGATCAGCTCTTCCGAGAAGCGCGACAGGTGCGTCATCAGCAGCGCGGCCGCGGCGCAGAACTCGATCGCGAAATCCCGGTCGCTGACCGCGTCGAGTGAATTCTCCGCGACTGAGTCGAAGCCGAGCAGCTCGGCGGTATATGCGCGGTCGATCGGGTAACTGGTGCCGCTCGGCGCCGCGGCGCTCGCCGGC